>JAZDIK010000075.1:0-33702 GCA_043805145.1 Pseudomonadota bacterium | reverse complement strand
TGTCGGAGTGACACAGTTCGGACAGGAGTTTGGCGTGAACGAAGGGATGAACGAGAAGGGAGTGGCAGTCAGTGGGCTTTGGTTCGAGGTCGACATGAAATGGCAAGAGTGGAACCCGGGCAAGCGGGCACAGACGATCGCAGGGCTGCTGGTTACCGACTGGATCCTCGGTAACTTGGACAGCGTGGCGGACATCGAGCGGGAGCTGTCGAAGCTGAAGGCCGTTTCCTACTGCGTACCGGGAACACCGCCGTTCTGTCCGACGCTCCACTTTAACGCGTGCGATGCGAAAGGCGACTGCAAGGTCATCGAATACGAGGAGGGCGCCCTGCGCGTCTACGACAACCCGCTCGGCATCATGACCAACGCCCCCCGCTTCCCTTGGCAGATGACCAACCTGCGCCAGTACATCGGCCTCGAAAACGTCCGGCCGCAGCCGATCAAGCAGTCCGGCGTCACCCTGCTCCCGACAGGCCATGGCGCCGGGATGTTCGGCCTTCCTGGTGATCTGACCCCGCCGAGCCGTTTCGTCCGCCTGGCCGCCCTGACCCGGTTCGCTTACGGGCAGCCGGACGTGGGGCGGACCCTGAACCTGGCCCAGCACATCATGAACAACTTCGACATCATCCACGGCATGGCAATCGATCCGCTGCCCAAAGGCGAGGCGACCGTGGGGAAGGTGGCCCCCAGCGAGTCCACGCAGTGGGCCACCTTCAACGACCTGACAAACCGGGTGCTCTACTTCCGCACCTACGACAACTTCAATCTGCGCAAGGTGGAATTCAAGAAACTTGACTTCACCGCGGCCAAGGTGAAGCGCATCCCGATGTTCGGGGCAGCCGAAGCGATTACCGACGTCAGCGCACTGGCGCAGTAATCGATGAATCTGAAACATGACGACGACGCGATTTGAATAAACTCTTTCGCTGCAAGAATGGCCGGATATTAACATGACGCATGGCATACCGATAATATCATGGGGACATGACGAAGCCGTGTCACACTCGGCGAAACACGCTGCCGCTTGTGAACCATTTCTCTGATCCAAGGTCGGTCATCTTTAAGCTTTACAAAAACCCTCCTTGTCGTTTAGAGAAAGTCAAACCCGGATCGTCGGGGTTGAGGAAGAGAAGGGAGGTCTCATTAACACAATGGCCAAAAATAATATTCCCGGTCATGTCTATGACCTCGCGATTGTCGGCGGCGGGCCCGCCGGATTTACGGCTGCTCTTTATGGTGCGCGGGCCGGGCTCAAGACGCTGCTGCTGGAAGGGGCGTCAACGGTCAGCCAGATCACCGTCACCGATCTGATTGAGAATTACCCGGGCATCCCGGAAGGTATCAACGGGTTTGAACTGATCGAAAAGTTTAAAAAACAGGCCCTGCAGTTCGGCATGATTTCAGCCGCCGGCGATGTCAAATCCATCGAGAAGCGTCAATGGGGGGATGTGGAAGGCTGGGGCGTACATGCCGGTGAGCAGCATCATGAGGCGCTGGCCGTGATCGTTGCCACGGGAGCGCACTGGCGGCGGCTGGACGTACCAGGCGAAGAAGCTTTCATCGGCAAAGGAGTTTCCTTCTGTGCGACCTGCGACGGTCCCTTTTTCCGGAACAGGGAGGTCGTGGTCGTCGGCGGCGGCAACACGGCGGTTCAGGAAGCCCTTTTTCTTACCCACTTTGCAAGCAAAGTAACCATTGTCCACCGCCGGGATCGCCTGCGGGCAACCGGCGTCCTGCCGCAACGGGCCTTTGCCAATCCGAAAATCGCGTTTGCCTGGAACGCCATGGTTGATGAAATCATCGGGGCCGAAGGGGTTCAGAGTGTCCGGCTCCGGGATGTCCGGACATCGGCAACCCACGTCATTCCAGCCGAAGGCATTTTTATCTTTGTCGGACTCATTCCCAATACGGACATTGTCCGCGGCCTTGTTGAACTGGATCAGGGCGGCCATATCGTCGTGGATGCCAACATGCGGACATCGGCCAAGGGCATCTTTGCGGGCGGCGACTGCACGCGCAAGCTCCTGAGGCAGGTCGTCACGGCCTGCGGCGATGGGGCGACGGCGGCCTATGCGGCTCAACTCTATGTTGAGGACATGAAAGGGGAATCGTACTGACATGTTGAGCGACTGGCAGCACCTTCCCGCGCAGATCAATCCGAATCTGTTTACGTTCGGGGCCTTTCAGGTCCGCTATTACAGCCTCATGTATCTGGTGGCCTTCGCCCTGACCTACGCTCTGATCATGCACCGGATAAAAAAAGAGAACTACGATTATTCGGCGGAAACGATCCAGGATTGTTTCGTTTGGCTCATCCTGGGTTTAATCCTAGGCGCCCGGCTGGGCTATGTCCTTTTCTATAATTTTTCCTACTATCTGGGCCATCCCCTGGAAATCTTCCTGCCCTTCGATTTTACGAGCGGCATCCGCTTCACCGGGATCAGCGGCATGTCCTATCACGGCGGGGCCATCGGCGTCGTGTTTGCCACGCTGATCTTCTGCCGCCGGCATCGGATCAGCTTCTGGCGACTTGCCGATCTTTTCGTTCCGGCTATTCCACTGGGTTATACCTTTGGCCGGATCGGAAACTTCATCAACGGGGAACTCTACGGCCGGGCAACCTCCGTCGCCTGGGGCATGATCTTCCCCCTCGATCCGTTGCAGGTCGTCAGACATCCCTCCCAGCTCTATGAGGCTTTTTTTGAAGGGCTGGCGCTCTTTGCCGTTCTCTGGACGATCCGGAGAAGGAGTCCCTTTGACGGTTTTCTGCTGGCGCTTTATCTGATGGGCTATGGGCTGGTCCGTTTCTTCATCGAATTCTATCGGGAACCGGACGCACATATCGGGTTGATCTGGGTGTCGCTGACCACCGGACAGGTCCTTTGTCTGTTGATGATGGCAGCAGGCGCGATCATCCTGATCTGGCGACATTACGCCGTGAGCCATGAATTGACGTTGAAAAAGCACGTCAAAAACACCGTATGCCACACCGGTAAGACCTGAGCATCAATGGAACGGACGCCAAGCGCTACGGCGGGGGCCAGTCATGACATTATTGAGGCCAACGAAATTACAATTAAAATTATGGACGACCCTTCAACGGGCAAACGTTCGCAACCGGGAGAAGCTTTTCCTGGCGGAGGGCGCCAAGGTTGTGATGGACCTTCTGAAGAGCGCCTGGGAAGCAAAGGCCTTGCTGATCCTGTCAGGCAAAGAGGATCATTTCGCAAAAATTGTGTCCGCTGTTTCCGGGAAAATCGCTGTTTATCGCCTGGATGAAAAGGAATGGAACCGGCTCACCCAGGATAAAACCCCGGAAGGAATCATGGCGCTGGCCTCGGTTCCGGCGATGCCGGCCCGCGATGATCTGCAGGCCGTCCGGAGCGATCGGCTGCTGCTGCTGCATGAAATCAACAACCCCAACAATCTGGGAGCCTTGCTGCGCACAGCGGACTGGTTCGGTTTCGGAACGGTCCTGCTCAGCGCCGGATCGGTCGATTATACCCATCCTAAAGTGGTTCGGACGGCCATGGGAAGCCTTTTTCACCTGACGCTGATCGCCGACGTGGATTTTGCCACGACCCTGCCGGACCTGGGAAAGTCCTTTCGTCTGCTGGGCGGCGACGTCCGCAACGGCGTCCTGCCGCATCCCTGCAACGGCAGGACCGCCCTGCTTTTGGGGAGCGAGAGTCACGGCCTGCCTCGGCATCTGCTCGATCTGGCCGATGAACGCTGGCGTATCCCGGGGTCGTCGGATGCGGAATCTCTGAGTCTGCCGCAGGCCGCCGCCGTCATGATGTATGCCTGCACAAATTATTAACGAAATAACGTTTTTTTATGGAGTCATGAAGATGGGAAATCAGTCCAGGGAGCTTGCCATCCAGGTCGTGACAACGACGGAAAGACGGGAAGACGCGGAAAAGATTGCCGGATTGCTCGTCGAAAAGAGGTTGGCCGCCTGTGTCCAGATTGTCGGTCCCGTCTTAAGTATTTACCGGTGGAAAGAGAACATCGAGCGCGCCGAGGAGTGGCAGTGTCACATCAAGACCCGGGCGGGCCTTTACGACGCAGTGGAAGCGGCCATCAAGGCCGGCCATCCATACGAGACGCCGGAAATCATGGCATGGCCCCTTCTAAAGGGCAGTCACGAATATCTGGCATGGCTTCACGAACAAACAATGGATTAACCCAGTCGGATCGGGATAACAAAGAAAACGGTCAGGAAAAGCGGCGTCATGATGGTGCAACGGATGATGCTGGAGACGAAATAAGAAAAGCGACGAAAACGAGAAGCATATGCCCGGCGGGTGTTGCGGCTGTCGGAAAAACAGAGGAAAAGTAACGGACCAGGGCAAGCGGAATCCACGCCTGTTCTTGTGCCCGACAATAATCATTCTGCTTGGATTGCCTCGTTCGGTGGCCATATTAAATCGGTGTGCTGCAAACCCGGACCATTTACGTGCTTCTGACCCTTTTTCTGATTTTCATTGACACACCGAACGGTTTTTCTTATGCTTCTCCATACGATAAAGGAAGTCCTCATTAATTCCATACGATCAGTTCAGTGACACCCAGCCTGGCCTTTTATATTGATCATCAATTAAGAGGAGGATGTGATGGAATCGTTGGACCGTCTTTTCAACCCCGCCTCCGTCGCGGTCATCGGGGCTTCCGAAGTACCCGGCAAAGCAGCTGAGCGGCGGACGAGGAGCCTGATCCTGGGAGGGTACCCGGGAAAAATCTTTCTGATCAATCCCAAGCGCGACACCCTGTTCGGAATGAAGGCCTACCCCTCGATCCTCGATATCGATCAGGAGGTGGATCTTGTCATGGTCGTTGTTGCCCAGAAACTGATCCCCCAGGCTGTGGCAGATAGCGTGAAAATGCGCGCCAAGGGGATCGTGATCATCACTGCCGGTCTCGGGGAAACAGGCGAAGCGGGGAAAATAATAGAGGCGGATATCCTCAGAATCGCGACCGAGGGGGGTGCCAAGATTGTCGGTCCCAACTGCTCGGGCCTCTTTTCCGCTTCCGCTGCCATGAACCTCCTCGGCGTCCCGCCAATCAAAAAAGGGCCTCTTGCCGTCATCGCCCAGAGCGGGAACATTATCGACTCGATCACTCATTACGCCGAGATGCGCGGGGTGGGCTTAAGCCATATCATCTCCGCGGGAAATGCAATCGGCGTCAAGTTCCATGAATACATCGAGTACCTCGGGCAGGATGATGCCACCAAGGCGATTTTGATGTACATGGAGGGAATCAAGGAGGGAGCGCACATCGTCCGGATAGCCCGCGGCGTTTCCAGGCGCAAGCCGGTCATCATTCTTAAGGTTGGGCGCAGTCAGGCTGGCGCCCGGGCCGCCGCTTCGCATACGGGATCGCTGGCCGCCGACGACGCTATCGTCGACGCAGCCTTCCGCCAGGCGGGTATTGTCCGTGTCGCCAATGTGGACGAGATGTTCGACGTCGCCATGTCATTTGCCAACATGCCCCTGCCGAAGGGAAACCGCGTCGCCATCGTTTCCGAGGGCGGCGGCGACAACTCGGTCGCCGCAGACAACGCCGAACATTTTGGTCTGGAAGTTCCGGTTCTGCCACAGGCCGCCCAGGAAAGGATCCGCCCCTGCCTGCTTGCCGGAATGCCTGCCTCAAACCCGATCGACTACGGCGGCACGGCCGAGGAGAACCCCGACATGATCAACAAGGTCGTCGAAATCCTCATGCAGGAGGAGGCCATTGATTCCGTCTATATAACGGGGTTTTTCGGCGGCTTCAAGGAGATCATCGCCCCGCATGTCGGCGAACTGGAAGAGAACACTTCCCGGGAACTGGTTCGCCTGATGCGCCAGTACAATAAACCCATTGCGGTTCACACCTCCTTCGCCCAAGCGCCCTTTCCATCAATGGAAATCCTAAATGAAAACGGTGTCTTGTTGACCCCATCCTCGGAACGGGCCGCGCAATGCCTCGCCTATATGGCCAAGTTCGCAACCCGTCGGGGGAAACTGGCCCACGCCCGTCCTCTGCTTGCAATGCGGGCGGATGCGGCCGCGGCCGGGATGCTGATCGAATCGGTAAGACAGGCGGGCAGGAAAAATTTTCTGGAGACGGAGGCACGGGAAATGCTCTCCCTCTATGGGATCCCGCTGCCGCCGGCCAAACTGGCGAAAACCCCGGAAGAAGCGGCCGCTGCGGCGGCTGCCGTCGGCTTCCCCGTCGCCCTGAAGATCGTCTCATCAGAGATCCTTCACAAGTCCGACACAGGGGGAATCCTCCTGAACCTTGGTGACGAAAAGGCCGTCCGCAAGGGGTTTGCGGCGGTCGTCGCGAACGCCGCAAAGATCAGCCGCCCGGAGAAGATCCTTGGGGCCCTTGTGGCGCCTATGGCGCCGAAGGGCCAGGAATGCATCATCGGCATGATCCGGAATCCCCAGTTCGGGACAGTTCTGATGTTCGGTCTTGGCGGCATCTTCGTTGAGGTTCTGAAGGACATCTCCTTTCGCGTCATCCCTCTTACCGATCTCGATATCGGGGAGATGGTCCATGATATCAAGGGCTATCCGCTACTGGCCGGCGTGCGGGGTCAGAAACCGAAGGATGTCGGCATTCTGAAGGAGATTCTGCAGCGGATCGCTCAACTGGCGGCTGACCACCCGGAGATTGCCGAAGTGGACATCAATCCGGTCATCGTCCATGAAAAGGGGGCCTCCGTCGTCGACGCCCGGATTATCATCGCTTAAGGAGGATCATCGTGAATCGTGAGTGCATCATTTACGAAAAGAATGAAAGCATCGCCGTCATCACATTGAATCGTCCCCAAGTGCTCAACGCCATGAACAAACAGCTCTGGCTCGATATGGAGCGGGCGCTTGCCGACGCACGCGAAGACGAGAGCATTCGGGCTCTCATCATCACGGGAACGGGGCGCGCCTTCTCTACCGGGGCCGATCTGAAGGACTCCAAGGGCCGGTCTCTGAAAGCCTACCGCGATTACCTGGTTCATCTCCAGGAGATATCCCGTCAGATCATCCGCTATCCCAAACCGACAATCGCCGCCGTGAATGGCTTCGCCCTGGGAAGCGGCTACGAACTGGCGCTTGCCTGCGACATCCGCATCGCTGCGGAGGGGGCAAAGTTCGGTTCTCCCGAGGCGCGGGTCTCCTCTTCGGTCACGGGCGGCGCCATGCGCCTGGTTCAGGACCTTGTAGGACCGGGCAAGGCGCGGGAACTTCTATTCACCTGTGACACCATCGACGGGAAGGAAGCGGAGCGCATCGGTCTCGTCAACCGGACCGTTCCCCCGGAACGGCTGATGGAGGAAGCCATGGCAATGGCGAAGAAGATTGCCGCCAATTCGCTCTTTTCCATCAACCTGATCAAGAAGGGGCTCAACATGGCATCGGAGGTCAGTCTCGAGGCGCTCATGGACTACGAAATCGAGGCCTGTCTCGCGACGGTGTCGGCACCGGAGCGGCTGGATAAGTTGGAGGAATTCTCGGAACGGAAAAAATAATTGGAGGGGGTGCACCCTCCTGAAACAAGGGCAATGTGGGAACTGGTCCGAGAGATCGGTTCCTGAAAGAAAACAGAGGATCAATCGCAAAGGAGGGCAAGATAATGAGACGTTCATGGATTGCATTTTTTACAGTAAGTTTAATGGTTTGCCTGGCATTCGCGGTTCCGGCAAGCGCCGCAGAAAAGGTTTTCCTGACACTTGCCTCAGGAAGCCCCGGCGGGGCCTACTATCCACTCGGAGGCGGCATGTCCGTAGTGATTCAGAAAACCGTGGAAGGATTCCGTTGCGCCTCCGAATCCACGGGAGCCTCGGTTGAAAACAGCCGTCTCGTTGGCAACGGCGATTCGGATATGGGAATGGTCATGGGAAGCGTCGGCTACAACGCCACCCAGGGGAAGGCGCCTTTTGAAAAGAAATACGACATTGTCTCCCTCTTCCAGATGTACCCCGCGCCCCAGCATCTTGTGACGACGGCCCAGACCGGGATCAAGAAGATCGCCGACCTGAAGGGGAAGAAGGTTTCCATCGACGTGCCGGGCAGCGGCTGCTCGACAATGGCCAAGATCATCCTCCAGGAAGCGGGCTTCAACCTTGAGAAGGACCTGACTATCGCCAACCTTTCCCAGACGGAATCGGTACAGGCCCTTAAGGACGGAATCGTGGATGCGGTCTTCTTCAACTTCGCCTATCCTGGATCTGCTGTCATGGATCTGGCGGCGACACGCGATATTGTCCTGATTCCCATCGACCAGAGACAGGCGGACAATATCCTCAAGAAACACCCTTATTACGTCAAAATCGTCATCCCCGGGAAGACCTATTCGAAGGTGGATTACGACGTCCTCTGCCTGGGCGATTCCAACATCATGGTCGCCAACCGCAAGATGAAAGACGACGTGGCCTACAAGATCGTGAAGGCGATCTACAGCAACGTCAAGGAGGGGAAATACGCCCTGATCAACGTTCATCCCGTAGCATCCCAGTTGACGCCGGCCAACGCGGTCAACAGCCCGCTGCCGCTGCATCCGGGCGCCGTGAAGTATTTCAAGGAAGTGGGCGCGTTGAAATAGGAGAGAATCCAGATGCAGACGGGACAGGGGGCGTTCATGGGCAGGATCCTCTGTTTACTGCTGACCCTCCTGTCCCTTGCGGGACAGACGCAGGCGGCGTCCTGCGTGAAGGAGAGCATGACCCTCCAGGTCGTCCGCACGGTCGGGGAAGCGGTGCTCTGGGAATCCCCCGTGAAGCGGGGGGATCATTTCACAATCGAATACCGCCACTCCTCCGATCACACGCCGGTGCGGGATCTGTTCATCATCGGCGATGAAGGGGAGATCATTCTCATCGAGGAAAGCTATCTCTGGTATGGAGCAGGCCTGGAATCCCATCCGGGGATGGGGAAAACAGACTTCTCCGCGGACTGGACCCGGGTTCACAGGCACCGGGTCATTCCCCGCTTTCTGCTCCGGGTTGGAGAAGTTGCCAACCATGTCCTGATCCTTCACGGTCGGGAAATACCGCTGTTGTCCATCTCAAGGGGGAGAGATTCGGTATGGATTCGCACAACGAAGAGCGTCGACAAACGATAGAGAAGGAACCGGCGATCCCGAGAGCCTCAGCGACGGAACAGGAAACGGAAGAGGACCTGGCGCAGCGCGCCAAAGAGGTGCTCGGCGAATTCGAGCGGAAACGCGAATACGGGGGGCTGCCCGCCCTGTTGATTTCCATTGTGGCCGTGATTACCTCCTGTTATCATCTTCTGTACGCCTATTTTCACCCGTTCTTCGCGCTGGACCACCGGGCGATCCACTGGCTGTTCATGTCCATACTCCTGTTCGCCCTTTATCCGTTTTCCAAAAAGAGGTCGCCGCTGACGCGCATGTCCCTCCCGGACGTATTGTTTCTGATCGTTTCTGTGGGCATCTGCCTGTGGATCTTCATCTACTCCACCAGCATCCTCAACCGGGCGGGAACCTTCGGCACGATGGACGTCGTCATGGGAACCGTCCTGGTGCTGATCGTCCTGGAGGCGGCCCGCCGCGCCGCGGGTTTGGCTGTTCCCCTGATCGCCGTCGTCTTCATCGGCTACGCCCTCTTCGGCCCATATCTGCCGGATGTCCTGGCCCACAAAGGGTACAGCATCCAGCGGCTCTGCACCTACCTGTCACTTTCTACGGACGGGATATTCGGCGTCCCCATCGGGGTGTCGGCCAACTTCATCCTGCTTTTCATTCTCTACGGCGCCCTGCTGCGAAAAACAGGCGCCGGACAGTTCTTCACGGATGTGGCCTTTGCGCTGACCGGCTGGACGCGGGGAGGCCCCGCGAAGGCCGCCGTCATTTCCAGCGCCTTCTTCGGAATGATATCGGGAAGCTCTGTGGCCAACACGGTTACGACGGGAACGTTCACGATTCCTCTGATGAAGCGGACCGGCTACCCTGCGCATTTCGCGGCCGGCGTCGAGGCGTCGTCTTCCACAATGGGTCAGATCATGCCCCCCATCATGGGGGCCGCCGCCTTCATCATGGCGGAGTTCCTCTCCGTCCCCTACTACAAGGTCTGCATTGCCGCCGCCATTCCGGCGACCCTCGCCTTCTTCTCTACGTTCATGCAGGTCCACTTCCGGGCCGTATCCCTGGGTCTTGTCGGCCTTCCCCGGAAGGAGCTGCCGAAGATCGGCGCCGCCTTCGCCTTGGGGTGGCACCACCTCTTCTCCATCTTTTTGCTCATCGCGTTTCTGATGCAGGACTATTCGCCCGAACGCGCCGTCTTCTGGGCGATCATCGCCACCATCGCCACCTCCTTGCTCATGTGCATCATCCGCAGGGAATCGCTGAAGGCCTACGGGAAGCTGATCTTGGAAGGCCTGAAAGAGGGCGCGATCGGCGCCGTCGAGGTGGCCGCGGCCTGCGCCGCAGCGGGGATCATCATCGGCTCGATCACGATGACCGGCCTGGGGATCAAGTTTTCCTCCTTGATCGTTGACGCCTCCATGGGACAGCTTTACCTGGCCCTGCCGTTTACGATGATCGCCTGCCTGTTCCTGGGAATGGGCGTGCCGACGACGGCCCAGTACGTTATCATCTCCGCGCTCGTGGCCCCCGCTCTCGTCCAGATGGGGGTCCAGCCCATGGCCGCCCACCTGTTCATCCTCTATTTCGGAACGCGCGCGGACATCACGCCCCCCGTGGCCCTGGCCGCCTATGCGGGGGCGGGCATCGCCCGTTCCGATCCCTGGAAGACGGGGGTGGCGGCCTTCCAGCTCGGAATCGCCGGCTTCATTGTCCCGTTCATGTTCGTCTATGCGCCCGAGCTGCTCTTCATCGGCAGCCTCTGGAAGATCCTTACGGCGCTGCTGACGGCCAGCTTCGGGATTTACTGCCTTGCCGCTGCCGTCCAGAGATGCTTTTTGATCAAGACGAGCTGGTACGAGGCCGCCCTGCTGCTCGTCGCCGCCCTGTTGTTGATCAAGCCGGGGCTTCAGACCGACCTGATCGGCGCCGCATTGTTTCTCTGTGTTTTTCTGCTCCAGTGGTTTCGCAGGAAAAGCGATCGCAGCCCCGCGCCTTCTTTATGACCGGCAGATCCGATTTTTGACTGCGCCGCCTTTCCAGGAGGATTTGCCGATTTGGAAAAAGAGTCCCCAATCCGGCGATATCGATCATTATCTTGACCGGCCCGAGATAGACGAATAACGATCAGGACATCTTACATTGCAAGTTAAGTCTTTGGCGTCACCATACCTTGATTGCTTCTTCCGCCATGCCGTATTCCTCGAGTTTCTGCTTTGTGGGAATGCCCTTGACGGGATCAATGCCCATTAATTCATAGAACCGCGCCTTCATGCCCTCGAAATTCATTTCGATGCCTTCCGGTTCGCCGTCACTGGCCGGCGCCAGCATCCTTGGCGTCAGGCTGTCATCCTGCGCCGTCAGACCAAAGCGGTAATTGATGAGGCGCTTCAGATAGAAGACCCGCCGTCCGGCTCTCATCATTTCCTCGATACCCCAGCCATAGCCCGCAACCGCATTGAACAGGTTCAGCCAGTCCGGAATGGTCAACGCGTCGGCAAAGGCGCACCAGCAGGCGCTGTTTTCAAGGGCGCCGAAGGTAATGGAAACAACGGCCGCTTCAGGCTTCTTCTCGTCGCTGCGGGGCTCCATGCCGGTTATATAGTCAAATCCGATCTCCGGATAGTAACGGGCGCCCATTTCGACAAACAGCATGGGATCCGCCACGTGGCAGGCCCCCCTAGGGCTCATCGCATAGGTCAGAGCCATTCCGTGCCCGCCGCCGCGAGGGTCATGCATGGGCGCTTCCAGTCCCTTGCTGTGAACGGTATATTCCATTCCTCTTTTGATCTTTTTCGCGGCGGCAACGCTGCCATCGGCCAGCAATTGGCCCAGCCTCCCTTCCCTTGTGGCAATCTTCGGCAGAACGACGTTAATGACGGCTTCCATATCGCCCCAGTTCAGAGGGATGCCGTCCGTATCCGCGAGCGTCAGATCCCCCTTCTCGAAGGCTTCCATGGCCCAGGCGATGGTCCCCCCGGCAGAAATGGTGTCCATGCCCAGTTCATTACAGACATGGCCCGCCTTGCAGGCCGCCGCCAGATCAATGGAGCCGATGAGGGTTCCGAATGAGACGATGGTTTCATATTCCGGCCCAGGTCCCTCCGGTACGGCAAACGGTCCTTCCTTGATCTCCACGATGCGTTTGCAGGCAATGCCGCAGAACGCGCAGGCCCCGCGCTTTGTCAGGTACATGTCGCTCAGGGTGCTTCCCGCCAGGGCATCTGCCGCCGCCTCCCAGAAGTTGGACGTCCAGTTTCTCACCGGGACATCGCCGCTGTAAACACCACCCGTCAGGTTGGCCGCCGTCCCGTCTTCGTGCAAAACAGTCGCAGGCAAGGCTTCGATGATCTTCTTGTTGAGATCCTTGCGGAACGCCTCATAAGCGGATCTGTCGGCGATTTCCATATCCTTCCCGGAAGCCTTGACGACAACGGCCTTGAGGTTCTTCGATCCCATGATGGCGCCAAAGCCGGCCCGGCCCGTCGCATGATGGCCGTCGTTGAGTATGATGCTGTATTTGACCAGATTCTCCGCGGCAGGCCCGATGACGAACGTGCGGTAGTCCTTGCCGTGCTTAAGCTTTAACGACTTTGTGGCTTCCCCTGTATCCTTCCCCCAGTATTCCCCCGCATCGAGGGTCTCAATGACGCCGTCATGGATCAGAAGATATGAGGGTTGGGAGGCTCTGCCCGTGATGATCAGCCCATCATAGCCTGCGTAGCGCAGCTCCGGGGCAAAGAAGCCTCCGCACGACGAATCGCCCCAGTGCCCGGTCAGCGGCGAGCAACCGGCCACGCTGTTGCGGCTGGCGCCGGAAATCTTCAGGCCCGCAAATGGCCCATTCATGAACATCAGCATGGCCTCCGGTGCAAGCGGATCGATATCGAAACGCCCCCGCTCCCAGAATATCTTTGCAGCCAGACCGCTGCCCCCGATATATTGTGTGTAATATGCTTCCGGCAACGCCTCGATAAGGCTGTTGCCGCTCGTCAGGTCTACATTGATGACCTTCCCCGTGTTCCCCTTCATACATGACCTCCTGCCGGATCATTCAATGAGAGTTTTGCATAACCGGTGAAAAATGGTTCGCAAGCGGCGAATGAAAGATTTTTCGACTTTCCAGAAATCAGACTCATTGATTTATTTCAATCATATCTAAGCATTATCAAGGGGGACATGACGAAGTCGTGTACCCCTCAACAAAAAAGATTTTGAGCCGCTGCGAAGCCATTTTTCAAAGGGCTCTCAATGAATCAAGAGACGCGGTGCTACTTCGCCAGTTTGTCTTCCCAGCCCAGATCCTTGAGGACCTGCTCATAGAAGACCGCCACCTTCTTGAGCTTGGGCGCCAGCTTCAGAAGCCCCGTCGCCGACCCCTTGATGCGGATCTGTCCCCGGGTGATGGCCATCACGGGGTTGAGCTTATTGGCCCAGGACAGGTGGGCGTTGTCGGCCGACAGGCTCATCGTGAGGTCCGGCTGATCAGCAGGCTTGCCTGCTGAAACGATGCGTGCGCCATTCCGGGAGTCCACGTAAAAGGAGCAGTTGGGGCCATCTTCAGTATAATCAAATAAAATCAACTGGTTAAGCTTATTCATCGCTTCGCTGAATTCCGGATCTGCTGCGATGCCCTCCCACAGCGTTACAAACGCCTTGATCGGTTCTGTCTCGTCTTTCCAGTATTTCATCGTTCTATCCTCCTTGTAAGGTTAGCGGGCTTTCAGATACAGATGATACAGATCGTCTTCCTCCAGGTAGCGGGGGTTATAGGGAAGCTGGGAATCCCCCATGGCGAGATCAATCAGCGGCTGGAGTCCTTCACGGTCTCCGGGAACGTCAAAATCCTTGAGTGTCTGCGTCAGGCCTGTGGCCTGCTGCAGATCCTTCACAGCCTGAACGGCGGCCTTGGCGGCTTCCTCTGCCGACAGTTTATCAACGTCGACACCCATCGCGTCGGCGATCAGCGCGAAACGGTCCGGGGTTTCCTCCAGATTGTAGGCCATCACATGGGGCAGCATGATACTGTTGGCCAGACCATGCGGAATCCCGTACAGGCTGCCGAGGGCATGGGCGGTCGCGTGGACACCTCCAGTAGCGTTGATAAAGGACATGCCCGCCATCGTGCTGGCAATCTGCAGATAGCCCCTCGCTTCAATGTTCTCCGGATTTTTCATGACCTGGGGGAGGTATTTGGTGATGAGCCGGATCGCATGCAGCCCCAGTCCATCAGAAATGGGATTTGCGCTGACTTTTGTAACGGCCTCGATGGCATGGGTCATGGCGTCCATAGCCGTGAAGGCCGTGATCTTCGGGGGCAGCTTCACAGTCAGTTCCGGATCCAGCATGGCAATGTCCGGATTGCAATAAGGATGGGCGCAGGCCATTTTCGCCTTGGCTTTTTCGTCCAGGACGACCATGGCGGGAGTTACTTCCGAGCCGGTCCCCGCCGTCGTGGGGAAAGCGATATGCGGCGGCAGGATCCTGGCACCCTCGAACAGTCCCGCCTGTTCCGCCAGCGGCGTAAAATCTTCATGGCCGCCACCGATCATGACGTTTATTGCCTTGGCCGTATCCATAACGCTTCCGCCTCCCACGACGACCATGCAGTCAGCGCCGCTCTCCCGGTAAAAGGCCGCGCCTTCGTTGATCAGGTCGATGCGGGCGTCCTGCACGATCCGGTCATAGATACCGGCCAACTCCAGGCTGGAAGCCTTGATGGCCTCGATGACCATCTGAGCCACACCAGCCTGAACAAGTCCCTTGTCGGTGTAGAGGACCACCTTCGTGCCGCCGAGCTTTTGCATTTCAAAACCCAGTTCTTCGCGTAAACCGGGCCTGTACATGACGTTTGGCCGGCTTGACCACATGAAGAACGGCTCGAATGATAAATCTGGATACTTCATGCCAACCTCCTTTCTTGCTTTGATGAAGTTAGATATCTCCGTTTAGTTGAAAAGCCTCTCCCTTTCCGTAGCGTTCATTTTTTATAGCCTGACGGCTTGTCAAAATCCAGTCGAAAAAAGTCTCAAGCCTGAATACTTTAAGTATTTTTATTTGGTCGGCCTTACGAACTCGGAATCTCCTTCAAGTCCTCTTCGAGTGTTGTGACGGGTTTGATGTTCGATTTATCGACAATCACATTGAGTACGTTCGGCGTGATAAAGGCCCGCAGCGACGGGCCCAGGCGGATATCCAAAGAGAAGTGTCGTAAGACCGGATTTCCGTGGCTAATGAGATGAGGGTCAGTAACGGAATCACTGTTGCGTTAAGGCGCTCAGATTGGGGTCGGATTTGTCTGATCCGATAGAGCTTTGCATAACCGGTGAAAAATGGTTCGCAAGCGGTGAATGAAAGAGTTCTCGCATTTCCAGAAATTATATTAACTTATTGATTTCAATCATATTTGATCTTTAATATCTCTTTTGCGAAAAAGATTTTGATCGGAGGCGAAGCCATTTTTCAAAGGCCTCGATCTGATAGAGCAAAACCGCAGGAATGGCTGCGCTATTTTGAGGATATTACGATTGCAGATCGGGCCAGGATGATCTGAAGCTGAGATGCATGAATATAAATCGTTATTCCGTTGCAGACCTCAATGGAGCATGGCAAAGGGGCGCCTGCGACCCGGCAAGCGGCGGATCCGGAGCCCCTCCCATCGAAAGTGACGATCGAAACAGACGCACATCCGGAAGCGCCTTATGATGTCTTTCTTATTCTCCTGTCAACCTTGGGTATCTGGTGGTGACACCGCCGCTGGCGACGACGACGGCCCTGGCCATCCCGGTCTTCTTCGCCCATCCCCTTGAATGCCACCTTGATCGCTTTGGCCGCGCCCTCGATCGTCACGCTTCCCGTATTGATGATAATGTCGTATTGCTTGGGATCCGCAACGTCGGCATTGAAATATTTCCGAACGAAGGACTTATGGTCATTTTCAGTTTTTACCACATACTGCTCCGCCTGTGCCTTTTCGATTTTCCGGTCATCCATAACATGCTTGATTCGGTACTCCAGGGGGGCAATGATCCGGACACGGAACGTTCCTGCCTGTGGCAGAATATAATTGGCGCCTCTGCCGACAATGATGGCATTGCCGTATCTCCCGATCGTCGCGATCACCTTGGTCAAATGCTGCAGGTACTCGTCCGGCCAGAGATGACGGTCCCTGAACAGCGTGTTAAGGAGAGTATCCCGCAGCGTGACTTCCTTTTCGTCCAGGGACTCGATGACTTTACGGCTCATGCGGGCGCTTTCGGCAACATGCTGGATGATCTGATCGCCCATGAGATCCATGGACAGATCCATGGCCAGTTTTCTGGCGATTTCGCTGCCGCCGCTACCGGGCTCCCGAGAGATCGTGATGACCGGACCACCCTTGACCCTCTCGACTTCCAGACCGTAATCAAAAACATCCAATCCTTCTCCGATCAGCATGCGCCATTTCTTCAACTGCTGCTCAACCATGCGGTCCATTGTTGTCTTTTCGTCTTCCAGGCCGTCGACCGGAAGCTCCTTGATGGACAGATCCCTTGTGTAGTCGGGACAATTGACATTGAGCAAAGCATCTGTCGATATTCTGTATCTTTTCTGGCAATCCCTCCGCCAGGCGCAAATGCCGCAGATGCGTCTATCCATTGCCATGATCATAACCCCCTTTCATTTCAAGCTAGGCCACGACTGCCACGTCATGCCGACCATCTGATTTATCAGACTCTCGACTCCTTCAACACTTCAAAACCGGCCACAATGTCTAGCAGTTCTTCCGTGATGGTCATCTGACGCTGCCGGTGGAAATGGACGTGCAGTTCCTCGAGGCGTTCCTCGATATTCTTCTCCGCGTTCTGCATGGCGGCCAGCCGGCTGGCGTTTTCACTGGCCAGGGAATTGGCGAAGGCCTGGTAAACGGAAACAAACAGGTATTCCCGGATCATGGACCGGAAGAGGTGCTCCCAGTCCATGGTAAACATGGGCAGCGCCCGGGAGTCCCATTTCCGCTTCCGCAGATCAGCCAGCCATGCCTTATCCACGGGCAGGAGCTTGAGCGCCCGCGGCCGGTAAGTGGCTCCGGAAAGATATTCGTTGTAAAAAAGATGCATGTTTTCGACGGAACGCCTGAAACGCCAGTCTTCGAGCAACAGCGTGATATCCTGGACCATGGCCGTAATGCCCGCCGTCGAGCCCGGCTGGGTCAGGACTTCAAGAACGTTCTGCCCCATGTCGCTCAAGATGTCGGCCGCTTTCATGCCGATGACGATGAAAAAACGGTCTTCCTTTTTGAATTCCGTCTTGTCCAGTTCTTCGACGGCATGCTGAACGATGATATTATTGAACTGGCCGCAAAGCCCCTGGTCCGTGCCGAAGACAATCGCTCCCATGCGCACTGCGCGTTGCCGCGCCGGATCGGGGGCTTCCTGGCGGTCTTTCAGAACGATCTGCAGTCCCATCTCGACGGTCCGGTTATAATCGGCAAGGGATTCGACGGACCGCTGATACTGTCGGATGCTCACGGCAGCCAGAGCCTTCATGGTCTTCACAACCCCCAGAAGATCCTGGGCGCTCTGTATCTTTCGTTTCAGCGCTTCAGGGGTTTGCACGGTTAGACTCCTTCAGAATAAAGGCCGCCGTATCCTTGGCGACCTGGACGATCGTTTCCCGGTCTGCTTCGTCAAGTTTCTTTCCGTCTCTCACGCGCGAGCAGAAGCCGCCCTGGTTCTCCGTGATGCTTTTGCGAAGCAATGCTTCGGCCTCCCGGATGTTCTCCACGGGCACGGAATCGAAGTTCCCCGTGGTAACCGCCAGCATGGCCGCTACCTGCTCTTCCACGGGAATCGGCTTGTATTGAGGCTGTTTCAGAATCTCGCGAACGCGCCAACCGCGATCGAGAACCTTTCTGGTCGCCTCATCGAGACGCGTGCCGAACCGTGAAAAAGTTTCCAGTTCCTCGAACTGGGAATGGGAAATGCGCAGATCCCCTGCCACGGCCCGGTAGGCCGGGAGCTGTGCTTTGCCGCCCACGCGCGACACCGATTTTCCCACATCGACGGCTGGCAGAATGCCCTTCTGGTACAGGCGCGGGGAGAGGTAGAGCTGCCCGTCCGTAATGGAGATCAGGTTGGTCGGGATATAGCCCGAAATATCCTGCGCCTCCGTTTCTACGATGGGCAGTGATGTCAAGGAGCCGCCGCCGTGCTCCTTGCGCAGATGGGTCGAGCGCTCCAGCAGGCGGGAATGGATATAGAAGATGTCTCCCGGAAAGGCTTCCCGTCCCGGCGGCCGCCGCAGCAACAGAGAGAGCTCTCGGTAGGCGCGGGCGTGAGCGGTGAGATCGTCATAGACGATCAGGACGTCGCGCCCATCGGCGATGAAATATTCTCCCATAGAGGTGGCGGCATAGGGGGCGATGAACTGGAGGCCCGGCGGGTCGTCTCCCGTGGCGGCGACGACAATGACGTAGTCCATGGCGTGGTACTGCCTGAGATCCGCGATGAACTTGGCGACGTCGGAGGCTTTCTTGCCGATGGTGCAATAGATGCACAGGACGTCCTTGTCGGCCTGGTTGATGATGGCGTCCAGGGCGATGGCCGTCTTGCCCGTCTGCCGGTCGCCGACGATCAGCTCCCGCTGCCCTCGGCCGATGGGGAACAGGGCGTCGATGACCTTGATCCCCGTCTGCAGGGGCGTCGTAACGGGATCCCTTGTCATGACGGCCGGCGCTTCGCGTTCAACAGGCAGCCGTTTGACCGTCCGGATTTCGCCGTGGTCATCGAGCGGAACACCCAATGCGTCCACAACCCGGCCGATGAGGGCTTCACCGACGGGGACGTCCAGAACCCTTCCCGTGCGCCGCACTTCCGCCCCCGCCCGCAGATCGCCGGTCGGCCCCAGCAGAATTACGCCGATTTCCTGGGGATCGATATTGAAAACCAGTCCCTGAAGGTTTTGGGGAAAGAGAACGAGTTCGTCGGCCCGGATGGTAGGCAGACCTTCGACCCGGACGATTCCGTATCCGACATAGGAGACGATGCCCACCTCGCGCTCCCGCAGTTCCGCCTCCTGACTCGCCAGAACATCGTCCAGGGTCCGGAAGGTCCCGTTCAAAACAGCTTTCAATTCATTTTTCTCTGTCGCTTCACCGTTCATGATCCACTCCTTCTTTCGCCTGCTTCCACTCCTGGGTCTCTTCATAGAGGGCCGAATAGAACCTTTCTTCCAGGCTGTCGAGATAGTCCTTGACGCTCCAGGCGATCTTGTGGCCGTTTGACCTCAACTCGCATCCGGAAAGGACGTCGTCCGATCTTTCGTAGGCAATCTCGCTGGCACCCGGGAAAGAACGGCGCAGAGAGTCGTTGAGCCTGACCTGTGTGGCCGGCGGAATCTCAAAGGCGCAGGAAATAACAACCCTGTTGCCGTCTTCGGTCGGCCCTTGGAATTTTTTTCGCTCCTGCTCGTCCAGGGTTTCGATACGCACCATGAGGACTTCCACGATCCGCTCCTCGAGATCAAGACCGGCCAGATCCTTCAGGACGCGACGGCTCACAGCATAGACCTGATGACCCGCCAGACGCCTCAATTCATGCAGGAAGTTCGCCCGTTCGGACCGCAGGGCCTCCAGCCACCGGGTCTTGAGAAAGTCCACTTCCTCGCGGGCCTCCTCCAGGAGTCGCTCATGATAGATATTTGCATCCTGACGACTCTTCTGGAGCATCTGTTCGTAGCCTGTCTCAAGCTCTCGAAGCCTTTGCGCGTGGCTCTCTGCAGCCGCCTGGGCGTCCTGCCGGGACTTTTCGGCCTCCATAAAGACCGCGCCGATCTTCGCCTCCCGGGCGTCCATCGCCCCGATGATCCGCCCGTAGAGAAATTTCTTCAGCAGGAACATGAGGATCAGGAAGTTGACGATCTGGGAGAAAAAGACAAACCAGTCGATATGCATGGAATCAGCCCCCCACTTTTTTGATGACGTAAGCCCAGAACGGATTGGCGAACACCAGAATCATTGAGATGACGAAGCAGTAGATGGCGATGGATTCCATCATGGCAAGACCCACAAAAAGCGTTCTCGTCAGCGAGTTGCGCTCATCCGGCTGCTGTGCGATCGAACTCAATGCTCCCTGTACAGCTTTGCCCTGCCCAAGGGCCGGCCCGATGGAGCCTATGGCCATACAGATGCCTGCCGTAATGATCGATGTCAAAGCTACAATACTTACGCTGTCCATAATTTGTTTCTCCTCCCTTTCTCGTTAATTGGTTCAAGTTTTATGAATGTCCCTTGGGCTTATGCCCCGTCCCTTCGTGCGATTGCGTGGCCGCAGCGATGTAAACCATCGTCAGGACCACGAAGATATAGGCCTGGATGATCCCGATGAGGAGACCCAGAGACTGCATGACGACCGGGAAAAGCAGGGGCGTCACGGCCAGCAGGATGGCAATCACTTTTTCATGGCTCATGATGTTTCCAAAAAGCCGGACGGCCAGGGAGAGCGTCCTGGATATTTCGCCCATGACGTGAAACGGGAAAAAGATGAAGTTCGGGCGAAAATATTCCTTGAGGTATTCGATGAGGCCCTGTTTCGTAATGCCGAAAATCGGAACGGCAAAAAATACCAGGATGGCCAGGGCCGATGTCGTCGTGAGCGACGAGGTCGGCGCCACGTAACCGGGCACGAACGTCAGCAGGTTCGACACAAGGATAAACAGAAACAGGGTTCCGATAAAGGCAAAATAGGAATCCGCTCCTTCGCTGACGATTTCCCGAATCTCGGAACGGATCGCCGTGACGATCACCTCCATGAGGTTCTGCCAGCGGGACATTTTCCGGTCCGTTGACAGATTCCGCGTAATCAATATCGAACCGATGACGAGGATGGCCATAACCAACCAGGTATAAACGAGCGTGGCGTTGATCGTGATAAAATGCCAAGCAAAGAAAATAACGAGGTCCGGACCGATCTGATTGATGTTTACGATTTCCATGAAACTGCTCCCGTCGAATAAGGCTTGGCGATCCTGCCGAAACTGCGGATCAGAACCGCCTTGGCGATAAAAAATCCGGCAACGGAAGCGGCTATACGTTCCCATTGACCGTCTGTCAGGATGAAAAATCCGCCCAAGGCAAAAATCGTCCGGGCTGCAAAGCTCAGCATCATGAGCCCGTGCGGGTTTTTCACTTCAGGAAGCCGCTGCACCGTCTCCCAGAGGCCCCAAAAATAGACCCAGCCGATCAGGCTGCCGATGACAAGAGGTACAAAAAATATTGATAAAGAAATCATGCGCCGATCCTTTCATGCCATTGTCGAAATAGCGGCGGACTAAGGTCCTTCCTGCTTCGAAGAGTCCTCATCGTCATCCTGGACAATGCTTTCCCGGGCTTTTCTGACCCAGTGCCACGCATTGAGAGCGCCCAACGTGACCCCCAAAATCAAGAGCATGAGCGTCCAGGAAAAACGACTGGGCCACGTCCGGTCAACCCAGAGTCCCAAAGCGGTCCCGATCAGCGTCGGAATGACGACGGACCACCCCACGACACCGATCATGCCAAGACCGAACCAGACTGTTTCGTTTTTGTGCCTCTTGCTCTTGATGCGCCTCAATTCCTTTGAACCGATTTCCCGCGTGAATGCCTCGGCCTGCTTCCGGCGTCTTTCCTTCGGTGTCATTTGTTCGTCACTCATGCTGACCTCGCAATAAAACGCTCAATGATCGATCGTCGTCACTCATGTCTGAGCTCCATGAAGCGACGCAGGAGATCTACTTCCAGCCTGGCCGCAGCGGACCGTGCCTTCTTTTCGCGTTCATCGATTTCCCGGAACTGGGCGATGACAACTTCCTTCAGATGGCCCAGTTCGGGACTTCGGAAGGCATTGCGGGTTGAAACCAGAACGTCGGCGCCTTTTTTGACCAGCGTACCGATATCGACGGCCAGGTAAGCGACCTCGCCCCCGGCGAGGCTGTAGGACAGAATACCGGGAACAAGCGCCGCCGTAAAATCGATATGCTGGGGCATCAGGCAGAAAAGACCGTTTTCTGCCTCGGCAACGATCTTGGTTACCTCTTCACTCAGAAACACTTCGGCGGGAAGCAGGATTTTCAGTTTCATGTTATAACCTCATTGCACCCATGACCTGCATCGGTCATTGACTGGGAGCCGATTTAAACAACTCCTTCGTCTCGTCATCCTGGAAATAAGCTTCCGCTTCATCGATCTTGCCAATCATGTACAGAGAACTCTCCGGATAATCGGCAAACTCATCGTTCAATATTCGTTCACAGCCGTCCAGCGCATCCTGGAGAGCCACCATCTTGCCTGCCTTGCCGATGAACTGCTCCGTCACATGGAACGGCTGTGTGAAAAAACGCTCCAGGCGGCGGGCACGGTAAACGGTTCGCTGATCCTCCCGCGAGAGTTCGTTGATGCCCAGCATGGCGATGATGTCCTTGAGTTCCTCGTAGAGGCTCAGATTCCTTCGAATATCCTGTGCGATCCGGTAGTGGCGCTCGCCGGCGATGTTCGGCATGAGCATCTTGGATCCCGATTGCAGCAAGTCGATGGCCGGATAAAATCCCTCGCTGGCCCGTTTTCGGGACAGCACAATGGACGCTGTCAAGTGGCTGAATGTATGGGACGCCGAGGGGTCCGTGAAATCGTCGGCAGGTACATAAACGGCCTGGATGGATGTAATGGCCCCAGTGGTGGTATTGCAAATCCGCTCTTCCAGCGCTGCCAGGTCGGAGGCCAGCGTAGGCTGATAGCCGAGGCGCGAGGGAAGGAGTCCCATGAGCCCTGAAACCTCCTGCCCGGCCTGGATGAAGCGGAAAATGTTGTCAATCAGGAGCAGGACATCCTGTCTTTCGTCGTCGCGGAAATATTCGGCCATCGTCAGACCCGTGTGCCCCACGCGGAAACGCGCTCCGGGCGGTTCGTTCATCTGTCCGAAGACCATGACGGTATTGGGCAGGACGCCGGCCTCCTTCATCTCGCGATAGAGTTCCTCCCCCTCGCGGCACCGCTCTCCGACACCGCAGAAAATGCTGATGCCGTGGTGGTGTCCCACCATGTTGTTGATCATCTCCGTAAGCAGAACCGTCTTGCCGACGCCGGCGCCTCCGAAAAGTCCGGCCTTTCCGCCGCGCTCCAGGGGGCACAGGACATCCACGGCCTTGATGCCCGTATGGAAGATCTCGGAAACGGTGGACTGCTGCGTGATGGGAACGTGCACGCCGTGGATGGATCGGGTTTCACCTCCGGGCAGCGCTTCGAGATTGTCGATGGTCTCTCCGAAGACATTAAAGACCCGTCCCAGAAGCGCTTTACCCACCGGGATCATAAACGGCGCGCCCGTATCCGTTATGGCCGATCCACGAGCCAGTCCCTGTGTCGGCATCAGGGAAATCCCTCTGACCGTTTCAGCATCGATCTGGACCATGACTTCGACGCGCGTTCGGCCGTCGTCTCCGGCAAGCAGGACGTTTCCGATATCCGGCAGCCGGCCCGGTCCAAAGCGGGCGTCAATCACGCTCCCGCGCACAGATATTACCGTTCCCTGGTTTTGCTGTTTTTCCACGCTCATCTCCTCTTATCGTCGGATTTATGTTGTCAGCGTCCTGAAAAGATCTTCCACCTTTTTCAGGCCCTCCATCAGCCGGGCAACAACGAAGCCGGTTAATACAAACATGACAGCGCGAATGATATCATCGGTGAATGGCATTCCCTTCAGGAAAAGGGCATGACTGATGATAATCAGGATGCCGAGAAACAAGGCTATGAGGATGCCCTTTTTTCCCCACCAGATTGAAGCCAGGATGATTGGAATATAGAAGAGGTGGGTAAAAATCACGCCCTCGCCCAGGTTTGCATGGTAATAATAAGTCAGAATACAGGCAATCAGCAGAAAGACGCCCATCAGTCCGGCTTTGAAGAGGCCCTGCTTTCTACCTGCAGGATATTCCATTCTCAAGGTCTGGACCGCCCCTAACTTCCTGTCAACATCACGCGTGATCAGTTCCTGATACTTTTCCGTAATCTGATACATGGCGTAATCGAACATCAGGATTGTCCGGTTCAGACTTTCCGCCATCTGGTGCAGATCCACGCTTGTCTCGTAGGCTGTCCGGAACTCCGCGTAAAGCCACAGGTGCCGCCGCATCAGAATCAGTGCATAGATCGCTTCCTGCAGGGGGATTTTTTCCCGGTAGCGCTCCTCGGCATACCTGGCAAAAAAGGCCTTGGCCGATTCATAGGGGTTTTTCGTGAAAAACATCTGCCGGAAATGCGTGTAGAAAAATATGGCCTGGGGGATGACCTTTTCTTCCGGAATGACGTGATAGGAGGGAGTCCTGTGATTTTTCCTCACGTCGGCCGCCCACTGCCTAGCCATTTCCTCGCTCTTTGTTTCAATGAAATCAATCAGTTTTGTGGCATAGGCTTTCATATTTCACCTCCTTTTTCCGTATTCCCACGACAGCCAATCCGATAACAAGTGCCGCTCCGATTGCTCTGTTTCCGCAGGCCGCTATGTATTGGGCGGTTCAAACCATTCCAGTTTCATTAACTCCCGATATTTCCGCGTAATGACGTACATGGCGTAATCAAACATCAGGATGGTCCGGCTCAGACTCTCCACAGCCTGACGGTGTTCCACCGCCGTGATAAAGATGGCCTGAAACTCCGCATAAAGCCAGATATGCCGCCGCATCAGGATCAACGCATAGACGGCCTCATGCAGCGGTATTCCTTCCCGGTATCTTTCCTCGGCGTAATGCTCAAAAAATTTTTCCGTCCGCTTATAGGGTGTGTCGTGAACAAACATCTCCCTGAAATGTTGATAAAATTCTATGGCCTGTCGGATAATCTGCTCTTCCGCAGCGCCGTGATATGCCTGTGTTTTTTCATTCGCCTTCACATCTCTTGCCCATTGCCTTGCGATTTTTTCGGCATTGTTCTCGGTCAGGTCAATAAGCTTCGTCGCATAGGCCTTCATGGCTCCGCTCCTTCTCAATAATTCGACATAAGGGAGAGGCTTTCTTCGCCCACGAGAATGATTCGGGTATGACTCAAACGGCTGGCCATCACCTTTTCGGCGGCCTGCATGTGCTGATAGCCCGGTTCGGGGTCTGCGTTTGATAATTGCCTCCGTTTTCCGGCATCCGGGGCAATGAACGTGCTGTGATCCATGCACATGCCGCCCGGCATATAAATATGAGGCTCCACTAATGCTTTTCCTGATATCATAAATGGTTGCCTCCTTTCCTGATCATCACGACGCTTTGGACATCATCAGGAGCAATGGCTATGCCAAGACGGGCTTTTGGATATAACTGTTTAAGATATCTGTATTTATAGTGAATAAATGGATTGGCAACCTGGCGGTACGATCCGGGGCAACGAAACAAGCGTCATGCAGAACGCACGACCGACAGCAACACAGCGGGGATTAACTGACAGATGATCTTTTAATTCAGATATTTACTGGCGGCGACGTTTATGTCATGTTCTTGTGACATAAACGTCGCCGCTCCCTTTCAATCCAAGCCCTCGCATACCTCATCACATAAAAAACTGTGAACCGCCTTGAGATATTCGGCCAGCAAGGGTCTGCTCACGACAAAGATATGACCGATGTTCTTCTCGATGGTCCGGTTCAGGCCGCCCCGGGTCATGGAGATGTTTCCCTCCTGCGTGAGCCCCCATAACTGACTGGCGATGCAGGAACCGGGAGGGGCGATGGGATCCCGTGATCCCCGGTAATCAAAAATCTGAACTTTGCCCCTTCTCAGGGCGTCCATATCGACAGGTTTGCCGTCCAACTTCTTGACGGTGGACGGAAGGCAGAATTTTCCCTCAACAATGGGGTTGGTGAGAAACACCTGGATCCACTCCCTGTGGGCCTTTGCCGGAAATTTTGTTCCATGGGTCAGCCAGTAAAGAAAAGGCGCCGAATCCTCGATCGCATTGTGATAGATGGCCCTTCCGTAAAAACCTGTCATGACGGTATAATGGACACCGGGCTGAATCTCGTTCATACCGAATTCGATCATCTGGGGCGGCACATTGACGCTTCCGAAAAGCTCGCACATGAGATGAGTATCGTAGTACTGGCGTATAAATGACCGCATGGGGCCGTGGCCGCTGTCCCCATCATCGAAATGGACAGGCGCCGCCATCAAGGCGATTTTCTTGATGTCCATTTCTTTGCCTCCGGCGAGTCGCTCTTCCGCCCGTCGCGCCAGATAGGCCGTCATCAAGGTGCCCCCCATACAGTAACCCATGGCATAGATCTCCGCCCGGGGATGCTTTTTCTTGATGATTTTCAGGTTGTGATCATGGACCGTCTTGGCATAGAAGTCGAATCCGCGGTCCGTATCATCAGGACCGGGAACGCCGAAATCAACCAGATAAATCTCGTACCCCTCCTTGAGCATGCCTTCCACCACGGACTTCCCCTCTGCCAGATCGAACAATTCAGGTTTGTTGATCAGGGGGGTGGAAATGTAGAGTACTTTGCCGTTCGGCTTGATTTTCTTGGGACGAAAATAATGGCGGAGACTGACATGGGCGATCTTCGAACCTTCGGCAATCTCATAAGGGGAACAGCCGAGCTTGCCCTGTGTGGCTCTTTCCGAATATTCCTTGAGGTCGAAGGCATGGTACCGGTGAAGAGCCTCGAAGCGTGAACGGTTTTCCGCCAGATATTCCTCGAAGGTCATGGCATCCGATCCGTCCTTGTTCTTTCTCATGAAGGGTAAATCATTGCCGTCGAGGGGCGTTTCCGTGATCACCACGAGCAGACACTTCAAAAGCTCCTTCATAGCCATCAGTCGCGTCAATCCCATTGAATTATAAGCGGCTTCCATCTGGGCAAACTCATGGATATAGTCTTTGAGCATCGCATGCCCTTCCGGCGTCGTGGAGACGCTACGGGCCTTGTCCCGATCAAAATGGCCGTCCTGCATAAAGTAATCGCAGAGAAAATAAATGAGACGCGAATAATTCTTGTAGATCCAGCCGTTCAGGTCCCGATAGAGATCCGGATCTCTTCCGGAACGCACCGACAGCCGGGCGTGAGCCTTCATCGGATCGAGGACAAGAGCCGTCAGAAAAGTGTTCTGCAGGCTGGCCATAACGGCCAACGGACCGAACAGACTATAGTTTTCGCTCACTGAAGCCAACGTCTGCTGATACTGGAAAAGCGCTTTGGCCTGTGCGCCGGACATCATGCTCTTCCAGGGCAGTGCCGTTTTGAGTCCCTCGCGGTTGTCGGCAGGGGTCGCTCCCATTGGAACGAGCAATGCACTTGACGATATTCTCTCTCCCTTTTCCATCATTCCCTCCTAAATTGATGAATCGGCTTCCTCTTTGTGCGCTGAAATTATCAGATTTATATTAAAAAGCAAGAATTTCTTGTGGAAACGCTTTGCCAGGCCGACCCATGCAATATTTTTCTGCCCTTGCTCCATTATTTCATTGACACGCCCGACTGTTCTGATTATACTCCCGCCATCAAAAAGCAACATCATCAAGCCAAGCAAAAAGTTAGATTCCCCTTCCCACACAGGAGAAATAGCAAGGGAGAGCAGCGCCGTTTCGCTCCAGTCTTCTCCCTCATTGGTGTTTCATTTTGTCGCCGGCCAGGGTATGACTAATCAATGGCTTCAAACATTCAGTAACAGTGAACGGTCTTGGGATTCATTAATATCGAATCGGGCATTCCATCCATCCTTAATTTCAACAATTTCAACTCATGTTTCCAGTTCGGGATAAAACGGGAAAAGCATACCGTGCATTTCCTTATGATTTGACATGAAAAGTTTCCAAAATCATTTGAACGGAGAAATCGCAAAGGAGGGGAAGGTATGAACGTAAAGGATTGTATAGCAGTTGTTACAGGGGGTGCAACCGGATTAGGGGAGGCAACGGTACGCAATTTTATCAGCCAGGGGGCGCGTGCGGTCATTCTTGACATTCAGGTGGACAGGGGAGAAGCGCTGGTAAAAGAGTTGGGGGGCAACGTGGTCTTCGCCAAGGCAGACGTCACGAAAGAAGAAGACGTCCAGGCCGCAATCGCCAAAGCCATCGACGCGTTCGGCCGGATCAATGTTGCAGTCAATTGCGCGGGGATTGCAGATCCGGGCAAAGTCCTCGGCAAAAAAGGCCCCATGACGCTTGATTTTTTCAAGAGGGTCTTAAATATTAATTTGATCGGAACATACAACGTCATCCGACTGGCCGTTGAGAAAATGAACGGCAATACTCCAAACGAAGAGGGCGAAAAGGGGGTTATTGTCAATACGGCATCGATTGCCGCCTTTGACGGCCAGATCGGCCAGCCCGCCTATGCCGCCTCCAAGGCAGGGGTTGTCGGCTTGACCCTTCCGCTCGCAAGGGAGTGCGCCGGCTATGGCATCCGGGTTATGGCAATCGCCCCCGGCGTTTTCGATACCCCCATGATGGCCGGGTTGCCGGAGGAAACGCGCATCGCCCTGGGCAAGATGGTTCCGTTTCCGCCGCGCATGGGAAGACCGCCTGAGTATGCGCGCCTGGTCCAGCACATTATTGAAAATCCGATGCTCAATGGAGAGTGCATCCGGCTTGACGGTTCCATCCGGATGGCGGCAAAATAAATCCGGGGTGGCGGCGCCCTTCATATCGGGCTGGTCGATAGTGTGGAGAAAAAAACGGGATTCAAGTTACTGGCGCCCAGACAGCAGCAGTTCATCAATGCTCTGGACGCTGCGAGGATGGCTGAAAATGGTGCAAACAGGGGCGATTCCCTGCCGGCGGTTGAGAACATGAAAACAAACAGGAAATACACCAAGGAGGCAGGAACATAGCATAGCAGAACAGATGACCATTCCGGATCAGTACGGCATGGATGCCGGCTTTAACTTGACCCATGAAAGGGTCATCGCGTCTGAGGATATTGAATTTTTTGCGAAAGTCTCCGGGGACTTCAACGCCGTTCATACAAACGACGACTGCATTTTTAACTTTTTATGGGATTGATTATGAATTACGATGTTTTTTATAAACTGGCCGGAGTGCTCGACACGCTTCCGAACGGGTTTCCTGCGACCGAAAGCGGCGTGGAGATCAAACTGCTCAAGCTGGTTTTTAACGAAGAACAGGCAGACCTTTTTTGCGACCTGAGGCTGACCTTTGAAACCGCTGCAGAAATCGCCAATCGGACCGGCCGCCCATTGAATGGTCTGGAAGAGATGCTCGTTGACATGGCGAAAGCAGGCCAGCTTTTCATGCTCAAACTGGGCGATGTGCGTTATTACAAGATGCTGCCCTGGGTTTTCGGCATTTATGAGTTTCAGCTTGGCCGTATGGACAGGGCCTTTGCCGAATTGGTCGAGGAGTACTGGCCGGCTTACGGCAAGCAATTTTTCACGAATCAGCCCCCGCTGATGCAGACCCTCGCCGTTGAAGAAACGATCCCCCTGCATCAGGAGGCGCTGCCCTATGAAAAGGTTTCCACCATCATCGACAATGGCCAATCTTTTCTCGTCAATGAGTGCATCTGCAAGAAAGAGCAGGGGCTGCTGGACAAGCCCTGCGACCGGCCGGTGCATGTTTGCCTGGCCATCGCGCCGGTTCCCGGAATTTTCGACAAGTCGCCTGTGGGTCGCGTCATTTCAAAGGAAGAGGCGTATGCGATTCTGAACCAGTCCGAGGAGGCCGGTCTTGTGCACCTGACAGGCAATATCCAGGTGGGACAGTTTTACATCTGCAACTGCTGCAAATGCTGCTGCGGCGTCCTGCGGTCGATCAATGAGTTCGGCATTCCGGCGGCAATGGTGCTCAACTCCCATTACTACGCAGAGATTGATGCGGAAAGCTGCGTCGGTTGCGGGGTCTGCGCGAATGAGCGCTGCCAGGTCGGCGCTATTGAAGAAGCTGAAGATACCTACCGAGTTATTCCGGATAGATGCATCGGGTGCGGTCTCTGTGTCGGCCATTGCCCGGCTGAAGCGATCCGGCTGGTTCATAAAGAGCAAGAGCAGCGAACGCCGCCTCCTTTCACCGAGGATGACTGGTTCGATGAGCGCGGCAAAAAGCGCGGCGTGAACTTCGCAGCCTATAAATAGTCCTTCCGGCGTTGCCGCTTTGATAATGAGAGACCTGTGAAAAATGGCTTCGCCGCGGCTCAAAATCTTTTTCGTTGAGGGGGACACGACTTCGTCATGTCCCCCTTGATAAAACCTAAATATATTTGAAATTAATAAATTAGTCTGATTCCTGGAAAGTCGAAAAATCTTTGATTCGCCGCTTGTGAACCATTTTTACCGGTTATGCAAACCTCTCAATGAATCTTATGAAGAGGATTCACGGATTTCCAGGATACGGTCCACATTGAAGACGCGCTGTTCCCGGCGCGTCAGGCAGAAGGCCGTGAGCCCCGTGAAGGGGTGGCCTTTGTATTCCATTGCTCCCAGCAGAAGCGGCCGGATGGTCCGCCGGGATTTTTCATCCTTCGCCTTCAGGTAAACGATTTCCAGGTTTTGCTTATCCCTGATGGCCTCCGCCAGACGCTGCATCTTGTCCTCTTTCGGCAGTTGCCGGTCCGCCTGGGCATACTGAAATCGTGTCAGAAACTTCACGACCTGCCAGTCCATCAGGATATGACCCTTCCGGAGGGGTTGCTTCAGGACAATCCCTTCCAGCTTGGTGCAGCGGGAAAGGGCTACGTACATCTGCCCGTGGGCGAAGGTTCCCCGGCCCACATCGATGATCGCCTTTTCGAAAGTCTTGCCCTGGCTCTTGTGGATCGTGACGGCGAAGGCCAGGCGTACCGGGTATTGGGTGAAGGCGCCGACCGCCTCCGAGGCCAGTTCGCCCTCCTTCAGGAAAAAACGGTAAATCTCCCAGGTGTTCGGGGCGATTTCCACCTTTTCGCCGTTGTCCAGTTTCGCCTGGATCAGCGTCTCGCCCTCCTTATCCTTTTTGAAACCCGTCACCCGGCCGATGGTCCCGTTGACCCATCTGCCATAACTGTCGTTGTTGAGCAGCATGATCTGGGCGTCTTTCCTGAGCTTCAGTTCCAGAGCTGTCGGCAGGTATTCCCGTCCGAATTCCCCCTCGATGATCCCCTTGAATTTCCGGGATCGGCCTGGCAGCCTGGCGAGCTGCTCCTCATTGATGGCGTCGGCCAGGTCGTTTGTGCTGGTCAGATGGATGTAAAAATCGCCTGGCGGCGCGGTAAAATTCGGATCGTAGCGCTGATTGAACAGGGCAAGATCGTCGTCCGTGACGGTGCGGTTGCGGATGGCATTAAGCATGCGGATGAACTCGCCGTCCTGCTGGCGGTAGATTTTCTCCAGCTCCACGAAGGCGATGTCCAGGCCGTCGAAGACCTGGGCGCTGAAAAAGTAGGGGGTGGCGTAATGGGTCCGGAAAACCTCCCGGGCGTGGCTGCTGACGACCGGCGGCAACTGGTAGAGGTCTCCGATGAAGATCATCTGCACGCCGCCGAAGGGCAGCGTCTCGTCGGGGCCGTTGAGACGCAGGAATTTATCCACACAGTCGAGGAGATCCGCCCGCACCATGGAGACCTCATCGATGAGGATCGTTTTCAACTTTTTGTAGATATTTTTTTTCTCGTCCCTGCTTAGACGCTTTATGGCCGATGGGATGACGTCGGGCTTAAATCTGAAAAAGGAATGGATCGTCTGCCCGCCCACATTGATGGCCGCCACACCCGTCGGCGCCAGAACGACAATGGCCTTTCCCGTATGATCGCAGAAATAGCTGAGGAGCGTGGACTTCCCCGTACCGGCCCGCCCGGTGATGAAGACATGCCTGTTGGAATCCTCCATAAAGTCCAGGGCTTTTTGAAATTCGGGATTGATTTCGATAGCCGGTGAGCCGGTATTTTCTTTCTTGATCATCTCCTATCTTCCTTCTTCTGTTCCGGCCTGTGTCTTCATCAACAGCAAATCAAGCGGGCTCGTCGGGGCATTTGCCATGTCCCGCATCACATGGGTGTAAATCATGGTGGTTTCCACGTTTTTATGGCCCAAAAGCTCCTGAATTTCCCGGATATTCACGCCGTTCATGAGGAGATGTGTGGCGAAACTGTGCCTCAGGGTGTGAACGGTTACCTGCTTCGTAATGCCGGCTTTCCTGGCGGCGGACGCGACGGTGTTCTGGATGGATTTTTCGCTCAGGTGATGCCTTCTGACCTTCCCGCTCCGTGGATCTACGGAGAGCTTCGCCGAGGGAAAAGCGTACTGCCATTTCCATTCTCTTGCGGCGTTCGGATATTTCCGCGCCAGCGCATCGGGCAGATAAACCTCTCCAAATCCCGCCGCGAGGTCCCGCTCGTGGAGCGCCTTGACTTCATCCAAATGCTGCCGGAGGGCCTCCCGGATACCAACGGGCAAAATTGTCGAGCGATCTTTGTCGCCTTTGGCGGCTCGAACCAGGATCAGCCCCGCGCCAAAATCAATGTCTTTAACGCGCAGGCGAAACAATTCCATGAGGCGCAATCCCGCCCCATAAAGAAGCTGAGTCATCAGCAGAGTAGTTCCCTCAATAAAAGAGAATGCCTGCCTTACTTCTTCGACAGTCAGTACGACGGGCAGCTTCGGTCCCCGCTTTGCCCGGACCGTGCTGTTCAAATCACCGATTTCGATGTTCAAAACGCTTCTGAACAGAAACAGGAGGGCATTGAAGGCCTGGTTCTGGGTTGAGGCAGAGACATTCCGCTTCACAGCCAGATAGGACAGGTAATCCCTGATTTCGGCAACGCCGGGTGTTTCCCGGATTGCCCCTCCCTTCACTTTACCCGTGTATTCAAAAAATCGCTTAACCCAGTCTAGGTACGATCTTTCCGTACTGTAAGAATAATGCTTGATGCGGATGGCTTCCCGCATTTTTGCCATGACACCGTTCGGACCGACCGTTTCCGATGATATATTCCCGCCTGCCGTTTTCACGTCGGCAGTGTTTCCACCGAGAAAATGGGCTGTGTAGAGCTGTACGGCCTCTCCGGCCTGCTGCACTTGCCAGTCTTCCATATGCTGACGCGATTGCAAATCGTCAAGAAATCTCTGGAGCATTTCCGCCTTGTCCATATTTTCCAGACGGTTCGAGAAGGCCAAATACCGGCTAACCCAGTAGGCGTAATAGGGGGCATTCTTTTCCGGAACGAGCTTTCGAGAAAGCAGATACTGCTGAAATTCGGGAAGCGTCGGAAGAGGAGGCATTTACACTTGACAATTCCTTTCTCATGATAAGCGCATTTCGTATATTCTGGTATTATAGATCAATAATGGATGTCAAGGAGAAATTCTTCAATGATAATGCTTGCTTTTTCTTTGAATGTTCGGCACTGTAATCCAAAATTTATGTGATTCAAGTCTTTTCGTATATTAATTGTACGGTCGCGCTGCGCGCGACCGTACGGCGAGTTGCGCTTACGCACTCGCCCGATTAGTCCGACCGCGCGCTGATTCGCGCGGCCGAACAACTCGTTCGAGCGCATTCGCCAGCAGCCACGCCGAGCAAGCTCGGCAGCCTGCCGTCGAACCGCTCAACTCGCCGTTGCCGCCGCGCTGCGCGCGACGGCAACGGCGGAGCTAAGCTACCGCTTTTCAGCTCTTTCTTGGCGC
>JAZDIK010000074.1:0-54881 GCA_043805145.1 Pseudomonadota bacterium | reverse complement strand
TACCCAAGTTTTTCCTGCGATAACCCCTTCTCTTTTCTCAACTGACGAATCCGATCACCGATCAGCCTTTTTACGTCTGCCACGTTACACCCCCTTAATTACTTGTTTTTTATAAACAAAAAGGGGGGATACGGTCCACAGCCTATAATAACTAATATATGTTGATATTGTTTATTATAGGCTGTATAGTTATGCAAAATAATCTGAGTCAGAGGCTATGCAGTTTGCAGAACAGATAAAATAAAACCTTCAGAGCGGTCAAAGAGGCTGTCATGAACGTATTGATTCACAGACCCCGTGTCTCGAAAAGAGTACGGGTTTTGTGTTTTAGGGAGGTATCGGGAGAAACCGGTCTACGTCTCAACCTAAACAAAGGAGGAACACGATGAAGAAATCCTTTTCCCTGCTAATCGCATTGTTCTTTGTTGTCTCTTGCGGTGGCGGTAGTAGCAGCAGTACACCGCCGCCGCCACCTGATAATTTTGGAAGCATAATATCGGTAGCACCAGAAGGGGCTGCCAGTATGGCAGTAAAGGAAAGAGAATCCACTGAGGAATTCTGGACAAAGGAACGGATATTAGAAGCAGTAAGAAATCCGATCGATATGAAAGAACCAGTTGGTGAGAAAGTTGGCATATCAGCACTGAATAAAACTACGCTACAGATTCAAGATGGTGTTCCGGAAAGCTTCCCGCCCTACAATCCCGATGCTGACAAAGAATCAAAGCTCATAAATGAAAAATTGAATTACGAAGCTAACCAGTCATGGGTATCCGCAGCATCATTCAGTTGCCCGCCATCGAGCTACCAACTCTATTCCACCCGTGGATACCAATATTATCCGGAAAGAACAATAGGTGTACTTATCTTTCTAAAAAAAGGCGTTGCATATTCCTGTAGTGCATCACTCATCAATAAGCGCATGGTATTAACAGCCGCCCATTGTGTGTCCTCTGATGCTACTTGGCACACTAAGTTTTTCTTTATTCCCGGATACAATAACGGGAGTGACTGGAACCCCTATGGTCATTTCTCTGCATCACAGGTTCTGGTTTATTCGGGATGGTTCAATAATCAATTCAAGCCTGCTGATTATGCCATCATTGTATTGACGGAAGCAATTGGGGATCAACTTGGCTGGCTTGGTTTTGCCGTGAATCATTCACCTGTTGGAAAAACATGGGATCAATGCGGGTATCCCAATACACCTGTCAGCGATGGCATGACTTTAATTATGAACAGGTCCACATATGGTGGGGAAGAATGTTCCGCAGGAACGCCTTGTAGGATAGTAGTTGGCTCCGCGATGGTTGGAGGGAGTAGTGGTGGTCCGTGGATTCTTTGGCTGGTTAATATACCATATGCCAATAGTGTCGAATCCACATATTCTCCTTCGTGTAAGGCATCGTTTTCACCTTATTTTGATACTCACGCAGGCGATTTATATAAGGCAGCTCAAAGTCTACAATAATGAACGCTTTTCACCAGTCATCGCACTCATGCGGACAGAAAAAACAATTTGCGACGCGCCACTCCGGGCGGTCGGTCCATGCAAGAGACTGGCCGTTTCTTTTTTCCAAACGCTGAACCAGTATGAGTCATTTACCATCGGAAATGTTCATTTGACGGAGATAAATTTCTTGATTTATGAAGAATTATGATATAAAGACCGCATCCGTTTAAAAATAAAAGGGACTCCTTGTCCGGACATTCTTTCCGGACTTCAGAGCCGAGAGGAGAAAACATTGAGGAGATACGAGACTGTTATGATAGTCCCTGTTGATCTTCCGGATGATGAAATCACCGGATCGATTGATCGCTACAGGTCTATCATCACAAACCACAAGGGGCTGGTGATCAAGGTTGAGAAGTGGGGAAAAAGAAAGCTGGCTTATGAAATCAAAAAGCATAACAAGGGGTTTTATATGCTTGTCGATTTTGCAGGTCAAAGCGCCACCGTTGCTGAACTTGAGAGAAATCTTAAAATCGATGATCAAATTCTGAAGTTCATGACGGTAAAAAAGGACGACCATGTCATTTTAGAGGATATTGAGAGGGAAATTGCCGCTGGTTCGCCTGCTGTGGCTGCTACAGAGACAGAAATCAAAATCATAGAAAATTCAGCCAGCAGCCTAACACAGGCCATTGAGCCCGACGAGACAAAGACTGCAGAAGTCCAGGAAGGAGGCGCATAATTATGGCGGAAACATCGAGGTTTCACGGTCAGAGGCCGCCAAGACCACAGAAAAAATTTTTTCACCGCCGGAAATTCTGTCGGTTCTGCACGGATTCCACGATCAAAAGTGACTACAAAAATCCCATGACTTTGAGGGACTTTGTCACAGAGCGGGGCAAAATCATGCCGCGGAGAATCACGGGAAATTGCTCCATCCATCAGCGAGAGTTGACATTGGCCATTAAGAGGGCCAGAACAATTGCGCTACTGCCCTTTGTCGTTTCCGAAGGTTGAGACTCCGTGGGAAATAGAGGTGTTTGGAGGAACCTTTTGATGATCTCGTCCGTATGGTCCGTGCTGATCATCATAAGTTAACAACGCCTATAGGCGACAGGGTTGACCTTTGAAAGAAGAATGGGGCGGATTCCTTAATCGTGTTTTTGTTCAGGGTATCGCCGTATCCGCCCTTTCGTTCTTGTCGGTCATGCTGATCCCCCTGGCAGGCGCGATCGTGATTGTCCTGACGCCACTGCCGGTTCTCTTTTACTATACGAAACTCGGCAGGTTCAGAGGCTTTGCGGTTTTTGTGGTCTCACTGACGCTCGTTCTGCTGATTCTTAAGCTAATCCATCCGGACATCATGCTTCCCCTGCTGATCCTTATGCTTGTTGGAGGAACGGGAATAATGCTTGCGGAATTGCTCAGAAGACCGTGGCCGGTTGAAAGAACGCTGCTTGTCTCTGTGGCGGTTCTGCTGGCCTGCGGTGGCTGCCTGCTGCTGCTGCATGGCTATCAAACAGGACAGCCGCCTTTACGTTTCATTGAAGACTATATTCTGAGCAGCATTGGGGAAAATATCAAGCTTTACGAGCAAATGGATATTTCCTCTGAACATCTCACGTTTATTAAAGATCATGCCGGACCAACCGCCGCATTGTTGGCCCGGATATTTCCCGCGATGTTCTTGGTCGGCGCCAGTTTGTTCATCTGGCTGAATATTTTGGCGGCGCGGCGCCTTTTTCAAAAGCATGGCCTGCATTATCCCGAATTTGGCGACCTGACCCGCTGGAAGGCCCCCGAGAAAATGGTCTGGTTATTGATTGGGGCGGGGGGAATGATTCTGGTTGAGGCCGGCGTAGTAAAATATACAGGTTTGAATCTGCTGATCATTTGTCTGTTTATTTATCTTTGCGCAGGCCTTTCAGTGATCGGCTATTTCTTTAAGGTAAAAAGGATCCCCGTTTTTTTCAAGGTCCTGTTCTACGCCCTGATTTTGATCCAGCAATATCTATTGCTTTTAGTGATGGCCTTGGGGTTATTCGATCTCTGGGCTGATTTCAGAAAACTGATCAAACCGGCGCAAGACTCAGGAATGTGAGCCGGCATTTATCATTAACATCGTCGATCATCATGAAGGAGGTGCATCATGCAGGTAATATTGAAGCAAAAGGTGGAATCCCTTGGCAAGGCGGGAGATGCCGTGAACGTATCCGACGGCTATGCACGTAATTTCCTGATTCCCAAAGGATTTGCCATAGAGGCCAATTTTAAGAATCTCAGCGTGTTGGAGCGTGAAAAGAAAGCAATCCTGCTGAAGGCGGGAAAGGAAAAGAAAGACGCAGAAGCGCTGGCGGAAAGGTTCAAAGACGTCACTTGCACGATTATGCGCCGCGTCGGTGAGCAAAACAAGTTATTCGGCTCCGTCAACGTTAAAGACATCCATGAAGCGTTACTGGCCCAAGGACTGGATATAAATCGAAAAGACATCGTGCTGGGTGAACCGATCAAGGCGCTTGGTGAGATTCCAGTGGCCATCCGGTTGTCAGCAGGCGTCGCTGCAGAAATCAAGGTGATCGTGGCAGCCGAGTCCTGATTCTGTATCTTTTTGATTTTCTATCGTTATCGAAAAATCGACCATGAAGGATATTGATACCTCCCTGCATCGCCTGCCTCCCCAGAATCTGGACGCGGAACAGTCCATCCTCGGGGGGATTCTTCTTGACAACCAAGCGCTCCACAGCGTTCTGGAGATCTTGGAACACAGGGACTTCTACAGCGAGTCGCACCGGAAAATCTTTGCGGCCATCGTGGATCTTTCCGAGCGGAACGAGCCCAGCGATCTGATCACCTTAAGCAACATCCTGAAAGATAAAAAGCAGCTGGATCAGGTGGGAGGCATGGCCTATCTGGCCTCCCTGGTGGACAATGTCCCCTCCGCCGCCAATGTGGCCCACTACGCAAAAATCGTCAAGGAGAAAGCCATCCTGCGGCGCCTCATCGGAACGGCGACGGAAATTCTAACGAAAAGTTATGATACCGGTGCGGATGTTGATGATGTCCTGGATGAAGCGGAGCATGCGATCTTTGAAATATCAGAGAATAAAATACGCCCCGCCTTTTACCCCATCAAAAGCATCATCAAGGACAGCTTCAAAACGATAGAAAAACTCTATGAACGCAAGGAATTGATCACCGGCGTGCCGACGGGTTTTGAAAAAATCGACGATCTCACCTCCGGCCTGCAGAAATCCGATCTGATCATCATCGCCGGACGCCCCAGCATGGGCAAAACAGCCTTTGCACTCAATATCGCCCAGCATGCCGCAACGGAGGGCGGGATTCCCGTGGCCATTTTCTCACTGGAAATGTCGAAAGAACAATTAGCCCTCCGGATGCTGTCCTCTGCCGCCAAAGTCGATTCCCAGCGCCTCCGGAAAGGATTTCTGGGAGAGACGGATTGGCCGAAACTGACCACGGCTGCCGGCCGGCTTTCCGAAGCCCTTATTTTTATCGATGACACACCGGCCATCACGGTCCTGGAAATGAAGGCCAAGTCCAGGCGGCTGAAAGCGGAATCCGGCCTGGACCTGATCATTCTGGATTACCTCCAGTTGATGCGTGGCGGAGCCTATAAGGATTCGCGGGAACAGGAAATTTCCGAGATCAGCCGTTCCCTCAAGGCCTTGGCTAAGGAATTGAACGTCCCCGTGATCGCCCTTTCGCAGCTGAACCGGAAAGTCGAAGACCGGACCAACCGGCGCCCGCATATGGCCGACTTGCGGGAATCCGGAGCCATCGAGCAGGATGCGGATGTGATTGCCTTTATTTATCGGGATGAAGTCTACAACAAATCAGAAGACAACCCGGAAAAGGGATTGGCCGAAATCATCATCGGCAAGCAGCGAAATGGCCCCACAGGCACCGCAAAGTTGGCTTTTCTCGAAAAATACACCTGTTTCGAAAATCTCGCCCGTTCCGAAGATGTCCATTGATTAACCTTCCGGAGGCCCTGGTTCTTTCCCCAAATAGGGAATGGCCAGACGCAATTTTTTTAATGCCTGTTTTTCAATCTGTCTGGCCCGTTCCCGCGTAATCTGATAACGGTCGCCAACCTGCTGGAGGGTCAATGGATTGTCGGCCATGACCCGGTGCTTGATGATGTATTTTTCTTTTTCATTGAGCTTTGCCAAAGCCCCTGCAATATTCCTTTTAACCAAAGACAGTTCCTCCTTTTTGATCAAAGAGGTTTCCTGGTCTTCACCCTCGTAGGTCAGGTAATCGATATGTGTCATTTCACCATTCTCACCGACGGAAGCATCCAAGGAGAGATCCCGGTGACTCATACGAAGATCCATTTCCTCGATTTCCACGACCTTAACCCCCAGAGACTCGGCAATCTCGATAAACTCAGGACTCCTCTGCGAAAGGGTCTCCAGCCTTTTCTTCTCCTGTGAGAGCTTGAAGAATAATTTGCGCTGGGCCTGTGTGGTTCCGATTTTAACCAGACTCCAGGATTTGATAATATAATTCTGCATATAGGCTCTGATCCACCAGACCGCATAGGAAATCAGACGATAGCCCTTGTAAGGATCGAATTTCTTAACGGCATGCATGATGCCGATATTGCCCTCCTGAATCAGGTCACTGAGCTTTAGCCCGTAGTTGCGGTATTCATGGGCAATTTTTACGACAAACCGGAGGTTGGAAACAACAAGCTTCTCAGCAGCGGCCATGTCGTTGTACTTCTTCAGTTGGACTGCAAGCTTGAATTCTTCTTCCGCTGACAGGATAGGGAAACGGTTTATTTCTGCAATATAGATGTCAAGGGTGCCGGTTACGGCAGGTAATTCCAAGGATGATCCCTCCAGATATTCAATAGCTTCAATATTTATAGTAGTATAATGATTCGATTTTAACGGTCAAGCTTTTTATGATCTTGCTGCAATCAGGCTTTAATCGCCAAATCATATAAATTTATAACCCCGCTTGACATCAACCGCATAGGTCATTAATTTACCAAGGAAAATAATGGTCCGAAAGGGGGTAAAATGGGCGCCATCAGTAAAGTTATCCTTGATCATGCCTGTCGCATTGCCGGCGAGATCGGCGCAAAGGCAGTGTTAATATATGCTGCCGTGGCTGACGATCTTCCTGTTGACGACGTGCCCGGTATATGCATGAATATCATTCTCGTCACCAAGGGGAATGAGGAAATCCCGGCGAAATTCAAGGATTGCGATGTCCGGATTCAAGTCCCCAATGTTAATCTCACACGCGTTGGACAAATTAAAATCGCGATTACAAAGGGCATTGCATTGGGTTTTTTCACACAGGGAGACAAACTGGTCTGCGTGAGCGGCGTTCCGAAGTTTGGCTATGTCGATAGTATTTTTATCGTTGATGTGGGCAAAGAATTTGAGATTCTGGTTTCCGGCAACTTCAGCGATGTAGCCCAGGAGGTATATCCGGAAGTTTTTGGCGCGGTCATTAACATGGCCGTTGAACTGGCGGCGCAGGGCCGGGAAGGCCGGAAGGTGGGAACGATATTTGTTTTAGGAGACGATGAAAAAGTCATGCAGCTCTCAAGGCAGATGATCATTAATCCTTTCATGGGATACACAGACGAACAGCGAAACATTCTCAATCCGGAACTCAAGGAGACCATCAAGGAGTTTTCCGCCATTGATGGCGCATTTATTCTCAAGGATAATGGCGCGATTGTTACCGCCGGCAGACATCTGAATGCCGCGATGGACAGCAGGGATTTTCCTCAGGGGCTCGGCAGCCGGCACATCGCCGCCGCCGGGATTACCGGCATTACCAGTGCCATTGCCGTCGTTTTATCCGAATCAACAGGTCATGTCAGTGTATTTAAAGATGGTAAAATCCTCGTCAGCATCGAGAAACCGATCGATTAACAGGAGACATTATGAGATTTGACAAATTTACTCTGAGGGTTCAGGAGGCACTGCAAGCTGCACAGACCTTGGCGTCACGGCATGGGCACTCGGGTATTGAGCCGGAACATCTTCTGACCGCCTTTCTTGAGCAACCGGAGGGGATCGTGGGCGCCATTCTGAAAAAACTGGGCGCCAATCCCGGCCAGATCGCCTCAGAACTGAAGAAGACGCTGGGCAAACAGCCCCGTGTAGAAGGCGCCGGTCACGGGCAACCGGGCATGACACCGAACCTGACCCGCGTTCTGGATCGGGCCCTGACCGAAGCGGCTCGTCTAAGGGATGAATATGTGAGTGCCGAGCACGTCCTGATCGTCATTTCTGATGAGAAGGACGGCGCCGCTGCCAGGATTCTGCACGCAAACGGTGTAACCAAGGACGGCATTTTCAGAGTTCTGGTCGATATTCGGGGCAATCAGCGCATTACCGATCCCAACCCCGAGGACAAATATCAGGCATTAAAGCGTTATGCCAGAGATTTCAACGAACTAGCCCGGAAAGGAACATTTGATCCGGTTATAGGCCGTGACGAGGAAATCCGGCGCGTCATGCAGGTTCTTTCCCGTAGAACAAAGAACAATCCGGCCCTGATCGGCGAGCCTGGCGTCGGCAAGACGGCTATTGTGGAGGGGCTGGCCCAGAGAATTGTCAATGGCGACGTTCCGGAAAATCTCAAGAACAAGCGCGTTGTGGGCCTCGATATCGGCGCCCTGGTGGCCGGTGCCAAGTACCGGGGTGAATTCGAAGACCGCCTGAAGGCCGTTCTTAAAGAAGTGACGGATGCCCAGGGGGAAATCATCCTGTTTATTGATGAGATTCACACGGTAGTCGGAGCCGGCGCTGCCGAGGGATCGGTAGACGCCTCCAACATGCTGAAACCTGCTCTTGCACGGGGTGAACTGCGCTGCATCGGTGCAACGACCCTCAACGAATATCGGAAGTATATTGAAAAGGATCCTGCTCTGGAGCGGCGTTTTCAGCCCATTCTGGTTAAGGAACCCAGCGTCGAAGATACGATCGCCATTTTGCGCGGTCTGAAGGAACGCTATGAGGTCCATCACGGCGTGAGGATTAAGGATTCCGCTATCATTGCCGCCGCCACCCTCTCGAACCGCTATATCTCCGACCGTTTCTTGCCCGATAAAGCCGTTGATTTGATTGACGAATCTGCTTCGCGTCTCCGGATTGAACTAGACAGCATGCCGGCGGAAATCGACGTCATCGACCGGAAAATCATTCAGTTGGAAATAGAAAAACAGTCGCTCATCAAGGAAACGGATAAGGCCTCCGTCGAGAGACGCAACAAGATTGATCAGGAACTGGCAGAACTGAGAGAATCCATGAACCGGATGAAACGCCAATGGACGTCCGAAAAGGAGGCGATTAAAAAAATCCAGGCGATCAAAAGCCGGATTGAATCATGCAAAAACGAAGAAATGAATGCGCAGCGGGACGGGGATCTGGCCCGAGCGGCGGAGCTTCGATACGGTCAACTAGTTGAATTTAATAAGGAACTGGAAGATGAGCAACTCAAGCTGATGGAGGTCCAGAAGGATGTAAAAATGCTCAAGGAAGAGGTGGATGCAGAGGATGTAGCCGATGTCGTGGCAAATTGGACCGGCATCCCGGTGGCCCGCATGTTGGAGAGCGATGCCCAAAAGCTGATCCACATGGAGGAAAGACTCAAGCAGCGTGTCATCGGCCAAGATGAAGGAATTGCTGCAGTTTCCAGCGCTCTACGCAGGGCCCGCTCCGGGTTGCAGGACCCCAACCGACCCATCGGCTCTTTTATCTTTCTAGGCCCCACCGGCGTCGGAAAAACAGAACTGGCACGCGCGCTCGCTGAATTCATGTTTGATTCCGAGCAGGCGATGATCCGGATTGACATGTCTGAATTCATGGAAAAGCATTCTGTGGCGCGTCTCATCGGGGCGCCCCCGGGATATGTCGGTTACGACGAGGGCGGATATTTGACCGAAGCGGTCCGGCGGAGGCCTTATGCGGTCATCTTGTTCGACGAGATCGAGAAAGCCCACCATGATGTGTTCAACATTCTCCTGCAGATCCTCGACGACGGCAGGCTGACTGATGGCCACGGGCGGACGGTGGATTTTAAGCATGCCATTGTGATTATGACTTCCAACATTGGCAGTCATATTATGCAGGATGAGACTCTTGACGAGCAACAAAAGAGAATACGAACCATGGAGATGCTGCGGGCCAGCTTCAAACCCGAATTTCTCAACCGGATCGACGATATCATCACCTTCAGGGCCCTGAGCGTTGAAGATATCGACCGCATCATGAATATTCAGATGGGGCTGATTCAGAAACGGCTGTCGGACCGGAAAATAACGCTGACATTGACAGACAAGGCAAAAAAATATATAGCGAAAATCGCCTATAGTCCGATGTACGGGGCAAGGCCTTTGAAGCGGGCCTTACAGAAGATGATCCTGGATGACTTGTCCATGCTGATGTTGGAAGGGACGTTCACTGATGGGGATGACGTCAGGGTTGAACTCTCCAACAGCGGTGAGTTGAGCTTCCAGAAGATCAATAAATAGTTGAATTTCTGAGAACACATTCAGCACCATCTGCCGATACAGGCTAAAGATTGCCCGCTTAAAAAATAAGCGATCCGCATTGAGGAGGATAAAATGGAGGAAAAGAAGGATAAAACTTTTGTCATCCGTGACAAACGGATTTTTGCTGAGACGGGGGATGCACGTCGTGAAGAAGAGCCCCTGCAGGAAGTAAAACCTGTCGAAGATCAGGCGGAACCGGAACGGCAAACGTCCGAAAAAGAAGTGCCGGAGGAAGCATTTCCGGAAGTTAATTTCGTCAACTTTGTCCTGTCCTTGAGCACCACGGCCATGTATCATTTCGGAGATTTTCCCGATCCGGTATCTCAAAAGGTTCAAAAAAATCTGACTGCCGCCAAGCAAACCATCGATATCCTGGGCATGCTCAGATCTAAAACGGAGGGAAATCTCGATGAAAATGAAAAATCCCTGATGGACGGACTTCTGTTTGAATTAAGAATGCGCTATATTAAGGAAAAGGACCATCCATGATCCGGAAACTGTCTCCGGCCAAGGTCAACCTGTACCTGCGCGTCCTGCGCAAGCGTCAAGACGGTTATCATGATATTGCAAGCCTGATGCAACGGATCAGCCTCTGCGATGAAATTTTTTTTGAACCGGCGGAGCGGGGGGTCAGTATTCGTTGCCCCGGTAGTTCTCTTCCAGAAAACAAGGAGAATATCGTCTTCCGGGCGGCAGAAGCCTTCTTCTCCAGGGCCCATCACATATCTCAAGGCATCGATATCACGATCAAAAAAATTATTCCAATTGCCGCCGGCCTAGGTGGTGGGAGCTCGAATGCGGCGACAACCCTCATGACCTTGAACGAAATTTTTGAATGTCATTATACGACGGATGATCTTATGAAAATTGGGGTCACGCTTGGGGCGGATGTCCCCTTTTTTATTTTTGCAAAAGCAGCATGGGCCTTCGGCATCGGCGAGCACCTCCAGGTTGCCGCAGGCATCCCCTCTTTCTCGCTGCTCCTCGTTAATCCCCGCTTTGAACTCTCCACAAAATTGATTTATCAAAATCTCAATTTAAGATTGACAAACGAAAGAATTCGTTATAGCATCCCACGTTTTTTGACGGTCCATGACGTGGCAAGAGGGCTGTTTAACGATCTGGAAAAGGTTTCCATCAGGATGCATCCTGTGCTGACGGATATTAAAAAAAGCCTGATGGCATGCGGCGCCTTGGGGGCTCTTATGTCCGGCAGCGGTCCTACCATCTTCGGCATTTTTGAAAAGGAAGAACAGGCCATCGCCGCCGAAAAAGAGTTGACCGGCATGAATGACTGGTCTTTATTCAGAGCGGCGTCCATCTAGCTTCCCTGATCATCTCTTGCGAAGATCCGGTCTGAAAGCATCTAAGATCAAAAGGCATTTGGGGCGTCGTCAAGCGGTAAGACACAAGGTTTTGGTCCTTGCATTCGGGGGTTCGAATCCTCCCGCCCCAGCCAACAGAAACATGGCAGCAGCCACGAGAGGAATTCAATGCTTGAAAGAATCCGAGTTTTTTCGGGAAATTCGAACGTAGCCCTGACGGAAAAGATTTGCAGAAATCTGGGCGTCACCTTGGGAAAAGCCAGCGTGACCACCTTCAGCGACGGCGAGACCCGGGTGGAAATCAATGAAAATGTAAGGGGCATGGATGTTTTCATTATTCAGTCCAGCTGTCCGCCCGTCAATGTAACCCTTATGGAACTGCTGATCATGATCGATGCCATGAAGCGGGCTTCGGCTGACCGCATCACTGCCGTTATCCCCTATTATGGTTATGCCCGCCAGGATCGAAAAGTGGCGCCGCGCGCACCCATTACAGCAAAACTGATCGCCGACCTGATTACCACCGCAGGCGCCCATCGAGTTCTTTCGATGGATCTTCATGCCGGCCAGATTCAGGGCTTCTTTAACATTCCCGTTGATAATCTCTTTGCCACACCGGTTCTTTTAGACTACATGAAGAAAAACTTTCAGGATGATACCGTCATCGTTTCACCCGACACAGGCGGCGTTGAACGTGCCCGCGCCTTCGGGTCGCGCCTGGGGGCAAATCTCGCTATCATCGACAAACGCCGGGAAGGGCCGAACGAAGCTCAAATCATGAATATCATCGGTCATGTCAGAGACAAAAAGGTTATTATTCTGGATGACATGATTGATACGGCGGGAACGGTCGTTCATGCCGCCGCCGCTCTGAAAGAGGCCGGCGCCGTTGAGGTATCCGTCTGCGCCACCCACGCGGTGCTTTCCGGCTTGGCAATTGAAAGACTTGAAAAATCGGACATTAAAGAGGTCATCGTGACTGACACGATCCCGCTGCATCCCGGGGCTCAGACCTGCAAATACATTAAGGTGCTGTCCGTCGCTTCCCTGCTGAGCGAGGCCGTCAGAAGAATTTACTATAACGATTCCATCAGTTCGTTATTCATATAGGAGGATACACAAATGGAGGCGATTGCATTAAACGCCCTTATTCGCAAGGAAACCGGCAAGGGGCCGGCTCGAAGATTGAGAATGACAGGAGGCGTCCCTGCCGTATTTTACGGCCCTCATACAGAGGCGATGCCGTTATCCGTCAATGCCTCGGATTTATTCAAGTTGCTGAAGAAGCGCGAAGAAAATGTGTTTATCCGCTTGATCATCGACGACGGCGGCAAGAAATACGAGAAAATGTCCATGGTCAGGGAGGTTCAGCTGGAGCCCGTTTCCAGGCGCTTCTATCATGCGGATTTTTATGAAATCAGCATGGACCGCCCGTTCACGTTTGATGTTCCCATTCATTTCAAAAGCATACCGGCGGGAGTCGACAACGGCGGTGAGCTGCAGCATGTCAGGCGTGAGCTCAAAGTGTCTTGTATTCCAACGAAACTTCCGGACTTTATCGAGGTGGACATCAGCGGCCTAAATATCGGTGATCAACTCAGAGTGAGCGATATCAAGGGGATGGAAGGTCTCACGCTGCTTGATGCTGGTGAATCCGTCATTGCTTCTATTTCGGCGCCGAGAGCCACGGCTGTCAAGACCGAAACGGAAGAGACTGAGGAACCTGCAGAACCTGAGGTTGTCGGCCGAAAAGGTGCAAAAAGCGAGAGCTGATCAAGGGGGCATCAGACAGGAGGAACAAGCGAGAGGATCACTCTTGTGAAACTGATCGCCGGTCTTGGAAACCCGGGAAGCAGATATCAGTTCAGCCGTCACAACATCGGTTTCTTGGTCTTGGACCGGCTGGCTGACCAGCATCGAATTAGCATCGGCCAGCAGGGATTTGGCGCCTTTTTCGGAAAGGGCAGCATTTCCGGCCATTCCGTTCTTCTCGTCAAACCTCAGGAATACATGAATTTGAGCGGGAGATCTGTTAAAAAGCTCTATGATTATTTTAAAATCGCAGTCGAAGATGTCATCATCGTCCATGATGACCTGGACCTGCCGTTTGGAACCATTCGCATGAAGGCCGGCGGAGGCCATGGAGGGCACAAAGGTTTGATCTCAATCATCGACCAACTGAGCGATGCAGATTTCACCCGGGTAAGGGTAGGTATTGGAAAACCGGATCGCAAGGAAATGGTTGAAAGCCATGTTCTTTCTCCTTTTTCTTCAGAGGAAATGAACGGGCTGCTGCAGGTGATCACTGCCGCGACGGATATCCTGACCGAAATGCTTTCATCGGGGATTCAGGCGGCTATGTGTAAGTATCATGGGAAAACCATAAATAATTTTTAGAGGAGGTTTAATTATGGGCAAGGGTAAACAAACTGTTTTTTCCTTCTTCACAGCGATAGCCATCATGCTTTTTTTTATGATTCCTGTGGCTTTTGCCGGTGAAGCTGACATCAAGCTACCTGACCTGTCGCAAGTTTCATTTATGGGCGGGGCTTTGAGCGGGATGATGATCCTGAACCTGGGTCTTGTGATCTGCCTCATCGGCATGATTTTCGGGTGGATGCAATATTCCCAGACGAAAAACCTGCCGGCCCACCAGGCCATGCTGGATGTTTCCCAGACCATATGGGAAACCTGCAAGACTTATGTTCTCCAGCAGGGAAAGTTCCTGGCAGGCTTGTGGATACTGATTGCAATTTGTATGGTGTACTATTTCGGCGTTCTGTCTCATATGCACACGAGCGAAGTGGTGATTATTCTCGTTTGCTCCATCCTCGGAATCCTGGGTTCATATGGGGTTGCCTGGTTCGGCATCCGGATCAACACGGTCGCCAATTCCCGGGCGGCTTTTGCGTCTCTCAGCGGTCAGCCCCTGAACATCGTCAACATCTGTCTGCGTTCTGGCATGAGTGTGGGCCTGCTCCTCGTAAGCATCGAGCTCTTTTTCATGATTATCATTCTGGCCTATATTCCCAAGGAACTCTCCGGCCCCTGTTTTATCGGTTTCGCCATTGGTGAGTCGCTAGGCGCCAGCGCCCTGCGTATCTGCGGTGGTATCTTTACGAAAATTGCCGATATCGGCTCCGACCTCATGAAGATCATCTTCCACCTTCCCGAAGACGATCCAAAAAACCCCGGCGTCATCGCCGACTGTACGGGCGACAATGCCGGTGACAGCGTGGGACCCACGGCAGATGGTTTCGAGACGTACGGCGTAACGGGTGTTGCCTTGATAGCTTTCCTGGCCCTGGCTCTGGCTGACAACCCCGTCATGGGCGGCAAGCTGGTCGTCTGGATCTTCGCTATGCGTATCCTCATGATCATCACCTCCCTGATTTCCTATTTCGTCAATGACGCCATCAGCAAGTCTCTTTTCACAGGTAAGAAAGATTTTAACTTTGAACACCCCTTGACCAACCTGGTCTGGATTACGTCCATTGTTTCCATCATCATTACTTTTTTTGCCAGCTATATCCTTCTGGCCGATCTTTCCCATGCAGGCGGCATGGCCCTGTGGCTGGCCCTATCCATCATCATCAGCTGCGGTACCATTGCCGGCGCCCTGATCCCTGAGTTCACGAAGATATTTACGAGCACCAGCTCACGCCACTGTGATGAGGTCGTGAACGCCTCCCGTCAGGGCGGCGCGTCGCTGAATATCCTCTCCGGATTAGTCGCCGGTAACTTTTCCGCCTTCTGGGAAGGCTTGGTCATTATGCTCCTCATGTTTGTCGCCTATCTCGTGTCGACGGCCCCGTCAGTTATGGAGATCATGCCCGCGGCTTTCAAGTTTGCCGCCCCGGTCTTCGCCTTCGGTCTCGTCGCTTTCGGTTTTCTCGGCATGGGACCTGTCACGATCGCCGTCGACAGTTTTGGTCCCGTATCGGATAATGCCCAGTCCATTTATGAGCTATCTCTGATCGAATCCCGTTCGGATGCCAGGGATGTCGTCAAAAGACATTTCGGCATCGACCCTGACTTCGAGCAGTCCAAGCACTTTCTTGAGTCAGCAGACGGCGCCGGCAATACCTTTAAAGCCACGGCCAAGCCGGTACTCATCGGCACCGCCGTCGTCGGCGCCACAACCATGGTCTTCGGGATCATCATCCTGCTGGAGAAGATGTTCGGTCATGTGGTCGCAAAACTCAGTCTTGTTCAGCCGGAGGTCATCCTCGGCCTCCTCATGGGCGGCTGCGTCATCTACTGGTTCACCGGCGCCTCGATTCAGGCCGTTGTGACGGGATCTTACCGGGCCGTCGTTTACATCAAGGAAAATATCGACCTCACGAAAACGGAAGCATCGATCGATGACAGCAAGGAAGTCGTCAAAATCTGCACCGTTTACGCCCAGAAGGGGATGATCAACATTTTCATCGTCGTCTTCTTCATGGCCCTGTCACTGGCATTCGTGGATCCCTATTTCTTCATCGGCTACCTGGTCGGAATCGCATTTTTCGGTCTCTTCCAGGCCATTTTCATGGCCAATGCCGGCGGATGCTGGGATAATGCCAAGAAGATCGTCGAAGTCGATCTGAAGATGAAGAACACACCCCTCCACGAGGCCGCTGTTGTCGGCGACACCGTCGGCGACCCTTACAAGGACACCTCTTCGGTTTCCATGAACCCGATCATCAAGTTCACGACCCTGTTTGGTCTGCTCGCTACGGAAATCGCCGTAACGATGACCAGCACAGGTTTGAAGATGGGCCTGGCCGGTGTGTTCTTTGTGATTGCCTTGATTTTCGTCTATCGGTCATTCTACGGGATGAGAATTTCCACCGAGACGATAAAATAACATTTGCCCTGCATTAATCAGGAAATATCCATTAAAAAAGCGCCTCCTTAACGGGAGGCGCTTTTTTAATGATCTTGACATATCCGCAAAAAATCTTTACTTCAACGCCTGTAGATTTAGAATTGCGGCTGCTGCCTTCTCTGCAGGATTGATTGAGAATTATAATCCAGGCATGCTGAACCGAATCCATCAGGAGAAATGGGTCTTTTATGGGTTTTTGTTGCGGCATTATCGGACTTCCCAATGTGGGTAAATCGACGATTTTTAACGCCCTGACGGCTGCCGGCGCTGAGGTGGCCAATTATCCCTTCTGCACCATTGATCCCAATATCGGCATTGTCCCTGTTCCGGACGAGCGGCTCGAAAAAATTGCGGCGATCGTCAAGCCTCCGAAGATCACGCATACCATGATCGAATTCCTCGATATAGCCGGGCTTGTGAAAGGCGCCAGCCAAGGCGAAGGTCTCGGGAACCGATTCCTCAGCCATATCCGTGGAGTGGACGCCCTTGTACATGTCGTCCGCTGCTTTGACGATCCGAATATTGTGCATGTGGATGGCCCAATTGATCCCGTTCGGGACATGGAAACCATCAACACCGAACTCATCCTGGCAGATATGGAAACCGTTGAAAGAAGGATTGAAAGAACGGAAAAACTGCTGAGAACGAGCGACAAGTCCCTGCGCAAGGCATTGGACGTCTATGCGCAATGCCAAGATGTGCTCGGGCGGGGGCTTGCGGCCAGCAACATTCAGCTTGCCGAAGGTAATGATATTCTCGATGAACTGGGTTTATTGACATCCAAAAATACCCTGTACGTGGCCAACGTGAGCGAGGCCGTCCTGAAGGGAAAATCGGATTATGTACAGCGGGTTGAAGAAACAGCCAAGCGTCAGGGAGCAAAGGTCATCGTGATCTGCGGAGACATGGAAGCTGAAATGACAACGCTTGCAAAAGAGGAACGTCAGGCTTTTCTTGAAGACCTGGGATTGCACGAATCAGGACTCCATCAACTGATCCGGACCGGTTACGAACTGCTGGGTCTCATTACTTTTTATACGGCGGTTGGTCCGGAACTCCGCGCCTGGACGATCCCTTCCGGAACAAAGGCCCCGGTTGCCGCTGGAAAGATCCACAGCGACATGGAAAAAGGATTCATCCGGGCGGAAATTCTTCATTATGATGATTTTAAAGAAATTGGGGGGATGGCCCAGGCCAAGGAAAAGGGATTGCTGCACATTGAAGGCAAGGATTATCAGATCTGCGACGGGGATATCGTTCTGTTTCGATTCAACGTGTAATAAGCGGCGCATCGTGCGGAAGCATGCCCTTGATCAGCCATGATATGTTGTCCCCGGAAAACACCACTCATTCTTTTTCATGTATAAAGGCCAAAATTCATACTTTGTCAAACCGGAAAAATTGCATGGAAAAGACAGCCCTGCCCTGGGTCGCTGAGCGAAGATCGGTGGAATATCCAAACAATGCTTTCAGGGGGACCCTGGCCTTGATTTCACTGATGCTTCCCCTAGGGCTCACGGCTTGAATTTCTCCGCGTCTGGCATGGATATCGCTGATTACATCGCCCATGAATTCGCTGGGTGTCAGGATATCCACATTCATGATCGGCTCCAGCGGCATCGGTTCGGCATGGGAACAACCGTCTTTAAAGGCGGAACTGGCGGCAATCTTATAGCCCAGAGATGAAGCTTCCCCCTCCCGGTAGGAGCCACCCACAAGGCTGACACGAACATCGACAACAGGATAACCCGCCAGACAACCGCTGAGGGCCGATTCGCGAACCCCCTCTTCGATGGCACCATAATATTCTTCTGGAATTGCCGTCCCGTCAATGCGGCGGTCAATTTCCAGCCCACTGCCCCTGCTTAAAGGTTCCAGCGCCAAGCGCACATGGCCGAAATGTTTCCTTTCCCCCAGCTCCTTTTCAAAACGTCCGTCAATCTCAGTTTTTTTCTGAATGGTTTCGCGATAGACCACGCGGGGCTGACCGATATTGACCCGAGTATTGAATTCACGGATCAACCGGTCAATAATAATCTCCAGATGAAGTTCGCCCATCCCCGATATCACGGTTTGAGCCGTCTCATCATCATATTTCACCAATAGGGTCGGGTCCTCTTCCATAAACTTGGACAGAGCCAAGGACAATTTTTCCTGATCTGCGGGGGTCTTGGCTTCGATGGCTTGGCTGATCACCGGCTCGTAAATATCAATCGGTTCCAACAGAATGGGATGGCCTTCATCACATATCGTATCGCCGGTAGTGGTTTCCTTGAGGCCCATCACGGCAATGAGCTCACCGGCAACGGCCTTTTCGATCCGTTCCCGTTTATTGGCGTGCATTTTCAGAAGCCGCGCAATCTTTTCCTTTTTCTGCTTACTTGCATTGAATATTTCCTGACCTGCCCGCATTTCTCCGGCATAGATCCTCAGATAGGTGAGCTTGCGACCTTCGTCTTGCATGATCTTGAAAGCCAGCGCCGTCAGAGGCTCTTTATGACTGCTCAGGCGGGTTTCTTCCGCATGCGTGACGGGATTGGTACCCTTGATCGGAGGAATATCCTCCGGGGAAGGAAGATAGGCAACCACGGCGTCCAAGACCGGTTGGATCCCCTTGTTTCTCAGGGCCGAACCGCACATGACAGGAACCAATTTCAGGGACAGGGTTGCTTTACGGATTGCGCTCATGATTTCTTCGGCAGAAATCTCTTTCCCTTCTAGATATTGATCGGCAAAGTTGTCATCAATCTCTGCCAGGGCTTCGATCATCTGCTCCCGGAATTGTCTGACCTGGGGAAGAAGGTCAGCGGGTACGTCGGAATATTTCAAGGACAGGCCGAGTGTCGCATGATCCCAGGTTACGAGCTGGCAACGGATTAGATCAACAACGCCTTTGAAGGTTTCTTCCTGGCCCCAGGGAATCTGGATCGGAAGGGGCCTGGAGTTAAATCGCTTTTCCATCATGCGGACCGTCGCGAAATAATCGGCGCCGACCCTGTCCATCTTGTTAATGAAGGCAATTTTAGGGACACCATATCTATCTGCTTGGTGCCAGACCTTTTCAGACTGCGGTTCCACGCCGCCAACGGCGCAGAAAACCACAACGGCTCCATCTAATACCCTTAGAGACCGTTCGACCTCAATCGTGAAATCGACATGCCCGGGCGTATCGATGATGTGGATCTCGTGATTTTTCCAGGAACAGGTCGTGACGGCCGAGGTAATGGTAATCCCTCGCTCCTGTTCCTGTGGCATCCAATCCATGACGGCTTCACCGTCATGGACCTCACCCATCTTGTAGGACCGGCCCGTATAAAAAAGGATCCGTTCGCTCACGGTGGTTTTGCCGGCATCGATATGCGCAACAATTCCGATATTTCTTGTTCTTGAAAGTTTGGATTTTGAAGCCATCTGCTACCTTGCCTTCACGCGTCACGATTGGGAAACGGGTGCGATGATCTCCTTGTTGAAGGAAAAGGGATTCCGTATATCAATATGACCTTTGAGGGACTCCCGTTCCTTTCCTTCAATAAGAATCTTGACTCTTTTTATCTCCGGGATATTCGTGATGAGCGTATTGGTCAGCGAATAAATGGTCGCCATTTCGCTGGCGCTGCCACCAGGATGATTTGCGGCAAGGTTTTGACCGAAATTGATTCGGGCGGTTTGATCGGACTCGATTTTGACGCTGATAACATCTGCCTTAAGGGGAAAGGTATTCACCAGACCTGTCTTGGATCCGTCCACCAGGGCTTTAATCATTTCTTTCGCTTGCCCTTCCTGAGTCTTGTCCTTTGGAATGTATCGCTTTTCCGGAAACAGGAAACGCTCGTTCGTATCCGAAAAATAGAGGGTCACCTGATGTTTCTCCCTGCTTCTTTCTTTCCCTCCCTTGCCGGTGACGGGCGGATAGACGGAATCAAAAAGGGTCAAAAAGAAAAAAACGAGGAAGCCCAGCACACAGGAAACGATCAGGGATAAAATGAGAACCCTGACGCCTTTTCTCTTCTTTTTATTTTTGATGTCAACCGATCGCGCCTGCCTTTTTGATCCCACGTGAAACTCCCTTTTCCCCTATTTCATCTGCTTAAGACCGTTCAACCTTTTTTGTGCCTTAAGGCCGAATTCGGAGTCAGGCGCTGTTTTGACCAAGGTTTGAAATTGCATTTTTGCTTCTTCCCATTCTTTCTTTTTAACATGGCATTCTGCAAGCCAATACTGGGCTTCGGCATAATCCGGCACGACGGCAATGGCTTTTTTAAAATGCTGAATCGCTTCATCCACCTGATTCTTTCCCAAGCTTACCAGTCCCATATTATTCGCGATGATGGGCATCAGCACCGTGTTGGGCTCCCGCCTCAGCGCTTCATGATACTTGCTCATCGCCGTGGCATAGTCGCCCTTCTGATAATAAGCCCTGCCCATGTTGGACAGGGCGAACGCCGGGGTATCGTAAACAATATTGGCAAGGGCCTTGTTGAAAGCAGCAATGGCCATATCCCACTGACCCGCATTGAAATAGAGAATTCCCAGAAGATTATGGGCTTCTGAATAATCCGGTTTCAAATCAATCGCTCTCTTAAACGCATCAACGGCTTTGTCGTTGATGCCATTGCCATGATAGGCAATCCCGAGGTAATAGTGAATGCGCGCATCAGCGGGGGTATATTCTTCGGCCTCCAGGAGCTCCTTCAAGGCCGGCGTGTATTGATTTGCTTCGATATACGCCTTCCCAAGATTCATGTGGATGTCCGCCTGATGATAATCCCAGGGCGTCTTCAGACATCCCATGAGCAATAGAGATATCAGCAGGATGGCAAGCGATGCCTTTATCAACCGTTGTAAAAGACTTCTATTTGCGATCATAATTGCCATTAATCCACCAGTCATTCTTGTCCTTGAACCACCATTCCGAAGAATCCGTCCGCATGATACACTCAGCCATTTTTTTTGCATTTTCGGAATTAAGCCGTCTGCGCGCATAGGCGATCCATTCCGGGCTGTATTTATTTCCCAGATCGCCATATTCCTTCAGCACAAGAATCAATGCCAATTGGTCCGCATCGTGGGCAATGATCGATTCAGGTGTCTGTTGTGCATTGAACTCATCAATGGCAGACTTGATTTCATCTCCGAAAGGAAGTGTTTCTGTCAGTTCCAGTACGGCTTTTTCCTCATTCACGTCCACATATTTTTTGTTGACATAATTCATATCACCGGTTCTCGCTTCTGGGAGATCGTGGAAAAGACACAATTTTATAACTTTAGTTTCATCGGCTTCGGGCAACATTTTACAGAGTGAAAAGGCCACAAAAAGGGTTGTGAGAATATGCTCAGCCACAGACTCGCCCCCGGAACCTAAGAATTGGAACCCCGAACGCGGCGTTTTCTTCAGCATGCCTGCTTCGAATAAAAAATTAACGATATCTTTCATGCTACTCCCGTTTTAACATCTTGATGCGATTGCCCATCATCTCTGCGACTTTCCTGATATGCAACTGCAGAGCGGCAATGCCTTCCGGCTTCATCACTGCCAATTTATCCAGATGTCCCTTCCACTGTTCAAGCATATCAATCTCGTTCTCTTTGAGTTTCCGCTCAAAACGCGCCTGTACCTCTTTCATAAAAGCGGCCTGGTCTTTGATTTCGACCATGGTTATATCCCCCGATTACTGATGTTTCCAATGAAATCCGCACTCAAGTCAGGTTGCTCAATTTGCACTGAATCTTTGCAACATGAAACTGTCAGATAATTTGCTTCAGCGTATGAATGATTTAACCTCATTTCTGAGACGAGCGCGCCTTGTCGGCGCTTTGGCACAGGCGTCGAATTTGACCCGTTTTTCGACTCAATGCGAGCGTCCATTAAAAATGAATTCAGACTAAACTGTATGATTATATCAATTATCCTGAAACTTGCAACCATGAAATATATGCCGACACAGGATCAATCGCTCTCTTAGAAAAGAAATTCTTTTTCCATAAATAACTTGACAGTCCTCTGGTATTATAATATCAAAGTACTAATTCGTGCGTCATGCTGTTCGGATGTTTCCTACTGCAACGATCATAAAATAATAATGAGAATAATCAACAAGTTGAAACCACACATAAAAATCTCCCCCGCCTCTGTGGATCATTTCAGGGCTCCCGAAACCGCAAGGATAGACTCATTGCTAAGTTCGATCATTTACCATCGGCAAATTGTGAAAACTTAAATTTAGAAAAGGGAGGTAAGATTTATGGCATTAGATTTTAATTTTACAGACGAACAAGAAATGCTTGAAGACAGTGTATACAAATGGGCCATGGCCTGGCTGGAACCGCAGATGGAACACATGTACGAAGTAGACGAAATGCCCCCTACGCTATTCAAAGAAACGGCCAACCTCGGGATCAACGGGATTGTGTTTGAAGAAAAGTATGGCGGTACCGGGATGGGCTATGTGGAAACGCTGCTGACTTATGAGACCATCGCCCGTGTGAGTAACGCCCTGTCCATGACCGTCGGCGCCAGCCAGACCCTGTGCTTCGACAATTTCCGCAGAAATGCGACAGAAGAGCAGAAAATTGCCCTCCTGCCCAAGTCCTGTAGCGGTGAGTGGATCGGATGTCTCGGCATCACCGAACCGAACGCCGGCTCCGATGCCATGAGCATGAAAACCACCGCCGTGAAGAAAGGCGATAAATGGATTGTCAACGGCAGCAAGATTTTTATTACCAATGCCCCGGTTGCACAGTTCATGCTGTTTTACGCAAAAACAGATCCCGATAAGGGTCCTCACGGTATCTCCACCCTGTTCTGCGAAATTGACAAGGTCAAAGGCAAAGGTTGGTCCTGCGAAAAGATCAAGAAATGGGGAATGCGCACCTCTCCCACGGGATTGGTCACCTTTGAAGATATGGAGCTGCCCGAAGAGAACCTGATCGGCGGTCTTAACAAAGGCGTCGCCGTATTGACGAGCGGTCTCTGCACTGAGAGAATCACGCTTTCCGGCTGCACGCTCGGCTCGCAAAGAAGCTGCCTGGAAATGAGCCTCAAATACGCCAAGGAAAGGGTCCAGTTCGGCAAACCAATCATCTCATTCCAGACCATTCAGGAAAAGATTGCGAATATGTATACCGGCTATCTGTCCTCCAAGTGGATGGCCTACAGCGCCGCATCATTTTGCGACGCACAGACGAGCAAATCCGGCGGCAAAGGAACGGACCTTGACCGGATGGCTGCCGCCGCGCTGCTGTATTGCGGGGAAATGGGCACCAAGATTGGTCTTGATGCAATTCAGATTCACGGTGGCTACGGATACTGCACCGAATATGGCGTGACCCGCCATTTTCTTGATCAAAAACTCTGGGAAATCGGCGCTGGCACATCCGAAATCCGCAGGATGATCATTGCCAGAGAGCTGATGCGAGACGATTTCAAGAGCGGACGTTAATCCAAAGCCAACCTTGACGTTCGTTCATAAAAGTGCAAAAAAATGCCACGGTCTTGCGGTCGTGGCATTTTTTTGTAGAAACATGTTGTTTTTCATGGATGATTATGGCATATTGCGCGAACTGAGAGCTTTGCCTTACCGCTGAAAAATGGTTCGCAAGCGGCGAATCAAATGTTTTCCGCCTTTCCAGAGATGACGTTAACGGTTTATCATGAGTCAGAACTTCGTCTGGTTAAGGGGGACATGACAAAGTCGTACCCCCCTCAACGGAAAAGATTTTTCAAACGCGGGCGTTGCCAATTTTTAAAAGATTTCACGGCTTGACAAGATAGAGGGGTAGCATCCATGAACACGAGCGCCTTTGAAGATTATAATGCGTTGCTAAGTCAGTTGGAACGCCTCAAAAGCGATTGCACCGCTCTTGCATCCGAGTTGTCCACGCTGGCAGCAGATCTGCAGGAGGGTCGCCTTGGCCATCTGAAAGACATCGCAGACAGGATTCTTTTCCTGGAGAAGAATTTTAACACTTATAAAAAGGAAGCCTTGGCGCTCCCCGGCGCAGCTTCAGCGCCCTTCGATGCCGAAAAACTGACATCTCTCGAAGATATGGAAACCCTTCTCCAGTCTTTCCATATCCAGATGCAGCAAGATGCCTTGCATATCCTGGACGAAGTTCTGGCCATTATTCATAAAGATAACAAGGACTTTAAATCGCTCCAAAGCTGTCATGCCAAAGCAAAAGCTCTGCAACAGGCCATTCTTGAGATTGACCTGCCCGGATTGCATCCGGATGTTCCTGCCCTTCTGAGTGGCATCCACCCCTTCAACGAACTTCTTTTACTGGTTCGTCAACACCGGAATCTGGATGAAGAACGTATCGAAGAGCTCGAAGACCGTATACAAAATTCCTTTGGCCGTCTCCTGTTCCTCGCCATCGTGAGAGATAAACTGGATATCTCCTCGCTTCCGGTTGTACAGCCGGCTCAGACGCCTTCCCCATCAGAAAAAGAACAACATGATATCGTTAAGAAGAAAACTGACGAACCTCAGAATATCAAGGAATTTTCCATGCCATTCCAGAAAAAAACGGGGGCCTCTGAGGGTCGCGTCACGGATAAGCCTCCGGAGTTTCCCCGCGCAGAAACCATATTTCAGCAACAACCATCGCCTGGCCGACGTGAATCCGCCTCCAAACCGATACTGAGGAAAGATAAAGTGGAGGAAAATACAAATATTATCCTGAAAGACCTTTCCAAAACAAAGGTTAAACTGGAAAGGGCATTGAAATACGGTTTTATTCAGAAAAGTGAATATGAACGGTTAGCTGCCATCATCCAGGAGATTGAAGTGTCGCTTCCGGAAAAGATCGATTTTTTGGAGGATGAAAAAAGTCTGCTATCGGTCCGGACAGCTTTGGATGAGCAAGAAGAGTCCGCCGTTGAGGGGAGACGTCTGGCCATGCGGGAAGAGTTTCAACAAATTAAGAACTCATAAATGTTATATCGCTGCGGCATCAGATGGTCTCGGGTAAAGGAGCGCAGGGGGATATCATTATGAATTTTCGATCTGTCAAGTGCGGTTTTATCATAGGGGGAGCATTGTTCCTCGCGATGCTCGTCTTTTGTTCGGCTCACCTTTTTGCAAAGGAGGAAACCGCACATCTGACCTTTGAAAAAGGCAAGGTCTCAAAAAAAGATACCTATTCCTATACCATCAAGAAGGGAGACACATTGTACTCTCTCGTCTCCTCGGTTTATGAGCCAGAGTCCAGCAAGATACGCAAACAAATCTACGACGCCATCAAACAACTGAATCCCAGGCTGACGAGCATCCATGTCACTTACGTGGGCCAGAAACTGCGCCTGCCCAAGAAGCATCTGTTCCCAAGCGGACGGGCGGTTACGATAACCGAGAAAACAACCGGCCCGGAAGAGGTTGAGGTCGCCCCACCGGATCCACCCCTGCCGACATCCGATTATCGCATGGCCGTCATCCGCGAGGTCATAACACGGATGAACGGCGCCCTTTTTACTGCCGGGAATTATTACATTCCCTTGCCTCAATCCGGCCAGATTTCGATTGACTGCACACGGATCCCCGTTGTCGAACTGCCCGACGGAAGCGTTATTCTGCTTGATTTTTCACAGCGTATGTCCGCATCGCTGAAAAGAATCATCCCTGCGCACTGGCCAAATTATCATTTGGTCTCTGTCAGCTTTCGTGAGGAATCGCCAAGGATTATTCAAAAAGTGATGAGAGCCTCCAAGGTTTATGCCATGACAAGGATACAGAAACCCCTTGATGTCGGCAAAGTTCCTCAACTTCAAATTGCACCGGGTTGGCTGATCACCGAGAAGTCTGCCGATGGAGAAAAAAAAGCGCTTCAGCTCATTACATTCCTGAAAGACAGGAAGCATCTCTTGCCGAAAGCATTCATTGCCGAGGCAAAACGAAACGGTCTTGTGATCACGGAAGTCATCGAGGGACACGGGGTTGTCGATCCATCGGCAATTCAGCAACCGGCGCTATCGATTCCCGATCTGAGAAGTTCAACCCACATGGATCTAATCGTGAATCTGCTGAATATTTTCAGCCTTCAGCCATACCGAAATGCAGATGTAAAAATTTTTGAGCAGAGCCGGGATGGCTTTAATCTCTCGGTTAAAGCTGATTTGATAGTCAGGCAAGGTAACAAACGGACGATGTTCCATGCAAAGTCCCTTCCTCCGCAGTTTGCCGATATCTTGCGGGAAAATGGCGTTGAGCCCATTTTACTGACGCAAGAGGATTCACGAAGCACCGTAATTGAAAAAACGCTGGTCGGTCTTGGAGTCCCTTTTTCCCCGGGCGTCTTTTCATTCTCCGTTCCGCAAGAAGTCAATAAACCGAGAGGCGTCATCCGTTTTCCCGCCATTCGCATGGCTGTCAATAAATCTTCCCAGTATCTGATCGAATTCGATATGGATCAGGAACTCTATCATTTGCTCCATAAGCAATGGGGCGTCAATCTTATAATATATTGAAATTCAGAGCTATTTCGTTATTTTCAGGCGGTCTGGACAGCATCCTAGCAGTCAAGATCATGATGGGCATGGGTATCGAAATAGAGGGCATCGTCTTTGAAACCCCTTTTTTCAGCGCCCAAAAAGCCAGGATGGCGGCAAAGATAATCGGGCTGCCTCTCAGGGTGTTCGACATTGCGGACGCGCATTTGCTCATGCTCAAAGCACCCCGCTATGGATACGGCAAGAACATGAACCCCTGCATTGATTGCCATACCTTGATGCTCAAGTCGGCCGGAGCAAAGATGGAAGAGGCGAACGCCAACTTCCTTTTCACCGGAGAAGTGTTAGGCCAACGCCCTATGTCTCAGACCAGGCAATCCCTCTATCTGGTAGCAAAGAATTCCGGCTACGACGACGTCATTCTGAGGCCTTTGAGCGCACGGCTCCTCGCGGAAACAAAACCGGAACGTGAGGGGGTCGTCGACCGAACCAAGCTCTTTGCGATTCAGGGCCGCGGCCGTAAAACACAGATGGAACTGGCCCGGCATTACGGCATTGTGGACTATGCGCCTCCCGCCGGCGGATGCTTGTTGACGGACCCAAATTTTTCCCGCCGTTTGCGCGATCTCTTTGATCATCAGCCGGATTGCCGGATCCGCGATATTGAACTTCTGAAATTCGGCAGGCATTTCCGCATCAAGGAAGACTGTAAGGTGATTGTTGGGCGGAATCAAATAGACAACGAAGCGATTCAATGTCTGATCTCGGAAAATGACGCGACTCTTCAAATGGCCGATGCCCCGGGACCGATAATACTTGTTCCCGGCAGCGGCGATTATCAAGCCCTGTCGACCGCCGCGGCGCTGTGCGTTCTGTACAGCGGCGTACCGCCGGAACAAACCCGCCGGATTGTATGCCGGGACAGCCGGAGAGATTTGTTTGTCAGCGCCAAGGCCATCTCGCGGCAAGATGCAGAGCGAATGCTCTTATGACAGGGGTCTGCCCACTTACTCCTGATAGAACACTCGATCAGGCTGGTGGGCAGATCTGAGCAAATCATAGACCGTTTTCACCGGATTGAATGTTTCGAGCGGAACCTCCACAAATACCGTAATCCAGGAAGCCATGGCGCCATTCCAGAACCCCGGCAGTTCCAGCGCCTGCAGATCCCTGCCCTTCTCTGATTTTTTCACGATATAAAAGGCCCGCTGATTGACAAACTGCTGCAGATCATGTTTCCGGTCCCGGTAATCTCTGATTCCGCAGACCAGATCCACGGGATTGAAGTGGGTGGCCGAAGACCAGACCGCCTGCTGGGCTTGGGAGTGTGGATCAACCTGGTGCTTTTCGATGATTTGGAGAGATTGTGTTCCATCTTCCTCATCCACCCAGAACGGCCCCCCACCGGGCTCTCCCTCATTTTTAACCATCCCACAGACACGAATGGGTCGATTCAATTTCGCAAAGATCATGGCTCGCTTGTCCGCAAATGACAGATCCGTAAACCCCGGCGGAAACACGATAGAAAGCCTTTCCTTAGAGAACGAAACAATCGGATCCAGGTCGCCTTCATCGATAAAATCGGCGGCAAGCCTTCTCAGACACTCAAATATCCGCTCCTGAAGCGTGATCAGATAACCGCCCAGAACTTTTTTGTAAAGAACCGTCTGGGCCTTGAGGCGATCGGGAACGATGTTGTCAATATTCTTTACAAAGACAACATCCCCTTTAGAAAGCTCGTTCAGATTGGAGAGGAGCGCACCGTGACCGCCCGGCCTCAAAACAAGGTTCCCCGCCTCGTCACAGAAAGGGCGGTTTTCCATATCGACGGAGATGGTATCTGTCCTCCCACTTTGGACCGACACCTCAATATCAAAGTGGACACGGCATTGCTGTTCATAGCGTTTTTTGATTCCGGACAGGTAACTTTCGACGTCACGTCGGTGCGCCTCGGAGACGGTAAAGTGGATCCTGCAGACCCGGTTGCGATCTTGAACGTAAAGGGCCGCCTCCACGAGGTGTTCTTCCAGAGCTGTGCGGCTGCCTTCGGGATAAGCATGAAACTTCAGCAGGGCCTTCGGAAGATAACCGTAATTTAAACCTCCTGCCGTGAGGGTTTCCGCCATGATATCTCGATAGCGGCCCTGAGCAAGCCATTCGGCAAGACTCTGCCCCCGACGAAAAATCATGCCGTTCAGATCCCCATAAAAGGCGAATTTTCCAATATTCGCGGCAAAGGCCCGGGCAACATCCTCCGTGTCGAAGCAGCCTTCTTCGAGACAGCGAAACCACTCCTCGAACATACGGCTGGCGGCTCCGGAAGCCGGAACGAACTTCATGAACCTTCCGCGAGCCGCTTCGCGCTCGTGACACTTGACAAAGACGTCTCCATCCCCTGCGGGAATGGAGAAAATGCCGTCCCCAACGGTGCATGACCGGTTCAATCCGATCGGTGCGGCACCGCTTTTTAGCCGTTCAAGCTGTTCCAGCACCTGTGCTTCGGTGAGGCCGTGCGCCCTGATCTGGCGGATATGGTCAGCGGAAAATAAATCATTCGGCATCATTTCTATCCAGTTGAAAAATGTATTTCTTCTTGCGTTTCTTTACATTATTTTGTGGAACATATTTTTTTTCACGCAACAACCGGGAAATGTCCTTCTGTCTCCGGGTCACTTTCTCCCTGGCCATGACGACCCTCACACGCTTTCTTCCATTGGCAGCATGAAGGCCTTCACACCGGTGCGCGGGTGGTTTTCCTTTAGGTGCTTGACGACATCCCGGACTGTCCCGATCTCCTCAGTCGGAACGGCCACGAACAGGACGTTGTTTTTGCCGGGCCAGGTATGTGTCCCTAACTTCGGCTCCGTATCGTCACCCTCCCCATGCGCCTGTTCCATCTTGGTATAGTGTTTGATCCCTGCCTTTTTAAACTGGGTGATAACGTCGTAATCGGCCGCCTGCGAATAAACGATCATAAACATTTTCATGGGGCTTGTTCTCCTTTTCCGGACTTTCTGAATTTTTCAATCCAGCCGTCAAGCAGGTCATAGGCGGACGGCACGACTACCAGCGTCAACAAGAGGGACGTCAACAGGCCGCCGATGACGGCAATTCCCATGGGCGAGCGGGTTTCCGCCCCTTCGCCCAGACCGGCGGCGACTGGCAGCATCCCGAATACCATCGCCAGGGTGGTCATCAAAATCGGCCGGAGACGGACCGGGCCGGCCTGGAGGAGCGCTTCCCGTCTGGATAATCCTCTTTCACGCAGGACATTCGTATAATCCACCAGCAGAATCGCGTTTTTCTTCACGAGTCCCATCAGTAGAATCAGGCCGATGAGGCTGAAGATGCTGATTGTTTTGCCGGCCAGCAGGAGCGCCCCGAAGGCCCCGATAAAGGACAGCGGCATGGCAAGCAGTACGAAAAAAGGATGGAGAAAGCTTTCAAACTGCGCGGCCAGCACCATATAGGCCATCACGATCCCCAGAAAGAGTGCAAACAGCAAATACTTGAAGGATTCCTTCATGGTATCGGCGGCTCCTTTGTATCTTGCGGAGTATCCCGGCGTTAAGACCTTCGCGGAAATACCGTCCAGCTCCGCCATGGCCTGAGCCAGAGGTTTTTTCTCCAGGCTCGCGTAAACGATCGCCGCCCGCTGGCGGTCCACGCGGTAGATGACGTTGGGGCCGCCGCCTTCTTGTATCCGGATTACGCTGGCCAGCTCGACCAGCCGGCCGTCCCTTGCCCGCACGTAGAGCCTGCCGATATCATCGGGATTGACGCGATCCTCCGGATTCAGCCGGACTCGGACATCGTATCGTCTGCCCTTAGCTTCATCCTTGTATTTTGTAATGTCCACCTCGCCGCTCATCAGGACGTTGACGGCGTCGGCAATACTGCCCACGCTGAGGCCCATGTCGGCCGCCTTGTCCCGGTCAATGAAAACTTTCAATTCCGGCTTGCCTGCCTCCATTGACGTATCCACATCCACAATCCCGGGCAGTTTGGCAAATTCCGTCGTGATCTTGCGGGTATAGTTCTGCAGGACGTCGAGATCAAGCCCCCGAATGGCATACTGGATCGGTACATTCCTGATCCCCCCGCCGATCAGCGAGATATCCTCAGCAGTTGCCTTCAATCCAGGAATCTGGTTGAGTTTCTGGCGAATCTCTGCCTTGATCTGCTCCTGGTCCTTTTTTCTTTCCGTCTTTTTCTTCAATCCCGTTGAAATAATGGCCTTGTTGATCTGTCCGGTCCCGCCCGCGCCGAACCCCTGAAGATAGAAAAACCTGTTCGCTTCCGGAAAGGACTGGACAATCGTCTCGCCCTGCCTGAAAAGCGCGTCGGCTTTATCGATTGAATAGTCGATCGGCGCCTCCATACGTACGATAAACTGACCCTGATCTTCGGCAGGGACGAATTCCTTCCCGATGAACTTCGTGATATAGAGGCTGAAAGCGAAGATAAAAAGCGCCAGGACGAGCACCGTTTTTCGATAGCCCAATGAAAATTCGAGAATATGGCGATAGACTCCTTCCGTATTCTTATAAGCCTTTTCCAGGCCGTTTCCAATCCCCGACAGGAAGGAAAATCTGGATGGAACCGTGGCCGCTGTTTCGCTTTTTTTACGCTTCAGGAGAACAGATGCCAGCATCGGCGTCAGGGTAAACGAAACGAGCAGTGAAACCATGACCGAAAACACAACAGTCAGCGCAAACTGCCAGAAAAACCGGCCGATGATGCCCTTCATGAAGGCCACGGGCAGAAAAATGGCGACAATGGCCAGCGTGGTCGCCATGACGGCCAACCCGATTTCGGAGGTCGCGAAAGCGGCGGCCTCCCGCGGGTCCATGCCCTCTTCGATATGCCGATAGATATTCTCGATGACAATGATCGCGTCGTCTATGAGAATTCCCACAGAGAGCGAGAGCGCCAGCATGCTCATATTGTTGAAGGTAAAGTCAAAGGCCTTCATGATGGAAAATGTGGCGATAATGGACACAGGCAGGGCTAGGGCGCTGATCAGGGTTGTCCGCCAGTTTCTCAAAAAGAGAAAAACGGCCAGAACGGCGAAGAACCCGCCGATGACCAGGTGTCCTTTGACTTCATTGATGGATCGGTTGATAAAGGTCGATTGATCGAAGGCGATGCCGAGTTCCATGCCCGGCGGGAGGGTTTTATGAATATTGGCCAATTCCCGCTTGACCCGTTCGATGATGGCGACGGTATTACTGCCGGACTGTTTCTGAACCCCGATGCCGATACAGGGCTTGCCGTTGAACCGGGCAAGATTCCTTTTTTCATCCATGCCGTCTTCCGCGCGGCCGATATCCCGGATACGCACCGGGGCGCCCCGGTAATAAGCAACGATCAGATCATTGAATTCCTGAATCCGCGGGAACTCCCCCTTGATCTTGATGGAATATTCCTTGGTATCGCTCTCGATCCGGCCGCCGGGAATCTCGACGTTCTCAAGCCGCAGGGCCTGGGCAACGTCGCCGGGTGCAATCTGATAGGCCCGGAGCTTGTCTGCGTCCAGCCAGATCCGGCCCTGCCGCAACCGCAGCCCGGCAATGCGCAGGGCGCCTACACCTTCGATTCGCTGCAGTTGTTCTTTCAGAATTTCGTTTGTATAGGTGGACAGATCGCGAATCGACTGCGGGCCGGTCACAGCGATCCACAAAACAGCCGTGGCGTCGGGATCCACTTTCTGAATCACCGGCTCAAGAATGTCGGTCGGCAGCTTTGACCGGATCGACGAAACTTTTTCCCGCACATCCTGGGCGGCAAGGTCAATATTTCGCTCCAGCTCGAACTCCACGGTAATGCTGGAAGCGCCCTCGAGGCTCGAGGATGTGATCGTTTTGACGCCGTTGATCGTACTGATAGCCTCCTCGATCTTGTCGGTGACATCGATGTCCATGATCTCGGGACTCGCACCCCTGAGCTGCGTATTGATGCTGACAATGGGGAAGTCAATCTTCGGATAGAGATCCACGCCGATTCCGGGATAGCTGACAATCCCCAGCACCACCAGGGCGGCGATAAACATCGTCGCGAAAACAGGACGCTTGATCGAGGTTTCAGCGAGCCACATTGACTTTCACCCCTTCCGCCAGGTTATTCTGGCCCACCACGACCAATTGCTCGCCGCCGTTCAATCCCTCGACGATCTCCATATATTCCCCGTATTTGCCGCCAATCCGGACAAACCGTTCCTTTACCTTGCCTCCCTCCACAACAAAGGTCTTGACCTTGTTGTTTTCGTAAAGCAGCGCAGTGATGGGCACAATGGCCTTGTCCACTACGGCGCCGGTGTAAAGCGTCACGCGGGCAAACAGGCCGGGCTTCAGAAGCATCCGGGGATTCGGCACAAGGGCCTCAACCTGCAGAGACCGGGTTCTTTCTTCAAGGTTGGGGTAAATGACGTTCAACTTGCCGTTGAACTCTCTCCCGGGGAAGGCATCCAACTTGAAAAGGCACTCCTGTCCAGGCCTCAGGCGGGCAACATCCTTCTCGGCGACGGTAAAGCTCAATTTTATCGGATTATTGAGGGTCAGATACAGCAACGGCGTTCCGTTCCGGATATAGTCGCCGACTGTAACCTTTTTTTCCTTGACGGCACCAATCATCGGCGCATAGATTTTAGTCTTGGTCAGCTTCTCTCTGGCCAGATCGAGTGCTCCCTTGGCGCGGTCCACCTCGCCTTCGGCCAGCAAACGCCGCGTGACGACGTCATCGTACTGCTGGCGGCTGACCAGCCCCTCTTTATGGAGCGCGTCCTTCCGCTCAAATTCGACTTTCATATTGGAGAGGCTCGCCTCCATTTGACGCATGGCCGCCTCGGCCCGGCTCAGTTCCAACCGATAGTCCGTGTCATCGATGCGGGCCAGCAGCATCCCTTTTGAGACCCTTGATCCTTCCTGCACATGGAGTTCTTTGAGGATTCCATCGATCTGAGAGCTGATGATGACTTCATCGCCGGGTTTTAGTGTGCCCACCGATTCGATGAAGGGTTTCAAAGATCGCTTCTCCACCAGCGCCGTCCTTACATTGACCACTTTTTCCTTGACGGCCTTCTCCTCTTTTTTAAAACATCCCGTGAAGGTCAGGACCAGGCACACCAGAGCAATCAAGATGACCGGTGTTTTACAAGGCTGCACGGATAGGCAGCAATGACGATTTGAATACGGCTCTTGTCGCATGAAAATTCTTCCTCCCCCTTTAGGCTCTGCAACGGAATAACGATTACATTTATGCATCTCGGCTTCAGGTCATCTTTGCCCGATCCTCAATCGCAAAATCCTCGAAATAGCACTGCTATTCCTGCGGTTTTGCTCAATCAAATCAGACAAATCTAACCCAAATCTGGGCGCCTTAACGCAACAGTTATTCCGTTACAGAGCCTTAGATAAATACAGTCAGTTTTTTGCCAATATCTCTTTGAGCAGTACACCGGTCGCTTTTTTCATTCTCATGACGGCTATCTGATAATTATAAGCAGCGTCCGAAACTTTCCGCTCCGCCGACACCAGCAGCGTGTTGGCATCCATCACATCAATGCTGTGCGCCAGGCCGAACTCAAACTGCCGGGCGACGGCCTGGAAATTATCCCTGGCAAAAACAAGCTGGTCTTCCAGAAACTTCAGTGCCTCCTCATGCGTCATCAAATCCAGATAGGCCGCTTGAACTTCAATCCCGATGGTATTTTTCAGATCATCATAATGGAGACCGCTCTGCTTTTCCCTTGAGCGGGCTTCCTTGACTTCCGCTAGGCGCAACCCGCCTTCAAAAATGGGGAAATTCAGAGACACCCCGGCATAGATGCTCTCACGATTGATCGTTGACGCAGCCGGCGACTGATCCAGGCCCGAATAAACGCCGGAGACTGAAAGACTGGGCCAATGCGCCCCACTCGCGTACCGGACCTGTCGCGCTGCCAGCTTTTTCTGAATTTCCAGACTTTTCAGGTCAGACCGTTCCGCTAGGGCTGTCGTCACATAAGTCTCAACAGGCGTAATATCCGGAGTGGAAAACGGTTCTGCCTTCAACCGCACAGCGTCCTTGAGCCCGACGATGCGTTTTAAGTTCGCTGTCGCGAGCTCCAGGATATTTTGGGCCGTCATGCGATCCGACAGCGCCCCGGACAGCTCCGCCTGGGCGCGCAGCAGCACGGTTCGGGTCACTTCACCGATCCGGAATCGTTTGTCTGCGGCCGTGCGGTATGTTGACAGTCTTTCCACATTGGCCTCAGCGATATCCAGATTCTTTCCGGCCTTCAAAACGTTGTAATAGGCTAAGGCAACGGCCAGGAGATAATCCTCTTTCACGGCATATGTATCTAACCGATTTTTCTCCAGATTCTCCTCAGATATTTTTAGTGAGGTAAATTCCCTGCCGCCCAGGGAAAGACTCTCGTCCAGTCGTATCCCCCAAGCCCCTGCCGTATGCGGTTGAATCAACGAGCCGGGGAGGGTAATATTGCCGACGGGCGTTGGAATCGTCCCGGGATGGCCGTATTTTGCCTCTGTGTAATCAGCAAAATTCGCAAAGGTGGTCAATCTGGGCAACAAATAGGACATCGCCTTGCTTTTCCCTGCCTCCGCAATCAGGATATTTTCTTCTGAAATCTTGATTTTTTCTGCCCTCTGCAGCGCCACTTGGTAGAGATCGTCAAGGCTGTATTCCTGCGCCATAATCCCCGATGGGTTCGCCCATAATAGCAGAAGGAAAAGACACGTGATCAACATGGGTACATTTCTTTTCATCGTTTTTTATTCCTGCTTAACAATATTTGTATTATGAATATTTTGATAATCCCGCAAGGGCTTTCAGTGAAAAACAAGTAATGTGATCGGAAATTTCCTTGATTTCCTGGGCAGAGTAATGATCTTTGCGCAAGAGCCTGATGATGACGGGTCTCGAACTCCTGAAGTAGAGACACTGCCCCAGAACGCTCATTGAGCAGAGGATGACTTTTTCCTCGCCGATTTCCTTCCCCAGCAATTGGCGGACAATCGCATTGAGCCTGTTGAAAAATGGCCTAAACTCCTCTTCGATGATGACATCCAGGGCGCTTGTCGGGTCAATATATTCCCTTGACATCAGCCTGCTAAAACAGGACGCATGGCCTTCTCCGAGAAGGTGAAACATAAAAGATTCAATAAATGCAGCTAATTGAACATTATACGGATCATGATCATGCATGAGGTCGTTTTGCGTATATTTTTGAACGGCGATCTCTTTGTAATGCTTTATGACGGCCATATAGAGCCGTTCCTTGTCGCCGAAGTGATAATTGACGGCGGCCAGATTGACGCCGGCGCGCCGGCAGATTTCGCGGACCGTGGTTTCCTTGAAACCACGGTCCGCGAATATTTCACCTGCCTCTTCAAGGATTCTGTTTTTGACGTCCAATCCGGATTTCATAAATATCAAACGCTTGTTTCAAACGCGTGTATATTGTTTCGAATGTCCGTGTCAAGGTCTTTTTTAAAATATGTGATTTGATGCAATGCCTGGTTGATCAAGACAGAGAAAAGTGTATATATGGCAATCCCGACAGATAAATTGAAAGCCTTGCATAACCGGTGAAAAAATGGTCTCAAATTGTGAATGGACATGATGAACCGTAAATCCCTTGAACCCTCGGACTATCCTGTGCTCAAGCCGGTTTTTGAAAAACAGTCGTACAATCTGAGCATTTACTCGCTTTTATCCCTCATCGTCTGGAACACCGGCCCGATCAGGAGCTATTACACCTTTGACGGGGACCGCCTTATCATCAGCAGTGAATCCTCAATGTATCCGGAAGACCGGTACCTGATCATGCCCATTTCCGGCAGAGGGCTCATAATACCCGAGGAGCTTCATGATCTGGCGGTTGACCACGGTTATCGTCATTACCGCTTTGTTCCCGGAGATTATTTGGCCATAATGGAAAGGAAAAAGGCGGAGCAATGGTTCCAAATCAACGAACAAACGGGTTTTGAGGACTACGTGTACCGAACCGAAGACCTGATCCAACTGAAAGGAAATCGCTACGCAAGGAAAAGAAATCTGATTCATCAGTTTATGCGGGAGTATAATGATCAAGGACGCGTAAGTGTGGACGATTTGAGGCCCACCGATACGGACGTATGCTTGACGTTTCTTGACCATTGGTGCGAGCAGCGCCAATGCGATCAGGATGAAAGCCTCGCTTGTGAGAAGCGCGCTCTCATTCATGCCCTGACCCATATGGAAATCCTTGAGAGCGCCGGCATCGTCGTGCGGATCGACGGCGGGGTCAGCGCCATCGCAATCATGTCGGTCCTCAATGAAAAAACGGGCGTCCTTCATTTCGAAAAAGCTTTTTCGAACATTCGTGGGCTTTATCAATTTCTGGATAATGAATGTGCCAAAAAGCTTTTTTCACAATATGAATTCATCAACAAAGAGAGCGACCTGAACATCGCCGAACTGGCGCAATCAAAGAAATCCTACCACCCCGTCAAACGGATAAAATCATATTGTCTGACAGTTCGTTAACCTCATGTTTCAGCCTCCCGGGAGTCGGCAGCCGCACGCATTCCCTTCCTAGGCCGGAGTCCTTTCCATGCCCCCAGATAAACGCTGCAAGGGACTGAAAAAGTTGACATTGCTTTTGATCATGGTATAACAAAACCGCTTCTTTCGGTAACATACGCTGATGATGATAAAATCCTGTATGCATAAGGCTCTGGCTCTTCTGGCGATTGTGCTCTTGTTTGGACCGATGTCCTGCGCCACTAGAGCCGTTCCCCCGCCCCCGCAGCCTGCAAAAGTGGCCGTCGTGCTCGGTGCCGGTGCGGCCAGGGGATTTGCCCATGTGGGTGTACTAAAGGTCTTGGCATCCCGCAACATTCCGATCCATATGGTGGTGGGTACCAGCGTGGGCAGTCTTGTCGGATGCCTTTATGCTTATGGCCATGACGGCTACAAACTGCAAGCCCTGGCCCTTGTAATGGAAAGGGATGATCTCGTTGATCTGACGCTTCCCGATAACGGCTTTATCAAAGGGGAAAAACTTGAAAATTATGTAAACAGGATGGTGCAGGGCGCACCCATTGAAGCATTCCGGATCCCTTTCCACGCCGTGGCCGCTGACATTCAAACAGGCGAAGAAACGGTCTTCGGCACGGGAAACGCTGGGATGGCCGTACGAGCGAGCTGTTCCGTTCCCGGCGTTTTCCAGCCGGCCAGAATCTCGGGAAGAACTTATGTCGACGGCGGCCTGATCAATCCTGTCGCCGTGGATGTAGCCCGGCGTTACGGCGCCGATGTGGTCATTGCGGTGGATATCTCCGCCAGACGGAATATGACTGTCCCACAGGGGACGATCGATACGATCCTCCAATCCGTGGACATCATGCATGCAAGAATATCCCAACTGCAGCTTCCCGGTGCGGATGTGGTGATCAGACCGGACGTGGGTCATATCGGCTCCAGTGACTTTACGAGGCGAAATGAGGCCATCCTCGCGGGCGAAAGGGCCGCATGGGCGGCGATACCGGTCGTTGAGGCTGCACTTGCAAAGTTCCGACAGGCGGGCAGGATCCCCTGAAATCAATGACGAAAGGCAATCATTTCGTTCTGACCCAATGCCTGTTGCAAGACCTGAAAAAAGGAGAAAATATTATGAGGCGTTTCTTGTTCACAATGATCTTATTGCTGGTTCTCGCTACGGCAGCGGGGTGCGCCGTGATCGGCAAGGGCAAGGATTTCCGTCCCATCGAGGAAAAAACCCTTCTACAGGTGACGCCCGGAAAGACGACCGCAGCGGAAGTGATGAAACTCTTCGGCCCGCCCAGCCAGATCGTCAAGTTATCCAATGGGAACGCGTATATTTATGATCGTTCGCTCAGCAAAGCCACTGGATTGTGGGTTGTCCTCGTGACGTTTGCCAATTACGACACGCAGCATGATCGCATCGTTTTTTTCGTCAATAACCAGGATCTGGTGACGCACTATGGCAGCAGTTTCAAATCGGATACGTCATCCTATGGCTTGCCGTTTTAATTTCAGGCCCTTGGCCCTGGGCCTGCTGCTGGCGACGCTGTTTTTCTCAGGATGTGTCAGTTTGCGTTTCGACCGGATCAGCAGAGGGACGGACGTGCCCGTGCCGGCCGCGCATCTGAAGGAAGGAACGGCAACGCTTGCAGAGGCCCTCAACCATTATGGCGCCCCGACGGATATCGTCGATATGGAGGGGAAATTTGCACTGCTCTATAAAAAGTCCTTTTACCAGGGCGGGCAAATTTCCATCGGCATCCCGCTGTCCGATTTCTTTTTGCAATCCCCTGTTAGAATGGAAGCGACCGGCAATCTGTTGCGCCATGATCTGCTTGCCCTCTTTTTCACCCCCGATGGCATTCTCGCCGAAACCCTGTACGAAAGAGGCGCAGACCATCCTTTCTGGGAAAGTTTCTGGAAATAAGCGCGGAAGAAAATCCCCGCATGCTCAGCCCGCCAGTGCGTTGATTCTGTTCTTTGCCTCCTCGTTCAGGAAGGACCATAAGCCGACTTTTTTCAGCGTATCGGGGTTCGGAATTCCGGAATCGGTCCAGCCCCGTTCACAATAGTAAGCCTGGATCAATCGTGTTAGTTGCTTCTTCCGGTGATTCATCAGGCATTCCCGTTTTTCCGCCGTTTTCATCTTGTCGATCTCGGCCGGGGATTTTCCCAGAACCTGACCGAGTGCCTGATCATGATAGGCCTTTTCCGCATCATAGAGATCGTCGTCGATCGGTCCGATGGCGCGATCGGGAATCCAGTCCTGCCGTCCCACGGCCTTATCATAGTACAGGACATTCATGACCCGCTGCAGGTTGATGTCCCGGTCCGTCTGGGCAAAGATCTGCTCCCAGGTCAGGTTCGTTCCGAAAACGCCGTTGTAAAAATCCGCATAGATTTCCTGAGAGGCAGGGTTGATATACTTGTCTGAGTTTCCGACTTTCTCCGATTCGGGATTGAAAACGTCCACCCAAGGCAGCTTGCACAGGCCGAGGTTGTCATTCCCCAGGCGGACGCGCGGATAGGTAATCAGGGCCTTCGCTTTGTCCGCAAGGGTGGGGAAGGCGCCCAGCAGGTCCACCTTGATCAGCCAGGCGGCGGCGTGATGCGCCCCGATGTCGCTGGCGGCGGCGTAGGACGCCTGCATGGACAAAGAGCGATGCGTCCGGTAAAGTGAAAAGGGCAGCCCCTTTGTCTGCATGGCGAACTGCAGGAGTTCCGCCCGGGGATCGGCATGGCCCGTTCTTGCGATGTATTTCTCAGCAACCCAATCGACCAGGGGCAGCATGCCTTTGCCCGCCGTTGCGGCCAGTTCCGTCTCCCCGTAAGCAATCTGCCGGATGAAGCGCAACGCCGTCCGCTCGGCCCCCCAGGTCAGTTCAAGTCCGTCCGTATCTTCCTTCGTCAGGTATCCCCGCTGGAAACATTCCATGAGAAAAGCCATGACCACGGCCGTGGTGATGGTATCGATCCCGTAGTTGTCGCAATGCCAGTTGGACTCCATGATAAATTCGGCATTCCACATGCCCAGGTTGGAGCCGAAACCCGCGGCGGTCTCATACTCCGGCCCGTCCACCCACACCTTGCGGCCGCTGAATTCACCGGAAGTCAGGGTGACCCAGCCGCCTTTGGTGCAACGCAGATTGCAGCCCGGGAAGCAACCGTCCATCCCGCGATGTTCAAAGAGATGTTCCGCATAGAATTTTCCGGTGATCCTGTCGGCACGCGAATCAGACCCCAACTGATAATTGTTTACCGGCAGGGACTGGTATTCATGCTTGTTCATAAAGGCGATCAGCCCGGCGCTGCCCTTGCGGTACATTTTCAGAGATTGCGGGTCCACATCCCGGATGACCTTGCCAAGCTTCGCCCCTGCCTGCTTCGCCTTGTTCCAGTCGGCGGCACCGAAGGGGTTTTCGCCCCGAGGATGATCGGCCAGAACGACGATCGCCCGGATTCCCTTGTCCATCATGACAGTACCCAGTCCTGTCCTGCCGGCCTGCTTTGTCCGGAAGAGCCCTTTCGTTGTATCCACCGGTTTGGTGGGGTCGAAGTAATGGCTGTTAATGCAGCCGTATGTCGTATTGGCGGCGCCGATGCCCGTTGTCAGAAAAACGATGTCTTTCCGGTCGTAGCCTGCCTCGCTGAAACGGTCAGTCAGGCGCTTCTCCAGATCAAAGACCTGGTCTGCGGCAGCCGCTTCCGTAACGGTGATCTCCTGCCGGAAGCCGTCGATGACGATCATGCAGCCCGTTGCAGACTTTCCCGTGATCTCCAGGACGTCAAAGCCGGCATACTTGAGGTAGGCGCCGAAATGTCCGCCGAAATTCGAGACGCCCGGAATGCCGGTCAGGGGCGACAGCGAAACGGCCATGCATTTGCTCGTTCCCGGAAATTGCGGAATGCCTCCCAGCGGACCCGGTGAAAAAATCAGAGGGTTTTCCGAATCATAGGGGGTCGTTCGGGAGGTGATTCTTTTATGGAGAAGATAGAGCCCCAGGGCCCTCCCGCCGATAAAATAATCCCGGATCTGCGGATCGAGCCCGGGTGTTTCAATGGCGCCTGTATTGAGGTCTATGGTGATGATTTGATTTGCATAACCGTGCTTGAGTGGTGATTTTGCGAACTTCATGTCCCTTTCCCTTCCCGTCATCGCTCCGACGCGTGCGGCCGTCGATCGTTGTCACGCAATGCCTTGTCCTTTTCAAAAGCGCGGTACCATAGGATAAAGGGATTTTCTTGTCAATGGATTATAAACGGATTTAGCTTGATCTTTAAGGGTGGGCGTCAAATGAAGGTTTGCCATTAAGTATATCCTTGGAGATTAACCATGTTTCCCTCGGTACATATTGGGTCGTGTATATATCATCATTAGAGCTAAGATGATTATACCGTTCGCAAATAAATTCTTTCAACATGATGTCGGATAATTCACGATCTTTCTTGTTCTTGTCGAGATAATTTTCAATTGCACGCTCCTTGATTATTATCTCAATTTTTTTGGAACGCTTGTTCGGGTTCTTTGGATCATTTTCGAGCTTCCAATCGATCTGTATCAAATGATCATTATTGAAGAAACGAGAAATTATCCAAGCGTTCGCAGGGAAAACTGTCTTTATAAGTCTAACCCAGTAGTCTAAAAGGTCTTCAGCCATTTCAACTCACCGCCAGAATCACAATCCTGGAAACAAAAACAAACTTTCATCTCCGCTTGTATGGCTGTTACAGCCGCCATAAAGTCGAATTAAGATTACGTATATGGCCCCTATGCTATGCTTTTAACGATCTCATCCGCCACCGCCAGTCCCGGTTCAGCCATATCTGCGCCTGCATCCGGAGTGCCCGTTTTTAGATTCGCCTTCTGCTGTTTAGCCATGATGCGCTTTGAAGCCTTTTCCATTTGCTTCTGCTGCCTTGCTTTTTCTTTAGACTGTTTGCCAAAATTGTACATGGACTTTCCCATTTTTCAGCTCCTAATCTTTGTCTTTCTTTCACACGTTACAGAATATGCTGAAAATAGAGAGGCGCTCAAAGACAGGATATAGTAATGTAACGCCTCTTCACTTACCCAAGGTTTAATTAACTGAGTTTCACGTTTTCCGCTGCAGGGCCTTTTTTACCCTGTACAACATCGAAGCTTACAGACTGGCCCTCAGTTAAAGTCTTGAAACCAGCGGCTTGAATGGCACTGTAATGGACGAAAACATCCCCACCGTCATTCTTCTCGATAAATCCAAAACCTTTACTCTCGTTAAACCATTTTACTTTACCTTCTGACATAATTAGCATCCTCCTTTCTTATAATTTACCAAAAGTCGAATTACCAATGTGACAGAAAGAAAAAAGCCACCAAGGCTCTAAAGAGCATGGTGGCCGCCTTTGCACTTCAAATTGTTATAACCCAACTTTAACTGTACCGTACAGACTAAAGACCATAGCAAGGTACAGGATATGGCTGCATGATATTCTTTTATTTATAAAAGTCAAGATATATTTCATTATATTTCAATAATTTATTCACGCCCCGATATAACTGTAACAGCGGCCCTCGGTGAACATCATGCACCCGGCCCATTCCGGCCGGCTTTTCTTCCCCATGAAATCCATCCGAAGGTCAGGGTTGTTTTGTCGATTGCCCGGCGTTTAGTGAGGCTGACTGATTTGGACATCATTCCGGTCGTCAATCCACCCTGTTATTGTGCGTCCAGTGCCAGATCATGGTTTTGCCGTCCTGCCGCAACTTGATGTAACCTTTGTCCATGAACAGGCGGATAGTCCGGCGGATCAGGGCCACGTCCGTGTCGGTGGCCGCTGCCAGGCGCAGGCAGAGTTGTTCTGCCGCCTCCTCGATGATCTTCCCCCGGTCTTCAAATGCAGAGTCGGAGACGGAAATGCATTCGAGCGACTCGATGAGGTCTTCCGACAGCAGACGATACACAAAGCGCATCTTGAAATGCCCTGCCACCTGTAGATCTTCGGCAGGCGTGTTCGTCTTCCCGTAGTAGCCGCGAACCTGCTTTTCCCAGCCTTCGTTGATTTCCCGTTCGAATTCGCCCACAAAGGCATTGATCTGCTCCGGAGAAAGAGCCGAGGTTCTCACGATGGCGCTGTTGGCGTCATAGCGGGACCAGTCATGCGTCAGAATTTCGAGATCATAGCGATCCACTTCTTCGCGGACGGTCGTGCCGGGGAAAGGCGCCAGAAAATGATAGCCGTAAAGGGAGCCCAGGCTGCCGGCAAACCGTTTGGTTTCCTCGAGGGTTTCCATGGATTCACCGGGCAGACCGACGACAAAGGAGGTATGGGCGAGCATGCCCACCTCGTTGCAGAGCCGGACAGCCTGGCGGACCTGATCCAGCGTGATGTTCTTCCGGATGCGCTTGAGCATTTCCGGATTGCCTGATTCGACGCCGAAGCTCACGCTGTCGCAACCCGTATCTTTCATGATTTGCAGGGTTTCCCGATCCACCGTATTGACCCGTGCAAAAGCGCTCCAGGTAAAGGACAAGCCCCTTTTCTGAATCTCGCCGCAGACATCCTTGACCTTGGCCTTGTCGGAGGCAAACAGGTCGTCGGCAACGTTGATCCGGTTGATGCCGTAAGACAGGATCTGCTCGATCTCATCGACAATCCGTGCGGCGCTGCGTTTGCGGACCTTCTTGCCCACCATGCGCCTACCCTGGCAGAAAATGCAGGAATAGGGGCAGCCCCGGCTCGTAATGATGCTGATGGGATAACCGAGCGCCTGATAGCGCGACAAGGGCAGAAGATGGCGCGCAGGCAGGGGCAGTGTGTCGATGTCGTCGATGAATCCCCGCTGCGGCGTCGCGACCAATCGGCCGTTCTGGCGGAAGGTTATTCCTTTGATCCCGGCCCATGCGTCCCGGTCTTGCAAACGCGGCGTGATCTCGGCAATGGTCTGTTCGCCCTCCCCCCTGACGATGAGGTCGATTTCGGGGTAGGCCGTCAGGGTGTTTTCGGCGTCGAAGGAGACATGCGGACCGCCCATCATGGTAACGATGTCCGGGTTGTGGCGCTTGGCCGTCCGGACGATGTCCGCCGCGCCGTAAAAGTTCAGCGTCACCGACGTGGCGCCGACAGCGTCGGGCTTAAACGCGTCCAACTCCGCCTTCAATTTTTCCGGCGTGTAGCGACTGACAATGTAATCCAGGACTTTCACTTCCGCTCCGGCTGCCGCGAAGGCCGCCGCCACATACGAGACGCCCAGCGGCGGGGCCGGTGCTTCTTCCAGCGGATAAGGAGGAGCAATGACAGCCACTCGCATGATTTTCTTCAATCTCCTCTAACCGGACGGATCATGGACCGCAGCCAGCCCAGCCAGGTATTATCTTTCATTGCATCCCGGTCGATCTCGGCAAACTGTAGGGCCAGCGCCTGCGGGTCGACCATCCAGTCGCCGCGCGTTTTGATGGGCCGCTCCGGATCGAGTTCCTTGATCACCGTTGCGGGATTTCCAACGGCGACAACGTTGGCTGGAATATCCCGGATCACGACGGCCCCGGCACCGATAATGCTGTTTTCGCCGATGGTCACACCCTTGGCGACGATGGCGCTGTCGCCGATCCAGGCATTCCTGCCGATGCGCACAGGCGCCGACTGTCCCACGGAAAGGCTGCGGTCATAGACGCCGTGCCAATCCGAATCCGTGACAAAGGCGCCCTGGGCCAGCATGACGTTGTCGCCGATGACGATCTCACTGCCGGCGCTGAGCCGGACCCCGGGGCAGATGAGACAATAATTTCCGATTTCGATGCGCCCCCCGCCTTCCAGCGTGGACCAGACAGTGAGCCGGACCCGCTTGTCCGGTGTCGCAATGATATGCGTGTATGCGCCAACCGCAATAGGCCCCCCGAAGATTTCCACGAACCAGGGTTTCATGAAGTGGCATCCTTCGCCAAGAAATTCCAACTGCGGGCGCAAGAAATGGTTTGCGTACCATCTTTGAAATCCCAGATCGAGGCGCTTTATGATATAGGGGCGGTGATCTTTTCTCATGGATAGCTACTTTAACGGAATCACAGGGGGTATCCGGAGCGCGTCATTGACGAGACGACCTGAAAAGACCGGACTGGCAGCGGCAATGAACGGAAATTTGCAGGCGTCCCATGAATCATGATGGAACAGGCCGCTTGCCGGCGTCAGATCGTTCAGGGCATCATGGGCCAGCAGGATCGCCGCCGTTGTCCATGCGGTCTTTTCCTCCGGCCAGATCACCGTATCGGGAAAGGTGACGCCCATCCAGTACGAACCGTCGTCATATTTTTTGTCCGCCAGCCAACTGAACACGATGCGCGCCTTTTCCAGCTCCCCGATCGCGGCCAGCGTCAGGACAAGTTCGGCGGTTTCCGCCATCGTCGCCCAGGGGCGGTCGGAGACGCAGCGAACCCCCCAGCCCGGCGCCACGAACTTTTCCCAGTATCGGTCAATCCGATGGCGCGCGTCAGGGCCGGTGACGGCGCCGCAGAGGATCGGATAATACCAGTCCATGGAAAAACGCGATTTGATCATGTTAAACAGATTCGGACGATACCGGATCGCCTGTCCGAGCTTTTCCAGCGCCCCTTCCCAGTTGCGCCGGCTGCGTCCGAGCCGCGAGGCGATGGCCAGGGCGCATTTGATGCTCATGTAAACCGAACTGGAGCCGGTCAAAAGGGCCATGGTGTCCACAACCCCCTCCCCGTTGCGGGCCCAGTGAATCTCTCCGGTCGGCGCCTGCATGCCCACCGCATAGTCCACACCGGCGCGAACGGTAGGCCACATGCGCTTCAGAAACGCGAGGTCGTCGCTGATCAGGTAATGGTGGAAGACGCCCACGGCGATGTAGGAAGACATGTTGGAATCCATCGTTTTGTCCTCCGGAAGGCCGTTGCGATAGGCTGCGTACCAGCTTCCGTCGGCGTGCTGGGTCTTGCGCATCCATTCGTACGCCCGTTCCGCCTCTTTCAAATATCCGGCAACAGACAATCCCATGGCGGACTCCACATGATCCCATGGATCGGTCTTTCCGCCGATGGACCAGGGGATTTCCCCGTCCACCTTCTGGACCGAAACAATAAAATCGGCCATCTGCTCCACATCCATGCGGGTTTCCGCCATTGCCGCCGATAATTTCAGTTTCATTTCAACTTATTTCCTTCTTGAAGTAGAAGACGATGCTTTTTGCGATGAAGGGGTTCAACATCTTCTCCAGTGTCCGCATCAACGGCGGACGTTTGATGATGTCCCACTCCAGAAATTTTTTGTATAGATTCACCGGCAGCGACTGTTCATTCTTATGGCCGACAATGCATTTCAACCACCAGTACGGCGCGTGGAACCCGTGTTTATAGCGGATTGCCCGACAGGCCACGCCGGCCGCCTCCAGCAGCGTCTGCAGTTCTTTTCTTCTGTAAATCCGGATATGACCGCCCGGCTCGTTGTGATACGCTTCTGAAAGCGCCCAGCAGATCCGCTCCGGCAGGTATCTCGGGACGCTGACCACGAGTTCGCCGCCCGGCCTCAGGACGCGGACCAGTTCCCGGATCGCTTTGCGGCTGTCCGGAAGATGTTCGAGCACCTCCGAGCAGATGACCGCATCGAAGGCGCCGTCCTTAAACGGCAGCCGGGCGACATCCGCCCGGGAAATCAGGCAGCGTCCCTGCCCGCCGCCGTCCTGAGGGTGCATCAGGTAAAGGGTCGTCGCCGTTTTGCAGAGGTCTTCCCAGTTCAGGTCGATGCCGACGACATCCACGCCCTTGGTCCGGAAGGCCTCGCAGACATGACGCCCACCGCCGCAACCGGCGTCGAGCACACGATCCCCCGATTTGAGCCGCAACTGCTGAAAATCAACGGTGAGCATCGATGGCTTCCCGGTAAACGTCCACCGTTTTCAGGGCGGCGTGCCGCCAGGTAAAAGCGCTTTCCACCCGGTTCAAACCGGCCTGCCCGAGTTCGCGTCTTTTTTCCGGATGATCCAGCAGGTAAAGGATCGCCGTTTCCAGGGCGCCCTTATCGCCCGGCGGGACGATGATCCCGGCGTTGCCGATTACTTCCGGCAGGGCGCCACCCGATGTGCTGATTACGGGCGTCCCGCACGCCATGGCCTCGCCGGCAGGCATGCCGAATCCCTCGTAAAGGGACGGTATCACGGCCAGGGTGGCCTCCGCGTAATAGCGCGCAAAGTCCCTGTATTCGATGCGTCCGGTAAACCGCAGGGCGCCGTTGAAACCCAGGGCCAGGGCGAGACGCTCGATCGCGCCGTCCTTCTTGGGGGCGCCGATGACGGTCAGCCGGACATCCCGCTGCTTCCGGATGGACGCAACCGCCTCCAGGAGATATCGCAATCCTTTCAGGGGGGTATCGGCGCTGTTGGTGACCAGCAGATGATTGTCCGCCCTTTTGACGCCGGGCAGCGGATAGAAGAAATCCGTATTGATCCCGTTGGGAATCACGCGGAAACGATCTTCAGAGACGCCGAAATCCTTGCTGATGTCCCTTTTTGAACATTCCGATACGGTAATGATGCGCGCCAGGCGGCGCGACACGCGCTTCTGCATGCTCAGGAAAGAATACCAGCGCCTCACTTTCAGCTTTTTGATGAAGGAGGGCGCTGCGTCCAGTTCGGCATCGCGATCCACAGTGATGGGATGGTGAATCGTGGCCACCGTGGGATAACCGACCCGTGAGAGGCCTGCAATGCCATAGGCCAGGCACTGGTTGTCATGAACAACGTCGTAGGCCGGTTTTGCCGTACGAAAGTATTGCCGGACCCTCATCCCGAATGTCAGCGGTTCCGGAAAACCTCCCAGGCACATGCTCAAGAATTCCAGTTGATTCACAGGTAAAACAAGGTCCCGCCAGCGGGCGGGTTTGAAGAGGTGATCCGGGTTATACAGATCCAGGCCCGGCAGCCGATGCAGTGCGACCCACTCAGCCAGTTCCGGGTAAGGGGGTCCGGAGACGACATCCACCTGATGCCCCAGGTCGCTCAGCGCCCGGCTCAGATACTTGATATAGACGCCCTGCCCGCCGGACGTTGGATTGCCGCGATAGGTCAGCAGACATATTCTTAACACATCTTGAGGTGATTTCAATTTACCGGTGCTTTTAACAACCATTTTATTTGTTGCTTTATGACCATCCTTGTTGATTCAATCTTGACGAACTCGTAAAAAATCAAAAAATGAGCCGAAAACGACAGCTTCGTAACAAGCTCCGAAAGTATGGGGACACGACTCTGTCATGTCCCCATGAGGCGTACTCAGACGTACGCCGCAAAGCATCCGGAATACCCCTCAACAAAAAAGATTTTGAGCCGCGGCGAAACCATTTTTTAAAGGTCTCTCAATATCTTCCGGACCAACGCCTCTGAATTGCCGAACATCGCCTCGATTTCCGGCACAGCGAGACCGGCGCCCCGTGCGATTTTCCGGGCCGTCTCTAGGGAAATGAGGTCCTGGGGTCCGTGAGTGTCCGTATTGAGGACGAGAGAGGCGCCGTACTGCTTGGCCAGCATGGCTACATGTCCGTTTGTGAGGCTGTGTCCCTTGCGGGCCGTGATCTCCAGGTAAACGCCACGCTCCGCGGCAAGATTGACTTCCTGTTCCGTGATCAGACCGGGGTGTGCCAAGATGTCGACAGGCGCAGCAAGGGCGGCGGCATTGGTCCCGGCTTCCACCGGCTCTACAATCGTTTCTCCGTGCACGAGCACCAGCTTCGCCCCCAGTTTTCTGGCTGCCACGGCCAGTTCGTGGATAAGCGCCGGCGGCACATGCGTAAGCTCGATCCCCGGAATGACCTGAATGTCGTAAGCTTTCGACAAACTTTGACAGACCCCGGCCACGCGGGGGATAATAAAGTCCAGATTCGACGCATCGCCGTGATCGGTAATGGCAATGACGCGGTAACCGGCATGCCTGGCGCGCCGGACCAGTTCTGACGGGATCAGTTCGCCGTCGCTGAAGAGGCAGTGAGTATGCAGATCAATCACAAATAAGTCTCCTTGTAATGAATATTGATTCTAGAATCAACCATGCTGGCGCAAGCATTAACAGATTTCTGACCAACGGTCAATAGGATATGATAGAGTTATAAAATGATTGACACTCCATGAATTGTGTGCAATTTTCCTCCCGCTGTAATGCCCTGAAAATCGCGACGAGAGCCCTTGGCATCTCCATGCATAAATTTTGCGCTTTGCATAGCCTTTGAGAAATATCTTCGCCGCTTGCGAACCATTTTCCAGAAGTCTCAAATACTTATGAACAGGGAGAATCCATGTCCATTCTCAAGTGGAAAAAAGACCAGACGGTAGCTGTTATTACGATGACCAACGGGGAGAACAGGCATAATCCCGACTATACCGCGGCGATTCTCAATGCCCTCGATGAAATTGAAGAAGACGAGACCCTCTCATCGGTGATCATTACGTCCAACGATACGAAGAACTGGTCCCAGGGGATTGACCTGCAGTGGCTGCTGACAGTCTTCAACAACAAGGACTACCAGGCCATCAAAGACTTCATGTACGGCCTCAACTCAATCTTCAAGCGCATACTGCTGTATCCCATGCCGATTATTGCCGCAATCAACGGCCACGCCTTCGGCGACGGCGCCATCATGGCCTGCGCCTGTGATTTCCGTTTCATGAAGTCTTCCAAGGGCTTTTTCTGCTTTCCCGAAATCGACATCAACATCCCGTTCCTGCCAGGCATGATCTGCCTGGTGGAGAAGGCCTTCCCGTACTATAAGATGGAAGAGGCCGTTTATATGGGTAAACGCTACAACGCCCGGGAGCTGGAGGAACACCATGTGATCGTCAAAGCCTGCGAAGATGATGACGCGCTCATGCGCGAGACCCTGGCCTATGCCCGGCTCTTCACAAAAAAGAGATCCATCTTCGGCGAAATGAAGCGGCGCTGCCACAAGCACATCATCGAAGTCATGGACAAGGAAGACCCCGAGTACATCGAATCGCTGAAACTGATGATGTAGATAGGAAAATTTTCCCAAGAGCATGGTGAATTCGCCGGTATCTTTAGTCTTCTCTGTTAGGAAATCGATGGTCAAAACAAATAGGGAAATTCTGCTCTTAATCGCTTTTTTCACACTTGTCCGGCTGTTGGTATCTCCCTCTTTCGGCCTGGGCGTCGATGAGGCCCATTACTTTCTCTACGCAAAATACCTGGACATCAGTTACGTCGACCATCCGCCGTTGGTCGGCTGGTTTCATGCACTGATCTATTATCTCTTCGGAACCAGTGAATTCCTGGTCCGCCTCCCGGCCATTATTCTTTTCGCTCTGACCACTTACCTGCTTTATCAATTCACGGCGGCCCTGTCCGGCTCAAGGAAGATTGCCCTGCTGGCCGCGCTGGCCGTGAACAGTTCATTTCTGTTCAATGCCATGAGTTTCATGCTGCTGCCGGATTCCTTCCTGTATCCGCTCATGCTGCTGCTGATCTTTACGATCAAGAAAATGGAATCCTCCCCTGAACCGAAATATTACATCTTGCTCGGCTTGCTGTTGGGGTTATCCGGACTGGCCAAATACACCGCCATTCTGTTTGTGCCGCCGCTTGTGGCCTATTTCATCATCAAGCGACGCTACGATCTGCTTGTTTCAAAACAGATGCTCCTGGCGGCGGTTATCGCCCTGCTGATGGTTTCGCCGGTGTTGTATTGGAACCTGCAAAACGATTTTGTCAGTTTTCGCTATCAGACCGGCCATGTCATGGGGGCCTCATCCATCGACATGAAGGCTTTTTTTACATCGCTGGCCGCTCAGTTCGGCAGTTACAGCCCGTTTCTTTTTCTGATCGCTTTCTACGGTTTTTTCAAAAGTCTCAGGGATAAGAACGACTGGATCCGGCTTGCGCTTCTTTTCGGAGGCGCCGTCCTGATTTTTTTCCTGTACACCTCACTACGCGAGACCGCCCTGCCCCACTGGAACAGCCCTTTTTACCTGTTGTTCATTCCGATCGGCGTGTATTATCTGAGCGGGCCCGTCCGAAATAAAAGAAAGATTTTCCTCAATTTTTCCATCGGCTTCAGCCTGATTATTACGCTCTTATTATACGCCGAATTGGGAGGAAAATTCTTTCGTTTCCCCGATTACCAATCCCCCTTCCGGGATATTTACGGATATGACGCCATGGCCGCAGAAGCGAATAAGATTCTCAAGCAAAACCAGAGTACGAAGCGGGCCCTGGCCGTAACCAACTGGACGGTCGGCAGCCGCATGACCTATTACGCCCTGCCCTACAGGATGGATGTTTTTGTGATCGATAAACGCGTGGATCAGTTTGATTTCTGGCAGAAACAGCCACCGATGGGTTACGATTTGTTGTTTATCAACACGCGCTTCGACCGCGAGGATATCGAAAAATCCTTCCGTTGCGACGCCGTTCAACCTGTCAAAAATATGGATATTTTACTCAACGGCGGGAAAGTCAACAGCGTCGATTTTGTCTGGTGCAGAAATTTCCGGGGCGACAGGCAATGACACGCCGGAATCGTAATATTGTAATCGCTTCCGCCCTTCCTGTGGTTTTGATGACGATCATTTATGCCCTGATTGACCGGCCGTTGAGCCTTTTCTGTCAGGACCTGAATCCAGGGGTTATTCAAGTATTCCAATGGATTACGGAACTGGGGCAATCGACGGGGTATCTTGTCGGCTTTGCAGTGCTGTTTGTCTTTTTTAAATATTACCGGCGACGCCCCATTGCAGCCAACCGCGCCCTTTTTCTTTTTGCGGCAGTCGCCCTGTCGGGCCTGATAACGGATTTGATCAAACCCCTGGTTGGACGCCTCCGACCCAAGCTGCTGTTTGAAACCAATCTCTACGGCTTCGATCCTTTCCGGATCGGCTATGAATACAATTCGTTCCCATCCGGCCATACCACTACGGTTTTCGCCCTGGCGGCAGCACTGGCACTCTTTTTCCCGCGCCGGCGACCGCTGCTTGCCGGCTTTGCCGCCGTCGTCGGCATCAGCCGCATCATCGTCGGCGCGCACTACCTGAGCGATGTCATGGCGGGCGCTTATGTGGGCATCATGACTGTTATTCTCATGGTTCTTATTTGCCGCCGTCGCGGTTGGATGGATTTCCCGGGGGATTCAGATGTGGAGAGTGTCGATCTGAAACAGGATTGATCACACCCTTGGTTTTACCGCCGGTTATCAGATGCGGGTAAGGGGGCTTTGCAGACTTCGGATCCACCCTTACCGCCTCGGATGAAGATGAGGTTCTGGCCGAAGTCTACGTCCTGGACGCGCAGACGGATGTATTCCATCAGCCGCAGTCCGCTGCCGTAAAGAAGCTTTGCCATGAGGGCATTCTTGCCCTCCATGACGGCGAGAAGGCCTGATGAGTTTTGCCGCCGAAGTAGCGGATATAACGAAGAATCCATTGACAATAGGTTTGTTCTGTGCGATACGCGTAATGGTGATAACGAAGGACCTCTCGAACCTGGTCCATTAACTTGAGCTTGGGATTCGGATGGAACTTTGGTTTATTTTCCATATTTTGGCATTAATATCTTAATAAGTGGAATTTGACAAGCGTTTTGTAATAAGTGGAAAATAGAGCGAACAATTTTCCATGCTTTGCCCTTTAATATCATAATAAGTGGAAAATTTGGCCGTCTATATGGTCTGATATGGCGGAAAATTTTCCGTCTATTGCACTGATAGGACGGACCGCTCGCTAATGCTCGCTTGGCCTACGGCCCCATCCGTCCTATCGCCGGCTGTTGAGCATCGGCTCTTCTTGCCCTTTCTGGCGTCGCTCGCGCTCCGCCTATCAAGGGCGTTCGAGCCGACCCCGCCGCTGGCGGCTGCGCTTCGCTTGGTTTTTGGCACGTCAACATGCAATAAATTGCAGTTGCCGCGCCCAAAAACGGCGGCTCAACAGCCGGCGTTCGCCATAGGAAATGATGAATGAAAATAGCCCATACTAATCTGTTGGTCCTTTCTGAAGAGCAAAACGCTCTGGACTATCTAAGGAAATCCCGAGAGTACATAGAGCAAGTGGCTTCAGACAGCATTGCGTGGAAGTGGGTCACCATTTCCTTGGATGCCGCGCTCTATGGTTTTGCCATTTGTGCCCTAAAAGGCACGAACCCTCATAGAGTCATGAAAGCCAACAAATACTTCTCGGTTAACATTGCGGCAATCCCGGTGAACTTGGATAGCAAATCCTTTCCACCCGATTTCCGGGTTGTGGACACTCCATCAAAAAAGCAGCTCAAGTTCAAAGGGGCAATGTCGATTAAAACTGCGAATCTTTTGCTTGGTCTGTCGAGCGATGCCTCGTATCAAGATGTCGTGATAGACCTGTATGAGAAGACGCATGAGATCATCAGTTTTCCTGTGGCCCTTGAAAGGTGTCAAGACCCTCAATGGATGCTCATGACCGTTCAAAGCAAGCCCCTTGTTATGTCTGACTCGCAGAAGACCTCGGTGACGGCGCTCCACGAGAGGCTGCGCAATAACTTCGAGCATTACGGTCCGCGCGCCTGGATGATCGAAACTAGTAGTATGCCGCAGATCGTCATAGATGTCATGCACGTCATCCGGTTTCTCGCGCTGGAGACCGGAAACTACATCCACCTTAAACAGCAAGAGAAGAAAGAGATTAGATCTATTATATTTCAGAGCAAGCGCCAGCTTAGAAAGCTCAAGAAAGGTAAATACCAATGAAGTTCAACGGCGGAAGAAATGGCGGCGAACAAGACGGTGAAGCGGATCGTAGCCCTGGCGGGCTACTTCCGCTTACCTTCGCGATAGGACGGACCGCTCGCTATCGCTCACTTGGCCTACGGCCATCCGTCCTATCGCCGGCTGTTGAGCATCGGCTCTTCTCGCCCTTTCTGGCGTCGCTCGCGCTCCGCCTATCAAGGGCGTTCGAGCCGACCTCGCCGCTGGCGGCTGCGCTTCGCTTGGTTTTTGGCACGTCAACATGCAATAAATTGCAGTTGCCGCGCCCAAAAACGGCGGCTCAACAGCCGACGTTGGGCAAATAGAAAGGAGAAGCATGATGTCAACCAGAGCTAATATCGCAACGGAAAAGTTTTTGAGTGGATACAACTGAGCACAGTCGGTTCTTTACGCTTTCCGGGAAGAAGGCGATTTGTCAGAGGAAGCGGCCCTGAAGATCGCGTGTGGTTTGGGCGCAGGGATGGCACGAAAAGAGGAAGTCTGCGGTGCAGTAACAGGAGGCATCCTTGTCTTGGGAATGCGGTATGGCAGGGGTGACAAAGACGATCGGTCTGCCCAGGAGCGGACCTATGTAAAAACGCGAGAGCTCATGGACCGTTTTTATGAAAAGTATGGCACGGTTATTTGTCGTAAATTGCTAAATGGGTGTGAGTTGACGACGGAAGAAGGTCAAAAATTCTTCAAGGAGAATGATTTGCTTAACAAATTATGTGTGCCGTGTGTTCAAAGCATAGTCATGATTCTGGAGGACAATCTGTAGGTTAGCCCAACCTGTCGTTTCACCGGATTCGCTTCGCTCCCCGGTGAACTTGGCGATAGGACGGACCGCTCGCTATCGCTCACTTGGCCTACGGCCATCCGTCCTATCGCCGGCTGTTGAGCATCGGCTCTTCTCGCCCTTTCTGGCGTCGCTCGCGCTCCGCCTATCAAGGGCGTTCGAGCCGACCCCGCCGCTGGCGGCTGCGCTTCGCTTGGTTTTTGGC
>JAZDIK010000073.1:0-9744 GCA_043805145.1 Pseudomonadota bacterium | reverse complement strand
CCGATCGCGATCGACGTCTTTCGCAAGGCGGGGGCAAAGAAGGTGTTCGACCGGGACCGGATCGTCTTCGTGCCCGACCATTTCGCCCCGAACAAGGACATCGAATCGGCCGAGCAGTGCAAGATCATGCGGGATTTCGCCTTCATACAACGGATCAGCCATTACTTCGGAGAACTTGCTGGATCAGAAGTTTGAGGCATCCGCGCCGAACCAGGTTTGGTTAAGCGACATAACGTACATCCCCACAGGGGAAGGCTGGCTGTATCTTGCTGGCCATAAGGATCTTTTTACCGAGAGGTCGTAGGGTATGCCATGGCAGAGCGCATGACGAAGAACCTGGTCAGCCAGTCCCTCTTGCGGGCCATAACCGCCAAGCGATCCGCAGCAGGTTTGATTCACCACTCGGATCGGGGCAACCATTATTGAGCCAGTGAATATACCTCGTTCCTTAATCGGTTCGGGCTGAGGGCCTCCATGAGCAGGAAAGGGAATTGCTACGACAACGCCCCTATGGAAAGTTTCTGAGGCGTGCTCAAGAACGAACAAATTCGCCACCGCCGGTATAACACCGGGCAAGAAACTATTCAGGACATTACAGAGTACATCGAGATTTTCTACAATCGACAAAGACGGCAGGCCTAACTCGGGTTCTTGTCTCCCGCAGCCTTTGAACGATGGTTCTATGGAAAACGACTGGCGGCATGAAAGGTTTGGTGTCCACTATTGACGACCAACCTCACATAGTATTTGTCGCCAACCTGAAGCTAGCCAAGCTGATGGGGGTCGAGTCCAGCGGGATGCTCCTCGCCACGGATACCGAAGAGGGCCTCACCCCGCTAGGCTTCGACCGGCCGCCGAAGACCGGCGCCAAGATCCACTGAATCCTTGGGACGGTGTCCGAGTCATCACCAGTGAAGCAGAAGGAATCACTGGCCCCCCCGTTTTCATCCCAGAGACTATTCCTACGAACCCCAACGGTCTGCTGTCTTCTTTACCTTTGAGGCCAATCGCGGACTTCATTTGTAAGCGGGGCGCCACCCTCGAAGAAACCGTCGTTCCTACCCCCATCTGAACCTTTCGCTGATCGGTGGTGGTAATAAACAACATGGACATGCCCAATCTCGCCCATGAGCAGAAGCTGAGGCTTCCGAAAAACTTGGCCCGGCTTCCCTTGGGACGGCTAAAATAATTTTCCTTGACAACCTTTTTCGAATGTACTAATGGTCCTATCAATATTATATATATATACTAATATGAAGTTTGATATATTTAACGACAAAATATAAGGAGGCAATGATGAGTATACACTGTCATTATTTCGATGATAGCTCCAGACAGCTCACAAATTGACAATTTTATCAATCAGATGCGAGAATGTACCAGACCATTAAAAAAGGAGGTTTCACATGGATTTTTACAACTTTTTACTCAAGAGGCAGGAGGAGAACAAACCGATAAGAGTCGGAGTTATTGGTGCGGGCATGTATGGTTCGCAGTACATAACTCAATCGCGATTCATACCGGGAATCCAGTTGGTCTGCGTTTCTGGCCGGAGGCTGGATAAGGCAAAGAAAAATTGTGTCATGAGTGGCTGGCCCGAGGACCAGTTAGTTGTGGCTAATTCCGTATCGGCCATCAATGATGCAGCTAAGAAGGGCAAGGTTGCTCTGGTTGATGATGGTAATAAACTGATACAAGCCGACCTTGACATAGTGATGGAAGTTACAGGCATCCCGGAAACGGGTGTCGAGTTCGCCTTGGCTGCTATCGAAAACGGCAAGCATATTATCATGGTCAACGTGGAAGCGGATGTCTTAACAGGAATGGCACTTAAGAAAGCGGCTGATAAGAAGAATCTGGTGTACTCGCTGGGTTACGGCGATCAGCCTGCCGTACTCTGTGATATGGTCGACTGGGCTCGTACTTCTGGTTTCGAAGTAATCGCTGCCGGCAACTTCGGCCCTGTCCATCTGGAAAATCGGTATTCGACTCCAGATGTAGGCTGGAAGCACTACGGAATGACTGAAGAACAAATGGCCACCGGCGCCTACAATAAGAAGATGTACAACTCTTTTGCCGACAAAACAAAAAGCGAATGTGAAATGGCAGCCGTGGCCAATTCCTGCGACTTGATGCCCCAGAAAGCCGGGCTGACCTACCCGGTGATTGAGCATGAACAGTTAGCTGAAATGCTAAAATCGAAGTCGGAAGGTGGTGTCTTGGAACATAACGGAACCGTGGAATTCCTGGCCACTAACAAGCGGGACGGGGGAAAGATGCAGTCACCTCCCCGCGGGGAAGTCTATGTTCAGTTCAAAGCCCAAAGCGATTTTTCCAGGGAAGTCCTGGCCGACTTCAGCGGCCGACATCGTATAATGACTGACCATACGAATATATACAGCATAAATATCCGACCGCTTCACTTGCTCGGTCTTGAGTTGGGGATGAGTGTTGCCGCCGTTGGTCTGTTCGGGATGCCAACAGGTGCACCCAGAAAGTTCAACGCAGATCTGGCTACGTTTGCTAAAAAGGACTTGGTCCCCGGGGAGATACTTGACGGCGAGGGCGGATATGCGGCTTTCGGCAAGATGGTACGCGCCAGTGAGAGTCTGAAAGGTAATTACCTGCCAATGGGCTTAAGCACCGGTGCGAAGGTGACGAAGGCAGTAGCCAAGGGCAAAACCGTGACTTATGACGATGTGACCCTGGACCAGACTAAATTGTCCTACAAGCTACGCAAGCAAATGGAAGATGAGTTCAGACCTATACTGACTTGAAAGTAGTGCACGGAATGAAATTTCATCATAAGACATAGGCAAAATTGGCGTCAAAGGTTTGCAAGCCTGTGCGGCGGTAGCATCCTATAAGGCTGACCGAAAAGACCAAGGTGATTCGTCCGGTCAAGAAGGATGCCATATTGACCTACGATGATGTTGAGATTGATGAGAATCTGTTTTCGTTCAAGATGCTTAAAGCCATTGAAAAGGGTGAATGTTAAGAACTCCTTTGAGAAAGAAAGCCAGGATATCCTGAACAAAATGAAGGTTCCGTAGCGGCAAGGTGTTACATACAATCGGGTAGGAAAAGGAGACGGTCAACAGATTTATTGAGCACAGATAAGGAGTCGGATCTAAGATTGTTATCCAAAATTCACAGACAGAGTAATCTCATTAAATGGAGGATGAAATGAAGAGAGTGGAGGGTACAAGCAACATTGCCAAGAGTGTAATGGTTGTTTCACTATTATTCCTATTATCATTGACGATTTCGCTGCCGCCAATGTCGTATGCACAGACAAAGATCCGTATGCAGTCATCTTTCGCGCCCAAAGGAACATTTGCGGACTGTGCCGCGTTTTTTGCGGAAAGGGTGAAAGCCCTGTCAGGGGGACGGCTTCAGATTGAGCTGATTCCTACCGGTGCTATTGTGCCTGCCTTCGAAGTGCTGGATGCAGTTCATAAGAAGGTTCTCGACGCCGGACAGACGTCACCGGCATACTGGGTGGGCAAGAATCGTGCAGCAGCGCTTTTCGGAGTATCGCCCAGCGGACCGTTCGGCATGGATGGGTTCGATTACATGGGTTGGCTCTATGATGGTGGTGGACTTGCGTTGTACAATGAGTTTTACCAAGACGTACTCAAACAGAATGTCATCCCGTTTCCAATGACCTCGGCAGGTCCCCAGGCTTTGGGCTGGTTCAAAAAACCGGTCAATAGTTGGGCCGATCTAAAGGGACTAAAATGTCGTCAGACTGGTATTTCAGCCGAAGTTTATGCAAAGGGCGGCATGAAGACGGTCAATATACCAGGCGGCGAAATCCTGGCGGCAGGTGAACGAGGTGTCATCGACTGCGCAGAATGGGTGGGGCCGGCTGACGATGAACTCATGGGGTTCCAAACGGTCTGGAAGCACTTCTACACCCAATCGTTCCACGATCTTTCGGTTTTGGAAATCATCATCAATGGCGATGTCTGGAAATCCCTTACTCCTGAATTTCAGGCGATCATCCAGTCGGCCAGCGTCGAAGCGACCTTGCGCTCTTTTCATACAAGGAATCGGCTGAATGCGGCCGCACTGAAGGAGATGGTCACAAAGCATAAGGTCATTGTCCATGCGACCCCGGACGATATCCTGAAGAAATCCCTCGAGAGCTGGGACCAGATCGCCAAGGAAGAGTATGCGAAAAACCCCTTCTTCCGAAAGGTCTATGATTCGCAGCGCGCCTATGCGGCACAGGTGGTCCCGTCCCGGCGTACAACAAGCCCCGCTTACAATTTTGCCGCCGACTACTACTGGCCGAAGCCGAAGCAAAAATAGCAGGATGAGCGGGCAACTCTTCGATTCTGCGTTTGTTTTTTAAACATCCGGCGCTGACGGATGGCCGGTTTTCGGACACTGAGACTAGGAGCGTAAGCCGGCTTTTATTCAACCTCATAACACTCCAGACGGCTGTCTGGAGTGTTATGAGGCAGTCCGAAGGCTCAAGCAGGTTTGCGCTTTTAGCCCAAGGATGCCCCTGGCTCATGCCAGGGAGGTCCACTCTCCTGGCGAGTGCCGCAATGTTACACGCATGCATTGGAGGAGAAGAAATGCAGTCTTTTACTAAAATCACCTTGCCGGTGATCCAAACGATAGATCGCTTCACGAGCTTCTCTGTTTATGCGGTTATGATTTTGGTAGCCCCCATGATCCTCGCCAATGTGGTCGAGGTGTTCATGAGATACGTGATGGATAGTCCGACCACTTGGGCGGCCGACGTCACGGTGATGACTTACGGCTCACTCTTCATGCTGGGCTCCTCTTATGCGATGTTGGTGGGGGCGCACGTTCGCACGGACATCTTCTTTTCGGACTTCTCGGAACGGACGAAGGGAATCATCGACAGCATCTCCTATCTCCTGCTTTTTCTGCCTGTCATGGCGTTCATCTTTGTAATCTCCACCAACAACTTTATCTATGCCTACTCGATTGGTGAACGCTCCACCATGAGCCTATGGCGTCCGATCGTCTGGCCCTTTCGCGGTGTTATTCCTCTCGCGGCACTGCTGATGTTCGTGCAGGGCATTTCAGAATTGTTGAAGGCCTTGTATGCGGCGACGACCGGGAAAGAACTGGTCCATCGCGAAAAGGTCGAAATATGAGTATGCCTGAAGGAGCGTCATTATGACCGGCAATGAAATGTTAGGACTGATTATGCTTGTGAGTATGATCAGCATTATTTTCGTGGGCATCCCTGTTTCTTTCACACTCTTATTTATCGCGCTGGTGTTCGGGTCGTTAGGTCTTGGGATTAACATGACGTTTAATCTGACCTACATCCAGATGTGGGGCTCGATGAAAGACGATATTCTGCCCGCCGTGCCGCTGTTCATCTTTATGGGATTCATGACCGAACAGGCAGGTCTGATGAAAAGGCTCTTTGAGGTACTGCGAAACATTCTTGCCCCATTGCCAGGATCGCTCTATCTCACCGTAATCCTGACGGCGATGGTTTTTGCGATGGCGACCGGCATCATCGGTGCAGCAGTTACAGTGTTGGGGATCATGTCCGGAGCGGTCATGGTCAAGGCCGGCTACGACGAGCAGTTGTCGGCAGGCGCGATCACTGCCGGAGGTACCCTCGGGATTCTCATCCCGCCAAGCGTTATGCTGGTGGTGATGGGACCCACGATCGGTGTTCCTGTCAATTATCTTTATGCCGGCGCGTTCGGCCCCGGCTTCCTGCTGGCTAGCCTCTATATCCTGTACTGTCTTCTGAGGAGTTTCTTGAACCCGAAGCTCGGCCCACCTGTGCCGCGCGAGGAGAGAGTCACCGGTTTTCGCAAGCTGACTTATGATTTTGTGGTCGGTGTGGTTCCGATGGCCGTACTGATCGGAATGACACTGGGCCCGATCCTGGTCGGCCTTGCCACGCCGACCGAGGCGGCGTCATGCGGCGCATTCGGAGCAACGTTGCTGGCGCTGGCCTATCGGAAACTTACGCTTAACGCACTGAAGAATGCCACCATTTCGACGATCGTCACCTCCAGCATGGTGCTTTTTCTCGTGGTAGCCTCCAATGTTTTCGGCGCGGTTTTCACGGCCCTTGGCACCCCGGGCCTGATCACGAATGCTATGACTCACATCCCGTTTCCGGACATCATCAAGCTTCTGATTATCATGGCAATCATTTTCGTACTGGGCTGGCCCTTCGAGTGGCCGGTGATTGTCCTTGTCTTTTTGCCTATCTTCCTGCCGGCAGTCGAACTGCTCGATTTCGGCCTGTCCAAACAAGATCTGCTCCTGTGGTTTGGGATCCTCGTCGCAGTGAACCTGCAGACTGCATTCCTGAGCCCACCCGTTGCGATGTCTGCGTTTTACCTGAAGAATATCATGCCTCAATGGAGCCTGCAGTTGATCTACCGGGGGATGGCGCAATTTATGATGATCCAGGTTGTCTGCATGACTGTACTTATATTCTGGCCCGATGTTGCGCTGTGGCTGCCCAAGGCGTTGAGATGATCCGCGTAGTGACAATGATCTCGATACAATCAGGAACAAAGCTATGTATGGTGCGGAGGATTTTCACATGAATGAGATTTATCAGATGTTTAATCTTGAAGGGAAAACTGCCATTGTTACCGGAGCGAGTAAAGGTTTAGGTTTTGGAATATCTGAGTGCTTTGCTCGGGCCGGAGTGGATTTGGTTCTGGTCAACAGAAGCTCTCATGAGGGGGCGAATGCAAAGAAAAGACTAAGCCAGTATGGAAGAAAGGTTATTTCCATACCTGCCGATGTTTCCAAAGGCGGGGAGGTCGTTAAAATGGTCGAGAGAGTTATCGCTGAACTGGGACGGATTGATATCTTGATCAATAATGCGGCCATCAACATCCGAGGTTCACTCATGGAACTGACCGAAGACGCATGGGATCAGATGATCGATATCAATCTCAAGGGTTACTTTCTCTGCGGCCAAGCTGTTGCCAAACACATGGCTAAACAGGGGGGCGGTAAAATCATCAATTTCGCTTCTATCCGGTCTCATTTGGTGGCCGATGAACGGGGTGCTTACTGTGCAACCAAGGGGGGGGTCATCCAATTGACCAAATCCATGGCCCTAGAGTGGGCCAGATACAATGTTCGAGTTAATGGTATTGCCCCAGGCTATTTCACAACAGAGATGATTTCAGGTTATTTCGAAAAAATGCCAGAAATGGAGAAAAAAGTGATCGAGGGTATTCCATTGTCACGAATCGGTCGATCCGGCGACTTATACGGATTGGCGGTTTTTTTGGCGTCCAGTGCATCGGACTTTATTACTGGAGAGATCATTTATATCGATGGGGGGTGGTCTATCTGGAAGTATTAGAGGGAAAACGGGTTTGAACAATTGAAGTTTAGGACGAGATTCAATCACATAGGCAGGGACGAATCCATGGAAGGAACGACATCGATCCGTTCGTATGATGGAAGAAATTGTGCATTCAAAAAAGAGATCATTGGGTTTATAGGATTGGGAAACATGAGGAAACCCCTGGTCTCCCACATCATCAGAGATAGCTTTTCGGTGTATGTATTTGACGTCAATGCAGAAGCAATGGAGAGTAAAACAAAGATGGGAACTGCTGGTTGCAGTTCATCGGCGGATCTTGCCTCAAGGAGCGACATATTCTAATTGTCTTCAAGAATGAGAAGCGCGTCGAGGTCGATAGCGCGGGGCAGTATGCAATCATGTACAGAGCGACGCATGTATTGGGACTTGAACTTGGCAAGAGCATCGCTTCAACCGTCCTGCTTGGCGTTCCGACGGGCTGCCAGACCGCCTTCGTGGCGGATATGATCTCGGTCGCAAAAAGGACCTGAATCCGGGAGAATTGCTGGATGGTCCGGGTGGGTATGATGTTAACGGACAGCAGATCCCTGCTGATGAAAGCATTCAAAATAGGTATCTCCCCACGAGTCTGACTGAAAAGACCAAAGTCATTCGGCCGGTCAAAAAGGATGCCATATTGACCTATGATGATGTTGAGATTGATGAGAATCTGTTTTCGTACAAGCTACGCAAAGGCATCGAAAAAAGTGAATATTGAAGGATCCCCATTAAACAGGCAGGGACGAAGCTATGGATAGGAAGACATCGATACCGTTGTATTTTAAGATTGAGTCCTTGATAAGGAACAAGATATTGAACGGCCAACTGGAACCGGGAGATAAACTCCCGACGGAAAGTGAATTGACCGAGAATTTTGGAGTGAGTCAGATTACCATTCGGAAGGCATTATCAAACTTAGAGGGGGATGGACTGATCGTCCGGAGTCGTGCAAAAGGCACTTTTGTGGCCGAAACAATACCGATGAGCAAGAAATTTGTAATTACAAATCAAGTATATAACATTTTAGAAGATGCAGACAGGTATGAAGTTAAAAATGTTGACCTGAAAACCATGGCGATCAAGGGAACGAGAAACGCTCGTATGGTGAGGGAGTTCTTTAATCTTAAAAATGAAGACCAAGTTTGCGTTGTGAAGAGAACCCGTCTCCTGAGAGGTATCCCCATGTATTACATCGAAAACATCCTCCCTCCTTCCATTGCCTCACATCTTACCGCCAAGGAACTTCGCGAAAAACATCTCCTTAAGATTCTACAGGAGAAGATCGGGCTCACTCTTGGTAGAGGAGAAATGTTCATCGAGGCCGTCCCCGCGGACCCTGACGTGGCTGACATCCTGAAAACGCAGGTTTTTGAACCCCTGATCCTGAGGCAACTCTGTTACTGGTTCCCTACGGGGGAGCCTATCGAGGTTGTAGATGCATACATGAGGCCGGATTCTTTCCGGTATAAAGTAGATCTGGATGTGAAATCTTTATTGGGTCCTTGAGGATGTTGAAAAGGAGGCACTCTTTATGCGGGAAAGAACGATTTCCGAAAAAATTGCACTTTTGATGGACGAGATGACATTCCAACAGCTGCCCGCTGACGTGAGCCGCAAGGTTGGTTCAGCTTTTGCACAACGAATTGTCGGCGTCCCCAGTGGCGACCACGAATATAAAATCACGATTCAAGCTGATCATCAACAGTGAATGTCTTTAATAATATGTGGCTATTTTTCATTTTCATATAAAAGGCGTACTCGGTTTCGTCAATGCCTATGATTTTGAGTTTGAAGAACTGGGTGCCGGTCGTTAATAACCGGAAAATTTGTCTTTGGTTGGTAAAACATTTGGTGTCGCACATGCCGGTGGTAAAATGGCAGGCCATGGCAGCCCATGAATCCTGTGGAATAAAATAGATGAGCAAATTCGGGAGAGGCATGGTCTCGAGAAAGGGGGTGAGAGGGGATTTCGTGGCAGAAATAATTTAGCGACAATCATCGGGTAAAAGGATCAAATGAATCACCCCGCCCACAGGGCGGGGCATCTTAAGAAACTGGATGAGGGGGATTGCATCCCCCTTACCCCCACTCCGCATTCATCCCCGTCCACAGGACGGGGTATTCTGCGGGAGGATTTCATAAAAGGGAGGGAGGTAAGCCATGATATCAAAAAGAAAATGTTTCATTTTATGCGCTATGGTATTGCTGGCCACTATGATCATCGGGGGTTATTGTATCGGAATTAAGCGCGCTTCAGCGGCTGCCAAAGACATAAAAATCGGAGTGCTCTACCCGCTCTCGGGTGCCCCGGCACGGAACGGCAATCTGATGGTTCAGGGAATAAAGGCGGCCTTAGGTTGGATCAATGACAACGGGGGAATAAAATCACTTGG
>JAZDIK010000072.1:0-26413 GCA_043805145.1 Pseudomonadota bacterium | reverse complement strand
CTCGTTCTGGTCTTCATCGGGCAGCTTCGGCCCGTGAATGATATAGTGCAGGAACGAACCGGCAATCACGCCGCCCGCGGCCAGCAAACTCAACGGCTTGAGCAGATCCTTCCAGACAATAATCGAAAGCGGTACGCTCGGGTGCCTGGGAAGCTCGTCGTAGATTCCCGGTTTCTCATCCAGAACATAAATCACGTGGGTTCCGCCGACAAACTTATCGCCATAAACGTTGGCATTGCCTCCCAGCTCCTTCACCCGTGCGTAGGCCTTCCGGATCATCGCGTCCTTGCCACCGATGGTCAGGGCTCCCGTCGGGCAGGACTTCACACAGGCCGGCTGCTGGTCCGACTGGATCCTGCTCAGGCAGAGATCGCATTTATAGACCTTGTCGGTCTCGCGGTCATACCGTGGGATGTCGAATGGGCAGGCCGTGACGCATTCCTTGCAGCCGATACAGCGTTCATGGTGAATGCCGACGGTGCCGTATTCGGTGTAGTACAGCGCGCCGCTCGGGCAGACCTTGACGCAGGCCGCGTCCGTGCAGTGCATACAACCGTCCTTCCGGAACAGCCATTTTAAGGCGCCCTTATCATTGACATGCTCCTGGAAGCGGATCAGCGTCCAGGTGTTCCATTGTAAATCCGGCGGGTTCTGGTAACTGCCCCACTGTTTGGTTCTCAGTCCCGGCATTTCATTCCACTGTTTACAGGCGATCTGGCAGCCCCGGCAGGCGGTGCACAGGGTCGTATCAATCAATTTGACTAATTCCGGTTTACTCATTGTCGCCTCCCTTCTACAACTTCACTACGTTGACCATGAACGCCTTGTACTCGGGGCAGAAGGTGTTCGCACAGCCAACGGTTGGGGTTAATACATTCGTACTGTCTCCGCCGTCTTTCGGAAAGAGCCAGCCGTAATTGAAGGGCATGCCGACCTGATGAACGGTTTTGCCTTCCACCTGGAAAGGCTTGAAACGTTTGGTCACCATGGCGACACAGGGCGCTTCGCCACGTGCTGACACAACCTTGATGCGTTCACCGTTCTTGATGCCTTTTTCCTGGGCCAGTTTGTCGCCGATTTCCACGTAGAGTTCCGGCATGGCTTCCAGAAGCCAGGCCTGCCATCGGGTCAGGGCGCCGGTGCACCAGTGCTCGGTACAGGAATAGGTCGTGCAGACATACGGAAACTTATCACTGGCACTTGCAAATACATCCATTTCACCTTTGAATATTTCAATTGCAGGGTTGATACGCTGGGAAGACATCGGATTTTTCTCCAGCGGGCTTTCCAGCGGTTCATAGTGTTCGGAGAAGGGGCCTTCGGCCATACCTGGACCGAACAGGGATCCAACACCATCCTGCTTCATAATGAAAGGATATTTTCCTTTTTCTTTATCCGCCATCGGCGGCCACGGCCCATCGGGCACGTCGCCAACCCACTTGTCACCCGTCCATTCCAGAAGCTTGCGCTTCGGATTGTAAGGCTTGCCGTGAATATCGCAGGAGGCGCGGTTGTAAATAATGCGCCGATTGACCGGCCAGGCAAACGACCAGTTGGGGAACAAACCAAGTCCGGTCGGGTCTTCCTTGCCCCTGGATTTCATTTTGTTGATGCCGTCGGCGGTAAAGCTACCGGACATGATCCAGTTGCCGCAAGCCGTGGAGCCGTCATCTTTGAGCATGCCGAAAGTCGGCACCGGCTGGCCTATTTTGAACAGGGTCGATGTTTTCTTGGCCTTATCTTCAATGATTGTGTCTCTGGTAAAGCGGCCGTTGATCTGCTGTGAAATTTTCACGACATCCATATGCCCCTTGCTGTCCAGATAATCCCATTTGAGATTGACGATTGCTTCGGCATTGGGGCCGCCTTCTTTTTCATACAACTCTTTAACTGCCGCCAAAATCTTGATTTCGATTTCGCCTACAGGAATCGCATCGCCCGGGGCTTCGGCAGCCTTGTATTTCCACTGCACCCAGCGGCCGGAGTTGCTCTGCGAGCCTTCTTTTTCCATCGATGCGGAAGCAGGCAGCAGGAAACATTCCGTCTTGATCTTGGCGGGATTGACGCCGGGGCCTCGCCAGAATTCATAGGTTTCGTTGTTGAAAATATTTTCACCCACCAGCCAGTCCAGATTTTGGAGCGCCTTGCGGACTTTGTTGGAATTCGGGGTGCTCACGGCCGGATCAGCGCCAATGGCGAAGAATCCCTTCACCTTGCCCGCATACATAGCATCGAACATGTGCATCGTGGAATAATGTTTCCCGTCATCCATCTTGGGAATCCAGCTATAGCCGAATTCATTGCCCTTCGCGGCCTTGTCGTCCCACAGGGATTTCAAAAAACTGTTAAAGAAGTTCGGATAATTCGAGTAATAGTTGGCCGATTGGGGATCCTTGGATACCGGCGTATATTTATGCAGGTATTTTTCCAGCGTATCGAGCGAGGCAACCGGCATCTTCAGATAACCCGGCAGGTTGCCGTACAGAATGCAATGGTCCGTCGATCCCTGAACGTTGGGCTCGCCGCGAAGCGCGTTGATCCCGCCGCCCGCGATCCCCATATTGCCCAGCAAGAGCTGAATAATGGACATGGTGCGGATGTTCTGGCTTCCGACCGTATGGTGCGTCCAACCCAGCGCGTAGCATTCCGTTCCCGCCTTGTCCGGCACACCGGTGGAGGCGTAAATTTCATAAACCTTGAGCAGGTTTTCTTTGGACACGCCGGTGATACTGGAGACCTTGTCCAGCGTATAGCGCGAGTAATGCTTTTTGAGCAGTTGAAACACGCAGCGCGGATGGGCCAGCGTCATGTCCCTTCGGGGAACACCCCTTCCGTCTTTTTCAAACGTCCAGGTATCCTTGTTGTATTTTCGTTTTTTGGCGTCGTAGCCGGAGAACAAGCCGTCTTTGAAATAGAAACCACTGTCCACGATAAACGACGCGTTGGTGTAGTTGAGAACATAGTCCTTGAAATATTTATTCTTCTCCAGAATGTAATGGATCATCCCGCCCAGAAAAGCGATATCCGTTCCGGAACGGAGCGGCACATGAAAATCACAACGGGCGGATGTTCTTGTATAACGGGGATCAACGTGAATGATCTTTGCGCCTTTTTCTTTGGCTCTTAGAATCCATTTAAAGGCGATGGGGTGATGCTCGGCGGCGTTGCTGCCCATAATCAGAATGACGTCCGCATTTTTCAAATCACAGTAATGGTTCGTCATGGAACCGCGTCCGAACGACTCTCCCAGAGCCGCTACAGAGGGGCTGTGTCAGACCCTGGCCTGATGGTCGATATAAACCAGGCCCAGCGCCCTGGACTTGACGCTCATAATCCAGCATTCTTCGTTGTCCACGTTGGAGCTGCCGTAGTGACCAATCGTCTCGCAACGGTTGACCAGTTCACCCTTGGCATTGCGCTTGATAAAATTCTTGTCGCGCGTGTCCTTGACCAGACGGGCAATCCGGGAAATCGCGAAGTCCCAGTCTTTTTCTTCCCACTCCGTTTCATAGGGCTTTCGGTAGAGAACTTTGGTTAGGCGATGTTTGTTCGCCTCTGTCAGGTCGAAGAAACCCGCGCCCTTGGCGCACAGCGTTCCCTCGTTGATGGGATGATCGGTGTCGCCTTCGATGTTGAAGATTTTGCCGGTCAGCTTGTCCACGCTGCAGATGAGACCGCAACCGACGGAACAGTAACAGCAAACCGTGGTCACCTGTCTGGCCGCCTTGATCCGGTTCATCTTGTTGAGGCCTTCCGCATAGGCTTTTGTCGGTCTCAAGTCGACGCCTAGGCCGGACAGGACAAGTCCCGATCCTACCGCCCCGGACAGGGTCAAAAAACCTCTCCTTGTAATTTCCATAGTTAGAACCTCCCTGCACTTATGTCTATTATGATCTATGCCAAATATGACATACCTACTTTTTTCTCCCCGGACTGTCAAGAAAAAATTACGAATACAATAAAATAATTAATAAGTTGTGGTAAATATAACATAAGATCGGGCGAACAGAGGCGAGTGCTTTGAAGAACCGTCGGGAAATATCCCCAGGTCGGCGATTATTAATGGTTTCTTACCTATCTGGGAGTGAGATTAAAGAGCGTCGATAGCCGAATGAAGGCGACATTGCATTAAAAAGAATTCCATTCACAGGCCATCATGGGGATGAACCCTTTCTCCTGCATGATAACATCCATGTGGACGAGACTGATGGCCGAAACATCCAGGTCGTGATCGTGAAGATCGCTCACCTGATTGAGGGTGATCAGGTAGCGCTTGCACTGATCGCAGGTGAAGGCCGACTCCTGTGCCCTCGTTTCCACATAAAAGAAGTTCATGCCCTGCTGGGCTTCATTTTCACAGTAAGGACAGATTACCCGGCTGAACAGCCAGTCATGACTGCATCGGGAACAGTGGAGCCAGCGGCGGGTTATCTTCTCCTCGATCAGGGCGATTGTGGGAAAGGCGCCGCAGACGGGGCAGGAACCCTTTGTCCAGCCGATGTCCTTGATTCGTTCGGCTGCATCCTGTGACCTCTTTTCCAGGATGATCCGGATAAGCTGGTGCAGCAACAGGGCGATGCTCTGTGGGCTGATCTGGAGGTCGGCGGCCCAGCGGTCAATCACGCCCTCGCCATGATCGGGGAAGACCCCGATATAGTCACAAACAAGCCCCTTGATATTCTCGCGGGATGACAGCAGGCGATCCATATCATCCTTGATACCGGGGAAGCCTTTCTTCATGGCCGGAATTATGCCGGCGGCCATTTCCTCCCAGGGATCTTCCGGCGAAAGGAGCTGCTGCTGCCGGATCAGGGGAACGCCTCCCTGAAAACGGATTTCGTCGACCGCAGACAGGTCGGCTTTTTTCAGTGTCATCTTCTCCAACAGACGCGCCTTCGCAATCATGACCGGCCGGAAGGCATTGATCAGTTCCCGGTTGTGGGGGTTTTTTTCAATCTCGCGATCCATAACCCCCTGGAGTGTTTCCACCCTGTCGTTTTCACTGTTCATCAGCAGGCCGTCCTTTTTTTGCTTTCTCTCTATAAGATGGGACTGGAGGGTGTCAAGCGATATATGTCACAATTGACATAAAATCCCGGTTGACTTTCACCAAAAGGTTTTGTAATGAGTCAAACGTAACATATATCAAGGTTAGCATAATTGAGAATGATCGCAAGAAAGGAATGGATAGATGAAAATACGCATTTTGGGGATCATGTTGATTGGTATGTTTCTTCTTGCCGGACCTGCCCTGGCAAAGGAAAAAATCAACGTCGCCGTCGCGGCGAATTTTATCACCGCCTTCCAGGATATCAGCCGGTCGTTTGAGGCGAAGACAGGTATTTCCGTGGAGGCGACCTATTCCTCCACGGGCCAGCTTTACGCCCAGATCGTCAACGGCGCGCCCTACGACCTGTTTTTTGCGGCCGACGAGGAAAGGCCGGCACTGCTTAATCGGGAGAGCCGGGCCGAGACCCCTTTCGTCTATGCCACGGGACAGGTGGCCCTCTGGACAGCCCGCAAGGATCTGTGCGGCAGTAAAAACTGGCGCGAATGCATGGCAAATCCCGCTTTGAAAAAAATCGCCGTCGCCAATCCCAAGACCGCCCCCTATGGCGCTGCATCGATGACCGCGCTTAAGAATACGAATATATTGGAGAATGTACAGGAAAGGCTTGTTTTCGCCCAGAACATCGCCCAGGCCTTTCAATATGCAGCGACGGGCAGCGTGGATGTCGGGTTCATCGCCTTGTCCTCCGCCCTGTCGGAAGAGGGGCGGAAGGGGTGTTTCTTTTCCGTGGACGAAGCGCCGCCCATTGTTCAGAGCGCCTGCCTGCTGAAAAGGACAACCCGTCAAAAGGCCGCCGGGGACTTTATCCGGTTCCTTTCCTCTCCGGAGGCCACGGCCATAAAAAAGAAATACGGGTACAGGTAACCGATGGACTGGACGGCGCTTTTTCTTTCTCTCAAACTGGCCCTGGTGGCCACAACGATTCTGATGCTGCTCACAGCGCCGCTGGCCTGCCTGATGGCCTACAGCCGCCTGCCGGGAAAGGCCTTTCTGGAGGCTTTCATCAATCTGCCTCTGGCCATGCCGCCGACCGTTGTCGGGTTTTATCTGCTCATCCTGATGGGGCCGGAAGGACAATTCGGACGCCTCTGGACCGGTGTGACGGGATCGCCGCTGCTGTTCACGTTTGCCGGCATTGTCATCGCCTCCATCATCTACAGCATCCCTTTTGCCCTGCAGCCCATGCGGGCGGCCTTTGAAAAGATCGACCCCCGGCTCGTTGACAGCGCCCGCGTCCTCGGCCTTGCGCCGCCGGCCATTTTCATGCGCGTGATTTTACCCAACAGCCTCAACGGAATCGCCGCTTCGGCCATTCTGGTCTTTCTGCATACGCTGGGCGCTTTCGGCGTCATGCTCATGGTGGGGGGAAGCATCCCCGGTGAAACGCGGGTCGCTTCCATCGCCATTTACGAGGCCGTGGAAACGCTGCAATACGGAAGCGCCGCCATGATGTCGCTGGCCCTGCTGCCGGTCTGTTATGTCTTTTTGCTTGTTGTTCATCGCCTGACCAGGAGATCGTCATGAATCTTTCTATCCATATCCGAAAACGGCTTCCCCACTTCGATCTGTCCGTGGAACTGCTCTGCCCGGCGGAAAAGATGACGGTCCTGATCGGTCCCACCGGCGCGGGTAAAACGACCCTGATCCGGATCATCGCGGGGCTGGAGCAGCCGGATGAAGGCGTTATCCGGTTCGGCGATGAAATCTGGACGGATACGAACCGGCGCATATGCCTGCCGCCGCAGAAAAGGCGTCTGGGCTATGTCTTTCAGGATTATACCCTGTTTCCGCACCTGAACATTTTGGACAATGCCGCTTTTGCCGCGGGAAAAAAGAAAGAAACGGTCCGGCTGCTCCTGGAGCGTTTCGGCCTCTGGCAACTCAGAAACAGGAAACCGGACGCCGTATCGGGCGGGGAACGCCAACGCTGCGCCATTTGCCAGGCCCTGGCCAGGGAACCCCGGCTGCTCCTGCTCGATGAGCCTTTTTCCGCCCTGGATGTTTTCACCCGGCGGGACCTGCGGGATGAACTGCGCCGGATGAAAGAGGAACTATCCATACCCATCGTTTACGTCACCCATGATGTCAATGAGGCCCTCTATCTGGCCAATGACATCGTGCCCCTCGTCGAGGGCCGGGTGGACCGGGAATGGCTGCAGCGGTCGATCACACGCGTGGATGCCCGGAGGTCCGACCAGGCCAGGGCGACACGAGAGCCCCGGCTGTCGCTTGCCTACTAAGACAAAAGGAGTTTATACGTTTATGAAAATCGGTTCTTATTCCTACGAGGAGTATGTCCATCTCGTGAAATCCTTTCACGGAAGCCTCGCGCCGGGCTTGGTGATCGGCGGCTTTATCGTGGATCTGGCTCTGAAAAACCTGCCGGAGGGAAAGTTCTTCGACGCCATCTGCGAAACGTCGGCCTGCCTGCCCGACGCCGTGCAACTGTTGACGCCCTGCACTATCGGAAACGGCTGGATGAAGATATTCGATACGGGTCGTTTTGCCGTGACTGTGTATGAAAAGGAAAGCGGAGAGGGTGTCCGGGTTTATCTCGACACGCAAAAACTCGGGAAATGGCCGGAATTCAATGCCTGGTACTTCAAGCTCAAACCCAAAAAAGAACAGGACTTCGAGGCGCTGATGGCCCAGATCAAGGAAGCCGGCGCCTCGGTCCTGAGCCTGCGGCGGGTCCGCGTCAAGCCGGAACATACCGTCAAGCGGCGCATGGGGCCCACTGCCGTCTGTCCCTCCTGCGGCGAGGCGTATCCGCTACGCGACGGATCGCCCTGTCTGGCATGCCAGGGTCGATCGCCCTATGTTTCTGAAAATACTTGACGATTCGTCGATCTTTCAGTAAACTTTCTCGTGAGGGGGCAGGGGCATGGAGATCAAATACAAAATCTGGTTTGAAAAGGACGGCAAGATTGTTTTCGGACATGGCCGTGAAGAGTTGTTCCAGGCCATTGACGAGTGCCGCAGCCTCAACGCCGCGGCGAAGAAACTCAACATGTCCTACCGCGCCGCCTGGGGGCGCCTGAAAGCGTCGGAAGAGCGTCTGGGCGTCAAACTTGTTGAAAGCGACACCGCCAAAAAAGGCATGACCCTGACACCGGCCGGCAAGGCCCTGCTGGACAAATTCCGACAACTGGAGAAAGACGCCGACGCCTATCTCCGGAAGACCGGCCGGGAACTCGCCTTCCTGATGGAAAATAATGGCGTGCCCGACACCGGCCGGGGGAAAAAAGAGCAGCGCTAAGCCAGTTTTTCCATAGCGACGGCGCAGGCCTTGTATTCCGCTGTCAGCGTCATCGGGTCGTAGGCGGGATTTGTCAGCCAGTTTGCATTGCCTTCCCGGAAATGAAAGGCCATCCACACCATCCCTTCCGGGACCTGATCGGTGACGTTGGCTTTGACGACCACCTCTCCGCGCCTTGACTTGACCCGGATCATTTCCCCATGTTCGATGCCGTATGCGTGCGCGTCATCCCTCGAGATATCGGCGGTCTCTTCACCCAGAAGATCGTTGAGCCCCGGCGACCGTCCGGTCTGCGTTCGCGTGTGGTAATGATAGAGACGACGGCCGGTGCTCAGGACCAGGGGATATTCCGCATCGGGAACTTCCGCCGGGGGAATCCAGTCCACCGGCGTCAGGACGCCGAGACCGCAGGTAAAACATCCTTCCTTATGAAGAAATGACGTTCCCTCGTGTTCCAAGCTGGGGACAGGCCATTGCAGGCCATCGTTTTCCAGCCGGGCATACTTGATGCCCATCATGGAGGGGGCGTATTGCGAGACCTCATTGTCCCAGATTTCCCTGGCGCTGTCTGACACCCAATCATGCCCCATCCGTTTGGCGATTTCCTTGAAGATCCACCAGTTCGGCTTGGCCTCCCCGGGCGGGGGGCTTACCGTCCGTACCCGGTTGACCCGGCGTTCGCTGCTCGTGAAGGTGCCGTCGTTTTCACTCCATGCCGCCGCCGGCAGGATCACATGGGCAAAGCGTGTAGTCTCCGTCGGAAAGATGTCCTGGCAGACGAGGAATTCCGCCGAACTCAGGCAGTGCTCCACATGCCGGATATCCGGCTCCGTGTTGGCCAGATTCTCGCCGAAAACATAAAAGGCCTTTACCTTCCCATCCAGAAGGCCTTCGACCATCTGGGGAATCATGAGCCCGGGCTTCTCGGGAAGTTTCGGAACATTCCAGGCCGCCTCGAATTTGGCCCGCGCCTGGGGGTTGTCCACGCGCTGATAACCGGGGAAGACATTGGGCAGCGCGCCCATGTCGCAGGCTCCCTGGACGTTGTTCTGTCCGCGAAGGGGGTTGACGCCGCCGCACTCGAAGCCGACGTTGCCCAAGAGCATTTGAAGGTTGGCGCAGGACAGGACATTCTTGACGCCGCAGATGTGCTCTGTAATGCCCAGGGTGTACATGAGCATGGCCGGTTTGACGGCGGCCAGACGACGCGCCACGTCCCGGATGGCGTCGGCGCTTACACCGCTGATCGCGGCGGCCCGCTCCGGCGGATATTCCATCACCTTCAGTTTTAGTTCGTCAAAACCCATGGTGCAGGACTCGACATATTTTTTATCGTAAAGGTTCTCATGGATCAGGACGTTCATCACGCCGTTGAGGAAAGCCACATCCGACCCGACTTTAATGGGGACATGAAGTTGGGCAAAATCGGCAAGACCGGTCTTTCGTGGATCCACCACGATAAGCTGGGCGCCGTCGAGGACGGCGTCCTTGACGAACGTGGCGGCCACAGGATGGGCTTCCGTCATATTGGAGCTGATGACCAGGATCATCTTGGCCTTATGGAAATCGGAAAAGGAATTCGTCATGGCGCCGGAACCGAAAGATGTCGCCAGACCGGCGACCGTCGGAGCGTGTCAGGTCCGGGCGCAGTGATCGATATTGTTTGTCCCGATCACCGCGCGAAACAGTTTCTGCATCTGATAGGAATCTTCATTGATACTGCGGGCGGAACTGACCCCGGCGATGGCATCAGGCCCATTCCTGTTGATGATCTCCCTGAATTTCGCAGCCACCAGGTCCAAAGCTTCGTCCCACGTCGCCTCGCGAAAATCGCCATTCTCCCGGATCATGGGCCGTTTGAGCCGGTCCTCGGAATAGATGAAATCATAACCGAAACGGCCCTTGACACACAGCCTTCCCCGGTTGGGCTGCGCATCTTCGACGGCGGTGACCTTGGCAATCCTGCCGTCCTTGACATGGAGCAACTGCTGGCAGCCCACGCCGCAGTAGGGACAGGTCGTCCGGATTTTCTGCGTTTCCCACGGGCGCCCCATGCCTTTGGCTTTCTTCTCCGTCAGGGCCCCGACGGGACAGACCTCCACGCACTGGCCGCAGAAGACGCACTCGCTGTCATGATAGGGTCGGTCTCCGCCGGTGACAATCTTGCTGTTCTTCCCCCGGTAGCCGTAACTGATGGCCCGGTTGGCCACGACTTCATTGCAGGCCTGAACGCAGCGGCCGCACAGGATACAGCGGCTGAAATCCCGAACGATGAAGGGATTTTCGTCCTCCGTGGGATACTGCTTCTCTTCACGGCTGAACCTCGGTTCGGTGATTTTGTAGAAATAGGCCAGATCCTGCAGGCGGCAGTTCCCGTTCGCCTCGCATACGAGACAGTCATGCCGGCCACTGGCCAGCAGCAGCTCTACATTCAGCTTGCGGGCGTCATGAACCCGTTGGGTCTCCGTGAAGACTTCCATGCCGGGGCTGACCGGCGTGGAACAGGCGGCCACCAGTGAGCGGGCGCCGCTGACCTCGATCAGGCAGATCCGGCAGGCCCCTGTGGCGGTTGAATTTTTCAGGTAGCACAGCGTGGGAATGCTGACGCCCCCGTTTTGAGCCGCATCCAGTATAGACTGGCCCGGCTCGAATTTTACCTCTTTTCCATTCAGGACAAAAGTTGTGCTGCTCATGCTGGCCTCCGCGATGTCTTATGTTGTAACTAACATATATTATGTCATTATTGACATATATCAGGTTGAGCTCATACAATAACGGATGCCGGGATGTCAAGACACAAAAAAGCTGAATTGGTCCTTGACAGAGCTCCGCCTTATTCGTTGATATTGAGCATGTCGGATATTTGTCGATAGTTTATTGAAGTCAAGAATGGCAACTAATTCGCTTTTGACCTGATTTCAACCAGGACTGCACAGACAAGATAAGAGAAAATATCAAAAGTGTTGATTATCGACGTCACCGACGAGGAGTCAATGTTATGTTTCTGTGTTGCCTTTGATTTCGGTTTGTAACTTTGTGGCGGCCTAAATCAGCAAAGCATTATGACGCGTTCACTCGCTTGCCTTCTGTAGCGCAGACATGCCGGATTAGTGACAGAGACACCATAGCGCCGCTAGGACAGGGGGAAACAAAATATAGGCAACGCCAGCACGGAAGTTACGACAAGCGAATTCGCGACACAAATCGTACTTGCGGATCCCTGGATATAATTCAGGATCCAGCGGGTCTGGGTAAAACATCTTGCGGTACCGTTGTACTATCGAGACCCAGATCATATAGAATCCGTACAGCACGAAAGGCTGTAACATGATTACGAAGAGATTAAAGAAGATTGACAACCCTGATCCTTGAAGACTCCATTGATTGAGGCACAGTAATACGACAATGAAGAATATGATCGGGACAAAATTGAGTAGAGCCAAGGAAAAAAACGATCGCTTAAGGGCATGATGCCCCGGTTCACCAATCAGAGCCCAGTGAAAAGCTTGCCATCGGGGCCAGACATTCGCTAAAGCTCCCCACGTGATGGCGTAAAATTATGTGAAAACAGTTTGAGCAGTATTGAATTCGACCTTCATTACCTAATCCCATTGGTCGTTACTGAATACATAAGCATTTAAAATATTGATGATTTCGCGTTAAAACGTAAATCTCTCGTTTAAGTCTGTCAATCATTTAGTTTAAGATGAATGACATTTCAGTATGCTCATGCCTGATGAACCTTGCTTCTTCTTTTCGTGGACCGGGCGGCGGCGCGAATAAGGGGTTCGGTGTATTTGCGGTAGAGGTCGAAGAGGAATTGTAACCTCTCCAGTTCCGTCTTGAAGGCCGCCGGGCGGTAACAGAGATCGACGGCGGCGTCCAGTGCGCGATGGGCGTCGAGGAGCTTCTTTGGCATGGCGTCGGGGTCGTAAAGATCGGCGAGCGACGAATCGGCGAATTCGGCGCGTACGTCCAGGACATTTTGCGCGGCTTTTTCAACCTTTTCAATCTGTATCTGCGACTGCGCCTCGGGCCACGGGAAATTGTTGTAAACGAGGTTATTCGAGTAGCGGTAATCGCTCTTCAATCGGCCGCAGACCTGGCGCATCCAGGCCATGTGCATGGCCGAAGTGAGGACACCGAAGTGGTGGAGCGTGGCATTGGGCAGGGCATTGCATGAGTCACTGGCGATATGATTCGGGTTGAAGTAACTCATGGGAACATATCGCCGCTTTTCAGAAGAATGACGGGGAATCAAAACATAGTTGCTTTTCGGTTGTCGCACCTCTCCGAACAAAGCGGGGTAATCAGACAGTTTCCTCGTGGCCGCACGACTGCTTTCATACCGATATATTCTGACGCTTTCGACACGTTTCATGATTTCCGGAAGTCGCCTCATTTCCGCGGGGGAGGCATCCTTCAGCCAGAGGCACCACCTTTTCTTGCCATTGATGAATTCATGGGCGCTCAGGAGAGGCTTGATGAATTTTGCCGCGTCAGGCTCAGCGGCCAGAAATTCTTCTTTCTCCTCGTTTGTGAAGAGCAGGTTTCCGCCGTCATTTGGCATACTTCCGAAATAGATCTCAGGCACGCTGCAGATCGGTCTGCTGCGGTTTGAAATCACGATGTCGGCGGCGTCAACCAGATAAGGATTGATATTCCGTGCGAGGATTTCCATCGGCTTACCGGTCGGTGTTTCGTAATCGTAAAGACTTTTTTTTGGCGCATCGAAAACCGCAAAGCCGATGATGACACAGTAGACATGGGCGTTGCCACGTGCCTCGTTGGACCATTTGAACGTTCGGTGGGCAAAGTTGATCCTGACGCCATGCTCGAGGAGCCAGGGCCACAGAATGCCCGCCTGTTCGCCCTGGGTGATGGAGTTCGTGGAGACGAAGGCCGCCTGGATTTTCGTGCCCCGGATGTATTCTGTCGCCTTCATGTACCATCCACAAACATAGTCGAGGACGCCCAAACCAGTCAAGTCTGCACCCAGCGCCAGCATATCCGCCGTTTGTTCTGCACTGCGGTTATATTTGCCCACGAAGGGCGGATTGCCGAGGATGAAAAGAGTTGTTTCCTTTTCAGTCGCGTCCGGTTGGGAAACGAGCGCCTCCCAGTCCATGCGCAGGGCGTTCCCCTGGACAATATGGGCCGATTTTTTCAAGGGAAGGCGGGTGTAGGTCTGGCCGAACTCCGCCGAGAGTTCCATGTTCATCTGATGATCCGTGAGCCACAGGGCGACCTCGGCGATGCGGACGGGAAACTCCTCCAGTTCGATCCCGTAGAAGGCGTCCACGTCGATCAGGGACAACAGGCTGATGTCCGTCTGCAAGGTCTCTACATATTGGCCCCTCAGTTTACGCATCTGTTTGAGGATTGCGATTTCCAGGCGGCGCAACTCACGGTAGGCGATGATGAGGAAGTTTCCGCAGCCGCAGGCGGGGTCGAAAAACCGCAATCGTGCGATCCGTTCATGGAACCGGTTCAGCTTCCGGAGATTGTCCTTCACAGCCTCATATTCACGGTAGAGATCGTCGAGGAACAGCCCTTGGACGACCTTCAGGATGTTCCTTTCGGAGGTGTAATGGGCGCCGAGGTTGCGGCGTTTCCCCGGATCCATAACGGACTGGAACATGGAACCGAAGATCGCCGGTGAGACCCGGCTCCAGTCGAAAGCGAGGCACTCCAACAGGGTCCGGCGCATTCGGGAGTTGAAGTTGGGAAAGCGGAGGACCTCGTCGTAGAGGGCGCCGTTGACGTAGGGGAATTTTTCCAGGTCTTCGTCCAGGGCTTTCTCCCGCTTTTCTGGCGGCGTGTCGAGGGTCTGAAAGATCTGGGCGATCAGCGTGCCGGTGTCCGTTCCGTCTTCCCGGGTCTTTTCCTCCATCAGAAACCGGAAGTGGTCCCTGGGAAAGATGCCCGTGTCATCCGCGAACAGGCAGTAGATGAGGCGGACAAGAAATACCTCCAGTTTGTGACCGTCGTACCCGCCCGCGAGCAGTGCATCGTGAAGATCGCCCATCTTCTCAGCGACCTTCACATTGACAGGGTCTTCATCCTGGTAGGTTCGTTTCATATAGCCGGACATGAAGCCGAACCGGTGGATTTGCGCCGGGAGGTCGGTAAGGAGAAAGTTCGTCTCCGTGTCTGCCTCCAGATCGTAGAGCCGGAAGTTGGCGAAATCGGAGACGAGAACGTATTTGGGAAGTTCCTGTTCGGATATTCCGGGGAAATAGTCCAGGGCCTGCTGATAGGCCCTATCGAGATTCTGGCCCCTGGATTTGTGCTCGACGATCAGCATACCCTTCCAGAAGAGGTCGATGGAACCGGCCTTGTCGCCCAGCTTTTTGACAGGGGCCTCAAAAGCGGCCACCCGGCGGCGGGAGATGCCAAAGATGTCAAAGAATTCATTCCAGAAGGTCTGTGCTTCCGATTTTTCCCGGACCGCGGAACCCCAGCGGAAGGCGAATTCCAGGGCGCGATCGCGGATCTCTTTCTGGCTCAGGGGCATCCCAGCTCCTCCGGTTTAAATGATCTTTATTACTCCAGGAATTATTACTCCGGCAATTAACATGATCATTAAATCTGCGTGATGCCCTTATTACCTGCAAGCCTCAGTCAGGCGTTTCTATATTTAGTTGCTGGTTTATAAGCTCACTGCTTTATAGCGAAAAATCGCAAATCATTCTTGATATAGTATTGTGCATTCAGTTTTGATAAAAGGAGATCTGCATCGCTAAGAAATTCCCCCCAATTTACGGCCCGCTCATATTCTTTCATGTGATTTAACTTACCAACTTTCCAGAATTTTACATATGGGTGTGCGATACGGATCACTTCGAGTGCTTGCGATGGATCGATAACCGGCTCCAAGCTGACCCACGTGAAAACACCCGCTTTATGAGCTGATTTCAAAACGATCAACCGTTCTTCAACCGTCGAGGCATTAGGCTCCCATTCTTTGCGTCTGGCATCATCAGAAAAACATAGTGTAATACCTAACTGAGTGCGAGCATCCTTCATCAGCCCCATATCTTCCTGGATAAGGTCTGCACAGCCTTTCGTTAATATCTGACTATTCAATCGATGCTTTGCAATAATTCTTAACGCTTGGTGCGTCAGCCGTTCAACACGCTCCAGAGGCTGGTAAGGATCGCTTGAGAAACAGAACAGAATACGGCGTGAATCACCGCGAAGCTTTTCCGCATCTTTTTCGAGATTTTCGATCACATCTGGACGCGGCTCTACTGTTTTATGCCATTTTTCTGCTGTCGTATGCATGCATGCGGGTGCATAACAATAAAGGCATCCATGTGAGCAGCCGCGATAAAGATTGCAGGCAAGCTCTGAATATTCCCGTGCCCGTCCTTTGGGTTCATATACGACATTCATGGGTTAACTCTTTTAAAGTATTTGATTGGTTCTGCCTTTGGTTTTTTCCAAGCGTTATAGGAAATATGAAAAACTTGCGGGGGCAGTTTGCTTTCTTTGACCATTTGATTTAGTGCAGCCTTGGCATGCGACGGTAATACTCCATTTTGTAACGCGAATTTGTATACATCCTTGTTTGTCAGGATGCGGCGTTCCAATATTGCTGACTTAAGGTCATTATCAAACACGGATATTTTTTTCGGTATATCAAACTCGGAGAAAAGAGATGGGCACTCCGGATCGATGCCGTCTTTATCGATATCAAAATTCGCATCACCGCCTAATCTCCATGCGCAATGCAGAAATTTATCCATACCACGCGGATGTTTTGATCCAAAGACAAGGCCATACACATTCGGTCCTTTCTTAATGGAAAACGGTCCCATATAATATACTAAATCATCCGGAACCCAACGGCTATACGCATCTGCCAAAATTCGATGCACATTGGTTCCATTCATCCTTGAAAAATCCTCGTCTGTCACAGGCACATACTTCCGAATTTCTGGCTGTTTTTTGAATCGATTGACCATAGCAGAAGAGATGAAAAAAATGAAGTCCGATAAAGGAAGACGTACAATGGCTTGAAAGATATCTTTTGTGATTTGCTGGACACCATTTTGATCGAGGAATAGAAGATTAGCGGTCTTTTCGCGCATCAAGGGTTTGCATTGTTCAAAGGCTGAATAAAAATCTTTTTGTGTGATAGTAAATTCGACCTCCGGTAATTTAATTCTCTGTCCATCGATGCATGCAGATAAATTTCTATGTTTGTCTTCAGCGTATTCATTGAAATAAGCTCTGATTTTCTTTGCTTGATTCCCTCGATGATCCAGCGCATTGCGGATCTCATCGCAAAAAATAAGAGGACTTCCTGGATTCCCTACCTTATCGTTTCCCGGCCCAGCAAAAAAATCAAAAATCTGCAATGAATCCACATGAGGCGAATTAATGAACACAGGCAACCACTCACGGAGATACTCCCGATAGAGGGCAAGCTTGTCTTGTGTTCCTTCGTCATAGGGTTTCTTGTGTAGATTGCGGCTAGGCATGGTCAAGATTCCTTTCCTCGTATAGGTTCTACGATTCAAGAATAGACAAACAAGCCAATTTATCCGTTAAAGTCCGTCTATCCTTCAATAATCGATATGGAATCAATCATAACCATTAGAAATCTCGCATATTTGTTGAAAGTAATCAAGCAAATATTACAGCAAGGCATGAATATGACCGCCTCCCCAAAACTCACTTCATTCAAATATGCGCATTTCAAACCGTACTCAATTCTCTTACGGGAATGGCAACGGTATAGACTTGTATTTGAAGTTTTTGCGTGTTACCGAAAATGGCAAGCCGGCGAGAAATCTTGGATTTGTTATTGCTATAGAATCTCTTGGTTTGGCGGTTCGACAGCGCTCTCCAGAAGTCTTCGACAGACTGATTCCAGCGGACCCAGCTTGTTCTGAACCACATCCCATACAATTGGCAAATTGACGCCGAAATACTCATGAACGAGAATGTTGCGCAACCCTGTAATCTTACGCCAGTCAATCTCCGGCTCACCCTTTTGAATTTACTCAGGCAGCTTACCTGCGGCCTCACCGATAATCTCAAGGTTTCGGATGATGGCGTCCTGGGTTTTTCGGTCTTTTGTGAAAGCCTCTTCGCCCTGATCCGACAAATACGTTCGGATTTGGTGGATGGCTTCTAAAATGTCATCGAGATAGAGCCGGAAATCCCTACGCATAGGCCACCTCGCGGGTGATGATTGGCTTGATACGGGGTTTCAATGAATCAGCCAAGACGAGGTCTACGGGCCTTCCCAGTTTATCCTCAAGGAAGAACTTCAGATCCATATATTTATCGAAAGTTGGATGAGCCAGTTCGACCAGAATATCCACGTCGCTCTTGTCATTCGCGGAACCGCGGAGGACAGACCCGAACAAGCCGATCCGTTTCACGGAGAACCGTGCTTCAAAGTCTCCTTTGTGCTGCTTGAGAAAATCAAGAATCTCATCGCTGCTCAACATACTTTGCCTCCTTTCCACATTTATAACGACGGCAATTCGATGAAGGGATAGCCACATCCAGTTAGCTCAATCCACCATTCCACTCGTGGAGAAAGCTGTCACTGTGAGTAATATTGCATACTTTTCGAGATCAGTCAAACAACACATTCAAAAACAGCGCGCATTATCAAACAGGATTCAACAACATGGCTCAATCAGCCGCAGCGTAGATTTGCAGCTCGGTGAGTGCGGTCCATGAAAAAAAGATATGTGTGGAATTTAGGAGAAAGGGAGCGGACTTATTTGATTTTGATGTATGGTCAGGGGGATGGAAGGGGCTTTTTGATGAAGAGATTGGTCGTCTCCAGATAGGGGCGCATAGCCCGCGTTCCACCGCCAGTGGCGGCGACGAGGAGGATACTGGCAGGATCTATCATACGGACGCCACCCAGATGATGGATGGGCGTATCGATGAAAATATCGGGCAACATGGGCGTGGAAGGCCCCAGCAATACGACATGGCGGGGTCTGCCGAGGCCTGCCAGGATCTCTTCCAGGCTGTCGTAGAGCAGCGTCGTTGCGGTGATGAGGGCGACGGTGGCGTTTTTCAGCGCTTCCAGCCGTTCCCCTTTTGTAAGGAACGGGCCTTTGGCCGCATCCTTCTCCAGAATCGTCAGCGCCGCCCCAGTGGATTCGATTCGTTCGATCAGGGGCGTGAAACGCCCGACCATCACGACCTGGTCAGCCGGGGTCAGTTTGATCAGATCCAAGGCGTCTCCGTTCGCGTCACAGCGGTCCTGACGGATCAGGGCGTTGGCCATTGCAAGAGCGAGGGCCTTTTGCCGGGGATTGTCTTTTTCGATCAGCCAGGCCAGGATGGAGGCCGCTCCGACACCGGACAGGGTCCCCGGCGGAGGAAAACCGGGGCATCCCGCCGGTATGTCCGTCGTGGGAACAGCGGCAAGACCGAGGCTGTCGTCATCAAGGCGGACGGCGATATAGGTCGACCCTATGCAAACATCCGCAACAATCCGCATTGCCGCCCCGTTACGCAAGCAATCATACAGGCGGACGGCAATGGCGCCGGTTTGTAAGGTTTTATCCAAGGCCAACGACCTCGCAAAGAACGCGAAAATAAATCAGCATCCTTCAAAGCTATTTTCTGCGGATCCGGCAGGGCAGGTTTTTGATGTTGGGCGTTCCGAATTCCTTCCCCAGTTTCCCGATCGACGTCAGCATGTTGAAATTGGATTTTTTCCACTCGTACTGGGTTTCCGGGGAGCCCTCGGGAAACCACCACCCCAGGGCGGCGCTGACCACGCGCGGATGGATGATGTCGGTGACACTGGCCCGCTGCGTGATCTCGCCGTATTTCGTTTCGATGACCACTTCATCGCCATCGCCGATCCCGTACTGTGCCGCCGTATCGGGATGAATCTCCACGAGCGGATGTGGCCTTTTCTCGCGCAATTTTCCGACCCACCGGTAGGAAGACAAAAGATAATATCGGCTCTTGGCGCTGACAACAATCAGGGGATACTCGGGGTCTTCAGGCTCCGGGAATCCTGTGAATTCCGGCAGCGGCTTGAGATGGAATTTTTCGGCGATGCTCAGGCGCAGCTCCACCTTGCCCGTGGGCGTGGGAAATCCCTTGGCCTCGTAAGACCGGACGCCGGCCGGGCCTTTGAGATACCCTTTTTCGACAAACTCCTTGTAGGTGAGCCCTGCCGGCCTGACGAGATCCTCCAGAAACGTCTCGTGATTTTCGTGCCACAGCTCCGGCGAGGACACCCGCTTTCCCAACTCGTTCATGATCTTCATGTCAGGCCAGCACTCTCCGGGCGGATCGACCACCTTGGGACGGGCCAGGATCATGCCGTGACCGATGCCGTAATGGCCGATGTCGTTCATCTCGTATTGATGGGCCACCGGAAAAACGATATCCGCCATGGCCGCCGTCGGCGTCATGAAGATTTCCGCAACGGCCACGAAGTCCAGGCTCCTGAAAGCCTCGTAGGTGAGTCTACTGTCGGCCCAGGCGACCATCGGATTGGTGCACATGCCGTAGTACCCACGCATGGGATAGGGTTCGTTTTGCAGGACGGCCTTGCGGAAAAAGGCCGGGGCAACAGTCATGAGTCTCGGAATGATGCCGTGATAAGCGCCGATCATATCCTTTCGCTTGTCCGGGATCAGGTCTGCGCGGACGAACTGCGCCAGCCCCATGATCTTGGGATCCCGCGCGTTGACATTCCCCCCGGGAATTTCCAGATTGCCCGTGATTCCCATCAGGCAGGCAAGGGCGCGAGTGGCATCAAACAGGTTGATGTCGTGTTCGATGGCGTTTCCCCACTGCAGGGCGGCGGGCTTTGCCTCGGCGTACATGCGCGCTGCCTTGCGGATCTGCTGAGCCGGGACCCAGGTAATCGCCTCAACCTGCTCGGGCGGATACTGTTTTACATGTTGCGCCAGATCGTCGAAACCATGCGTGTATTGCTCGACGAAGGCCCTGTCGTACAACCCTTCTTCGCAAATCACGTGCATGATCGCCAGGGCCAGCGCCTGGGCCGTGCCGGGTCGCAATTGGAGCCAGAGGTCGGCCTTTTCGGCCAGCTCGGTCCTGCGCGGATCCACAACGATCATTCTGGCGCCGCCCTTCAACTGGGCGGTTACCTGGCTGTAGATCTGCCCTTCTTCACTCGTGGAGGCAAGATTGCTGCCCCAGAAAAACATGAGTTTTGTCGGGTGGTGGATATCGGCAACCGGATAGAAGCCGCAGGTATGGATGCCCGTAATTTCCCTTCCGGCATGGCAGACGTCCTGGGAGGCGATGACGTTCGGAGAACCGAAGATGTTGGCCAGGCGGATCAGGACAAAATGCTCCAGGCCTTTCGGCATGCCGACGCCGAAGCCGACCGCGCGGGCGCCGTGCTTTTCCTTGATGCGCAATAGATTCTGTGCCGTCTCGTCCAGCGCCTGATCCCATGATATAGCCTGCCATTTTCCTTCGCCACGCTCCCCCGCTCGTTTCAAGGGTTGTTTGAGGCGATCCGGATGCGTCAGCCGCTCTGCCGATACGCGGCCCTTGAAGCACGTGTAGCCCTTGTTCAGATAACCGTCGGGGTCGCCCTTGATTTCTACGATTCTATTGTCCTTCACGCCCACCAGCAGGCCGCAGCCGCCGTGATCCATGCGCGCGCAGTGAGTTTTTGCCCAGCGAATGTCTTCATCCATATGTGTTGCTCCTTAATGATCTTATGTCCGGTTTTGTCCCCTCTATCGCAAGTCCGCTTACTTGAGCTTTTCCAGTTCCTTGACCAGATTTTCAAGAGGCGGCCGTTCGTTGATGTCATGCACGTCGACGTAACGGATGACGCCTTGCTTGTCGATCACAAACAGGGCCCGCTCCGACGTGCCGTCGGTGCGCAGGATGCCGTATTTTTTTGCCGTCTGCCCGTGGGGCCAGAAATCGGACAGCACGGGGAACCAGAGCTGCCCCATTTGGTTGGTCCAGGAAAAAAGCGTCGGGATATTGTCCGTCGTAATGCCCAGCAGGATCGCGTCGTGCGCGTCGAAGAGGTCCTTGACGATATTGTAGCCGGGCCATTGATCCGAACAGACGGGCGTCCAGGCGGCCGGCACGAAGGACAACACGACGTTTTTCTTGCTGTAATAATCTTTCAGAGAGACCTTTCCCCCGGAAACGGACAAAAGCGAGAAACCGGGCGCCTTCTGGCCGACCTTGACCTTCAGCTTGCTGTCTGTCGGCTTCAGGGGGCCGGTTTGATAGATGTTATTCTTGTAAGCGTCTGAAAGGCCCCACGCATGCTGCGCGAGCGGCAGGATCAACACCATCGCACAGGCCGTCACTATCAAGGCAATGTAATTGAATTTTCTCATGCTCCTCTCCTATTTTAAGCCGGACAAGGAAATCATTTCATTCAGAAACTTCTCCTCACTCCCCTCGATGGCGCCCAGCTTCGAATAAAAGACCTGGTGGGATCCGTCGTGATTGATCTTGATGCCGATGAAGTAGGGCGTCCGCACTTCTCCCAGCAGCTTATGAACCTTAAAATCGCCATCCGGAAAAAGCGGGAAAGGCACGTTGTATTTATTCCTGAAAACGCCCACTTCATATTCCGAATTGCCCGCGCCGACGCCCAGCAGCTTGATCTTTCCTTTCAGGGCCGGATCATTCTCTATCCGGTTGTAAAGGCCGTTGACATGGGGTGCATCCTTCTGGCAGTAAGGGCAGTACATGCTGAAGATCTGGACGATGACCACCTTTGCCTTGATCTGGCCGATTGTAAAGGGGCCTGAAAAGAAGGTACCGGAAACGCCAAGATAGTTTTTGTCGGCGCTGCTTTTGGGGGCCGGCAGCTTGAAATCGGGCAATGGCCCGCCTACGGCAGGCGGGGCGGCAGCCTGGACGGAAAAGGCCGTGAAGCAGATAACGCAGGCAACGATCCATACGTACACAGAAAGCTTTTTCATAAGCAGAACCTCCATGGCACTAAAATTCTCAGAACGAGAGCCATGCGTAACCGCTGAAAAATGGTTCGCAAGCGGCGAATCAAATGTTTTCCGCCTTTCCAGAGATGAGGTTAACGGCTTGTCATGAACCATGATGACGTCTGGTCGTCCTCTTAGCGGAAAAGATTTTTGAGTCGCGGCGAAGCCATTTTTCATTTGTGATCCTAACGTTCGGCTTGTCTAAATGCAATAAAAAAGATTGCAGCCGGTTGCGCCCCTCAATCCCCGCTTGACCAGCAGCCGGGGCTGTGATAGGAATCCGAAACCGTCATGAAATTCAGCAGGAAAGACAACGGGGAGCTTGAAAATGCCACTTTATGATTTTGCATGCTGCGCTTGCGGCCACGAATACGAGGCTATTCTGAAAATTAAAGAACCGTACGATCATCTCGAATGCCCAAAATGCGGGGCAAAAGCGCCGAAGAAACTGGCCACGGCCTTCCGCACGAATGCCTGGTCCAAATTCTTGGATGACATGGAAAAAAGGGTCAGTCCGCACAAGTTCAAATAGTGCCGAACTCGTAAAATGTCGAAAAATGATCCGAAAACAAAGGCTGCGTAAAAAGTTTCGTAAGCAAAGCACGCCAATCATGAGCAGTGAGGCGTACATGGGCGTACGCCGCAACGACGAAGGATGCAGCGCAACGCAGCATCCGGACTTTTTACGCAGGCGTCAATAGTGAATAAAATTCACGGCAATTTAACAGGTCTGGCGCCGTCGCAGATCAGAGGAATCGAACAGCTTTACCGGCGGCGCGTGCCGCCCGACAGTATCATCACCCATGAACTGGCCCGGCAGTTGACGACCCTTTCCAGGGAAATCAACCGCCAGATCGGCATCCTCATCAGCCGCCGCGGGGAAATCGCCTTCGTCATTGTGGGCTCCCACAAGGATATCCTCATTCCGAGTCTGGACAATTTCCGCTCTTCCTCGACGCGCTTCAAGGGCCTGCGCCTCATCCACACGCATCTGGACGGCGAGCCTCTGACAACCGACGACCTGACGGACCTGGCGCTGCTGCGGTTGGATATGGTCTGCGCTGTCGATGTGCTTCCGAACGGCATCCCCGGAAAAGCCTATGCGGCCCACCTGATTCCCGAAAACCCGGAAGGCCAATACTGGATGCAGATTTCCCCAACGCCGCCCGCCGAACTCACGCTGGATTTCCTATCGTTTATCCAGGCCCTGGAGGGTGAATTCACAAAAAAGCAGAAGACGCGGAAGGTGGATGCCACGGACCGGGCCATTCTGATTCGCGTGGAAACCAACCCGCTGGCCGATGTCGCCTATGCCCTGGATGAGCTCAAGGAACTGGCGCGTTCATGCAATGTGGAGGTCTTCGATACGGTTCTGAAGCACCGGGCGCAGCGCGATCCGAAATTTCTGCTCGGGAAAGGGCAGCTCTCCGACCTGGTCATCCGGGCGCTGCAGATGGGCGCGAACCTGCTTATTTTCGATCATGAACTGACTCCGGCCCAGATCCGGTCCATCACCGATTTCACGGAAATCCGTGTCATCGACCGGACCCAGGTGATCCTAGACATCTTCGCGCGGCGGGCGCATAGCCGCGAGGGGAAAATCCAGGTGGAGCTGGCCCAGCTCCAGTACCTGCTTCCGCGGCTCATCATGAAAAACACCGCCATGTCGCGGCTCACGGGAGGCATCGGGGCGCGGGGACCGGGGGAAACGAAGCTCGAGATCAACCGGCGGCGCGTGCGGGACCGCATCAATCGCCTCGAAAAGGAAATGAAAACCGTGCAGACGGCCCGCGATATCCGGCGAGTCCGGCGGGAACGGACGGGCCTGCCGGTCATTTCGATTGTGGGTTACACGAACGCCGGCAAATCGACGCTGCTCAACGCCCTGACCCGAAGCGATGTCTTCACGGAAAACCTGCTGTTTGCCACGCTGGATCCGAAAAGTTCGCGGCTGCGTTTCCCGCGGGACCATGAGGCCGTAATCACCGATACGGTCGGCTTCATCCGCGACCTGCCGAAGGAGCTCTTCGCCGCCTTCCGGGCCACGCTCGACGAGCTCCATGAAGCCGACGTGCTGCTGCATGTCATCGACATCAGCAACCCCAACTTTGAAAACCACATCCAGGCCGTGGAGCTGATTCTGCAGGAGCTTGATATTGCCGGAAAACCGACTCTGCGCGTCTTCAACAAGGACGACCGCTTTCCCGACAAAGCACAACTTGCAACCCTCTGCCGGCGTTTCGACGCGACGGCCATATCAGCCCGGAATCCCGAGACGCTCGGCGAACTGATGAAAAAACTCTACGCCTACATGACGCCCTTGTACCAGCCCCCGTCGATCTGAATGATGCTGTCCGCAGCCCGGCTCCGTTATGTGGCCGGGACCCAGTGGAGCATGAAAAGGTACCTGAATATGGATCTGCTTCATCTCCTCTCGATTTCAAGGTTTTCTTGACAGGATCAATGTATGATTGACTTACAAAACCGCCTGTCGTATTCATCCGTGAGGCGGAAGCGAATTCTTTTATCGGAAGGGAGGAAATGTTTATGAAACGAAGCGTTATTGTATTTACAGCAATCATTTGCCTGGTTGTCGCCGTGCCGGTCTGGGCCTGTACGACCTCGCTGACGGGCAAGAAGGCCTCCGCCGACGGTTCGGTCATGGTGTCCCATTCGGATGACGGGCTGAATGATGCGCGGCTGATTTACGTGCCGGCCATGGACCATAAACCCGGTTCGCTGCGGCCGGTATTCTACGCCCACTACTCTCTGGATTACAAGCCCCGTTGGGGCGCCAGCGAGACGCAGCGAATTGTCACCAGGGATCGCGGGCCGGGATACGATACGCCCGGTGCGCCCGCCAGCGTGCCCCTGGGATTTATCCCGCAGGTGCCTCATACTTACGCCTATTTCGATGCCAACTACGGCATCATGAACGAACACCAGCTGTCCATCGGCGAATGCACCGACAAGGCCAAGGTGCATCCTGAGCCTGAGCCGGGGAAACGCATCTTCTATTCGGCGGAACTGTCCCGGGTAGCTCTGGAGCGGTGCAAGAAGGCTCGCGAGGCCGTCAAACTGATGGGGGAGCTCATCGAGAAATACGGATACTACGGAACGGGTGAGACCCTGGTCGTCGCCGACCCGGAAGAGGGATGGGTCATGGAGATGGCGGGTTACGACATGACCGGCACCGGCGGCGTCTGGGTGGCTCAGCGCGTGCCCGATGACGGTTTTTTCGTGGCGGCCAACCAATTCCGCATCCGGGAAGTCCGCAGGGACGCCGAGGACATGATGTTCTCCGCCAACATCTTCGATATAGCGCAGAAGAAGGGCTGGTGGAAGCCCGCCGACGGGCCCCTCGACTGGACCAGCTTGTACGGCGACGGCGAGTTTCATCATCCCTATTATTCACTGCGCCGCGTCTGGCGCGCCCAGTCCCTGGCTGCGCCGTCTCTGAACCTGCCTGCGTGGGCAGAGGGGCCCTTCACGCGGGTCTACCCTTTTGCCGTCAAGCCGGACCAGAAACTGACGGTCGGAAACATCTTCGCGATTCACCGCGACAACTATGAGGGCACCGAGTTCGACCTGACCAAGGGCCTGGCCGCCGGCCCCTTCGGCAATCCCAACCGCTTCGAGGGACAGGCCGAGGGCATGGCGGACAAGGAGGGACGCCTGACCCCCCTCAAGGGTGAGTTCGAGCGGCCGCTGAACATCTACCGATGTGTGTATGCCTATGTAAACCAGTCACGCAGCTGGCTTCCGGACGCGATCGGCGGACTGACCTGGTTCGGCCCGGATCGGCCTGCCACGGCCGTGCTTATGCCATTTTACGCGGGGGCGACGAGCTTGCCCCCGTCCATCCAGAGGGGAGACATCCTCAAGTTCGACCGTGAAAGCATGTGGACGGCCTTCAATTACGTGGCCAACTACGCCATGCTCAAGTATTCCTACATGATCAAAGACATTCACGCGTTGCGCGACTGTTTCGAATCCCAATTCTTTGGGACGCAACCAGAGGTGGAGGCACAGGCCCTGGCCCTGTGGAGAAAGGGAGACAATAACGGCGCCCGCTCACTCCTGACCCGGTATGCGGATAAAAATTCCGGCGATGTGATCCGCGAA
>JAZDIK010000071.1:0-40320 GCA_043805145.1 Pseudomonadota bacterium | reverse complement strand
ATACCTGTAACCAAGGCCGATGAAGGGCGTCATCGTGAATGAACTTGAGATTTTAAAGTCGTAGCCTCCAAGCGTCCTGATTTCAAATATGCTATCATCTATATTACTAAGGGTGCCTGAATTTTGGTAGTCTACCTGTCCATAACTGTATCTGCCCGCAACCTTAATCATGATGCCATTGTGATAACTATAGGCCGCACCAATTCCATACATTGTTCCCTTTTGACTCATGACATCGGGTTCTTTATACTCAATGTATGATATTTCCGGTCCTATTTCCCAAGTGTGCCGTGCTTCTGATCTGGGAAAACTTGTATCCGAAGAAGCAGAGGATACGGCGGGAAGTTTTTTATCAGCTTGTACGTCAATGCTTCCGGTTTGTGCAAAAGAAAAGGTATAAAAAAATAGAATAAATGTGACTATTGTGGCGCAAGTCCAAACTTTTTCGTGGTATGATTTCATTTTGTTACCCTCCTTTGGTTGAAAAGTATGTTTCTGATTCTAATGACCCTGCATTACAAACACAAAACCCCGCACTCTTTTCGAGACACGGGGGTTGAAAATCAATCCGTTCATGACAGCCTCTTTGACCGCTCTGAAGGTTTTATTATTTTAGCTGTTCTGCAAACCGCAAAAGGAACTTTGCTCTCTGAAATCAGCAGGTGTTTCATTTATAAATGTTTTGTTTTCAATAGTCAACAGAATATCCTTCTCGCTTCTGTTATGTTTCTCTTGATAGGAGGCGAACTTGACGATTGAAGAGGCATTTGGGGAAGCCATCAGGGAGCTCAGGAAGGCAAATCAAATCTCTCAAGAGAAACTTGCCGAGGCAAGCAATCTCGATCGGAGCTTCATTTCACTTTTGGAATGTGGTCGTAAGCAACCTTCATTGATCACGATTTTTCAACTCGCAAAGGCCCTCAATCTTTCCGCATCAAAAATCTTGTCGCTTGTTGAAGCAAAAATAAAAAAATAGACTTGTTGTCACACGGATAATCATCATCAGGGTAAGCGGTAGGTGTTGGAGGCGTGCAGCAGGTTACTTAAGGGATGATTTATCAGGAGTTGCACATGCAGGAAGAAGTACCCATGAACCGGATAAGCTGAAATTAACCGCCAAAAGCGTTTTTGTCCCCGGAGCGGTAAGTAACGACGTAATGCCAGATCATTCTACCCCGGTGCCGGTGGTAAGGGGAGGATGGTCAAGGGAGCCTTCCCTTTCTACACAGGGGAGGAGGGCTTTCCTGTCTTTATCCTTATCCTTTCCTGTATTATATCATAGGCATGCAAAGCATATTAATAATATCAAGGACTTGCAAAAAAGGTCGCTATGGGGTAGCAGACAAAAAAAGAGGAGCTTAGAAAAACTCTCTAAGTACCTGATTTAATTTGGTGGGCGATGCGCGACTCGAACGCGCGGCCTTTGGTTCCGGAGACCAACGCTCTATCCACCTGAGCTAATCGCCCTTATTGCGGGCTTCTACTATATCCCGTCATAATCTTCAATAAACAAATTATTAATTTCCGGATGAACTACCGCCCTGCCTTTTTGAGGTATGGTCTTTACCCAGATAGAAATTGATCCAGGATGACGTTTGATGAAGATCCCAGTTGCAAGGTGGGATAATATCTTTATCCAGTTGCATTTCTTCCCCGTATTTCTTCAACCGGGCATAAGCCTTAACATAGATGCACTGCTTCTTTCCGGGATAGACTTCGCACCACCCCTCGAAGCTCCCGCCGCATGCTCCGTTGCGCTGGTGTTTCGGGCATTGCGACATCGGACAGAGGTAGGCCACATCAATGAGGGCACAGTCGCCGCAATCCTTGCAGTCAAAAATCAAGACTTTGGTTAAGTGTTCAAGTTTGTGAATAAAGCGCTCAAGCCTTGTTCCTGCAACTGCGCTGCTTAATCCCTTCATGATGACGTAAAGTTTCTTTCCTGGTTCAAACAGAAGTTTATGGGACATTCGCGAAAACCCATAGGAAAGTTCGACTCTGGCATCGAGCGGCCGAAACTGCCGTTTAGTCGGCGTTTCCTGATTTAGGCCTGTGTTCGGATCGTACTCAAAATAATAAAAGCCGTCGGCAATGGGATAATCGAAGTAGCGAATAAGATCGGTCCATTGGGATGCGAACTCCTCACCCTGACGGATAATTTCTTCCACCTGTTCATATTTAATATTGTGCCCGCCGATATGTACCCCGCTAAAGCCCATTCCTTTCATTATGGCGTACATCCGAGCTGCGCGCAGTATCCTGGCCCCTTCTCCGCGATCGGGATCGTTTCGCTCTCGATCCAGCTGGGCCAGGAGTTTATCCGTGACGACTGAGCCGGGCAGTTCATGATGGTTCATCATTTTGGCTGCACCGTACGGAAGGATGTAAATATTTCCCATAAGCGGAATGTTGAAACCACTGAGCTTCATAAAAAGTAACACTTCATGAAATTTTCGGGCATCGTATCCTAGTTGTGTAACGATAAATTGGGCACCGGCATCGATTTTCTTTTTGAGTTTGTAATACTGAACCATTTGTTCTGCTTCTGTCGCCTTGAAGGGAGAAACAACCGCTCCGGGGAAAAAATCGCTGGGTTGGTGACGGACGTTACCTTTGACTCCCGGATACGTGAGCCCCCGGTTCATGTCCGATATCAGTTGCAGGGTATGGATGGGATCCAGGTCAAAAACCGGGGCAGGTCTCCCATGGTAGCCGGATACGGGGTAATCTCCGCTCATAACCAGGAGGTTTCTGACACCTGCCCGATCCAGGGCATAAAGTTGGCTTTCGATTTGACTGCGGTTCTTGTCTTTGCAAGTAAAATGGACGAGTGGCTCAATGCCCAGTTTCACAATTTCGCTGCCTATGAAATCGGCAGACATGGCAGGGCTTCCTCCGGGATTATCTGTAACGGTCAGGGCATGTATCTTTACTCCGTGAGCGGCCTGTTTGGCCAAGGATATGGCCTTTTCCTGGGCCGCTTCTCTTGCACCCCTTCCCGGCACCAGTTCCCAAGTGACCGGGAACACGGTGGGATTCAATAAAGACTCTTTAAAACAATTATCCTGCATAGATACCCTCAATTAACGTTTTCTGCAGAGAAAATGGCATTATCGTAAGTTCTTGTTCATTCAGGCGCTGACAGATTATCTGAAAGCGAGGCCATCCGTCAGTTCCAAGAGGATTTTTCCGGTGGAGAAAGGTCCTGCCACGGGGCACCCCATCTCCATTCGTGCCATTCAAAAGCGTATGGAATATTACGCCCGCAAATCAAACTTCCGACTTGATGAATTTTTCCGCACCGGCAGGCGGATCTCCTCTCAATGCCAGGATGTTCTCGATGTTTTCAGCCCGAAAAGCCTCAAGAATACGGGCAATATCATCTTTTGTAGATTGGACACAGGTCAGATGAGCCGGGACTTCCGTCTGGAATTCTTTTTTTGCCCGGGAGGCTATCTCAAGAGATCTTTCCCGTGTACTGCCGCCTGCGCCATAGGTGACAGAGATATAATCCGGCTTAAGCGTGGACAGTTCCTGGATCGTCGCAAACAGACTATCCAGATTCCCTTCACACTTAGGCGGAAAGAATTCAAAGGACATGGTAAAGCGTTTCTGCCTGAACAAATCTCTAATGAACATGAAAAATGTCGCCCGAATTTTTTTGCGGGAAAATGTCATTAAGCATAGCGTTTGTCAATCTTTTTCCTTGCGGAGCTTTTTCCTTGCGGAGCTTGAAATCGTTTTGAAGGTCTGATATGATTCGTAAAATTGCATTGGAAATCAACGATTATGACAAAGGTAACACGCATCATTCCCATGCTGGCGTTGCTTCTTATGGGGTTTTTGGCCTCAGATGCAAACGCCCTGAATCAAATCTTGAATATCCGGCACTGGGTTGCTCCGGACCACACACGCATCGTTATCGATACGAGTGAAGCGCCTGATTATACAATCGAAAAGGGAAAGGATTATATCCGGATCGACTTCAAAAGCAGCGTTTTCCCCAAAAACCTGCCGGAAAAATCGGTTCTCAACAAGCCTGGGGTTTCGGTCATCTCGATGGTGCGCCTTTCCGAGGAAGTGGTGAGGGTTGAAATATTATTGGCGGGCCATGTGGATGCCAATGTATTCAAACTCCAGAGAATAGAAGAGAAACCGGACCGAGTGGTGGTGGATATTGAGCTTCCCGAGGGCGAAAAGAAAGAAGCGGAGGAACGAGAGCCTGTCACAAGAAAAAAACGGATTGTCGTCATCGATCCCGGCCATGGCGGCGATGACCCGGGAGCCGTCGGTCTGAGGGGCACCCAGGAAAAGGATATCGTCCTCAAAATCAGCAGAAAGTTAAGAGATAAGCTTAATAAGCGGGAAGACTACCGCGCCTTTTTAACTCGAAACGGTGATTATTATGTGCCATTCAGCAAGCGGTTAAAGTTAGCCCGGGAATATGGCGCAGATCTGTTTCTCAGCATCCATGCCGATGCTGCTCCTAGCCGTCGTGTGCAGGGTGCATCCGTTTACTGCCTGTCTATTAGCGGCGCCAGCACGGAAGCTGCGAGACTACTGGCCATGAAGGAGAACCTCGCCGATGTGATGGGCGGCTCCCCAAATGGAGAGAGTAACGAAGCCTCCGGTCCAATCGTTCTGAATATGTACCAAATAAATACCATCAATACGTCGAAGGTTTATGGGCAGAGCATCCTGGAAAACATCAGTCGGGTCATGCCGTTGAAGTTTGCCTCTGTTCAGAGCGCCCCTTTTCGAGTTCTTAAGCTTCCTGAAATTCCATCTCTGCTGGTGGAGACAGCCTATATTTCCAACAAAAATGAAGAAAAACTCCTTCGCAGCCGTCAATATCAGACAAAAATCGCGGATGCTATTGCAGCCGCGGTCGTAGAAATGCTGCCAGTGGAACCGGTGATGGAAAAAGCACCGGCCGTCATATTGACTAAAGAGGAGCCAGAAACACTTCAAGAGAAAGCTCCGGATGATGGGCCGAAAATGGTAAAAAAGAAAGTTGTTGCGGATAAGGAGCCGGAAGTCAGGGCGGTAAAAATTCAATACTATCAAGTCAAACGGGGTGATACCCTTGAAAGGATTGCAAAAAAACACAATACAACGCTTGCTGTCCTGTTGAAATTAAATAAGATGAAACTGAATGATCCGCTTTTTGCAGATCGGAAGGTAAGGATAGCGGTTCTGGATGAAAACACACCGGATGTGCGCACCCTGCCCAAAGCGGTTGAGGCTTCCGCAAAACCCCCAAAAGCGGGTGAGACTGATATATCGAAAGAAGACACCGGCATTCGCGTGTACAGGGTGAAGAAGGGGGACACCCTCGCCAAGATTGCAAAGAAACATGACACTTCCCTCAATATACTCTTGAAGATCAACAAAATGAAACTCAGGGATCCGATCTTTGCGGGGCGCGTGATTAAGATTATAGACAGGCCCGTGGAAAAAGAAGCCATTGCGGTGGTGAAGAAGAGTCCTTCCGGCCAAAAGAAAAAGGAAAAATTTACCTACCACCGGGTAAAAAAAGGCGAGACGCTTGATATCATTGCCCGACGGAACGGCACGACCATTGGTGAGTTACGGCAATTGAACCGCATGAATCCTTCAGATCCCCTGCTGGCCGACCAGAAATTGAAATTACCGCTACAATCGTCCCTATAACCGAAGAAACGTGCGTCATGACGCAAGCAGGAATCCCTTTTCAGCCCGGTCTCAATCAGCATGATCCTCTCCGGCATAGCTTATGCGGATCGTTTCCGAAGATCTGCATGAAGATATTAGCCATCAGCATCCTGATCCAGATGCCTTTGGCAGATGCCTGTTCCGAATTAATAATCAGGACATGGCAACCATTTCAGATTAAACAGGAGCTTGTCCTGCAATTTCGCAAGTGCAGGGTCATCAAGCGTGGAAAAGCTGTAACCTGTAAATCCTCAAAGGTGCGTGATGTCGGCACATCGCGATTGCAAGAAGCTCAGCGGAATGGGACAGATGTTCAAAGCCTCTATGGGTCCGAGTTGTCGGCATGTGTCTGGGGCGGCTGTCTTCGACGTACGGGTGCATCTCCGGCGCTTCTAAAAAGCGGCATGCAGGTTGAAACATTGCTTAGGTCCGATTCTTTCAGAAATACGATGGTTCGGGACGATCTCCCGATGAACCCTTCAGGTGGGGCGCCCGCAACCATCAAGGAAGAATACGGCACGCATTACATTCGATTATATCTTTTTAAACATGATATGAAGGATCTGAACAGAGATGCTGCGGAACGGCACGCAAGCGGAGACAGCCTCTGGGAAACGTTCCTGTCCCTATCGTCCGGCAAGCGTAATCAGTCGGTGCTGGAAACGATGGGCAAGATATTTGAACCGAAAGTGGATTTCGGGATAGAATTTTAATGATCTCGCAGGAAGTTTATATGCCGCGTCAGTGAATGTGGATTCTCAAACACCCGTCAGGGCTTTAATCGCTATTGTTGGTTTCTGCGCCGTTGCTCGGAAAGCAGGCATCCCTGGAGGCAGTTGCCCTTACAATCCCCATCGCAGGGCTCGATATGGATCATCACGCTCGTTGACGGAAACTGTCTTTCAATCCCCAAAGACAAATCTTCCGTGATGGCATGCGAGATCTGGACGGACATTTCGGGATCCACTTTCAGATGAAACTCGACAAAGCGGAAATGACCGGATTTACGGGTTCGCAACTGATGGAACCCGCAAATAGCAGGCCCGTGGTGTAATATCCGCTGACGAATCCATGCCTCTTCCTCGGGTGGGAGTGTGGTGTCCAGAAGATCTTTTGACGACCGCCTGGTCAGATCGTAGGCGGCTTTTATGATCAGCACTGCGACGGCGATAGCGGCGACCGGATCAAGCCACCCGAGGTCCGTTCCCGGAAAAGATGCCTGTCCCGACCAGATCAGCATGAGGCTGACGACGACGCCGGCGGAGGTATAGACATCCGTCCGAAGATGCCACGCATCGGCCTCAAGGGCAATGGAATCCGTTTCTTTGGCGACTTTGAAGAGTATTGTCGATACGAAATAATTGACCATAACGGAAACCGTCATGACACCCACACCCCATCCCGGGGTTTTGAGGGGTTCGGGATTCCGGAGCTTCTGGACGGCTTCAAAGATAATCCAGACGGCAGCCGCAAAAATAAGCATCGCCTCAATAGCGCCGGAGATATTTTCGATTTTTCCGTGGCCGAAAGGGTGTTGCTTATCGGGCGGGATGCTTGAGGTCTTAACGGAAAAAAGGGCAATCATAGCCGCAACGAGATCAACACCGGAATGAATCGCTTCGGAAATGATCGATATCGATCCGATCAGAAGGCCCACAATGAGTTTCATAACCACGAGGGTGGTGTTCGAGATCACGGATAGCGCTGCAACTCGGACTTTGCGGCTTTGTGCGTCCATCATGAACCCCGGAACCATGGTGGTTCCTCTCCTAATTATCCTTCATAACAAGGATAACATTTCTAATTCATCTCATATTTTCAGTCAAGGGGAATCTGACGACGGGTGAGGTTCTAATTGGACACCGCCTATCCATTCTTCTTCAAAAAGATTCGGCTTTTCAGAAACATCGGAAGTTGTTGACTTCTCAGCCTTGATTGTATATCTATGTATACGGAGGTGTCTAATGAAAATTACAAGCTTGGATAAAGTTGAAAGGACAGAGATGGCCATGGAAGGGACAAAGAATGTCTGGAAGCAGATTCCGATATCGAGATCCGACGGTACGCCGGCTTTTTCTTTCCGAGTTTTCACGATCATGCCGGGTGGCCATACACCTTACCATTCGCATCCATTTGAACATCTCAACTATATCATTGAAGGTGAGGGAGCCGTCGTCATGGAAGACGGAAACGAGGTCCCTGTAAGAAAGGGCGATTTTGCGCTGGTGTTGCCCGGTGAAAAACATCGGTACAAGAACAACTCCCCGGCCAATCCAATAATCGTTATCTGTGCTGTTCCGAAGGAATACGAGTGACCGGGCCGATCGCTCATGAACCTTGTGCGTAAGGACTGCTGACCCTCTACAATTTGAATATATTAATGAACAGATGACTGAAAAACTGGTTCCCCTTTCCGATCTGCGGGAAGGGGATGAAGGCATCATCCAGACGCTGGCCGGCGGACGCGCATTGTCGGTCCGACTGGCGGGATTGGGGATTGCCCTGAATGTGAGAATTAAGGTCCTCCGCAGTCGGGGAGAGCTGAAGATTGTCCAGGCGGCGGATACACGCGTGGCGCTTGGTGGCGGGGAAGCGGATAAAATATTCGTTTACCGGACCGAATCCCTGCACTGCGAGGCTGGCGAGGAAAAACGCGAAAAAAGAAGACTTCTGGTCGCACTCACGGGTCAGCCCAATGTCGGCAAGTCCACGGTTTTTAATATTCTGACGGGGCTATCCCAGCACGTGGGCAACTGGCCGGGAAAAACGGTGGAAAAGAAAGAAGGCGCCCATGTCTGTGACGACACGGAAATGCGAATTGTCGATCTGCCGGGAACGTACAGCCTGACAGCCTTTTCCCCTGAAGAACGTATTGCCAGGGATTTTATCCTGACGGAATGTCCCGATGTCATTATTCTCCTGGTCAATGCCGCGGCCCTGGAAAGGAGCATCTATCTCCTGACGGAGTTGCTTCTGTTCGGGCCTCCCGTGATTGTTGCCGTCAATATGGTCGATGTGGCGGAGAACCAGGGGATCCGGATCAACATCAAAGCCCTCGAGCAAGCCTTGGGAATTCCGGTTGTCGAAATGGTGGCCGCAAAGAACAGGGGGATCCGCGAGCTCGTCGGGAAAACGCGCGCCCTTGCCTGCGGCGATGTATTTTACAAGCCGCGCCTGCAGGAGGTGGCCGCTGACCACCGGCATGTTTTTAGGGAAATCATATCATTCCTTACGCCTCATATTGATCCCTGTGCTCCCTCTGGCGCGGCGGCTCTGCCCGTGAACTGGCTTGCGATCAAGCTCATGGAAGGGGACCCTGAGATCGCGAAGATGGTGGAGGCGCGCATTCCTCCCGACGATTGGCGCGGGATTCAGTCCATCCTCCTCAAACACGAGGATTCCTTGCATGCCGTTGTGGGTGGCCGGTACGACTGGATCGAGGCCGTTACCCGAGCCGCCATTTCGCGCTTCAGGATGGGCCAGGTGGTCATGACGGACCGTATCGATCATGTGCTGACGCGCCCTCTTTTCGGCATTCCCGTCCTTCTGATGGTTTTTGCCGCTGTTTTTCTGGTCACTTATACGGTCGGTTATCCCCTGCAAGGAGGGCTGGAGCGGCTGGTCGGCGCCCTTGCAAAACAGTTAGAGCCTTTCCTCGAATCTTATCCTTTTTGGATCAAGGGAATGCTGATTGACGGTGTGATCGGCGGCGCCGGGTCTGTCCTGACCTTCATGCCGATTCTGGTCATCTTTTTCACGTTCATGGCCGTTCTGGAAGACGTGGGCTATATGGCCCGCGCGGCCTTTGTCATGGACCGGTTCATGCATATCATCGGGCTGCATGGAAAAAGCGTTATCCCCATGTGCCTGGGGTTCGGCTGCAATGTGCCGGCCGTTCTGGGCGCCCGTATTGTGGAATCGAAGAAAGAAAGACTTCTGACCATTTTCCTGTCGCCCTTTGTTCCCTGCACGGCGCGTCTGGCGGTCCTGACGTTTGTCGCCGCGGCGATATTTTCCACCCATGCGGCTGCTCTGGTTTCATGGTCTTTGCTGACGGTCAACATTCTGGTTTTGGGGCTCGTCGGCATACTGATGAACCGCTATTTTCTGAAAAAAGAAGCCATGCCTTTTATCATGGAGTTGCCCCTTTACCATAAGCCGGATTTTAAAACGATCGGCATGGCCGTGTGGACGAGAACCCTGTCCTTCATCAAAAAGGCCGGGACCGTGATTTTAGCCGTTTCCGTGATCATCTGGTTTCTTTCCCATCTGCCCAACGGGCGTATCGAAGACAGTTGGCTTGGGGGATTCGGGCGTTTACTCGAACCCCTCGGGCAACCCGTCGGTCTGGACTGGAAAATGATCACAGCCCTGTTGACGACGATTATTGCGAAGGAAACGGCCATTGCGACGCTTGGTGTTCTCTACGGGGTGGGAAGGGAAGGGCTCCTGCAGGTCCTGCCTCAGGTGATGAGTCCAGCCTCGGCCCTGTCGTTTCTGGTGATCCTCATGCTGTTTATCCCCTGCGCCGCTACCGTGGCGGTCATGAAGCAGGAAATGGACAGTTGGAAATGGTTCGGCGCTTCTGTCGGCGCGATGCTGGTCATCTCGCTGCTGGGCGGCCTGATCGCCTATCGCCTGGCCTTGGGGATGGGCTGGTAATGTGGCTGTTGTTCTGATCGTATGCCAGATGAAGTGAAACGTTCTCGAATAACATCGGCTGGTTTCAAGATAATCAAAATGTCTTTACCTCGCAGTGGCTTTTTTAAAGCTTCAATCAACAGCAAAAAAACAATAATAATATGGGGATTAGGCCGCTTTTGTGGCAGCCGTCCTGTGAGATGGAGGGATTCGGTCTGATCGCCAGTTTGGGAAACGGTATTGGTAAAGCGACCCCCATCGCCTTGCCATGCTCATCCGCTGAAATTAAAAAGTGGGGGGGCGAATGTGCGCCCCACCCATCAAGCCATGTATATTGTTTCTCTTTTATGTCGATTTTGAAAATGCTGTCGAAACCGCAATAATCATACCAATGGTCATGATAAGTTCAGTTAAGCCAAAAGCAAGATGTTTGGCAAAAACCGGAGCGGCACCAAGCAATACGAACCCTATTAAAAAGGTTACTTCCCGTGAATCCATAGTTACCTCCCTGAATTATTTTATCTTAAAAATTTTGTTTCTTTATGCTGACAGCCGATATTGCCGGGTTGCGACGATCAAATATATTTTTTATCACAACGCCGATGGCAGATACATTATCTCCCGTCTCCACGTTTTCGGCGGGTGCGGTGAACATGATCACCCTGATGCTTCCCGTGGAGTCCGTTACCTGGAAATGTGGTCTGTTGAGCCACTTGAAGGAGATCTTCCGGACCTTTCCAGTTATGCTGACCGCCTGCCCCACATTTGCGAGGTTCAGTTTACCAATCTTGTAAGGACGGGCATTCTGGCCGTACTCGGCTTCCGCATGGCTTAATGTTCTCCGGCTCATCCATGCCAAGGTCATGGGAATAACAAGAAGGGCGATTAACCCGGGAATTGCAAAGATCAAAAACCGGGGATCCTTCACTTCAGTATAATGAATGAATACCGCTACCGCACATACAATAAACGCGATCCATGCTAATAATGACAATTTAATCTATCCCTATTCTTTGGGGACTTCCTTTCTGAACATCATAAAATAGGCGACGCCGATAAACAGAAATCCGCCAACAATGTTTCCGATTGTGACCGGAATGATGTTCCAGACCCAGATATCACCCCAGCTAAGCCCCCCATTGGCTGCCAAAAGTCCTCCTATCTTCGTGATAACTTCCGGATACCAATCGGTCAAGAATTTACCGGTAGGTAAAAAATACATATTTGCTACGCAGTGTTCGAAACCGGTGGCAACAAATGCCATGATAGGGAACCAGATACCAAAAAATTTACCCACGACATCATCGGCTGTAATGGCAAGCAAGATAGCAATGTTGACGAGAAAGTTACAGCCGATGGCCTTTATAAAACAGGACCACATGCCTGCAGTTCCAACGGCCTTGTAGGTAAGAATCTTGGCGACGGAAATATTTATCGCCGTTATTCCGAAAGCATTCACCGCCATTGCTCCGCTTGCCTGGCCATCAACTAAAGGACCGACAGCCATGATATAGGCATAAAAGAAAGAGCCGATTATATTTCCGATATATACCCAGACCCAGTTTCTCATCACGGCACCCCATGTACACCTCTTCATCATAGCAGCCATGGGAACAAGCATACAGTCACCGGTAAAAAGCTCCATGCCGGTCAGAACGATAGCGATCAAGCCGACGGGGAACACCGCGCCGCCGATCATTTTTGCGATTCCGGCGCCGAGAAAGGGTGCTACCCCGGTTGAACATACGGTTGCAAGCGCTCCTCCGATAGCGATATAGGCGCCTGCCATAAAACCTCGAATCAGAAACTGAAATACGGATAGTTTTGACTTGTAAACACCTGCATTGCCTACAAGACCGACCATTTTTGGTGGTGCATTAAAAGCCATGATACTTCCTCCATTCCTTAATAATTTTCGAATCTAAAAAAACGCTGTAAATTGATAGCCGCCGCGGGAAAATCAGCGAGGCAAAAAGTCGTTGCCTGTTAACTTACAAAGGCCTCTTTGATTTCTTTTTTCCAAATTAAAAGCAATTTACCGCCGTGGTACTGGTACTGAACCAATTCCCATTCAGACTCGCCTTCCTTGTTGAGCATTTCCTTGAAATGCACAAGTCCTCCTCCTTGCAGATCAGTAACAATACAGTCTCCTGTCAAGTCACATTCTACTGCTTCAGGGGGAACAATTTTGTCTAGGTCAATCATGGTTGTTTTGTAACTCCATCGTGGCATTATCTTCCTCCTAAAAAATTTATTTTTATGTAAAAATAATCATTAACGATCTAACTGAATTTGACAGACATAAAACAGGGGGTGGGATTAACGTCCCGGCCCTGGAGTCGTTTGTCAACTATGCCGCTTCAACCTTCACCGCACAAACCTTGTATTCCGGAATTTTTGCGATCGGGTCAAGCGCGGGGTTTGTAAGCAAGTTAACGGCTGCCTCCCTGAAATGGAAATTCATGAAGATGGTCCCCTCTGGCACACGCGTCGTCAACTCCGATTTTGCCTGAACGGTGCCACGACGGGAAGAAACCTTCACGAATTGACCCGCAGAGACGCCCAAATTCTCCGCGTCGTTCGGATTGATTTCCACAAGGCTTTCGGGGCATCTCTCCATGATCCCCTTTGAGAGTCGTGACATGGTCGCCGTATGATACTGATAGAGCACACGCCCCGTGGTCATCACAAAGGGATATTCCGCGTCGGGAACTTCCGTGGGCGGTATGTATTCAATGGCGCTGAGCAGTCCCAGGCCCCTGCTGAAGCGGTCCTTATGCAGGAACTTCGTTCCCGGATGGGTCGAGTTGGGGCATGGCCACTGAATGCCGGTCTTTTCGATCCGGTCGTAGGTAATTCCTGCGTAACTCGGCGTCAAGGCATTGATTTCCATCACGATATGCTCAGGTGTGGCATAGCTCATGGGATATCCCATTTTCGTGGACAATTCCGAGATGATTTCCCAGTCGGCCTTGGCCTGGCCGGGGGCCTCAACGGCCTTCCTGACTCTTTGCACCCTTCGTTCCGTATTGGAGACGGTACCGTCCTTTTCAGCGAAGCAGGCGGCGGGCAGCACGACGTGAGCAAGCTGGGCCGTTTCGCTGAGCAGGATATCCTGTACAATCAGAATATCCAGATGCTTCAGGGCTTCTCTGGCGTGATTCAAATCAGGATCGGATAACATGGGGTTTTCACCCATGACATACAGGGCCTTGACCTTTCCCTCGTGGGCCGCATTCAGGGTTTCCACAATGGTAATGCCTGGTTTGGAAGGCAAAGCGACGCCCCAGGCCTTCTCGAACTTTGCCCGGGCTTCGTCGCTGACCACCGGCTGATAGCCGGTAAAAACATTCGGCAGTCCGCCCATGTCGCAGGCGCCCTGGACATTGTTCTGGCCTCTCAGAGGATTGACGCCTCCCCCTTCGATGCCCACATTTCCGCAGATCATGGCCAGATTGGCGATGGATTTGACGTTGTCAACCCCTGTTGTGTGCTGGGTGATCCCCATGGTGTAGAGAATCGAGGCGGCTTCGGCTTCCGCGTATAGTCTCGCCGCCGTTACGATATCCTCCGCGGGCACGCCGGTTATCTTTGAAGCATATTCGGGGGTATATTTTACCACGACCTTTTTCATGGCGTCGAAACCCTCCGTGCGGGTTTCCACGTATTCCTTGGCATAGAGGCTTTCGGAGATGATGACGTTCATCATGCCGTTTAAGAGGGCCACGTCGGTGCCGGGTTTCTGGCGGAGCCAGATCGTGGCGTATTTCACCAGATCGATCTCCCGCGGATCGGCGACGATGAGATTCGCACCTCTCTGACGAACGGCCCTTTTAATTTTCGCGCCGATGACGGGATGGTTCTCCGTCGTGTTGGTTCCGATGGCAAAAATGACATTGGTATATTCAATCTCATCGATGGAGTTGGTCATTGCACCACTTCCGAATGTAGTGGCCAGACCGGCCACAGTGGAAGAGTGTCAGAGACGGGCGCAGTGATCGACATTATTTGTTCCGATCACTGCCCGCATGAATTTCTGAAACAGATAATTTTCCTCGTTGGTTGCCCGGGCGGAGGAAAATCCTGCGATACTATCCGGTCCGTTTGCCTGTTTAATCGCCGATAGTTTTTCCACAATGTAGGCGTATGCCTCATCCCATGATGCTTCTTTCAATTCTCCATTTTTTCGAATCAGGGGGGTCTTCAGGCGATCGGGACTGTGAACGAAATCCATGCCGAATCTTCCCTTGACACAGAGACTTCCTTCGTTGGGCTGGCCGTATTCACGGTTGCCGGTGACCTTGATGATCTTCCCGTTGTGAACATTGAGATCCATCTGACAGCCGACGCCGCAGTAGGTGCAGGTGGTGCGGACTTTCCGGAGTTCCCAAGGGCGTCCGGCGAAACGGGCCTGCCGGAAGGTAATGGCGCCGACGGGGCAGACATCGGCGCATTCTCCGCAGAAATAGCATTCCGACTGGATATAATCACTGTCAAAGGCGGGACCGACCTTGGCTCTCGATCCGCGCATGGAGAAGTCAAGGATCTCGTTGACCTGGATTTCATTGCAGGCGCGGACGCAACGACCGCAGAGAACGCACTTGTTGAGGTCACGGGATATCATGGCATTGGTCTGCTCGAGGGCGTAACGCGGAGATTTAATATCAAAACGGGGCTGGTCAATTTTCAACCAGTAGATCAGATCCTGCAATTCGCAGCCCCCGTTCTGTTCGCATGTCAGGCAATTGTGATCGCCCGATGACCAGAGCAGCTCGACAATCAGACGTTGCGCATTCCTGACGGCCTTTGTATCGGTTTTGACCTCCATGCCCGGGCTTACCGGCATGCAACAGGAGGCGACCAGAGACCTGGCGCCTTTGACCTCCACCACACAAACCCTGCAGGCGCCGACATTTGTTGTCTTCTGGTAATGGCAAAGGGTGGGAATATAAATCCCGCTTTCCTGGGCGACTTCCAGAATCGTTTGGCCGGGATGGGCTTCCAATTCGCGTCCGTCAATCGTTAATGTTATCTTTTTATCCATCATAGTCTCCTTTCCTTAAACTTCAGCGTCGCAACGCAGGCACCGCACAGCTTCTTTGATCGCGTCTTCCCGCGTGAATCCGAGCTCCACTTCCACGAAGCTCAGCTTTCTTGATTTGCCGTCCAGTTCCGGCATCCTGGTCTGCGGGGCTTCCGCCGATTCTTCGTCGATGATAAGCGGGATGTCGATCTTCTCTTCCGGGGGCGCCTCGTAAGGCGGCTCTCCGTTTTTAATCCGGATTGCGGCGTCAATGTCAATGGCCGCCTGATGGCCTGCCGCAATTGCAGCGATCACGGTATCGGGTCCCGTGACAGCGTCACCGCCTGCATAGAACCTGGCATCGGTCGTTCTTGATTTGCTTCCCTTGGCGAGATCGAAGCAATCCCACTTATTGACTTGTACGCTGCTGTCCTTAGGGACGAAGGAGAGATCGGGAACCTGACCGATGGCGGCGATAACTGTATCGACGCTCAGCGTAAATTCGGATCCTTTTACGGGGACGGGCCGCTTGCGGCCGCTCCTGTCAAAATCGCCCAGTTTCATTCGTTCACAACTGATTCCGGTGGCTCTTCCATTTGAGCCCACTACCTTTGTGGGTGCAACGAGATACTCGATTTTGATGCCCTCGTGTTCGGCCGCCTCGATTTCCTCGATGGCCGCCGGCATATCCTGACGCAGCCGCCGGTAAAGGATCGTCACCTCGGCGCCCAGGCGGGCGGCGCAACGGGCGGCGTCGATAGCCGAGTTTCCGCCACCGATGACGGCGACCTTATTGCCCAGACTTTTCTGGCCTTTCATCCATGCTGCTTCATTGTCGTTAAAATCTCTCAGAAATTCAACTCCGCCATAGACTCCCGGCATGTCCTCGCCCTCGATGCCCATCTTCTGGCTCCTGTGGGCGCCCGGTGCGAGATAGACATAGTCGAATTTGTCGCCGATCTTGGCAAAGGAGATGTCTTTACCGACGCGCGTGTTGCACTTGATCTCAACTCCCAAGTTTTTCACATCGTCAATTTCAGCATCCAGAATGTTTCGGGGGAGCCGGTATGACGGAATGGCCCAGCGCAGCATGCCGCCCGGGGAGGAAAGTTCTTCAAAGACCGTAACCTTATAACCACGCTGCGCCAGATCGCGGGCTGCAGTGAGTCCTGCGGGGCCGGCGCCGACTACAGCGATTTTCTCCTTGCGCGTCACAGGCGCCGGCTCGATCTTCGGACGAGGCGCATGATCGGTGATGAACCGCTTGAGGAACTTGATGGCAATCGGTTCGTCCATCTTGCCGCGACGGCATTTTGACTGGCATTTATGATCGCAAACCCGGCCGCAAACGGAGGGGAAGGGGTTTGTTTTCAGCAGGACCCTGTAGGCGTCTTCGAAACGTTCCGCCCGGATCAGCGCGATATAGGCGGGAATATCCATTTCAATGGGACAGGTATGCTGGCAGGGCGATTTAAACAGAGCCGTGCAGACCGCCGCCCGGCACTTGCCTTCCCTGATATGTTCCTCATATTCGTTCCGGAAATAACGAAGCGTGCTGAGAACGGGATTTGGAGCCGTCTGGCCAAGGCCGCAAAGCGATGCGTCCTTGATGATTGCCGCCATATGCTCGAGGAGTTCCAGATCGCTTTCTTTCCCGCGCCCTTGGGTGATGTTGGTCAAGATTTCGAGCATGCGCTTGGTGCCTTCCCGACAGGGGGTGCATTTGCCGCAGGATTCATCCTGACAAAAATCCATGAAAAAGCGGGCCATATCGACCGCGCAATTGTCCTCGTTCATGACAATCAAGCCGCCGGAGCCCATAATGGCGCCAAGCTCCGCTACTTTTTCATAATCGACGGGTGCATTGAGGTGCTGAATGGGAATGCAGCCTCCCGACGGGCCGCCAAGCTGAGCGGCCTTGAATTTCTTTCCCTTGGGGATACCGCCGCCGATATCATAAACAATAGCGCCAAGCGTCGTGCCCATCGGGACTTCCACAAGGCCGACGTTATTGACATCTCCGGTCAGGGCGAACACCTTGGTTCCCTTGCTCTTTTCCGTGCCGATTCCGGCATACCAGGCGGCGCCCTTGCGGATGATCTGCCCGATGTTGGCCAAGGTTTCGACGTTATTGAGGACGCTTGGTTTTTGCCAGAGGCCGGCAATGGCCGGGAAAGGCGGCCTGGGCCGCGGCATGCCGCGTTTGCCTTCGATTGAGGTCATGAGGGCTGTTTCCTCTCCGCAGACAAAGGCGCCGGCGCCCAGATAGATTTCGAGGTCAAAATCGAAACCCGTTCCCAAGATATCTTTTCCGAGCAACCCGGCGTCTTTTGCCTGGGCGATGGCGATGTTCAGACGTTGAATGGCCAACGGATATTCGGCGCGGCAATAGATGTAGCCATGATGCGAACCGATCGCCTTGGCGGCGATGACCATGCCTTCGAGGACGGCGTGCGGATCGGCTTCGAGAACGCTGCGATCCATAAAGGCGCCCGGATCGCCTTCGTCGGCGTTGCAAAGCACATATTTGACGTCACTGGGAGAGGATGAAGCAAATTTCCATTTCAATCCCGTGGGGAAACCGGCGCCGCCGCGCCCTCTCAATCCCGAATCCAGGATTTCCTTGACAATTTCGTCGGGGGTCATTTCGGTCAAGGCTTTGGCCATACCGGCATAACCATCCCGTGCAATATATTCCTCGATGATTTCCGGATCGATCAGCCCCCGGTTTCTCAAAACCCGCAATTCCTGCAGGGCAAAGAAAGGAATTTCCTGCATGGTAGGAATGACAGCTTCCGTTGTCGGCTCACGGTAAAGCAGTCGCTGCAGAACCCTTCCCTTGACGAGATGCTCTTCCACGAGTTCGGCGATATCGTCCGTTTTGATAGACATATAGATGACGCCCTCAGGATAGACCACCATGATGGGACCCATCGCGCAGAAACCGTTGCAGCCGGTTTCGACGAGTTTGATTTCATCGGAAAGACCTCTTTTCAACAACTCTGCAACGAGAACTTTCTTGACATTCAGGCTGCCTGAAGCATGACAACCCGTTCCGCCACAGAGCAACAGGTGCGAACGAAACATTTTCATTGGGATTCAATCCTCCTTAACAGGTATTGTCGGCCGCCGACCAAAGCCCGCGACGCATTTCACGGCCCGCTATTTTGTGATTTCAGCGCCCCGGGCAAGGACGAAGGGAACCTGGATCTCGCCTTCCAGGACATGTCTTTTGAAGATCTGCCGCATTTTATTGGCGTCCACATATTCGTACTTGATCGGTTCCTGGCCGATGATCTCGACCGTCACAAGAGGTTCCCGGCTGCAGAGCCCCATGCATCCGGAGGTCGTCACGGCCACATCCGACACATTGACCTCCTCGATGGCGCGAAGCAGACTGTCCATAACGTCGCGTGCCCCGGAGGCGATCCCGCAAGTGCCCATGTGCACCGTGATTTTTGCCCGACGGTCGCCTTCGCGCAGGGCAGTTTCCGCGTGAACCTTCTCCTTGATTTTTTTCAAATCTTCGATTTTCAGTTTGGCCATGATCTCTTCCTCTTAAGAATATTAGTTGTATTGACTGAGTATTTCTCTGACTTTACCCGGCTTGATCCGGCCGTGTACATCCTCATCGATGACGACAACGGGTCCCAGGCCGCAGGCTCCCAGACATCGGACCGTTTCATAGGTAAACATGCGGTCGGGCGTCGTCTCACCCTCTTTGACGCCGAATTCCTTTTCCAGTTTCTCGGCAATGGCTTTGCCGCCCCGGACATAGCAGGCCGTTCCCAGGCAGACGCGCACGGTATGCCTACCCCGTGGAGTCATGGTGAAAAAAGAATAGAACGTCACGACGCCATAAACCCGACTCAGCGGCAGATTGAGCCCTTTGGCGATTTTCTTCTGGATCCCAACAGGCAAATACTCAAGCGCAACCTGGGCCTCTTCAAGAACAGGAATCAATCCGCCCGGCTTCCCCTTATGCCGGCTGATAATTTCGTCCAATCGTGCAATTTGTTCAGGGGTAAAATCTTTTAATAGGTTACCATCTTCCAATTTCATTGACGCCTCCTTGTTATGTTGATCACGCTTGAGCGTTTATTCCCATTAAACCTTCGACAATATCCTGCCTGATAAACTTTAAAACCTCGATATGGTTGATTGGAACGTCTTCAATTTCATTTTTGATTTCATTGGTATCCAGCACATATTCATTTTGCTCACGCCGGTGGCGGTAGATGAAATGAATATCCGGGTTTCCCATAATCAGCGTCGCCAGCGTTCCCTGCAAATCCCCCAGGGGTTGGCGATCAATGTGACCAAGCCGGAAGACAACCCTCACTGCGGTTCCTTCTCCCGGTTTGGATTCAATTTCAAAGCATCCATCCGCATTTTCCGCTGCCTGTGCGAGCATGGGCAGCCCGAGTCCCACCCGACGCACCTTCTTCGTTGTATAAAAGGGGTCCAGCACACGCTGCAGATCGCCTTCGGTCATGCCTTTTCCATCGTCCCGGATTTCCAGCGTCAGGCGATCCGTTTTAGGATCCTCAATAAGGGTGATGGTCACCGCTTTAGCCTCCGCGCGTACAGCGTTTTCCGCGATATCCAGGATGTGCAGAGACAGCTCAAGCATCATTCACCTTCCACAATATACCGGCCCTCACGTTTTTCGAAGGCCAGTTTCAGTTCATGGATGTTTGCCGTCTGCATGATTATGGTGCTGAATCCTCGACCGATGTCCCGCATAAAATGTGCATCTGAGGACTGTATAATGGCGTGTGCAGAAAGGTCCGGATATTGCTGGCGTGTTTCCTTAATGCCGGTTGCAGAAGATATTTCCAGAGCATCAAAGGGAGTTTCGGGATCGATAAAACCCAATTGACTCAAAATACTGTAACTGGGCCGGTCGATATGAGAGGCAATGGCAAGACCACCTAATATATGAATTTCATTTATGATATTATTGAGTGGCAAGTCCGTGGCACCGATGAGCAACCGCTCATTCATGCCTTCCACCTCGTCCCGGTCATTGACGATCACCTGGCAACCAAAAATCTCCTCCCGGTTTTTACCGGGCAGGTGTTCGTAAATAATCGTCTGAAGCTTCAACAGATCATGCAGATCATCAAAAAGAGCCAGAATGTGGACTTCTTCAAGGCTGGAAACTTCCATGCCCGGCAGGATGGTAATCGGTCTTCCCTTTGCCAGGCTGATCACATACTCTACGTTTTCCGATGCATTGTGATCGCAGATGGCGATCACATCAAGTTTTTCGGTTATTGATTTTTCAATGAGCGCGCTGGGATACATATCCAGGTCAGCACAGGGCGAAAGGCAAGTATGGATGTGAAGATCACAGCGAAACGCCCGGAGCATGACATTTTTCCTGTTAACTTATAAAAAAGACCTTGTTTCACATGGTCTTTCAAGGGTTTTGAGCGGCGATTTCTTTTCCCCCCCTGATGATATTGAATATTTTTCCGGCAATTTCGAACCCTGACAGGTTCGTACCCAAAAGAGGGATATTTTCTTTCAGGGCTTTCTCCAGCGTATCTTTCGCCGGCTCAGCCCCATGTACGAGAATAACTCCGGCATGATCTTTCAGACTGGCTACTGCAATGATATTCTGATGGACCTGACGGGTCATCCAGAGGTCGCCTTCCTTGCTGTTGGCCATGACATCACTGAGCAGATCCCCCGAATATCCGTCGAGCACTTCCGTATTCAGTTTGTCGAAACCGGAAAATACTTTTAAGTCAAATTTTCTTACGATTATTCCAAGGTTCACTATACGCCGGTTGTCCTTTCCACACCTGATTGGTTAAGCGCCATTTTCGATATGGATGATCATTTTCAAGTATGTGCCCTTTCCGATCTCCGAAGTGATCTGAAACTGATCGGAGAATTTCTTGATATTACACAAGCCCATGCCGGCGCCGAATCCCATTTCCCTGATTTTTGCGTTGGCGGTCGAGTATCCTTCCTGCATGGCCAGGTTGATGTCCGGGATGCCCTGCCCTTCGTCAATGGTCTCAATCTTTACCCGTTTGGGGGTTATGGAAATATTGATCGTTCCTTTCCTGGCGTAGGAAACGATATTGATTTCCGACTCATAAGCCACCAGCGAGGCCTTTCTGATCACTTCCGTCTGAAGCCCCAGTTTCTTTAAGCTGGCCTTGATCTGGCTGGCGACTTTTCCTGCCTCGTCGAAATTACCGCCACGGACGGTGTAGCTGCTTTCAAAAATCGGTTTTTCATGGACGTGCAAAATTGTTATCAACCCTTTCTATGCAACCCCTAATGCCTTTTTCATACAAGCGGCCGGCCGTTTCAAAGAGGATTAACTTGGTGGACAGAAGGGGAATTCCGAGTTCCTCGGCCAGTCGGATGGTCTCCGGCGCCGGTTTTTTCCCGCGCACCATGATGATGGCGGCAATGTCAAGGATGTCGGCTGTCCGGATGACTTGAGGGTTCGTCAGGCCGGTCAGCAAGAGGCTGCCTGATTTGGCGAACGCTAAGACATCACTCATTAAATCAGCGCCAAAGGCGGTTTTAACCTCCATTTCCAACTGATCCTGCCCAACCAAAATATCGGCATTCAGTATCTTCACGACTTCGTCCAAGGTCACGTTGATCTCCTTCTAAGACACTTGTTTTCTGGCGGCTTATTCCTGATTCATCCTTAACTTACTTGAGATTACCCCCGACCTCTACCTTCCGCCCAGCGTAAAATTTAAGGATATGAAAGATTTTTAATAAATTGCTGCGATTGACGCAGAACCGGTTATCACAAGCGACTGTACCTGTCAAATATTTTATCCGCTTGTCCGGTGGGTTGAACAGACGGGAGGCCAGTCCGGAATGATTATCGTGCCGGAGGCCTCTGGTCCGCCTGTCCGGGCGATTTGACGCAATTGTCAGAAAAAAACTTTGCGTAGCGGCGACATTTACGTTAAAAACACTTCAAGGATCAGTTGCCCGGGATTGCCCATGGATGATTTGATTGATGAATATATGAACTATCTCCTGATTGAGAAGGGATGTTCGCCTCATACAATAGAAGCCTATAGCCATGATCTGGGGGATTTTATGGGGCATATCCGCGCAGGAGGACTTTCCCGCTTCCAGGAGGTTGCACCAAAAGCCGTCCTTTCCTATCTTGCCGAACAGCGGGCAAGGGGACTATGCTCCAAATCGGTCAACAGAAAACTGGCGGCCTTAAGGGGGTTCTATAAGTTCTTGATTCGGGAGGGACGAGTTGAGCAGAATCCGCTGGCAAACATCGAAATGGCAAAAGGTTGGATGCACCTGCCGGATACCCTGTCCCGCGAGGAGATGGAGCAGTTGCTGGCGCAGCCGGATTTGATCGGCGAAACGGCATTGAGAGACAAAGCCATGCTGGAATTGCTGTATGCAACGGGTGTCCGTGTCTCCGAATTAATTGGCCTGACAATGAACGCCATCAACTGGCAGGTCGGATATCTGTTGGTCATGGGTAAGGGTGGGAAAGAAAGAATTGTTCCGGTTGGCCGTTGCGCGTACAACTGCTTGCAGCAGTATATCGAAACCGTCCGGGGGGGGGCTTTAAAGCAAAGACAAAATGATGTCGTTTTTCTGAATAAATACGGTAAGGGGTTTACGCGCCAGGGATTTTGGAAAGTGGTGAAAAAATATGCCGGAATGGCAGGGCTTAAGAAGAAAGTTCATCCCCATACCTTTCGTCATTCTTTTGCCACGCATCTTATTGAAGGAGGTGCGGACATCCGCTCCGTGCAAATCATGTTGGGTCATGCGGATATTTCCACCACGCAGATATACACGCATGTAACACGGAAACGATTGAAGGATGTCCACCGGAAATACCATCCCCGCGGTTGAAGGGGGGTGACAGAGCCGATCAGAATGGCGAGCGTTGCATGTTCAAGATGTTACCTCTAGTTTGTATTGAGTGATAAATTCATGGAATATGAATCCGGCAGGAAAAGAGATAAAAAGAAAGTCAGTGTCGTGGAGAAAACCAGGCCAAGACGATTTGTCTTTCTGTTCCTGGTCGCCGTTGCCCTTATAAGTGGCGTTATCGTTTTTTCCACGACAGGAGGGATGAGGCGCGACACACTGGTGCGCTTGAGGAACACGGTGGCCTATCTCGCGCTTCGTCAGGCGCCGCATTTTTATTACCTTGACGTGGAAAAGAACGGGAACGACGAGCGGCTGACCCCGCATGACACCTTCAAGCTGTCATACCGTGATGAGTTTGTAATCCGAAACATCATTTCCGATGATCTCTTCGGCAAGGCCCTGACAGTGGATGTGGAAGGATTGGGAGATGTAAATGATTATCGTCGGATCCTGAAGGGCGTTGATCTGGTCGATCAATGGATTATGAGCGCCAGGAAGCCTGGCCGATCCGATGTGGTCGAGGATTTCGGCATCAATATTTTATACCGTGAGAAGACGATTGCCAGAATCCCTATTCAGGTATCCATTACACCGCAGGATTGGTTGCGGCATGCAAAAAATTCAGAAAATCGGCGCCAGCAGATTGAGTATCTGAAAAAAGCCATTACGGCAAATCCGCAAGATCCCAATGTTCGCAAAATGCTTGCGGCAGCTTATTTTCAGCAGGGCCGTTTCAACGAGGCGATAACGCAGTATCGTGAAGTTCTGGCGGCCAAACCCGGCGATGCAGGCGTCATGGCCGAACTGGTAAAGTGCTATCTCGGCAAAAAAGATTACGCCCAGGTGATTAAGGCGGGCCAGCAACTGGTCAAAATCAACCCGAAGGACGCAGGCGCCTTTGCCAATATCGCCTTTGCTTATGTTCAACTGGGCCAGTGGGATCGTGCAGTTGAGAATTACCGGGAATCCCTTCGTTTGAATCCTGAAGGAGGCGTTCTCTATTATCGACTGGGAGAGGCCTATGAAAGGAGTCGGAAGCTCAACGATGCCATCCGCCAGTATCAGATTTTTGTGGCTAAAGTTCCGCAGGCGGTTTATGGCATGATTGCTTTGGCCGACGCCTCGCTCAAGGCAGGCCAATATGAGGAGGCGATCAAGTGGTATCATGAAGTTTTGAAACGGGAGCCCCGCAATGCCGCGGTTTATGCAAACCTGGGCCTTGCCTTGGGGAGCAAGGGGTTGCTGAACAAGGAAATCGATAATTACAAAAAAGCCATTACCTTGGGCTTGAAAGAGCCGGCTGTTTACTTTAACCTCGCGGCGGCCTATGAAAAGGGGAAGCGCCGCGCTGATGCAGCGCAGACTTATCGCAAGATACTTCTTCTGAAGCCCAACGATGAAGAGGTTGTGGAAAAGGCGGCAAATTTTGAATATCAAGCGAAAGAATATGCCCGAGCCGTCAAATTATATGAACGGATCGTCCAAAAATCGAAAAATAAATCGGTCCTCTACGCCAGCATGGGCTTTGCCTATGGAGAGTTGAAAAAATACTCTGCGGCTGCGGCAAGCTATGAAAAGGCGATCAAACACGGAAACCATGATCCGCAGGTTATTTATAATCTGGCCCATGCCTACGTAAAAGTGGGTAAGGCCCGCGAGGCCACAAAGCTTTATGAACAATATGCTGCCCGGCATCCGAACCGGGATGTTCTCAATGTTCTGACCGAATTTTACATGCAGGAAAAACTCTATGACAAGGCGATCTCGGCCTACCGGCGGCTGCTGACGCTTGATCCCGAGAAGGCGTCGGTTTATGCGAATCTTGGCTACGCCCACACTTTGAAGGGAGATGTGGATAAGGCGATCGAATCTTACAAACTGTCTTTGAAACATGATGCCGAAGACGATGTTGTTTATGTCAACCTGGGCATGGCATATGAAAAAAAAGGCATGTTCACGGAAGCCCTCAACGCTTATAAAACGGCCTATGAATTAAATCCTGAGTCGAAGAAGGCGGCGGCGAGGTACCGGGCAATCCGGATCAAAATGCTGCAGCAGGGGCATGGATAAAGAAGGGACGGATGCGATGAAACAGATTCCATTGAATGGCATGATGATCGGCGGCGGGGCGCCGTTTGTCCTGATAGCCGGTCCCTGTGTGATCGAGGAAGAACAAAGAACGACGGAAATTGCCGTTTTTCTGAAGGAGATGACGAACCGGCTGCAGATTCCGCTGATTTTCAAGGCCTCTTATGACAAGGCAAACCGCACATCTGTTCACAGCTATCGCGGTCCGGGCCTGAAAAAGGGATTGCAGATTCTGGGGAATATTAGTGAAAAATTGTCTATTCCGATTTTAACGGATGTTCATCGTTTTGAGGAAATCAAACCGGTTTCCGAAGTGGCTGACATTCTGCAGGTGCCGGCCTTCTTATGCCGGCAGACCGATTTTGTGATGGAGGTGGGGCGGTTCGCCCGGGTGGTCAATATCAAGAAGGGACAGTTTCTGGCGCCCGGGGATGTCCGGAATATAATCGACAAGATCCGTACCGTAGAAAACGAGAATATCATAATGACGGAGAGAGGAACATGTTTCGGCTACAATAATCTGGTGGTCGATTTTCGAGCCATTCCCACCATGCGGGCGATGGGCTATCCGGTCATCTTCGATGCAACCCACAGCGTGCAACTTCCCGGTGGTCAGGGGACTGTCTCCGGGGGACAAAGGGAGATGGTGGCTTACCTGGCCAGGGCGGCAGTCGCGGTCGGGATCGATGGTCTATTTATGGAAGTCCATCCCAACCCGGATACTGCTCTCTGCGACGGGCCCAATTCCCTTGATCTGAATAGCCTGGACGATATGCTGCAGGTGCTGCTGAAGATCGATGCTCTCGCAAAAAATATGAAAGAATAAAGCATTTATAAAATGATTCATAATATGAAATCTTTGTATAACCGGGGAAAAATGGTCAGCAAGCGGCGAAGGAAAGATTTTTCGAATTTCCAGAAATGAGATTCATTTATTGATTTCAAACATATTCTGGCCTTTTCATAATTTCAGGCAAAAAAAGATTTTAAGCCGTAGTGAAGCCATTTTTCAAAGGTCTCGATATGCAGGAAGGACGTCTTTATGGATTTATTGACAGATAAGTCGCTTTTATTGAGGATCAAGACCGTCAGATTACTGATGCTGGATGTGGACGGCGTCCTGACGGATGGGAAGATTATCATCAACGACCAGGGCTTCGAGAGTAAGCACTTTGATGTCAGGGACGGACACGGCTTAATATTGCTGAGGCGTTATGGGGTCGGCGTTGCCTTGATTACCGGTCGCCGGTCGTCCGTCGTTGAACATCGGGCAAAGGACCTTGGCATCGAGGAAGTCTATCAGGGAATCTGGAACAAAGTGGAAACATTTGAAGAGATCCTGCGAAAAATGAATCTGCATCCGGGACAGACCGCTTTTGTGGGAGATGATATTGTGGATATTCCCGTCATGCGGCGGGTCGGATTCGCCGTGGCCGTCCGTGACGCTGCCGAAGATACGAAGAAGATTGCCCATTACGTCACAAAAAGAAGAGGAGGGCGGGGCGCCGTCCGGGAAGTCTGTGAACTGATCCTCAAGGCTCAGGATTACTGGCAGGATATTGCGGGGAAATATCAGATGGACGGATTCATGCCTGCCGAGGGGTAATACGTTTCGTCTTTACATCCTGGGTTCCGGATGATATAAATCATCTCAAGCGCCGGTGTGGGTGCGCGGATAAGAAACGGTGCATCAGGCCGGAAAGACTTCATGGATGAGACTTAACAGGAAAGTCTGGGTTGTTCTCGGTTTTTCGCTGACGGCGATCTTGGCTGCGATTGCCCTTCTGGTCGTTGATCTTTATAAGACATCTCCGAAGACCTTGCTGAAAGTGATGGCGGATAACGTGGACTTGCAGGTCAAGGATGTCATCTATACCGATGTCGGGCAATCCGGAGAAAAGTGGGAAATCAGGGCCAATACGGCCAGGTATCACAAGAAAGAAAACAAGGTTCTTTTTGAAAAGGTTCGGGTCAAACTGCTGACCCCCGAGGGAAGGATTTTCCGCATGACCGGAGATCAGGGAAAGCTTCAGACCGATACGAAAGATATCGAAATATCCGGCAATGTAGAGATTCTTTCGGATCAAGGCGATCGGTTACGTACGGATGTATTACATTATACCCATGCGCAAAGCGCTGTCCATACGGATGGGGCCGTGACCATGTGGGGCGGCCGGATGCAGATCATGGGGGTTGGCATGACCCTGAATCTGAAAGAGGGTCACTTGTCGTTACAGTCCAGCGTGAAAGGTCAGATTCAGGGAAAATGAGAAAAGACAAAAGGCTGCGCATGGTTTCTTATCATCGTCGGTACGGTTGGCGCCTCTTATTGCTGACGGTTATCTTTCTGTTCCTTGTTCCGGTATCCCTTGCGGCCGAAGCCCCGAAAAAAATAAAAACGGATAAAAACCAGCCGATTCAAATACAATCAGACCGGCTCGATGCCTATCAGGAAAAGAAGCTGGTTATTTTCTCGGGCCATGCCATCGCCACACAGGGGGACAAGACGATCAAGGCCGACCGTCTGTTCATTTATTACAAGGATTCTCCCGCCACACCGGAGAAAAGAAATAAAGCGGATATGGGAACAGCCGAAGATCTCGAAAAGATCGAGGCGCAAGGACAGGTCGTCGTAACCCAGACTAACCGTGTCGTTACAGGGGATCATGCCGTCTTCTATCATGATTCGCAGAAAATTGAGATGACGGGCAACACCATCATGCGCGAAGGGAAGAACATAGTCAAGGGAGAAAAAATCGTCATTTTTCTTGACGAAGACCGGGGCGTCATCGAGGGGAACGAGCGCGAGCGGGTAACCGCTACAATTTATCCGAATGAAAAAAAAGAAGAGAATCCGAAATAGATACATTCTGAAAGCATAACTGAGACAGGGGGAGAGTCTGTTCCACCGCGGGGATGGATAGTCAGAGCGAATGGCAAAACTGACGGCAACGAGACTGATAAAGATCTATGGCGGGAGGAAAGTCGTCAATGAGATTGATCTGGAAATCAATCCCGGAGAAGTTGTCGGCCTGCTGGGACCGAACGGTGCCGGTAAAACAACTACATTTTACATGATTACCGGGCTCGTCAAGCCCGACAACGGTCACATTTTCATGGACGAGGAAGATATCAGCCACGATCCGATGTATATCCGGGCCAGGAAGGGGATCAACTATCTGCCCCAGGAGCCGTCTATCTTCCGGAAACTGACGGTTGAGGAAAATATCATGGCTATCCTGGAAACGGTTGAGGTTGACCGCCAGCAGCGACAGGCGCGATTGGTCGAGCTTTTGAGTGAACTGGACCTGACCGGACTGGCGAAAAATCATGCGTATTCTCTCTCGGGTGGAGAGCGTCGAAGAGTGGAGATTACGCGGGCGCTGGTCACCTCTCCCAAGTATATCCTTCTGGATGAACCGTTTGCCGGGATTGATCCGCTGGCCGTCGCCGATATTCAGAAGATCGTTTATAAATTGAGCATGAAAGGGATTGGCGTCATCATTTCTGATCATAATGTTAGAGAAACGCTTTCAGTATGCAATCGGGCCTACATCATCAACGAGGGCAAGGTCCTGGTCGAAGGAGATCCGGAAACCATTGCGCATTGTGAAGCGGCAAGAAAAATTTATTTTGGAGAGGATTTTTCTTTTTAATGGCATTCGAGCTCAAACAGAATCTGAAACAGACCCAGCAGCTGATCATGACACCCCAGCTGCAACAGGCAATTAAACTCCTGCAATTGTCCCGCCTGGAGTTGGTGGATACCATCAATCAGGAGATGGAGGAAAATCCTCTTCTGGAAGAGGTGGCGCCTGACGATGATCAGGAGACCAGCGTCAATCAGGACACCGAAGAGATAACCGTCACTGACCGGGAAGAGATCAGGGTCAATGAACGTACCGAAGAGCTGACCGGTGAGGGTGATGGAAGGGATGAGTTCGATTGGGGCAGTTACCTCGAAGATTATGGCCCCATGGGAGTGACCTATGACCGACCGGATGGAGGAGACGCGACGTCCTGGGACAATATGCTGTCGGTGCTTCCTTCGCTCACAGATCATCTGATGTGGCAGCTGAAGCTTTCACGGCTCACGGAACGTGAAATGCATCTCGGTGAGCAAATTATCGGCAATCTTGATCAAAATGGATACCTTGTGGCCACCATTGATGAAATTGCCGAACAGAATATCGCGGAAAAAACGGAAGTCGAAGCGGTTTTGGTGAAGATACAGGAATTCGATCCTCCCGGGATCGCAGCCAGGAATCTGAAGGAGTGTCTGCTCATCCAGGCGCGCCTCCTCGGTGTATTGAGCACCCTGATGGAAGCAATCATCCAGGATCATATGAAAGACCTGGAATTGAAGAATTACAATCATATTGCCAGGAAACTGCGGATTCCCCTGCCGGAGGTTCTGCATATCGTCCAGTTAGTCGGCCAGATGGATCCGAAACCAGGCCGAATCTATAGTGAAGAGAAGACACAACCCATTGTTCCGGATGTCTACGTTTTCAAGTCAGGGGATGAGTATAAAATCGTTCTCAACGATGACGGATTGCCCAGGCTGAGAATCAGTAATTTTTATCGGGAGATCATGGGGAGCAACAGTGGAAAAGCAAATGATGAAACAGGGAAAAAATATGTGCGGGAAAAGGTCCAGTCGGCCACATGGCTGATCAAAAGCATTCAGCAACGGCAAAAGACGATTTATAAGGTCGCCGAAAGCATTGTGCGGCAGCAGAAGGATTTTTTTGATGACGGCATGAATTATTTGAAACCGCTGGTGCTCAGAAATATCGCCGATGATGTGGAAATGCACGAATCAACCATCAGTCGTGTTGTGACCAATAAGTATATGCAGACACCCCGGGGGATTTATGAACTCAAGTTTTTTTTCAGCAGCGGGATCAATAAGGTCGGCGGAGATGCCATCGCATCAAAAAGCGTAAAAGAAAACATCCGCAAGATTGTCAGTGAAGAAGACGCCCGAAAACCTTTAAGCGACCTTGAAATCGTTGAGCATCTTGATAAGGCGGATATTACCATTGCCCGGCGGACGGTGGCGAAATACCGGGAAATGATGGGCATCCTTCCCTCATCGCGACGAAAGAAATTCTTCTGAAGGGCGTCAAAGAAGAGGGACTTGTATCGCGTCGAAGAAGAACCAAAATCGACGACCGTGCAAGACGCTCTGCAGGCAAGATGCGATTATTTTGAGGATTGAGGCGTGATCGGCATTACCGCAACGCAGTATCCTGAATTTTTAATGTCGTCGTTAAATAAAAAATCATTGACTTTTGCTGGCGACACCACTATGTGACACAATTCAATTAGAGGATCGGGGGTGGCTGATAGGATCCGGTTTTCTACGGATAAATGGCACAAGAGCGAACTTAAACAGGAGGGATAAAAGATGAGAATTTCTCTGACATTCAGGAATACAGAAGGAGAAAATTGGCAAAAGGAATATGTGGATGAGAGGCTGAATAAAATAAAAAAATACATCGACCGCCCCATGGATGTCCATGCCATTCTCTCCGTAGAAAAATTCAGGAATGTTGTAGAGGTCAATATGATTGCAGACGGGTTGAATATCAATGCGAAGGAAGAAGCTAAGGACATGCGTCTTGCCATCGACAATGCAATTGATAAAATCGAAAGGCAATTGAAAAAACATAAGGAAAAGATCAGGGGTCACAAGACCAATATGACCCGTGCGGAAGGAATAACAGCTATTAGCGGCGAGATGGGAGAAAGCGAAGAAGAACAGGAAACAAAGCTTGTCGAGACGCGAAAAGTTGTCCTGAAGCCTATGTCACTGGATGATGCAGTGATGGAAATGGATGTATCCAAGCAAAGGTTCATTATTTATCGGGATTCATCATCGGAAAACGTGAGTTTGATTTACAGGCGTGATGACGGAAATTATACACTCATCGAGACCAGTCATTGAGATTGTGAAGGATGCTGCATGAAAATCGTAGAGATGCTCAAGCCGGAGTATACCATTGAAGCGTTGCAATCGGATAAGAAAAGAGATGTTTTATTAGAGTTATTGACGCCCTTCCTGAAAAACTACCCGAAACTGAATCCCGAGGTCACGCTGTCCGTACTGATGGAGCGGGAAAAACTGGGCAGCACGGGGATCGGCGAGGGAATCGCCATCCCCCATGGGAAACTGACCGGCCTGGATAATCTGATTATCTGCTTTGGCAGGAGCGCCGCCGGGGTTGATTTTAACGCAATGGACGGAAACCCCGTACACCTGTTTTTCTTACTCCTGGCACCGGAGAATTCTGCGGGACAGCACTTGAAAGCTCTCGCGAAAATATCCAGAATGCTCAAGGACAGCCGTTTCCGGGCAAAACTGATGGAAGCCAGATCCAAGGATGAAATATTCGGGATGATCTCTCAACAGGACGATATCATATAGCGAGAGCTTTGAAAAATGACTTCGCCGCGGCTCAAAAATCTTTTCCTTTAGTTGCCGCTTCAAGAACCATTTTTCGGCGGTTATGAAGAACTCTCATCGTCATGAACGTCTTCAGGATGATTTGATTCCAATGGGGGCTCGCGACATTTCGGTTCAGTGTCTGCTTGCCGGTTCGGAAGACAGACTGGGGCTGACACAGGTGATGGGTGAAAAGGGCCTGGCAAAACGTCTACGCCATGTCCAAGTGCAGCATTATTTTCATGGAGGCGTCTGCGGGCCTCTGCGGCATCATGTCGCCCTGATTATGAACTCGGCCCGGCAAGGTTCGCTGATCCTGCGGGACCGGGAATCCTTTCTGACTTTTCTTGAAAAAATCCAAACCGTAGAAATACCCTGCATTTTTATTTGTGCGACCGAGAGGATTGCGGACCGCCTGCGCGATGTTAATGAGCAGACGGGGATCCCTCTGCTGGCTTCCGCTTTTGATGCGTTTGTACTGGAAAGTCGCTTGATGGGATCATTAAGGGAAAAAATTGCTCATTGTGTCAGGGTGCATGGCGTCCTGTTGAAGATGTTCGGTTTGGGAGTGCTGATCCGTGGAGACAGCGGCACCGGCAAAACCACGGCTGGTGTGATGCTGGTGAGGAGAGGACATACATGGATTGCCGATGACGCCATTGATATTGAAAAGAGGCAGGGTAGGCGGCTTTGTGCCCGGGGGATCACGTCCACGCGCAATCTGGTTGATCTTAAGGAGTCAGGCATTCTGAACTCTCGGGATCTTTTTGACAGCCGCCAGATGGCAGAGGAAACGGATCTGCATCTTATCCTGGAAATGCAACGCAGGAGCAATGTATCAAGCAGGGAGAATATGGAAAATATGCGGGTATTCCGGGAGATTATGGGAACGCAAGTCCCGTGTATTCGTATTCCGTGGACAGGAGAATACGCTTTCGATGCATTGGAAATCGAAAGGCGGGTGAGAGCATTCAGGGGAGACGGAGGCCCATTATGAGAAATCTGCGGGTGGTGATCGTTACGGGAATGTCCGGTTCCGGCAAGACGACGTCTTTGCGGGCGCTCGAAGATGTGGGCTTTTTCTGTGTGGACAATCTGCCGGTCGTGCTGCTGCCGAAATTTCTTGAGATCCAGTCCGTTGACGCCAAGGGCGTCTCCAGGGTAGCCTTGGTCATGGACTTGCGGGAAAAAAGCTTTCTCGATACCTATCCTGAAGTCTTCAACCAGCTCAATGAAAAAGGGTACAAAATCGAAATTCTGTTCCTGGATGCCGGCGACGAGGCCCTGTTGCATCGTTTCAGTGAAACCCGCCGGACCCACCCTCTCTCCCAGCGGGGGTCGATCGTAGAGGGCATCAGCAATGAACGGGAAAAATTGTCGCCGCTCAAACAGATGGCCGACAAGATCATCGATACCACCTCCCTTAATGTTCATCAGTTGAAGGACTCCGTCCAGCGGTTATTTGTTGAATCCAGCCGCCGAAAGATGGTGATTCATGTCGTTTCATTTGGTTATCGTTATGGCCTGCCGGCGGACGCCGATATGGTTCTCGATGTCCGCTTTCTGCCGAACCCTCATTTTGTAGAAGCACTGAAACCCTATAACGGGCATCATGCACAGGTTCGGGAATATGTTCTCGAAGCTGAGGAAAGCCGGACATTCATTGATAAATTATTTGGGTTGATGGCACTTCTGATTCCGCTGTACGAGAAAGAGGGCAAGGTGAGATTCAATATCGCTCTGGGCTGCACCGGCGGGAAACACCGGTCTGTGGTCATGTCCAACGAACTGGTGAACCATTTTTCTCAACAAGGTTATATTGTCAGCGTCAGCCACCGGGACATCAATAAAAGCTGACGGCTGCGGGAACAGTCCGGATGCTGCGTTGCGCTGCATCCTTTGTCGTTGCGGCGTACGCCCAAGTATGCTTCGCTCATCATGCCTTGCGCGCCTTGCCTGCGGAATTTTTTACAAAGCCGTCCGAGATTCAGCAGAAAATGACTTTTTACGAGTTCATCAAAGCCGAGCTTTTAATTTGCCATGGCGATTTTTTTGGTTACGTTGTCGGCGATCCAATGCGGGTCCCACCATTCCAGTGGATTGACGAACTGTCCGCCCACCAGAATCGAAAAGTGCAGATGATCGCCGCCGGCAAGCCCGGACATTCCTGAGCTTCCCAGTACTTCCTGCTTCCTGACCAACTGCCCCGCTTTGACATTGATTGTAGAAAGATGGCCGTAGAGCGTGAAGAGGGAGAACCCGTGATCGATGATGACGGCGTTTCCATAGATCCCCAGCGTTCCGGCATAAACGACGAGGCCGTTGTTGGCCGCTTCAATGGGGGCGTGTTCAAGGGATGCCAGATCGACGCCTTCATGGAGGCTTTCACCAATTACCTTTCCGTCGTATAACCATATTCGCTTCTCGCCGAAAAAGGCCTTGGGTGCGGCATTTTTCATCCGTAAAAAGGTGTCTGTCCAGAGCTGCCGAGCCTCACTTTTCCGGGTCAGCGACTGAATGGTTTTAAAGTTGTCCTGCCGCATGACCGTATTCACGTACATAAAAGTTTCTACAAGTGTTTTACCGCGCAGGCCATTGTCGGCTCTCTGGAACTCCGGCATTTTCTGTTGCAGGAACGGGTTGGACAGGTTGATCTTGTCCGTGCGGAATTTCCTGCCTTTGATCAGATGGGGCAGGGCAACGGCTGATTCATTGCCGGCCTGATCCTGAGCGACCACCTTGATGCGGGTCGATACCTGGCTGGCTTCAATGGGAAGACTGAAATAGGCGATATAGAAGGACTTTCCCGATATGGTAGTCAGATAGGCTGGGAAAAACCGCTCATCAACCTGAATCCCGCTTATTACGGCAGGTTTTGAGGTGCGATACAGCGTAACACAGGTTCCGCCCGGGTTAATGATATTCTGCGGATTTAGCAGATAGATCTGTGGCGGGTGCAGGTCGATGGTCAGGGGCTTGCTCAGGAGCGTCTGATTCTTGAAAAGCGAATAGTCCACGGCCTTGATATTCAAGGTCGCGGGACCGTCCTGCATTTTCATGCTTAAAGGATCGACCGTGACGGAGATCGTTTTGTCGCGCGTGCCTTTCTTGGGATAATTGACTGCGTAAAGCGTATAGGTCTTGTCGCCCTGGCTGATCGTAATCCAGGTATCGCGAAGACCGCTTCCCCTGTCGGAGAAGGCCACCTCGATCACCTTTTGTCGGCCGATCATGCTGATATCCTGATGGATATTGATCTCAGGGTTGCCCGTGTCGAACGCGCTTCCGAAAAGCCAGGCCCCTCCGATCATCACAAGCATAACTGCGAGCAACCCAATGTATCTGATATTACGGTAAAGCATAGACGCCTCTCCTTGAGGATAATGATGGCGAGACCTATAATTGTTTATTTCTCCCATTGCAAGGGTAAAAGCTTACCGGAAAAACTGACAATGTCGTAAAAAGTCCGGAGGCTCAAGAAATTGCGCGCTTTGCCTGCGGAGCTTTTTTACGAAGCCATCGAACTTGAAAATTTATATGACTCTAGAGAGGCCGGCAAGATTAACACCTTGATCTTGACCTGCAAAATTGCTATAAAGTAGCATAAAGAGAACAGTGTCACTGAAATTACCTTGAGGGGAAAGGCTGGCGATGTTAGAGAGAAAGCATATCCTGCTGGGTGTGACGGGTGGCATTGCCGCCTACAAGTCTGCGGAACTCATCCGACTTTTTATCAAAGCAGGGTGTTCGGTCAAGGTGATCATGACCAAACATGCCGAGGAATTCGTCACCCCCCTGACCCTGCAGACCCTGTCCGGCAATCCCGTCTTTATGGACATGTTTTCGCTGATCAGGGATCACGATATCGCCCATATTGCCTTGGCGGAAGAGGCCGATGTTCTGGTCATCGCACCGGCGACTGCCAATATCATTGGCAAAATGGCGGCCGGTTTGGCGGATGATCTTTTAACCACCGTTGCATTGGCCACAAAGGGGCCGGTTCTGATCTGTCCGGCAATGAACACGAGCATGTATGAAAATGCCGTAGTCCGGGAGAATATGCAAAAACTGGCGGACCGGGGATGCCACATCATGGCTGCCGGAGAAGGCGAATTGGCCTGCAAGGCAGAGGGTTCGGGAAGGCTCCCGGATTTACAGGATATACTTGATGAGGTTCTGTCCCTGTTGACCGAGAAAGACCTGGCCGGCAAGCGGATTCTCGTGACCGCAGGCCCCACGCGTGAACCCTTTGATCCAGTCCGGTTCATTACCAATTATTCCTCGGGAAAGATGGGTTATGCTCTCGCCATTGTGGCCAGAAGGCGGGGTGCCGCCGTCACGCTGATCAGCGGACCGTCTGCCCTGCCCGTGCCTTCGGGCGTCGAGTTTATTCCCGTTTCCAGCGCCGTGGAAATGCGGGCGGCAGTCATGAAGCATTTAAAGGCCGCCGATATGGTCATCAAATCCGCAGCCGTCGCAGATTTCAGGCCGTCAATGCAAGCCGATGCGAAAATTAAAAAGAAGAGCGGACCGCTGACGCTGAACCTTGAAAGAAATCCGGATATTCTTGCTGAAATCGGAAAAAGGAAAGAGGGACGTATCCTGGTCGGTTTTGCCATGGAATCAGAAGATCTCGTGGAGAATGCCAAAGCCAAGCTGATGAAAAAAAACCTGGACCTGATTGTCGCCAATGACGTGAAGCAATCAGGGGCAGGATTCCAGACGGACACCAATATTGTCAAGATTCTCGATCGGGCGGGTGGCATTGAAGAACTACCGCTGATGGACAAGATGGAAGTAGCCGGTCGCATTCTCGACCGGGCGAAGCGGCTATTAAAATAGGCAGCATGGCCGGTCATGCAAACAGGTGAGACGAACTAGGATGGAACATGCGTTGATTCAGGCCGACGCGCCACGCGAAGAACTGCGCCGGATGGTCGTTGCCTTAAGGTCGCGGTTGCAATTGGATATGGCGTTGAACCGGGCCCTTCCTGCCTCATATTTGAGAAAACAGGGTGCCGTAAAGAGGGTTTACGCACCGGCGCCGGAACAGGTTCCGAACGATGCGGCAGATAGACCGGAACGAACCCTTGCCGATGTCCGTGAAGCGCTTGGCGATTGCCGACGTTGTTCCCTGTGTGAAACGAGAATCAACCTTGTCTTTGGCGAGGGCAATGTCCAGGCCGGGCTTGTTTTTGTAGGCGAGGCGCCCGGGGCGGATGAAGACAGGCAGGGGCGGCCTTTTGTAGGGAAAGCGGGACAACTGCTGACGCGGATCATTGTCGCCATGGGATTGCAACGTCAGGACGTGTATATCTGCAATATTCTGAAATGCCGGCCGCCTGATAACCGGAACCCCAGACCCGAAGAAATTGCCGCCTGCGAGCCGTTCCTGATCCGGCAGCTTCAGGCCATCCAGCCGAAAATGATCTGCGCCCTGGGAACCTTTGCCGCCCATGCCTTGCTAAAAACAGACGTTCCGATCAGCCTCCTGCGGGGCCGGTTTCAACGCTATCAGGGGATTGCGCTGATGCCCACCTATCATCCGGCATATCTCCTGAGAAACCCCGGCGCCAAGCGGCAGGTCTGGGAAGACGTTCAAAAGATCATGAAAGCACTATGAGCCCCATGATGCGAGAGAAAAAGATAGAAACATTTCTCATTGCGGGTCTGTTGATCCTGCTGGGCGCCTTATTCACATCGTCTGTTGCAGCCGAAGAAAAGAAACCGGTTTACGATGTCATCACCATCAGCGCCGCCATCACACCGCCTATCGCCGAATATATCCTGCAACGCATCGAACAAGCGTCGAAAACGGGGGCGGACGGCCTGATTATCCGTCTGGATACGCCGGGCGGCCTGGATCTTGCCATGCGTGATATCGCCAAAGGCATTCTCAATGCATCGCTGCCGGTGATTGTCTATGTCTCTCCCGCCGGCGCCCGGGCCGCTTCCGCGGGTGTGATCATTACCGTCGCAGCCCATGTCGCCGCCATGGCGCCTGGAACGAATATCGGCGCCGCCCATCCGGTAGCCATCGGTTTCCGCGGAGGCGAGATGAATAAAACCATGATGGCCAAGGTCGAAAACGATGCCGTGGCCTATGTCATCGGCATTGCCAAGAAGCGGGGACGCAATGAGGAATGGGTCGAAAAGGCCGTCCGCCAGAGTCTTTCAATCCCCGCCGAAGAGGCGCTGCGGTTCAAGGTCATCGATCTTATAGCAGACGACCTGACTCACCTCCTGAAGCAAATCGATGGAAGAAAAATCGTTCTGCCGGCAGGTGAGAAGACATTGAAAACAAAAGGGGCGGTCCTTCATGAGAAAAGGATGGGAACCCGTTTGGAAATTCTGGCTACCTTGAGCGATCCCAACATTGCCTATATCCTTTTCTTGCTGGGGCTGGCCGGTCTTTACTTTGAGTTTGCCCATCCCGGCGTTATTTTACCGGGCATTGTGGGCGGCATTTCACTGGTCCTTGCTTTTTTTGCCATGCAGACGCTGTCCGTGAATTTTGCTGGAGTTCTCTTGATCCTCTTTGCTGTTGTGCTTTTTATCGCCGAAATTAAAGTCGTCAGTCACGGCATCCTCACCATCGGCGGGATCGTCTCACTGGTCATGGGGTCGCTGCTGCTGTTTGATTCGCCGGATCCGGCATTGAACGTGTCTCTGAAGGTCATGATTCCGGCCCTTGTCGTGATTTCTCTTTTCTTTGCCGGCGTCATGAGCCTGGTCCTGAAAGCTCAGATGAGAAAACGCCGAACGGGCAGCGAAGGCATGATCGGCGCTGAAGGCGAGGCCATCACTGATATTCATGAGATGGGGAAAGTCTTTGTCCATGGTGAATACTGGAATGCCTGGAGCGACCGGGCGGTGCAGAAGGGGAAAAAGGTCCGGGTGGTCGAGGTGGCGGCGCTTAAATTGAAAATCGAAGAAATTTGAGAATAAGTAAGGAGGAAATATCATGTATCCCATTATCGTACTGGTCGTTCTGGTTGTCATGTTTCTGGCATCGGCGATTCGGATCTTAAATGAATACGAGCGAGCGGTGATCTTTCGCCTGGGGCGTATTATTGATCAGAAGGGGCCGGGACTGATCATCCTGATTCCCGTCGTTGACAAGATGGTCAAGGTGGACATGCGGACCATCACGATGGACATCCCTCCCCAGGATGTTATTACCCGCGATAATGTTTCCATCAAGGTCAATGCCGTGGTTTATTTCCGGGTTATTGACGCAAATGCGGCGGTCACCGATGTGGAAAATTATCTCTACGCCACATCGCAGCTTGCCCAGACCACCTTGAGGAGTGTCTGCGGCCAGGTGGAGCTCGACGAGATTTTATCGCAAAGAGAAAAAATAAATATGCATCTGCAGGAAATCCTCGATCGCAGCACCGATTCCTGGGGGATCAAGGTATCGCTCGTGGAGGTCAAGCAAATCGACCTGCCAGAAGAGATGAAACGGGCCATCGCCAAACAGGCCGAGGCCGAACGCGAGCGGCGGGCGAAGGTGATCAACGCCGATGGGGAGTTCCAGGCGGCGCAGAAGCTCATCGAAGCGGCGGCATTGATGGAGACACAGCCCATGTCCCTGCAGCTCAGGTATCTGCAGACCCTGAACCAGATCGCATCGGAAAACAATTCTACAACGCTTTTCCCCATTCCGATCGATCTGTTCAAGCCCTTTCTAAAGCTGGCGGAAAAGTTAGATGCTCGATAAAGGAGAAGACAAGACGTGGAAAAGCGGGAGAAGAGGCATATACTGACCGGCGGCCTGATTCTGATCACCCTTGGCATTCTGATTATTCTGCACAAGACCACTGTTTTCGGGTTCGATAAAAGTTGGCCCATCCTCCTGACTGTCATCGGCATCGGTGCCATTGCCCAGCGCGGCAAAGACATCGGAGGCTGGTTCATTGCGACGTCAGGCCTCGTTTTGCTGCTGATGCAAAACCGGCAACTGGATATTCATATGATTTCCACTTATGTTTTGCCGTTGCTGCTGATCGGAGTCGGCGCCAATATCGTCTGGAAGTATTTCAGGAAGAAGGGATGATGCCGGTTGAAAAGACCCTGATTCTCTGCGACTTTGACGGCACGGCCAGCCCGGTGGATGTGGGGAATCGGCTCCTGGACCGGTTCACCGGCGACGGGTGGGAGGAAATCGATCGTGACTACTGCGCCGGCAGGATCGGTTCCCGGGCGGCCTACACGAAGATCGCGCCGTTGCTCAGAGGGAACAGGACCGACATGCTGGAATATGTCCTGGCCGTGGCGATGCTGGACAGTGATTTCGCGGTTTTTTACCGACTTTGCCGGCAAAACGGGATCGATGTAAAGATCGTCTCCGACGGCCTGGACTTCTATATCGAAGCGCTCCTGATCAAACATGGCCTCTCTCAGGTGGAATATCACGCCAACTGCGCCGTATTTGAGGAGCATGACAGGGTGTCCTTTGAATTTCCCGGCGCCAGCGAGGATTGCGGTCGGTGCGGCAACTGCAAACGGACCATCCTAGAAC
>JAZDIK010000070.1:0-2368 GCA_043805145.1 Pseudomonadota bacterium | reverse complement strand
AGATCAGGCGAGGAATGGATCCGGTACGTCGCGGCATGGTGGCTGCGGAACTGGCCCTTGATGAGGCTTCGGATGTTTTCGAGGTGGACGGAATGATGGCAATGCGCGATCTTATGGAGATTTCGTCGCTGGAATATCCGGAACTGCGTGATCCTCCCCATCATCCCATCGACCATCCGCTGCTCCAGAGTCAGCGCAGCATTTTTCATATCATCCGGGATGCCGGGTCGCTACTCCTGCACCATCCCTACGAATCTTTTTCAACTTCCGTGGAGCGTTTTCTTGAGGAGGCGGCGGACGACCCGAAGGTTCGTGCCATCAAGATGACCCTGTATCGCACCTCCCGCCAGAGCAGGATCATCGACGGCCTGATCCATGCCGCCCAGAACGGCAAACAGGTCGCGGTGGCCGTGGAACTGAAGGCCCGTTTTGACGAGGCAACAAACATCGCTCTTGCCACGCGCATGGAGGAGGCTGGCATCCATGTTACGTATGGTGTCGTTGGCCTCAAGACACACTGTAAGGTGATCCTCGTGGTTCGTCAGGATTATGACGGCATCCGCCGTTATGTCCATGTCGGAACAGGGAATTATCACGCTGTTACGGCGCGCATCTATACCGACCTCGGTCTCTTGACCTGCAACGAGGCACTCGGCCAGGATGCCACGGAACTCTTCAATTACCTGACAACCGGCTATACGCCGCGCCGCAAGTACGAGAGGATGCTGCCGGCGCCGAAATTTCTGAAAAAGGCGCTTCTGGCAGGAATTGAAAAAGAGATACGCCTTAACTCCGAGAAGAAGCCGGGATTGATTCAATTCAAGATGAATGCGTTGGAGGATGCTGACATTGTCCAGGCCCTCTACAAGGCATCCCAGGCGGGGGTCAAGGTTGATCTTATCATCCGCGATACCTGCCGGCTACGCCCCGGTTTACCCGGTATTTCGAAAAACATCCGGGTTGTCAGCGTTGTCGGGCGTTTTCTCGAGCATTCACGCATCTACTATTTCCACCATGGCGGCAAGGAACAGTATCTTATCGGTTCCGCCGATGCCATGAAGAGAAACCTGGAGGCGCGTGTTGAGGTGGTTGTTCCGGTAGAGGACCGAAAGCTGCGCGCGGAAATCAGAACTCTCTTCGATGTTCACCTCAACGACAAACGCAGCGCCTGGGACATGCAGCCTGACGGCTCCTATGTTCAGCGTATGCCTGCCCCTGGTCAGGAGTCGCGCGGGAGTCATGAGATTCTAGTTGAACTTGCCGAGAAGCGGCAAAAGAAAATGGCGCGTCTGAGGAAGAGGAAAACGCAAGGGATCGGGGGGAGGAACCTGCGTTAGCGAAAGCTGCTTTTTTACTACCATGGAAATGTGCGGAAAGGTATACTGGCAAAACGGGAAAAGAGTAGTTGCCGGATTACCATGGTGACTTGTTTTTCCCTCCCGTGTATAGAAGCGGCAAAGGAAACAAAAGGAGAACAGCATGGCAAAAGAGCTGTATGTGGGAAATTTATCGTATGAAGCAACAGAAGATGACTTGCGACGCATGTTTGCCGTGGCCGGAACTGTCACCTCGGTCCATATTATCACTGACCCTGCGACTGGCGCCTCAAAAGGATGTGCCTATGTTCGGATGGCAAGCGATGAAGATCTCAAGGAGGCAGTCGAATCCCTTGACGGGGCCTTGCTGGGTGACCGTCTCATGACCGTGAGCATAGCCCGGCCCCAGAAGCCGAGGGTGGCGCCATTAAAAGGTCAAAGAGGAAAACCGGGTGGTGGTGGCAGATTCGGAAAGGACCGGAAATAGCTGGTCGAGAGATAATTTTCTTTCTGTTTGGAATAGAAGGGGGCTTGCGGAATGATGTCGCAGTCCCCCTTTTGTTTAAGATCAAACGATGACCTGATGAAGAACTTTGACGGTGCAGGTTGAAAAGTCCCGTAGCCGCTCATTCAAAGAATTTCGTCCGAGCACGGCTCTGCCAGTGTTTCTTGCAGTTGGCGGATGATTTCCCGGGGGTTGAGTGGTTTGTGGATGAAGCCGACGCCTTTCTGTCGAAGCGTTTCCTCTCCAAGAATGTCACCGGAATAACCGCTCATGAAAAGAATCTTTACGTCGCGGCGGATTTTCAGAATTTCTTCGCGGGCTTCCCGTCCATTCATTCTCGGCATAATTACATCAAGGAGCACCAGATCGATCGTATGACGGTTTTCGGAAAATTTGAGTGTTGCATCGACACCATTCACCGCCTCAATTACCTCGTAGCCGTTTTCAGTGAGAATGGTTTTCAACATTAGACGGACTGAACCTTCATCCTCAGCAAGGAGGATCGTACCTCTGCCTTTGAGGAAAACCGAGTCATCTGTGTCGATAC
>JAZDIK010000069.1:0-143013 GCA_043805145.1 Pseudomonadota bacterium | reverse complement strand
AGTTATGCAAAGGTTTCACTTCTTGCTCATTTTATACAGGCCATACCGGTAGGCCTGCTCGCTTGCAGAGGCAATTTCTTCCATATTGTATCTTGCCATGACGTCCTCGCAAAGCTGCTTGTTTCCGTCAGTCGGGATGTTGCACCAGTAGCCGTAGTGGAAATAGACATGCCCCTGATAGGTTTCCATGAGGTTCCGGACGATGTCGGGATTCCGGATGCCGGCATAGGCCTGGATCGCGTTTTGTCCCCAGACGAGAAACATGGTGGCATTATGCGTTAAGACAATGGCGCGCGGCGGGATCTTTTTTATGAACTCGCGTGCATGGCGGTGATCGTACCTGGCCCCCCACGCCTCCTGCCCCACGGCCCGGACCAGCGGAAGATAGGGCATCCATGTAAACATCAGAACCAGAACGATCAGGACGCCGGCTGTCTTTTCACTCATGCCCACAGAACCTGCCCGGCCGATCCACGACCGGACCCTCTCCCCTCCCATACCCGCCAGCACGGCGATCGGCATGAACGACAAGAGCGCAAAGCGAACGTCGGCGCCGTATCGGTAACTCCCCGCATAGAAGAAAAGAAATATCCCCCAGAAGAGAAGAAACCATACGAAAACCATCAGACGCCATCTCAGATCCAGCCGGGCAAAGAGCAGTCCGACAACGGCAAGCACGGTAAATGCCGCCGGGAATAAATCGTTATTCAGATAATAGAGCCCGTTGACCGACAGGTGGTTCCAGAAAAACTCCGTGGAGAACTTGGCGCCTGTCGCCCCCCAGGACTGGCCGCCCATGGCAAAAAGATGCAGCAAATGCGGCATCAGGAAGAAAAGCCCCAGAAGCCCCGCCGTCCAGACTTCCCTCCTGGACCAGAACCCCGTCCCCCGGCCCCCGGATTTCCGATCTGCCTTGTTGCACGTGTCGCTTCCCCCGTCTTCACCCCGCCCGGTGCCCCGTGAAAAAACGGGCGACGCGCAGAGAATGGCAACCGTGATGACGGCCCACAGCAGAATCAGGCCTGACTCCGGTCTCATCTGGCAGGCGATGGGAACAACCGCAGCCAGCGTAAACAGGTGCCGGACCGCACCCGTTTTGAGGTAAACGGCAAGGCACAGGACGACCAGCCCGGCAAGGAGGGCGGCGGATGGCTCGGCAGCCGCGGTATTGGACCAGGTCAGATTGTGCGGAATCAGGGCAAAGACGAGGCCGGCCAGAAAGGCTGGGAAATAGCCGCCCGTCAGGATCCGCGTGATGAAAAAAACTGCAAGCACGCCGGCGGCAAATATCACGTTGTTGAGAAAAAAGGCATAAAGTTCGTTCGTGCCGAACAGTTGAAAGACAAGGCTCATCAGAAACGGCCAGCCGCTCGGCTCCTTGTAGTACGAAAGCCAGGCGGCGTTGAATTCACCGTAATCCTGCGTGCCGTAATGACACATGCCCGTCTGCCCGGTCATGGCAATGACCTGTCCCATGCTCGCATAGATATCCTCATCGTAGAAGATGCGATGGATACGGGGCGCGACAAAGGCGGTCATGAAAAAAGCGGACAGGACCAGGGCGATCAGCAGAAGGCCCTTGTAATTCCGGCGCAGATACGAAACGCCGCCCGCCGCCGACAGTCCCCGGAACGATGCCGCAATATCCCGCCGGCAGGCGATGATCCCGATGACCAGCAAAACAAGGTTTGCCCTGAGATTCCAGGGAACCCATCTTTTCAGAAGCGCTTCAATCTCCCCTTTGGGCCAATAATCGACGATATAAATCAGGACGCCGGCCAGAATGAAATACAGCATGAACAATCCCGGCAGATAAAACCGGCTGTCATAAACTTTTCGGATGAAGGTTTTCAACCAGCATGTCCTCCATAACAAGGTAGCGAATGCCCGTCCGCTTGAGCACGTCAACGGCCTCGGCGGGGGAACAGACCAGGGGTTCTCCGTGTATGTTGAAGCTCGTGTTCAGAACGACGCCGTGTCCCCATTCTCTTTTGAGATGCGTCAGCAGCTCCCGATAGCGCGGGTTTTCATCCCCGACAAAATGGGGCCGGCAGGTGCCGTCGATGTTGACCACGCCTTCCATCGTGCCGAGATGTTCATCCCGGACCCGGAAAGCCATCGTCATGAACCGGTTGTCCCGGACGTTCTGCCCGTCTGCATCGAGCAACACCGGGGCTTCCTCGATCAGCATACTGGGGCAGAAAGGCTGATACCAGACCCTTTTCTTCAAGAGGAGATTCAGGCGGTCCTTGATCATGCGGTCATCGGGCCGCGCAAGGATGCTGCGGCCGCCGAGCGCCCGCGGGCCGACTTCCATCCTGCCCTGAAACCACAGGATGATCTCCCCCCCAAGGATCAGCCGTGCCGCCGCTTCCGGCACATTCTCCAGCGGGCGATAACGGATCGATAGATCCTGTTCGAGGACCGCCAGGACATCCGCGTGCGTGAATGCGGACCCCAGGCACAGATCGTTCAGCCGGTATGCGTGATCGCCGTTTTGTCCGCGGTTGGCCATCATCGCCGCACCCAGCGCCAGGCCTCCGTCCCCCATGTGGGGAAAGACGAAGATCTGCCCGACGCCGGGAAGGGCCGCAAGCTTCATGTTCATCTTGACATTGGAAAAGATGCCGCCCGCGGCCGCGATCCTGCTCATGCCGGTCCGTTTAAGCGCTTCGTCAACCAGCGCGACGACGTTTTTTTCCAGGACGCGCTGGGCCATGAAGGCGAACTGTTCGGAAGGAAAACGCCAGAGGATCTTCTTCATCTGCCTGAACATGGCCGTGGATGTGTAATCGGACAGGATATCCAGTCCCTCCGTCCTGATGATCGTCATCAGGGGATTGTCGTCATCCGAAATGGGATAGGCATAATTCGCCAGGGCCATGACTTTCCCCTCGTCTTCGAGCTCTCTCATGTTCATGAGGTTCGTGACGTGCTCAAAGAATATTCCGAAAGATCGTTTTGCAGGCAGGGCCTTCACGAGGGTCATGCGGCTATCCTTGTACACCCAGACCGAGCCGCAAAGACCATCCCCGACGCCATCGAGGGTCATCACGAGACACTCCGGAAACCCGCTGCAGCAGGCGGCCGCCCAGGCATGGGCGGCATGATGATCCACAAGGTCGAACCGGAAATCGGAAAATCCCATGACATTCAACTGTCCGCTCAGAAAGGAGCGGCTCAGATACGCGGAAACAGGATTCGGCTGCCATTCGGTGAAGCGGTATTTGAACGATTTTTTAAAAGGATCGAACGCCCCCGGCTCTTTCTTTCGCCGCCGGATCAGGTAGTATTCCTCTTTCAATCCCGGAAACAGTCTCGTGAGGGTTTTTGCAGGGTCTGTCGTCGATGCGGCGATGATTTTAACGGCAGCCGGGGAGATGCCAGCATATTGCAGACAAGCCGCGATGGACAGCCGCGGAAAGCCGACCTCCAGCTTTCTGCGGCTTAACCTCTCCTCGTTGACGGCAAAGAGGATCCGGTCGCCTGCAAGCAGGGCGGCGCCTGCGTCATGCCCATCCCAGATGCCCAGTACAAGATCGTCTGACAACTTTCATTCCTCGTCGCTAATCCCCTCCCTTGACGGGAGCGGCCTGGGGAGGGTGAATCAAACACTGACCCCTGACCCCATCCGCAAATGGTTCCCTATCGCTAATCCCCTCCCTTGACGGGAGGGGCCTGGGGAGGGTGAATCAAACACTGACCCCTGATTACCTCCAGCACACCCTGTAGCCGCAGGCTTCAACCTGCGCATGCCCCCCCTAGACCTGTAGCCGCAGGCTTCAGCCTGCGCATGCCCCCCCTGGACCTGTAGCCGCAGGCTTTAGCCTGCGCATGCCCTTCAGCGTGGACTAAAGTCCACGGCTACAATCCACGCCTACAATCCACGGCTACAGTTTGTGCCTATATATCATATTTATGATATGACTCTTAAATAATCCCATTCAAAACATCGTCTAAACTGCACCCGATGGACCCCTTGAACGGATAATCCTGCCATGAGTGCACAAACCCTTTTCTTACGGGATTATCCAGAAGATATCTGACTTGAGACACCAGATCACTCCTCTTTCTTATGATATGATCATAAAAGTTTCTTTGCCAGGCTATCTCTGGTTGATGAGCTGACATCCAGAATCCCGTTTTCTGTTTATAGCCAACGACAGCCTTCCATACATCGGAATTGTTCTTTGTGCCGGTAATGATTAAGTGTTGATGGTCTGGCATGAAACAATAAACCGGAACGATACAAGTCGCTTTTTCGACAGTTGAAGCAAGAATATTTGCAAATACGTCAACGGTCTCATTCGTTATGAAGGTCCCCGCATGTTTATTGAAGCATATGGTAAAGGACACCGATATTTCGCCTTTGTAAAAATCCCGCGGCAATCTGTGGGTTTTTTCTCTTATGGGCATACACGAAATCCGATTTGGAATTACGTGGACTAAAGTCCACGGCTACAGTCCACGCCTACAACTGCGCATATTGCAACACACCCCGTAGCCGCAGGCTTTAGCCTGCGCATGCCACCCCTGGACCTGTAGCCGCAGGCTTCAGCCTGCGCATGCCCTTCAGCGTGGACTAAAGTCCACGGCTTCAAATCAGGGCTAAAAATACCTTATGATGTTGCCCACTTCAGAAATCTTTTCATATTCGCCGCCGCCTGCTTCGCCGCGCCGGGCTCCACCATGGAAAGGATCCTCTTGATCACCCGGGGTCTCGCATAAAATCTCCTGTAGGCCTGCCGGCGAAAGGCGTTCACGCGATCCGCAGGCAGTCCGGGCAGTGCCATGACGGCGTCGCCCTGGGAGCAGAATTCGGCGCTGTCTCCGTTTTGACCGCTTTTCAGCCAACCCTGTCGCAGGGCTTCAGCGTAAAGCGGCGTTCCCGGAAAGGGCGCGGCGGCATAAAACTGGGCAATATCCAGCGGCAGGTTCAGGGCCAGCGAGAGGGTCTGCTCCATTGTCTTCTCCGTTTCACCGGGAAGGCCCAGGATGAAATGCCCCGCCACCCTGATTCCGAGCCGGTTTGCCGCATGGACCGCTTTTGCCGACTGAGCAACGGAAATCTTCTTGTTCATCGACGTGAGCACATCGTCGCTGCCCGATTCCAGACCGAAGCTGATCATCCACAGCCCGGCCTCTTTCATTTCGCCCAGCATTTCAGCGTCCACCGTATCGACCCGGCTGTTGCAGGTCCAGGATACCCGAAGCTTGCGTTCCCGGATGGCCCGGCAGAATTGCTTCACGTAATGGCGGTTTACGGTGAATGTATCCGCCCAGATGAAAAACTCCCCGACGCCGAACCCCGACACATTTTCCTCGATCTCGTCCATGACCTTTTCGACGGGCCGCTCCCTCAGCTTATTGCCGTAATAGATCGGGGCGGTGCAAAAACTGCAACGGTACGGACAGCCCCTTACCGGCGCTACAATCAAAAAGGGCCTGCCCTTGAGCGGCAGACGATAAGGGCGGATGTCCAGGGTGTGCCAAGCCGGTCGCGGAATTGCTTCTGCGGGAATAAAATCTTCCGCCGGGTTGTGGCGGATTCCGCTGCCATCATGAAGATCATTCCCGCTTCCCGTGCGGCAGGAGATTCCCCTGATCGTTTCCCATCCGGCCCCGTGATGTGCGCAGAGATTCCGGATAATCCTTTCGGGCTCGCCCCGGACGACGATATCCACGGCCGGCTCCCGCAGGGCGTCTTCGGGACGGACGGTTACATGGGTACCGATAACGGCCGTCACGGTTTCAGGAGATTCGCCCTTGATCAGACCCGCCATCTGAAGATCGAACGGCAGCGTCGGCGTGCCTGTACTCCAGACGGCCATTTCAGGCCGCTTCCTGCGGATTGTTTCCGTCAGGGCGGAAATACCGAGCCCCAACGCCGGAAAGTCGATGACGCCGACATCATGGCCGTCTTCACCAAGCAAGGCGGCCGCCGTGGCCAGAGACACCGGCGGCCATTGCGTGGCCCATACCCCCGTTTCCTGGGTGCACCGGCCCTCCCGGATATGACCCCTGCCGTGCGGGCCGGGGGGGTTGAACAAGAGAACTTTCATGGTTAAAAATAAAGGTACTTGATCAGGCTGTAAACGTACCGGAAGGCCACCTTTTTCAAATCGATTTTGGAACAACCCGCCTTTCTCTTATGCTCGTGGGTCGGGACCTCCGCCATGCGATAGCCTTTCTTGAGAGTCTTGATGATCATTTCCTGCTCGATCGTCGTGATATTCTCTTCAAGGCCGAGCGCTCTCAGGACATCCGTTCTGATCGCCCGAAATCCGTTCTGGCTTTCCGAAAGCTTCACATCGAAACGATGATTGATGCACGCCGTTATGAAGGAACTCCCCATGAGGCGGAAACATTCATCGAATCCGCCGTGAAGCTCGCTGGACCCGCCGATCAGGCGCGACCCCGATACATGATCCGCCCTGCCTTCGAGAAGCGGTTGAGTCAGGGCCGGTATGTCGTCCGGATCATGAGAGCCGTCCGCATCGATGAAGACGGTGATCTCCCGCTGCACATGTTCGATCGCGGTCCGGATGGCCTCTCCTTTTCCCATCCCGTGATCGAAAACGACCCTCGCCCCCAGAGACGCGGCGATGTCTGCCGTTTTGTCGGCAGAATGTCCGTCCACCACGAGAATATCGCTCGAATAGGGCCTGCAGCGTATGATGATCTCTTCAACTGTCAGGGCCTCATTGAGTGTTGGAATGACAACAGTCATGGCATCGGCAGCGCCTCCCGTTCCGGTCATGGTGATTCCTTTCAATAGTTTTCAATAGTTACTTCGTTCGGGCAGACAATAGCCTTATTTGTGCCTTTTTTCAACAAATTCTTGGAATAAATCAAAAATTTCTTGACATCGCCATTTTAAAAAAATAATATGCCATCTCATGTTACAATAACTGTCCACAGCGTCAGAGAAAGGAGCCGCCTCATGAAATCCGGAAAAGTTTTTATTTGCGCCCTGATCGTCTTTTTTTTAGCCATGCCCTCACAACTTCCGGCACAGGAAGGCAAAATCAGTATCGGGAACCTGAAGATCATCCCCGGAATCGAGGGTCAGGCCATTTACGACGACAACATCTACATGAAAAACGGCTCCAACACCACAACCCAGAAAAAGGTGTCGGACTGGATTTATCATGTAAAACCCGCGCTGCTGCTCAATTATACGATTCCTGAGCGGGGCTTCGTGAACCTGGGTTATCAGGGAGATTGGGCTTTATACAACGTCAACGACAAAAACAACTGGAAAACGAATAAAGGCTCATTCGCCACGGACTACAAAGCTCCCGGCGGACTGATGCTGGGAATCAGCAACCTCTATAGCGCCTCTGAAGATCCTTACGGCAGCCCGGACCAATACGGCGTTGGGCGGGTAACCAGCCGCTGGGACAACGACCTGAAATCGAAGCTCGGTTTTCTCTTTACAGAGAAATTCAGAACCTTCCTTTACTACAATTACTACAAGCAGGATTACAAAGACCAGGCAGACGCCAGTCAGAATTACTATGACAGCGAATTCGGTCTGGGGGCTGAAGCCAAGTTCCTGCCCAAGACCTGGGGATTTATCCGTTACTATTACGGAAAAAGGGATTTCGATGCCGCCTCCGTTACATCGGCTTATAAGGCAAATTCCAACTGGCACAAGACAAACGTCGGTCTGACATGGGATGCCGCGGCCAAGCTGAGCGGCGAATTGAACGTCGGCTACCAGTGGAAGTCCTACGATAACGAATACTATGCCGCGACCTTGAAGCGAAACAAAAACGTCGATACCTGGGTCGCATCAACCACCATCAGTTACAAACCCATCGAGACGACAAACCTCCTCCTGAATATCGCCAGGACACTCCGGGATACGGGCGCCGATACGGGCGAGTATTTCGAAGACACGGGATTCGGCCTCAGCCTGCAGCAGACCGTTCTGAGAAAATTCGTATTCAACCTGGGCGGCATGTACAGCACCAATGATTACAATACGCACGGCAGGCGGGATACCAACGTAACAGCCAATCTCGGCGTGGATTACAAGATCAAGGACTGGGTCACCTTCGGCGTCGGATACAATTTCAGGAATAAAAACTCAAACTTTAAAGACAACGAATATACAGACAACCAGTTTCTCACGTCCCTCAAGATTGTCTATTAGAAAAAAGCCTCTCGTCATCGAAAGGAGGAGTAAATCAGATGGAAACGAAGAAGACCAAAGTAATCGCGTTTGAGATTCTTCTGATTGTTGCGGTCTGTGTCGGTCTGCTGGGCGCGCCCGCGCAGGCCGATGCGGTCATCGCCAAGGTGTCGAGCTTCGAGGGAGACGTCCTCGTGCAATCCGGCGATGCGATCACCCAGCTCAAAAGCGTCGGGCATGTCCTCAACAACGGGGACTACGTCATGACCAAAAAGGGAGAAGTCCAGGTCACGTTCAACGACGGGGCCGTCATGAAAGTCAACGCTTTCTCGAAAGCCATGATCCAGGAAAGGGACGAGGAAAGCGGAACATGGATCTTCAAGACAAAGAAGGCTGCCCGCCGGGTAACCGTCTATACAGGAAAACTCTGGTATAAGTCCGGCGTTTCGGACAGGCGGAGTTATCTGCAGACGCCGACGGCAATCTGCGGCCTTCGGGGCTCCGACGGGGATTTCGGCTATGACCCGGTGAAGCTGCAGACATACCTGAACATGTATTCCGGCGAGGCGGCTGTTGTCGGCAACGTCGTCCGGGGCTTCTTTGAGAATCCCGGCGCGACTGCGGCGCAGCGGAGCGCCGTTTACCAGGCCCTTGCAAAGGCCTACGAAAAGACCGTCCAGGCCCAGGCATCAGGGAAGGCAATCGATCTGGCACAGGCAAAAGTTGATGCACTTCAGGTCGTAAAGGAAGTGTCCGCCGCCCTGCAGGCCAATCCGGACGCAACGGTGAGAAATGAGGCGAAAATCGCCGCCGCCGCCGCCGATGCCAGTATTTCCGCTGCACAAGCCAGGGTTGCTGTTGAAGAGCTCAAGAACGCAAAAGATAAAGCAGACAAAGAAGCCGAAGAGGCAAAGAAGGCCGGCGATCTGGAAAAGGCCCGAAAAGCCGAAGAGGCGGCCAAACAGGCTGAAGAAGCGGCAAAGAAAGCGGAAGAAGCCGCGAAGAAGGCCGCACAGGCAGCCGAGGAAGCCAAGAAAGCCGCCGACCGGGGCGACCTGGAGGGAACACAGAAGGCCGCGGATAATGCGAAAAAAGCCGAGCAGGGTGTTCCGACAACAACAGTTGCGCCGACAACCTCAACGGTTCAGACAACGACAACGACATCGTCCACGACGACCGTCCCGACAACCGTCCCGACGACCGTCCCGACAACGGTTCCGACAACGGTTCCGACGACAACAACAACGACCGTAGAAACAACGGTCTCAACAACGTCAACATCAACAACGACGACGAGCCATACCACGGTGCCGACAACATGTAGTTATTAGAGTTGTCGTTTTGTTTACACGAAAAGCCCCCTCAGTTCCCCTTTTTATCGGGGGGACTGGGGGGCGTTTGTTTGTATCGGCCATGAAACAATCAACCATGAAGCATAAGCGGCAAAAGCTGACATGGCAAGCGCATCACTTGAAAGGAGCGCTGGTCGCCCCTGCTGGCTTTGCTCATCATCGCCTGCGCCGGCGGCGGGCCGGTCGTCACCGTTACCGAAGTCAGCGATTCGTCGGGAACCCTGAAAAAACTCGACTTAAAGAGAAGCGACCTCGAAAAAATCCAGGAAATCAAAAAGGCCCTGACCTCCAGGGATCAGGACCCGGAAACATCGGACCTGACAGATATCCTGCAAAAAAGCACGACGTTCACGGTATCCGAGTATCTGGCCCGGTATCCCGAATCCAGAGAAACCGTCAGCGACTACAAGGTGGGCGGGTATGACGTCCTGAGCATCATCGTCTATGAGGAAAAGGACCTGTCCCGCGAATCGGTCCGCGTGACGGCCGAAGGCTACATCACGTTTCCGCTCATCGGCCGGATCAGGGTGGCCGATCTGACGACCACGGAAATCGAAAAGCTCATCGCAAAAATGCTGGCGGAAAAAGATTATCTTTTTGACGCCCACGTCTCCGTCATGGTGGTCAAATACGAGGGCCGTAAATTTTCCGCCCTTGGCGCGATATCCAACCCGGGGCAGTATCCCCTCCAGGCCAGGGAGCGGGTTCTTGACGGCATTTCCAAGGCGGGCGGTCTGGCATCCATCCGGCAGTCCGGAGGCCGGGAGGAACCCCAGGCCCAGGAGGGCATGATTATCCGCACGCTGAACCAGGGCGCCGCCGGTGAGAAAAAGATCGTCATTGCATTCGATCTCCAGAATCTCCTGAAGGGACGGGACCAGCACTCAAATATCATTCTGGCGGAGAAGGACGTCATCTATATTCCCAGCGCGGACTTCTTCTATATCATCGGAGAGGTGAAAAACCCGGGCTCCTACGCCTTCACCAAAAAGGACATTACCATAGTGGAAGCCGTCAGCATGGCCGGCGGATTCACGCATATCGCGGCGCGAAACCGGACGCGCATCGTGCGCGTGGAAAAAGGCAAGGAGAAGATCTTCGATGTCAATATGGATGCCATTACAAAATCAGGCAAGATGATCCAGGCCGTATCCATCAAGCCCAACGACCTGATCGTGGTGCCGGAGAGCTTCTTTTAAGGAAACAAGACCATTTATGGAAATCGGACAGAAAGAGATCAACCTTCACGATTATATCCGCGTCATTTTAAAACACCAGTGGACCATCCTGACCATTTTCGCCGTCATCGTCATCAGCGTCGTCATTTTTTCCTTTACGGCAACGCCCATTTACCAGGCGACGATAAGAATTATTATCGAGAAGGAAAATCCGAAAGTCGTTTCCTTCCAGGAGGTCATGTCGGTTGATTCCTCCGGCATGGACTACTACCCGACCCAATATAAGATCATTGAAAGCAGGGCTGTGGCCAATGAGGTGATCAAACGCCTCCATCTGGATCAGAATGAGGAATTCGTTCCGAAACCCGGCCTTTTCTCCGATATATGGGAAACCGTCCTGTCACCGGTGACCTATCTCAAATCCCTGCTGAAGACGGAAACGCCCGCGCCTTCCCCGTCGGGGGAAGGGCTCGTGGAACCTTATTCGCCCCTTGTTGATGCCTTCATCAAGCGTGTGAAGGTCAGCCCCATCCGCAACAGCCGCCTCGTCGATCTGAGCTTTGAAGCCAAGGACCCTGTCTTGGCGGCCCGGGCCGCCAATACCGTCGCCCGCGCCTACATCGACCTGACGCTCCAGACGAAGCTCAAGGCCACCTCGGACGCTGTAAACTGGCTCAATCAGCAGGTCGAACAGGAAAAGAAAAAGGTGGCGCGGGCAGAGCAGGCCCTGCTGCAGTATAAGCAGGAGCAGGGAATCGTGACTGATTTTTCCAGCAACGTGGAAACCATTACGGCTCAGAAGCTTGCGGAACTGAACAAGCAGGTGGTCGATGCAACCTCCAGAAGGGTGGAAGCGGAAACCCGCTTCCGTCAGGCAAAAAATCTCGGGAACAACATTGATTCCATGGGTTCCATCCCTGAAGTGCTGCAAAACGCCCTCATCCAGGACATCAAGAAACAGGAGGTGGAGTTACTCAAGAGGCTTTCCGAGCTCTCCAAGCGCTACGGCGCCAATCATCCCCAGATCATCGCCCTGAACAATGAACTGAAATCATTGAACGGCAGGAAAACAGCTGAAATTCATAGGGTTATCGGTGCCCTGCAGAATGAGTACCATGTGGCTCTGGCCCGGGAGCAGTCCCTGAAAGACGCCATGGGACAGCAGAAGGGCGAAACCCTGTCCATGAACAAGAAGGCCATTGATTACAATGTCCTGAAACGGGAGGCGGAAACCAGTCGGGAAATGTTCGATGTTCTAATCAAGCGCTTCAAGGAGACGTCCCTGACGGAAGACATTCGCACGGGCAACATCCGCGTTGTGGATCCGGCGGAAATTCCCAAAACGCCGGCAAAACCCAAGAAAGCCCAGAACATCCTTCTGGCCGTTGTCGTGGGGCTTTCGCTCGGCATCGGGCTGGCTTTTTTCCTGGAATATATCGACAGCACCATCAAACTCCCCGATGAAGTCACCCGGTTTCTGAAGATTCCCTATCTGGGCCCCGTGCCGGTCCTGGCCGCAGATTCGGCGGTGGAAGGGACCGAAGCGCAAGAGAATCAGGAGGAGGATGACCTGATCTCCCATCATGCGCCGAAATCCACAGCCAGCGAATCCTACAGGGGGATCCGGACGGCGCTGTTGTTGTCTTCCGCCGACAGGGCGCCCCAGGTTATCCTCGTCTGCAGCGCCGGCCCGAAGGAAGGAAAGACTATCACGTCCGCGAACATCGCCATCACCATGGCCCAGGCGGGCAGCCGTGTGCTCGTGCTCGATTGCGACATGCGGCGCCCCAAAGTGCACAAGCTCTTCGGCACGGCGCGGGACAAGGGAATGTCCAACATCCTGGCCGGATCCTGCGGCATGGACGATGCCATCCTGCATACCCATATCGAAAATATAGACATTATACCGTCCGGACCGATACCGCCCAATCCATCGGAGATTGTGAGCTCCCGCCATATGAAGGAGCTGATCGAACAGGCCCGGACGCGGTATGAACGGATCATCATTGACTCGCCCCCCGTCACGGCCGTCACCGATGCCGTCATCCTGTCCAGTTTTGCAGACGGCGTGGTCATCGTGATTCGCGCCGGCGAAACGCACCGGGAAATCATCAAGAACGGCATCGCCCAGCTCAGGGCCGTCAACGCCCACATTCTCGGCGCCGTGCTCAACGCCGTGGAAATGGGACGGGACAGCTATTATTACTACCAGTACTACTATTATTACTACGGAGAGGACGGAGAAAAGCGGAAAAAGACGCATCAGAAGAAAAAAGCCGTCAGCCGCTACGAGGAGGCGGTCGAGGCAACCAGAGATTATGGGGTGAAAATAAAAAAGGCCTGGATGAAGGAGCAGGGTGAAAATCTGAAGCGGGTCTGGGTCAACATGCGCCGGCCAAAAGGTTGAGGCGCGTGTAAAAAGCAAAAAAGATTTTGAGCCGCGGCGACGCCATTTTTAACCGGTCTCAAAATGTAGCCGCGGACTTTAGTCCGCGTTCCCTCCCCCGGCATGAGGGGACCAAGAGGAGGGGGAGCACGGAGTCTTATTCTGATCGATCTTCACAACCACATTCTGCCGGGCCTTGATGACGGCTCCGCAGACCCGGACCAGAGCCTGGCCATGGCCCGTGTCGCCCTGGAAGACGGCATTTGCGAAATCCTGTGCACACCCCACTGGGTCCCGGGGAAATATGAAAACACGCGGCCGATCATCCTGAAGCGGTTTGCAGAATTTAAGACCCTGCTGACAGCGCATAACATTCCCCTGACGGTTCACCCCGGCGCGGAACTTCGCCTCGATGCCTGCCTTCCGGAGAGAATCCGGGCCGGAGACATTCTCACCGTCAACGACGGGGGGTCCTACGCCCTCATCGAGCTTCCCGAAGAATCGCTGCCGGCAAACATCGAAGATTTTTTCTGGCGCCTTCAACTGCAGAACATCAGGCCCATCATCAGCCACGTCGAACGCAACGCGGCCCTGCGCCAGGACCCGGCCCGTCTTTGCCGGTGGGTGGAAACGGGCATCCTGACACAGATTACCGCCGCCAGCCTGCTGGAAGAATTCCCCGCGGAGATCCGGGACTTTTCCTTCCGTCTTTTAGAGCACCGCCTGGCCCACATGGTGGTGAGCGATTCCCACGGACTGCGCAAGAGAACCCCGAAGCTCGCCGGCGCCCGCAAGGTCATCGAAGAGATGCTGGGACCGGATACGGCCCATAAAATGACCTGCGAAACCCCGAAACGGATCATTGCGGGAAAATCCGTCGCAATCGCCGACCCCGTCCCTTTTGAAAAGAAATCATCCCGCTTTCAGTTCTGGAAACGGATGTCCCTGTTCCGGTGAGAGGCGTCCATCCCACACACAGCAAAGGGCAGACGGTCCAAAAACCCCCTGCCCTTCTTTTTCCTTCATATTTCCTTGAGACTTCCTGCCTCTGCTTCTTTTTGCCCTATTTGATCTCCAGCAGTTTCGCCCGGGCCACCCCTGCCTGATTCGTATTGGGATAGTCCCGGATGACCTGCTGCAGGAACAGCCGGGAACTGGTCTTGTCCCCCAGTTGCTGGAAGGAAAGACCCTGCTTGAGCAGGGCATAGGGAACCTTGTTTCCCTCCGGAAAGTTTGTCACCACCTTTTCGTATTCGAGGATGGCCTTTTCATATTGCTGCTCGTTATAGTAGCACTCCCCGATCCAGAACTGGGCATTGCCGGAATATTCCGTACGGGGATGCAGTTTCAGAAAGTTCTGAAACTCCGTTCTGGCCTTCTCGTACTTTCCCTCCTTGAATGTTTCATAGGCCGCCGCGTAGAGCGATTCTCTTTCGGACTTCCCGTTCAGAACATCCTTAGGCCGGCTGTTGGCGGATCGATTGCCCTTCTCGGCGGCTTCCACAGTCGTATCTTTCTTCCCGATGCCGAGAAAGTTCTCTACGAAATTGATCTTGAAGGCGGCCTGGTTCAGCTTTTCCGCCATGTCTTCGTCCTTGATATGCGTTGTCTTGCGCAAGGCCGCCAAGTCCTTCTGCAGTTCTTCGGTCCGGCCGTTGAGCCGCTGAATGCGATCATTCAGCCCTGTCATGTCGGCATTGCCTTCCGCCTGTGTCTTTCTCAGGGCCGCAATCGCTTCCTGACTGCCTTCCAAAGCCTTGCGCAGGACTGCATTTTCCTGTTTCAGGGCTTCGATGTCATTAGCCTGGACGGAAACCATCCGGTCGAGCTCATTCTGAAGCCGCTTCAAATCCTGCCTGCTCGCACAACCCGCCAAACACAGCAGGCAAACGAGCAGGCATATTGACTTTTGGATGTTAGACATGGGCCTTCCGGGTCACGCCGTTACTTTTTCATTTTGACCGTAAAGCTGGCCCTTCTGTTTTTGGCCCAGGCTTCCTCGTTGTGACCGGGGTCCAGCGGGCGTTCCTTCCCGTAACTGACCGTAGCAATATTCGCATTGTTGACGCCAAGGTCAACGAGATACTTCATGGACGCATCGGCGCGCCGCTGTCCGAGGGCCAGGTTGTATTCCACGGTCCCTCGCTCGTCGCAATGGCCTTCGATCGCCAGCGCATAATTCTTGTTTTTCATCAGCCAGTCTGCGAGATTCTTCAGGATCATTCTTGCTGCGGGCTCGATGGTTGATTTGTCAAAAGCAAAGTGGATGTCTTCAAATCCCCTTTTCGCCTCTTTTTCCGCAGCCGCGGCGGCGGCAGCGGCGGCAGCGGCGTCCCTCTTCAGGGCCTGTTCTCTTGCATCGGCAGCCGGATCCGTCACCGGAGCAGGCTTGGCTTCCGTAACTGCCGCTTTCTTTTGACCTGCACCCAGACCTTCGTCTTTCGAAACAGCTTTCTTTGCACAACCCGTCATAAACATCAGGAAAACACAAAAAATCAACATTGCGATTCCGGTAACTGTAGCACGTCTTCTCATTTTAAAAAATCCTCCCCTCTCTCAGTTTTTTAAACCCACCTTATGATACGTTTGCCCTTGTCTTGGTCGGTCATGACGAAGGAACAACGGGCACGAATTATCCATGCATTTCTGTTCGCATTTTCAGATTCTCTGCCGCCTTGCCCCTCGGAATGACCATTTTCTGGAACTGCAACCTTATAGGGCGTTATTAAAACACAACTCATCCGCAAACGTCAATATAAAAATAGGATTTTTTTCACGGCTTCAGACGGGGCGACCAGGCCGGGCTTATACAGCCGAAGGGGTTTTCGTATAATACCCTGATATTTGTGCCGTTTGCGTTCATGACGGCAATCTTTCCGGCCCCATGGCCCCTCTGGTTGAAGGCTATATACCGTCCGTCCGGGGACCAGGACGGCGACTCGTTATCGCCTGTTTCGGGGCCGATCTGAGTCGGACTGCCCCCGTCCTCGCTGATGGTCAATATCCTGAAACGGCCGTTTTTTGAGCCTTCATAGGCGATCCGGTTTCGATTGGGAGACCAGGCGGGAGAGGTGTTATAGTTGCCTTCAAAGGTCAACCGCCTCACCCGGCCGCCGTCGCTGTCCATCACGAAAATCTGCGGCGATCCGGAACGATTGGATACAAAGGCGATCCGGCGGCCATCGGGCGACCAGACAGGAGATACATCAATGGAAAATTCATGGGTCAACCGTTTCAACCGACCGCCGGCGAGATCCAGTTGATAGATTTCCTCATTCCCATCTTTGCTCAGGGTCAGCAGCAGTTTTTGCCCGTCGTTCGACCAGCTCCCTAAAAGATTGAGTCCCCTCGACTCGGATATCTTCCGGGTGCTGTAATCCTTGAGACGGCGGAAATAGAGGTCCGGATTTCCGTTCTTGTAGGAGATGAAGCCGATGGTCCCGCCATCCGGAGACCACCGTGGGGAAAGGGTGACCGATCCGAAGTTGGTCACTTTGGTCAGGCCGGATCCGTCGAAATTGATGGTGTAGATATCCGATGATCGGCCCTGTTTCATGACAAAGGCGATCTTCGTATCGAAGACGCTGCCATCCCCCGTCAGGGTCTGGATAATGTCGCGGGCCATCCTGCGCGCCAGCTCTCTTTGCTCCTCCAGCCTGCCTGAGTATCGTTTATCAAGAATCCGTTCGCCCCTGACCGCATCATACAGGCGGAACTCCGCATTGAGGTTCGGCCCCTTCCGGCTGAACCCGCCTTTCACGAGATACTCGGCGCCGATGACTGTCCAGTCGGGAAAACTGACCTTGCCTCCGCTATAGGGAAACTGCTTCGAATCTTCCAGAAAGGCCCCTCGGGGAATTATCCGGATATAACCGGTCATGTCCAGATAGCGGTTTAATGCATCGGAGAACCCCATCGACAAATCGTCCTTCGCCGCATCGGGCCCCAAATCATCGAAATCGACAACGGCAACGGAAAACCGCTGAAAAGCCGGAGAATCGATATCGATATAAACCTTTTCCGCCGCCGGTGCGCTCCGGCCCCAGAACTGCAGCAGAAGCAGGATCGTACATAGTGTTATTGCCGTGCGTCTCATGTGGATTGCCTTTCTCACCATTTTCAAATCATTTCCAATCCGCTGGATCAGCGCAACTCATCGGAACGGAACCGGATACCGATTTCGATGTCGTTGCCCCGAATCCAGGAAGGCAGGGGCGGCAAAGGGCTGGCCTTCTTAACGGCCCGGATGGCGGAATCGTCAAAGTACCCGTTGCCCGACCTTTTTTCAAAACCGACATCCACAACCGCGCCGTTGCGCAGGATTCTTACGTTAATGACGGTTTCCACATTGCCTTTGGGGAGAATTCCCTGGGGCAGCGACCACTGTCCCCGGATCCTCGCCCAGATTTCCGCATAATAGGGGTCCATCCTCTGGCCGGTGTCGGCTTGGCCGGCGTCGGCCCGGCCGGCCGCCTGACCTTCCGCCTGTGCCGCCTGCTTGCCGGCCGCCGGCGGCGGTTTTGACACCGATTGGACTCTGTCCCTTATGGCGGCCAAGGCCTTTTCAATGCTGTCGGCCGGTTTCTTCAGAACCTCTTCTCTCTTAAGCGGAACGGCAGCCCTCGTTTCCACCGGTTTCCTCAGGATAATCGCGGACGGCGCCGGTTGCGGCCGCAGGATCTCCCGCGACAGCGAGGAAACGGCCGTTCCAGTTGACATCCGGTCGGAGAGACTGACCAGTTGGACGGTATGGACCGGCCCGAATGTCCACTTCGGCGAAGGCACGCTTGTTGAAAAAACAAAGAAAGACAGCAAGATAAGATGGATGAACACCGAAAATCCGAGCATGCGGCCGAAACGGTCGCCGCCGTCAGGGCCTGCCCTGTGGAACCGGGAGGAGATCATCTTGCGTCCTCGGGCGGCTCGGTGATCATGCCCAGCTTGTCAACACCGGCTTTTCTGATCTCCGACATGACCTCGACGACAAACCCGTAGGGGATTGTCTTGTCCGCCCGCATAAAAATTTCCTTGTCGGTCCGGCTGGTAAAAATGCTTTCCAGCTTTGTCCGGAGATCGCGTATCGGAATCTTGTTTTTGTTGATGAAGATCTCCTTGGCCGGTGTAATGGTCAGAACCAGCTTTTCTTCCGCCACATCAATGCTCTTTGCCTTCACTCGCGGCAGGTTCACGTCGATGCCCATTTGCAGCATCGGCGCCGTGACCATGAAGATGATCAGCAGCACCAGGACAACATCCACCAGAGGCGTCACATTGATGTCGGCCATGGGCCTGTTCTCAGAATAATTGCGCCGGCGAAAGGTTTTCATGGCAGTCTATTTGATCACGTAATAGCGTTCGATGATATTAAGCAACTCCGAGGAAAAATTATCCATTTCCTGGGTCATGGTCTTGATCCGGCTCAGATAGTAATTATAGAAAATGACGGCGGGAATGGCCGCAGCCAGACCGGCGGCCGTCGCAATCAGCGCTTCGGATATCCCCGGCGCCACGACGGCGAGGGTCGCCGACCCCCTGGCCCCGATGTCCTTGAAGGTGCTCATGATGCCCCAGACGGTTCCGAAGAGTCCGATAAAAGGGCTGGCGCTGCCCGTCGTGGCAAGAAAGCCCAGCGTGCTTTCCAGCTTCGCGCTTTCGGAATCACGGGCTCGGTTCAGGGCCCGCTCCACGTTGTCGATCCGGCTCATTTCGAGGGAAAATCGGTCCGATCCCTCCTGTTCTTTCACGCCCGGCGACTCCTTGATGACCTTCGTGACCTTGACCAGTTCGGTGTACCCGGAACGGAAGATCTCGGCAATGGGGGAGTCTCCGTACTTCTTTGATTCCGGAAATATTTCCGAAAGTTTCGTTCCCTTCATGTAAGCGTCCAGGAAGGCATCGTTTTCCTTTTGCACCTGACGGAAGACTCTGTATTTCATCAGGATGATGGCCCAGGAAATCACGGAAAACAAAAGCAGCAGCACCAGGACAAACTGAACCATCAGCCCGGCGCCGAGAACCATATTCAGCAAGCTGTTTTGAAACTGCCCCCCCAAGGCTCCAATGGCAACAAATGAAATATCTTTCACTTTTAACCTCCTCGGATGCAACGTAAACGGCGTTATCTATAATGGAAAAAATGCCCCTTGTCAATCATGATGAGCAGATTTTCCCCCTTCCCTCGCCCTCCACTTTCCCTGCTTATCACCATCTTCCCCGTCAAAGCAGATGGAACGAAGGAGAGGAAGATGAGTATGGGGGAAAATTTTGGAAATGATCCGACATCATAAAATCTTGACAAGGCTGGCCTGTTAAGATAATACAACGCTCCCGGTCGATAGACAGCGATTTTCGAGGCCGATGTAGCTCAGCCGGTAGAGCAACTGATTCGTAATCAGTAGGTCCGCGGTTCGAATCCGCGCATCGGCTCCAGATTGAGAACCTCGCATCTTTGCTTAAAAATGGTCCCAAACGATGAATCACTTATGAAAACATCCGATCAATGCCTTGTAAGCGTTGTGATGGGCAGCGATTCCGATCTCGGTGTCATGGAGGAGTCCGTAAAGATCCTCAAGGACTTCCAGGTCCCCTGCGAGGTTGTCCTCACGTCTGCCCACCGGTCGCCGGAAAGGACGTCGGCCTTTGCCAGAGAGGCGGCCGGACGCGGCGTTCGCGTAATCATCGTCGGAGCCGGCGCTGCGGCGCACCTGGCCGGCGTGATCGCCTCGCAGACGCTGCTGCCGGTCATCGGGGTCCCCATCGACGCTACCGCCCTGCAGGGGCTGGATGCGCTGTTGTCCACCGTGCAGATGCCCGGCGGCGTCCCGGTCGCCGCCATGGCGATCGGGAAAGCCGGTGCAAAAAATGCCGCTTTGATGGCCATCCGGATCCTGGCTCTTGCCGATGAAGCCCTCCAGAAAAAATTACAGAACCATATCGAACAAATGGTCCGGGACGTGGAGCAAAAGCAGGCCAGCCTGAATGCCTCAAATAGTTGAAATTAATCCCCTTAAACCTCAATATACACGAATCAGCCGGGCCGTTGTGGTTTTGCAGGCGGGCGGCGTCGTCGCCTTCCCAACGGAAACCTTCTACGGGCTCGCCGTGGATGCCATGAACCGTTGCGCCATCGAGCGGATATTTAAGATCAAGGGCCGGGCGTTCAGCAACCCGATCGCCCTGATTGCAGACGAAAAAAGCGGAGTTGGTGCGCTTGTCGCGGAGATTCCGACCGCTGCATGCAGGCTCATGCACGCTTTCTGGCCGGGTCCGCTGACGCTGCTGTTTTCAGCCTCTCCCCGGATCAGCCCGCGCCTGACTGCCGGAACCGGCAAGATCGGCATCCGGATTTCCAACCACCTCATCGCAGCCGGACTCGCCGTGCGCCTGGGTGGACCCATCACCGCAACCAGCGCCAATCTTTCCGGCACGCCCGAATGCAACACCGCCACGGAGGTGCTGGCAAATTTGGGCGATCGCGTCGATCTCATCATCGACGGCGGCGCCACACCGGGAGGCAAGGGCTCGACCTTGCTCGACATCACCGCAGATCCCCCCGTCTGCCTGCGGGAAGGGGCGATCACCCGCCTGAACATTCAGGAAGCGCTTATAAGCACATCGTGCCGCCTGAGCGATGGCACAACCGGCGACCTTTGAAAAAGGGCTCGTTGCAGACACGGGAAAATGAGACGATCTACTGCGGCAGGCGCTCGACGGCGGTCACGGCCACGAAGGTTTTCTCGGCGCCGGGCGGTTCGGAGGCCCAGACGATCATGAAGGGAATCCGGCCGCCGGCCATGATCCGGTCATTGGGCGTTGTGCTTCCTTCGGGAACGGCCAGCCTGCGGTTCATTTCTTCCTCGTTCAGGGCTGTCAATTCGGCATCGGACAGCACATGGCCCGCATAGGCGCGCTTTTCTCCGAGCCAGTTGTTCTGTGCATCCACGAGTGTGGCCTTCATCTGCAGACGCCCAAGTGGATGGCCGGACTCATTGACGGCCACGCCTTCCACCACACGCAGCTTGCCTGCAAACATATTGGCGATAAAGCGCTGCCTGATCGCTTCGATCCGGATGCCGTCGCCGATGGACGGCCGCGGCGGCGGTTCCTTTTCAAGCCACGGCAGATAAGCCGACCATTCGACGACCGCTTGCTGTGCAAGTTCCGGAAAGGCCAGAAACCCGGCGCCGGCCAGGATAAACAGCAACGCCAGCGCATAGGCCAATATCCTCAATCTGCCGGGCGAAGAGCTCTTCTTTGGGGCTTCAACGTTTTCCATCTCCCCAACGTCGTCCTTAATGACCGGTTCTGCATCAACGCCTTCCTCCGGCTGCACATCAGGTACGTCCGCTTCGCGGTCGATGTGAATCTCCTCGACATCGGGTGCTCCGACTTGCAGGGCGACCGGCGATGCGAAAGGATGGCACTGGAAAAATTCGTACTGACAGAGGCCGCAGCGGACCCAGACGCCTTCTTCACGCATGAGCGCATCGTCAAAGCGGAACTTGGCCGAACACTGGCTGCACTGGATGATCATGCTCTCTCTCCTCTATTTAAGAACTTTGCATAACCGCTGAAAAATGGTTCGCAAGCGGCGAATCAAATGTTTTCTGCATTTCCAGAGAAGACGTTGACGGTTTGTAACAGATCATCATTACAACCGGACGTTTCCTTGGCGGAAAAGATTTTTGAGCCGCGGCGAAGCCATTTTTCAAAGGTTTCTATCCCTTCATGACGCAGATATCGGGCAACGACCGGTCCTGCTCGTCGAAATCCAGGCCGTAGCCCACGACGAAGCCGTCATCGATGGCAAAGCCCGTGTAGTCGGCCGTAAACGGGACTTTGCGACGCATCTTCTTGTCCAGAAAAACACAGACCTTCAACGAACGGGGTCTCCTTGCCTTCAGGGCCTCCACGAGAAAAGACAGCGTCAGGCCTGTGTCCACGATATCCTCCACAATCAGCACATCCCGGTCGGCGATGGACATGCCGATATCTTTCCTGATGACCACATCCCCGGAGCTGACAATCCCGCTGCCGTAACTGGCCAGTTGTGTAAAATCGACCCTGCATGGAATATTCATGGCCCGGATCAGGTCGGCCATAAAGATAAAGGCGCCTTTGAGGATCCCCACGACAATGAGTTCTCCCCCGGCATAGTCGCGGGATATCTCATCGGCCAGTTCCCGGACGCGCCGGTCGATCTCTTTTCTTGTAAAAAGCACTTCCCTTTTCATAGATCCTATGAGGCCCCCCTAATATGTGATTTGACCATGTAACGGAGAGGTTATTGCCTGTCAAGCAAAATGACAACTTCAAAAAAAGTCAGAAAACCATTGAATCTCGGACGGCTTCGTAAAAAGCCCGGATGAAAGCACGCCTCATGGGGAGGGGGCTTGACAGAGTCGTGTCCCCATACTTCCGGGCTTTTTACGAAGTCGTCACCAGTTGTCGATGAATTCGTCTATGCTTGCCTGAATCAGACGCTCCGCTTCCGCTACTTCTTCCCGGCTCGTAAACTCCGACGACAGGCTCACAAAGATCCGGTCGAACCGCGACGCCTCGCAGCCCAGCCTTTCATAGTCTATGTGGCTGATCATATACTGAGAGCCGTCAAAGTAGTATTTGCCCAGCCGGTTGACGGCGGGCGATCGGAACGGCCAGGTCAGCTTGAATGCAAAGAATCGCCGCGCCGCCTCCCGCAGGGGGCCGCTGAAAAAACGCTCCGGCGCCGGCGTCTCGCAGACGCCTTCGCTGACCAGGCGGAAATAGGTCTTGACAAGGTCGATGTCCGTCAGGCAAAGGCCATAGAGATACCAGTCATCGAAGATATGCAGCAGTGCCAGCTTCTCCTGGTGCGAAATGTAATGATAACTTGGGCAGAAGTGCCCATCGCAGAGTTCCCGGCCGTAGAAGGAGACCTCTCGCAGATCGACCCCGTCATGTCGAAGCGGATGCAGCAGGCAGCCCACGCGTTTTTCTTCCGGGTCAAGAAAACCGACATACTCGCAGCAGTAGATCACTTCATAGCGCTTTGCCTGGTCTTCCGCTTGCAGGATCTGCCCGGAAAAGGCAGTCAGATCCTCGATCCCGCGGACACTTGCATGAAAGCGGGCCGTGCGCGTGCGCAGCCGGTTCACGATCGACGCCCGCGTACTGTCGGCGTAGTTATAGAGGCCGCAGCAGGCCCCGCAGGACTTGCCGGCATCGGGCTGGCACAGATGGACAAATGAATCGTTCATATACCGAGACCTTTGAAAAATGGATTCGCCGCGGCTCAAAAATCTTTTCCGCCAAGGAAACGTCCGGTTGTAATGATGATCTGTTACAAACCGTTAACGTCTTCTCTGGAAATGCAGAAAACATTTGATTCGCCGCTTGCGAACGATTGTTCGGCGGTTATGCTCCCATATCTTCGGTGTATATTTCGGATCAAGGTTGCAGGTCAAGATCAAAGATGATAAAGGTCGGACCATGATGAAATGCTGCGAGCAAATTCCGATGCCCAATGGCCTGACGGCAGAGGTCCATGATCTGTCCCGGCAGATCGCGGCGGACACCGTCCGGGTGGAAATGGTCATCCGGATCCCGGTGGCCCTGCGTCCGGATGATTTTGCCGAACCGTCCCGGTTCGAACAGACGCGCGCCGTCTTTGGAGAAGAGATTGTTTACGAACACCGCCTGGAACGAAGCTTTGTGAGCAGCGGGCAGAAGGACGACGTTTTCCGGACGCTGCTGGAGACTTTCAAGCAGGCTTCACTGCCCTACCTGACGAGCCCCAGATTCCGCACCCGCTTTGCCGAATTCAAATACCTGGAAATTCTTCAAAATCCTTATAAGTACCGTCATCGGCAGGACAACCCGACGGAGTCCGCATGAACTGGGAAGACATCCTGCTTGCCGTGGAAAAACCCAGCCGCTACACCGGCGGGGAGGTCAACGCCGTTAAAAAAGACCGCCGGGCCTGTGAATTGAGCGTCGCCCTGGCTTTTCCGGATACCTACGAAGTGGGCATGTCGCATCTGGGCCTCCAGATTCTCTACGCCATCCTCAATCAGCACCCCCGCATCCTGGCCGAGCGGTGTTACGCCCCCTGGCCGGATATGGAACGGCAGATGCGTCGCCATGGCCTTCCGCTCAAATCCCTGGAATCGCACACACCGCTGCACCGTTTCGATATCGTCGGCTTCTCGCTCCAGTATGAACTCAGCTATACGAATGTGCTCAACATGCTCGATCTGGGGGGCGTCCCCCTGCCGGCGGCAGACCGCAGCGACGGCCATCCGTTCGTCATTGCCGGCGGCCCGTGCGCCTTTCATCCCGCCCCGATGGCCCGTTTCATCGACGTCTTCGTCATCGGCGAGGGGGAGGAGGTCATTTCGGAAGTCGCCCTGGCCGTCCTGGACGACAAACGAAGCGGGCGCGGACGTCCGGAGACGCTGCAGCGTCTGGCCGGCATCGCCGGCGTTTATTGCCCTGCCGTCCATACCGCCGCGGAGCGGATAAAAAAACGCGTGATTCCCGATATCAACGCATGGCCTTTCCCGCTCAGGCCCGTCGTTCCGCTCATGCAGACGATCCATAACCGGGCCACCATCGAGATCGCACGGGGCTGCACGCGGGGCTGCCGTTTTTGCCAGGCGGGCATGGTCTGGCGGCCCGTGCGTGAACGGCATCCGGCGGGCATCGAGTTAATGGCCGAAGAGATGCTCTGTTCGACAGGTCATCACGATCTGTCGCTGCTGTCGCTGAGCAGCGGGGATTACAGCCGCATCGAGCCCCTGCTTGCCTCCTTGATGGACCGTTATCACGGGCGACGCATCGCGCTGGCCCTGCCGTCCCTGCGCGTGGAAACGCTGACGCGGTCCCTGATGGAAGAAATCAAACGAGTCCGCAAGACAAGCTTCACGCTGGCCCCCGAGGCCGGCACCCAGCGGCTGCGGGACGTGATCAATAAGGGCAACTCTGAGGCGGACCTGCTGGCAACGACCGAACAGGTCTTCGCCGCCGGCTGGAAATCGCTCAAACTCTATTTTATGCTCGGGCTGCCTGGAGAAACGCAGGCGGACATGGACGGCATCGCGGATCTGGCCCATCAGGTCCTCAGAGAAGCCAGGCATCGCGGCCAGGTGACCGTCAGCCTTTCGACATTTGTGCCGAAGCCCCATACGCCCTTCCAGTGGGCCGGACAGATCGGCCTTGCGGAAACCCGCGAAAAACAGGACTACTTCAAGCGGCGCCTGCGCGGCCCGAATCTCCATATCAAGTGGCACGACGCCCGCATGAGCCTGCTGGAGGGCCTGCTCGCTCGCGGCGACGAAACGATGGGCCTGCTGATCGAACGGGCCTTTCAGTCCGGCTGCCGTTTTGACGGCTGGTCCGATCATTTCCGCTTCGATCTGTGGGAGCAGGCCATGACCGATCTGGCGATCCGGCCGGACGCGGAACTCGGGGAAAGGCGCCTCACGGATCGTTTTCCCTGGGATCGGATCGACTGCGGGCTCAGCCGGCATTTTCTGACCCGGGAATGGCGCAAATCGATTCAGGGCGAATTGACGGCCGACTGCCGCATGGAACCATGCCATCTCTGCGGCGTTTGCGACCATCGGACCGTCAAGATGATCAGCGCAGCAGATAGCCCGCCGCTTCCGGCAGATGACGTTTCTTCGACCGACGATTCATCTCCGGGCAAAGCCGCTTTCGGCCCTCTGAAAACCGTTCAGACAGGCGGCCTGACCGCGTCCCGCGGGCAGATCGGCGCTGGGAACCGTTTTCAGATTTCGCCCCCGGAAAAACGCCTGCGCATTGAATTCACCAAGCTGGGCCCCTCGCGGTTTCTGTCCCATCTGGAGCTGTCGGCAGCACTGATCCGCGCCGTTCATCAGAGCGGCCTGACCTTTGTTTATTCTCAGGGATTTCACCCTCTGCCGAAGATCTCCTTTGCCTTCGCAACGGCTGTGGGAATGGAAAGCTACGGGGAATACGCCGATATTCAGATCAAAAACAGCCTTTCAGACAGTATGCCCATCGGGAAAATGAACGCCTTTTTACCGGAGGGCATGGTGGTCAAGAGCCTCCGCGAGATCCAGCCGTACCGTCCATCCCTTTCCGAAGAAATCCGTGGCTTTCAATACCACCTCTGCCTGCCGGACGCAGTCGGTATGGACAGGGATGCGACCATCGCCGGGAAGCTGGAGCAATTCCTCGCCTCCGCAACGTTCACGATCACGCGCAAAGCAAAGGAAAAAACCGTTGTGAAAGATATTCGCGCGCTTGTCATGGATCTTCGGCTCGATCCGAAGCAGCGCCGGATCGAACTTCACGTCGCCTGCAAGCCGGCGGGTCTGGTACGGCCGGCGGATATTCTGACCAAGGTCTGCGGCTTCGACGAAGATATGGCACGGGGCGTACGTATCATCAAGAAGGAAACCTTTTTTCGTTGATATAAAGAGACCTTAAAAAAATGGCTTCGCCGCGTCTCAAAATCTTTTTCGTTGAGGGGTCACGACTTCGTCATGTCCCCCTTTGATAATGCTTAAACATGTATGTAATCACTAAATGAGTCTATTTTCTGAAAGTCGAAAAATCTTTCATTCGCCGCTTGCCAACCATTTTTCACCAGTTATGCAAAACTCTCATAAATTATATTGACAAACGCTTTTATATTCCGGTATAAGAGCCGTTCAAAATTTTACAACGAGGACATGAATCATGTACGCAGTCATAAAAACAGGCGGAAAGCAGCACCGGGTCTCGCCCGGAGAGGTGCTGGCCGTCGAGAAGATCTCCGGCGATCGCGGCGAACAGGTGATTATTGATCAGGTTTTGATGGTCGTCGATGAAACGGATGTCCGGATCGGCGCGCCCGTGGTCGATGGAGCCAGGGTGATCGGCGAAATCCTGGAACAGAAAAAAGGACCGAAAATCAATATCTTCAAAATGAAGCGCCGTAAGGGCTCCCGGAAAAAGACCGGGCATCGCCAGCTCTTGACGAGCATGAAAATCAAGGAAATATCGGTGTAAGCGGAGGGCAGCATGGCACACAAAAAGGGACAGGGAAGTTCCCGTAACGGGCGGGACAGCAACGCGCAGCGGCGGGGCGTCAAGGTCTTTGGCGGCCAGCGGATCAATGCCGGCGGCATCATCGTCCGTCAGGTGGGAACCCGGATCCATCCCGGTAATAACGTCGGTTTGGGCAAGGACTTCACGCTTTATTCCAGGATCGACGGCGTTGTCGCCTTCGAGCGGCTGGATAAAACAAGAAAAAAGGTCAGCGTATACGCGGCACGGGCCTGATTTTACAAAGGAGGATGGTCGATTCGCATGGACGAGCGAGAAAGAGGCGTCGTTAAATGGTTCAACGACAAGAAGGGTTATGGATTCATTTCCCGTGAGTCGGGAAAGGATATTTTTGTTCACCATTCATCGATCGTCAGTGAAGGGTTTCGCAGCCTGAAGGAAGGCGATCAAGTCGAGTTCTCCGTCAAACTGGACGAGAAGGGGCAGGCGGCTGTCGATGTCCGCAAGGTTTAACGGCACCGGCCACCTGCGTTTTCCTGTACAAGAAAAGCTGTATAGAAAGGCACTTTTTCAAGGAGTGCCTTTTGTGTTTTTTAAATCCCCATGAAATTTATCGATGAAGCGACGATATATGCGAAGGCGGGCGACGGCGGCAAGGGCTGTGTGAGTTTCCGGCGAGAAAAGTTTGTTCCCAGGGGCGGGCCGGATGGCGGGGACGGCGGCAAGGGGGGCGATGTGATCATCCAGGCCGTCAACAGCCACCGGACCCTGCTGGATCTGAAATACCGCCAGCATCAGACCGCCGATCGGGGCCGGCACGGCCAAGGCAGCAACAAGACAGGGCGAAGCGCCGACGACATTACCGTGGCCGTCCCGATAGGCACGCTCGTCAAAGACGCCGACACCGGCGATGTGCTGGCCGATCTGACAGCGGACGGTCAGTCTTTCACTGCTGCGAGAGGCGGCATCGGCGGCCGGGGAAACGCCCGTTTTGCCACAGCGAGAAATCGAGCACCGCATTTTGCCCAGGACGGCATCCCCGGCGAGGAGCGTAAGCTGCTGCTCGAACTCAAACTGCTGGCAGATGTGGGCATCATCGGCATGCCCAATGTCGGAAAATCGACCTTTATCACCAGAGTCTCCGCCGCACGGCCTAAAATCGCGGATTATCCCTTTACGACGCTGACGCCGAACCTGGGGGTCGTGCGTCTGGATGCCGATACGAACTTTGTCATTGCCGATATCCCGGGCCTGATTCCGGGCGCTTCCGAGGGAAGGGGCATGGGGATCCGTTTCCTGCGACATGTGGAACGGACAAAACTTCTTCTGCATATACTGGATATCACGAAAGATTCAGATCCGTGGACGGATTTCGAGGCCATCAACCGGGAACTGTCTCAGTTCAGCCCGGAGCTGGCCCAAAAACCGCAGATCGTGGGAATCAACAAGCTCGACCTGCCTCTGACGCGCGAGAGAATCAAAAAAGAGATTGACAACTTCCGTGGAAAAGAAATAGAAATCCTGGCGTTTTCCGCTGTCACAGGTGAAGGCGTCAGCGAGGCCATCGGCCGGATCGCCCGAACACTGCAGACGGCAAACGAAACCGGAAAAATTTAGGACCGTCGCAAGCTTAAGATTTCGCAAAACAGAAAGAGAATTAACGGATTATAAAGGCATTATGACAAATATCAGAAAAATTACCCTGCAGCATGTAAAAAAAGTGATCATCAAGATCGGCAGCGCCGTCCTGACCGGCACAGACGGATTGGACCTGCTGATCATCGAACAAATCGTCGATGAAATCGCCGAACTGACAAAAAAAGGCTACCACGTGGTAGTCGTCACATCCGGAGCCATCGCCTCGGGGAAGCACCGTATGGGCATTTCCGGCCCCCTGAAAAGCATGCCCCAGAAACAGGCCGCCGCGGCCGTCGGCCAGGGCCGGCTCATGAGGGTCTATTCCAACGCTTTCGGGAAGCATGGCCTCTACGTGGCGCAGATCCTGCTGACCATGAGCGACCTCACCGACCGCAAGCGGTTCCTCAATATTCGCAACACACTCTCGACCCTGATGGAATGGGGCGTCATCGCCGTCATCAATGAAAACGACTCCGTCGCCGTGGATGAAATCAAATTCGGCGACAACGACCACCTGGCCGCCATGATCGCCAATATCACCGAGGCGCACCTGCTGATCAATCTGACCAGCACGGAAGGCCTCTACGACAAAAACCCCGCGCTGTCCAAAAAAGCCAAGGTGATCTCCCTGGTTCCGGAAATCACGGGAGAAATCGAGGCGGCGGCGACCGCCGACACCACGTCGGTGGGCATGGGCGGCATGAAAAGCAAAGTCATGGCCGCCCGCAAAGTCACGGCCTTCGGCATCCCTTACATCATCGCCCCCGGCAAGGAAAAGGGGATTCTCCATGCGGTTATCGCCGGAAAAGACAGGGGAACCCTCTTTTTGCCCATGAGCGAACACCTGACCAGCCGCAAGTGCTGGATTGCCTTTACGCTGCGCGCGCGCGGAAAGCTCATTATCGACGAGGGAGCCAGAACGGCCATTGTCGAGCACGGAAAAAGCCTGCTTCCTTCAGGAATCATTGGCGTGGAAGGAAACTTCGACATCGGCGACCCCGTCACCTGCGTCGATCAGAACGGCGTGACGCTGGCCAAGGGCCTGGTCAATTATGGAGCGCAGGAAATCCTCAAGATCATGGGCCTGAAATCCTCAACAATCGAGCAGATGCTGGGTTACAAGGACTACGACGAAGTCATCCACCGCGACAATATGGCGGTGGAGAAGTAGGTCTTTTAGAGATTCAGTGGAGATTTTTATCCGGCGTATCTTACGAGGCGTTCGCCGCGGACAAGAAGACCGTATATCTGGCAGCCTGTGCCCCGTTCCTGTATTCCATAACGAATCTTCCAAGTGCACAACTTCCTGCAATAGAGCATCCATCAACTTTGACGGATATCCTTGCTTTCAAGTCGTAATCCGCTGTAATTATTACATTGACAAATAAGGGCGGTCTTCCTTATATTCGCCGTTGAAAAGAAAATTCCGATCAGACCTGCGTGAGCCATAGATCCGCCGGCAGATTAGCAGGAATCTGATAGAATGTAATCTTCGATTATAAATACAGGTCAATTAGTTACGGCAAGATCAGACATAGTCAATAAAAAAGCATTCGAGGGAAAGATTTTCAATATCGAGGTGTTTTATTTAGATTGATTCTCGGAGACCGACCATGAATGTATTATTGAGGCTGTGTCTCGTACCGGTACTTCTGATCATGGCTTTTCCGGTTTTTGCCCAGGAGCAGGTCGTTGTTCCCCGTTTTGCCGTCAATCAGTACGTGGTCACGGGGGATACCATTCTCGGCGCTGTCCGGATCGCGGCGCTTGTCAAGCCCTTCACCGGCCCCGACCGCGATTTCGGGGATGTGCAGCAGGCGCTCGAAGCGCTCGAGGCAGCCTACCGGAGCAAGGGGTACAATTCGGTGACGGTCATCCTGCCGGAGCAGGAACTCAAGGGGGGAGATGTCCTCATCAGGGTCATCGAATCCAAAATCGTAAGCATATCCGTCGAGGGGAACCAGCATTTCAGCACCGCTAACATTTTAGCCGGGTTTCCGACCCTGGAGAAGGGAAAGACCCCGCTGGTCCACAGGGTTTCCCAGAACCTGCGCGTCGTCAACGAGAACCCGGCCAAGAAAGCGGCCCTGCAGCTGCAGAACGGCGCGAACGAAGACGAGCTCAATGCCGTCCTGAAGATCAGCGACGAAAAACCCTGGAGGCTGGGGCTTACCTTCGACAACACCGGCAACAAAGCGACCGGCGACTACCGCGTCGGCTTCCTGGGTCAGTACTTCAACCTTTTCAACCGCGATCACGTGGGGACGATCCAGTTTGCCACCTCCCCGGACAAAATGGACAAGGTCGCCAGCTACAGCGCGTCCTACCGGATCCCGATCTACCGCTTCGGCGATTCGGTGGATATCTTTGGAGGCTATTCGGATGTTGACTCCGGCACCATGCAGATCAACCTCGGGGATGCCACGGCCAGCTTTCTTTCCAACATCACCTCCAGCGGCAAGGGGATCGTCTCCGGCATCCGGTATAACTACAACCTGCGCCGTCTCGGCGCGTATGAGCACAAGCTGGTAGGGGGCGTGGATTACCGACGCTATGATCAGAATCTGGCGATGCAGTTCGGCGACACCACGAGCACCGGCGACACGACGGTTGCCGCCCATCCGTTGAGCCTCTCCTACAGCGGCGCGCTGGGCGTCGAGAGGGGCGATGCCGGCTTCTACCTCGGGGTGGTCCGCAATGACCGCTGGGGCAGCGGCGAGCAGTCGGACTTCGACAAACAGCCGGGGCAACCTCCCGTAGATTACACCATCCTTCGTTTCGGCGCCAGCGCGGGTTACGCGTTCTTTGGTGATTGGCAGTTCCGGCTTCTGTTTAACGGTCAGTACACCGACAATACGCTGATCTCCGGCGAGCAGTTCGGGTTTGGCGGAAGCGCCGGAGGGCGCGGCTATATGGAGCGCGAGGTCGCGGGCGACCAGGGATATGCCGGCACGGCGGAGATCTACACGCCCGACATGGCCCGCTTCCTTCCCATCCCTGGGGCCGGGCTGCGGCTGCTGGGCTTCTATGACGCCGGGGTCACCTTCAAGAACCATCCCGCCCCCGGGGAGAACGACCGAAAAGAGCCTGCCTCTGCGGGGGCCGGACTGCGGCTGACCTGGTTGAAACATTTTATTTTTTCCATGGACTGGGGCTACGTTCTGCATTCGCTGCCGGGCGAAAGCGCCACGCGGTCGGGGGACGGCAAGATTCACTTCAGGGCGATGCTGGCGTTTTGACGGGTTTTCTCTCTTCATAGGTTTCCAGACACGAGCAGACAGGAGGTTTGAGCCCATGAAACCGATCCATATACGGACACTGAGACGCCTGCGGCGCGGCGCCGGCACAGTTGTGCTTTTGGGGATCCTGATCCCCCAACTGGCGGTTGCCAACCCGCTCGGCCCGCAGGTCGTAAGCGGCCAGGCGAGCTTTGCCGCGCAGGGCAAGACCCTGACCGTCACCAACAGCGACCGGGCGATCATCAACTGGCAGGCGTTCTCCATCGCCGGCGGCGAGATCACCCGCTTCATCCAGCCCACCGCCACGAGCGCCGTCCTGAACCGGGTCATCGGCAACAACCCGAGCGCCATTTATGGCGCCCTGCAGTCCAACGGCCGGGTCTATCTGGTGAACCAGAGCGGCATCTTCATGGGCCCCACCGCCACGATCGACGTCAACGGCCTTGTGGCCTCCACGCTCAACATCACGGACAGCGACTTCAGAGCCGGGAGAATCAACTTCAGCGGCGGGCCGCTTGCCGGCAGGATCGAAAACCAGGGGACAATCCGCACCCCCGCGGGCGGCAGCATCTACCTGATCGCCCCGGATGTCGCCAACAGCGGCATCATCAATGCCCCCAACGGCGACGTCCTGCTGGCCGCCGGCCGGCAGGTCAGCCTCGTCGAGAGCACCACGCCCGAGATCGCCGTCGTCGTCAGCGCCCCCGAAAACCAGGTCCTGAACCTCGGCCGGATCATCGCAGAGGCGGGCCGTGTCGGCATCTACGGCGGCCTCATCCGGCACCGGGGGATCGTCAGCGCCGACAGCGCGGTCATGGACAAGACCGGCGCCATCCACTTCCGGGCAACGAAAGACATCACCTTTGACAAGGACAGCACAACCACCGCCAGCGGACCCAAGGGCGGCAATATCACCGTCCAGTCGGCGGAGGGCGCGACGCTGGTGTCGGGCGCCGTCGAGGCCAGAGGGAGCAACGGCCAGGGCGGCACAATCCACATCCTCGGAACTCGTGTCGGCATCATCGACGCGGCGCAGATCGACGCCTCCGGCGAGAACGGGGGCGGCACGGTGCTGGTCGGCGGCGACTACCAGGGCAAGAACCCCGCTGTCCAGAACGCGGAGGCCACGTACTTCGGCAAGGATGCGGTCATCAGGGCCGATGCCCTCGCCAATGGCGACGGTGGGAAAGTGATCCTGTGGGGGAACGAGGCCACCCGCGCCTACGGCAATATCAGCGCCCGGGGCGGGGAGGTCTCCGGCGACGGTGGATTTGTGGAAACGTCAGGAAAATATCTGGATTACCGGGGATTTGCCGATCTGCGGGGCCCAAGGGGGGTAACTGGAACATTACTTCTTGACCCTACTGACATTGTCATCGGCTCAACTACAACAGATTTGACACTAAGCGGTGGATCGCCGAATTTCACCTTTGATTCCGGTGAAGGATCTCCATCCCAACTGCTTGCTTCTGATCTCAATACCCAGTTGGGGCTGGGAAACGTGACGGTTAATACGACACCCGGAACGGGCGGAGGAGGTAATATTACCGTATCGAGTCCGATAGTTTGGACAACCGCAAGTTCACTGACGCTCAATGCTGATTATAATATATTAATCGCCGCGCCGATTTCCCTCGGCGCATCGGGCATCATCGATCTCGCAGCTGGCAATGATTTAACCGTCAGTAATTCCATTACCGGCGGCAGCGGCAGCACCCTGACGCTCAGCGCTGGCCATTGGCTTGCCATCAATGCAGCTATTACCGGTGGCAGCGGCAGCACCCTAACGCTCGATGCGACCACATATACAGGCCCATCCAACAACGGCATTATTAATGTTTCTAATCTGGAACTGCTTGGCGGCGGCCAGAACGAGCTTAACAACCCCTCCAATAACATTGGCACGCTGGCGGGGAATGTCGGTTCACTCAGCCTGACAAACAGCGGCGCCCTTAATATCGGGCAGGTGAACGACACCGCTGGCCTGAACGCGGCGGGCACCGTGAAATTGGATGTTGGTGGTCATACAATCACGCAGACGAAAAAAATCACCGCTGGATCCCTGGAAACCCACAGTGATGGCGGCACACAGCTCAACACTGTGATCAACAGCGTGGCCAACTTCTCCGCCACCAACACCGGTGCCGGCCACATCAAACTGAAGAACGATCTTCCGTTAACGATCAACGGCATCAATAATGCGGGTAGCGGCGATATATTTATAGACAATCAATCAGGCAGTATCTACATCAACGGCGTCATGGCCACGAACACGACATCAGGAGAGGTCTCCCTTTATGCTGGCGCCATTACTGCCGGTGGTCCTTTCACGCATGTGCAAAGATCATCTCTGTTTCACGCCTCTGCCTCCGGCGGCATCGGCCCCCTCAAGACGGCAGTCAGCGAGATCGATGTGTCGAACTCTGGTACAGGAAACATTGACATAACAAACACGGGAGCGTTGAACATCATTTGGCTCGCAAACACGGCTTCCGGCGTAGGAAGCGGCAGCATCCTGATTAACAACACGGGTTCTGTAACGACCGGTAGCAGTCTCGTCCGCGGCTACAGGGATGTGGCGATCATCGCTGGCAGCCCCCTGACCATCGGCACGGGCGGCGTGAAATCCGACGCAGGGAATATTACCCTAACGGCGGGTGCAACCGGACCAGGCGTGACAACGGATATCATGACCCTGAACGGCCCCCTGACGGCGATGCTTGATATCACGCTCTCGGCAGGCAATGAAATCATAGAGAATTCCACGATCGATTCTGCCGAGGGGACGATCACCAGGACGCCCAACCTGAACGGATCCGCACCCGAGCCCCCGCTGACCTGCCCGATAGGTCAGGAGTTGATCGGCGGTGTCTGCCAGCCCATTACCTGCCCGACGGGCCAGCAACTGGTCGGCAATACCTGCCAGCCGATTACCTGCCCGACGGGCCAGCAACTGGTCGGCAATACCTGCCAGCCCATTACCTGCCCGACGGGCCAGCAACTGGTCGGCAACACCTGCCAGGCGATTACCTGCCCGACGGGTCAGCAACTGGTCGGCAACGCCTGTCAAGCGATCACCTGCCCCGGCGGCCAGGTGTGGGCCGCCGGCGGTTGCCAATGCCCGGCAGGCACCATCGACTATGCGGGCATCTGCAAGACACCCAGCATCATGCCCGGAACAGACAACGGCACGGTCATCTACTTCCCCGGTACGGAGAAACTGACAGAACCACTTCAGGTTCTGGTGCAATCAATTATCAATGCGGTGAACCCATCTCTTCTCAGGACTTCAGGTTCAGGTTCACCGGATGGAGGCGCTGGAGATGATCCCAACAAACCCAAGAAGAAGAACTATTGCAATTAAGCTGACATTGGCCCTGATGGTCTTTCTGGCGCCGATATCCTCGGCATGGGGGGCCGTGCCGGCCGGAACGGTTACCCATCTCAGCGGCCCCCTGGTGGCGAAGAAGGCGGATGGCAGCGTCAGAGCGCTGAGCATCAAATCCGCCGTGGAAGAGGGGGATGTGCTGATCACGGAGAAGCGGACCTATGCAAGGCTCAAGATGCGCGACGACAGCGAGATCACCCTGCGCCCCAACACGCATTTCAAGGTGGAGCAGTTCGCTTTCGACAAGGACCGTCCCGGAGAGGACCGATCGTTCTATAACCTGACCAAGGGCGGCATGCGGACAATCACCGGGCTGATCGGGAAACGCGGGAATGCGGACAGTTACCGCCTGACCACCCCGACGGCCGTCGCAGGCGTCAGAGGCACCGGCTATGGAGCCACCTTCTGCCAGCAGGATTGCGGAAGTCTGCCTGACGGCCTCTATGTCGAGGTCTTCGAGGGCGTGATCGTCGTTTACAACAAGATGGGGTCGCAGATTTTCAATGTGGGGCAGTTCGGATATGTGTCGGGGCCGACCGGGGCGCCGGTGCTGCTGCCCGTAAAGCCTGCAATCCCGCCTTTCTCGCCGCCGCCGACGGTATCGCCCCTGACGCCCGGATCCGGGGGATCGCCACCCGGGCCGCCGGGATGTGAGGTAAGGTAAAAGTCAGTTTAGTCGGCCCCGTCCCTGCGGTCAGGTATTTCTCGATACATATCAAGATAATACATGCCCTTCTTACGGCCAGAAATGAGGTTCTAAAGCCCGGTTTTTGCGGTCAAATCCGACTCCTTCCATCTCCAGGAGCGTTCTTTTCATTTTCAGGCCGCCGCCGAATCCGCCCAGCGTGCCGTCGGCCCGGATGGCTCGGTGACAGGGAATAACAATGGGGAATGGATTTCGGGCAAGCGCCGTGCCGACCGCTCTTGCGGCCCGCGGGTGGCCCAGCTTGTCGGCCAGAGCGCCATAGGTGCTGACCCTGCCCCGGGGTATTTGAAACTCCAGGCGGAGAACCCGTTGCTGAAAGGCCCCGCAAGCGACAAGATCCAGATCATCCAGAGAAAACACAACTGCATCGCCCTGAAGATACCGTTCGATCCGGTCGGTGATCCGGCCGACAGCGTCATGGGAGCGACCGATGGCGCCCGGAAAGGCTTCCCCTATGCGTGCCTTCATGACCGCGTGTCCCGCCGGAAGAAAAATGCGCCTCACCGCAGGAGAGTCCGTTTCCTTATCCTGCGTCCAGACCAGACCGATCTCTCCAAAAATTGACATCAGCCGCTGATAGAAAAAAGTTTCTTTCATGTCAGGTGCCCCCAGAGAATGTTTATCCCGATGCTCAGCAGCACGAGTCCACCGATCAATTCCGCTTTCTTGCCGAAAAGTCCGCCGAGTTTGCGGCCGAAAACCATGCCTGCCGCGGTCATGAGGAAGCAGACGCCTCCGATAATGACACCGGCATGGATGATGGGCGCCCTCAGAAAGGCAAGGCTCAGCCCGACGGCAAGCGCGTCGATGCTGGTCGCCACGGAAAGAACCAGCAGCGTCAGTCCGCGTGTCGGATCGCCGGCATGGGTGCGTTTCGTTTCATGAGAAAAGGAGTCCCGGATCATCTTCCCGCCCACAAGGGCCAGTAGCAGGAAGGCCACCCAATGATCATAAAAGCTGATGGTGTCGGCCACCGTCCGGCCTGCCAGCCAGCCGACAAGGGGCATAGCAAACTGAAACAGGCCGAAACTACCGGACAGGCGCAGGACAGAGCCGAACGTAAGCGTCCGGGCCGCGGCGCCGATCCCGACGGCCACGGACAAGGCGTCCATGCCCAGGCCGACGGCAATCAGCAATATTGAAAGAAGGTCCATAGATTGTTCCTTTGAGATCTTTGCATAACCGCTGGGAATGGTTGCAAGCGGCGAATCAAATGTTTTCCGCCTTTCCAGAGATTACGTTAACAGCTTGGCATGAATCAGGACTACGGCTTGTTGTCCTCTTAGCGGAAAAGATTTTTGAGTCGCGGGCGTTGCCCATTTTTCAGCGGTCTCCCTTTTTCAATGTTTCACGGACTGGAAAAAGGCGTGGATCTTTTGTGCCTGTGCCCGGCCGAGACCGGGAACTTTCTGCAACTCATCCGGCGAAGCCCGCTGGATGCGGCGCAGATCGCCAAAAAAAGTCAGCAGGGCTTTTTTTCTGCTGCTGCCGACGCCGGGAATCTTCTCCAGCACGGATTGCAGGTCCTCTTTTTCCTTCACGTTACGGTGATAGGACACGGCAAAGCGGTGGGCTTCATCCCGGATGCGCTGAAGCAGGAGCTGGGCGGCCGGCCACCGGTAAAGCGGCACGGGATCTTTCCGGCGGGGCAGATAGACCCGATCAGAATCTTCAGCGGCCTCCCTTTCCTTGGCCAGCCCGATGGCCGCCACGCCTTCGATCCCCAGATCCTTCAGGACGGACAGGGCCACGCCGAGTTGCCCTTTCCCCCCATCCACCACGATCAGATCGGGCAGGTGTTCCTTTTCGCGGTAACGCCGGTGCATGACCTCGTAGAGCATGCCGTAGTCGTCGGCGCCTGCCACGGTCTTTATCCTGAAGCGCCGGTAGCCTGGCTTCCAGGCTGTTCCCGCCAGAAAGGTAACCATGGCACCCACGGCCCAACGGCCGCCGATATTGGAGACGTCGAAGCATTCGATGCGCTCGGGCAAACGTTTAAGCATGAGTTTCTCCATGAGCAGCCGCAGGGCTTCTTCGGTTGCGTCGGCTGTCACGCTGGCCGCTTTGAAAAGGTTTTCGGCATTGATCCGGGCCATTTTCAGCAGATCGCAGCCCTGCCCGCGCCGGGCGACCCCGATGGTCACTTTTTTCCCCCTTTTGTCCGAGAGCCACTCGGCAATGACCGCCTGATCTTCCAGCGTTTCGGGAACGAGGATCGCCTCCGGAAGGTCTGCCGCGCCGTCATAATACTGCTTGATGAGAGAGGACAGCATGGCCTGCGTTGGAGTACCGAGTTTCAGCAGCGCAAAATCCTTCTGTCCCAAAAGCTTTCCCTGCCGGATAAAAAGAGCGCAGATCTGTGTCAGGTCGCCTTCACGGTAAACGCCATAAACATCCTGGTTGCCGCCGCTCAAGGAAACCATGCGCTGTTTCTCCAGCGTCGCGACAATGGCGGCAATCCTGTCCCTGAGAACGGCCGCCGCCTCGAACTGCAAATTATCAGACGCCTGCGCCATGCGCGCCTGCAGGTCGGCAACGAGGGCTTTTTCCCGTCCCTCCAGGAATGCCACGGCGTCGCATACCATCTCGCGGTAAGCCGCCTCCTCCACACAGCCCGCACAGGGGGCAAGACAGCGACGGATCTGATGCTCCAGGCAGGGCCTTCGGCGGGTTTTCATCTCCCGATCCCGGCAGGTGCGCAACGGAAAGAGCGAATAAAGAAACCGTAGGGTTTCGCGGGCCGCGGCGCTGGACGGATAGGGACCAAAACAGGCCGCCCCGTCCCGTCGCGGACGGCGAACCAGTTCAAACCGCGGAAAGGGCTGTTCCAGATTGATCCGGAGATGATAATAGCTCTTGTCGTCCCGGAAATCTACATTATAGCGGGGCCGGTGTTCTTTGATGAGCGTGTTTTCCAGGATCAGAGCCTCTTTTTCGGTCGCCGTGATGATAAAGGCGACAGACTGAACCCGGGAGACCAAAAAGGGAATCATGGCGCGTCCGTCCGTCCCGCCGAAGTAGGCGCGCACGCGGGTGCGCAGGTTTTTGGCCTTGCCCACGTACAGAACTCTGTCGTCGCCGTCTTTCATGAGGTAAACCCCCGGCGCACGCGGGGCGTTTCGGATGCTGTGTTCCAGCCCCTGGTTCATGACATCTCTTTCCATAAGAAGAAAAATCCTTGAAGGCTTTACATACTACCTGGAAAATGGTTCGCAAGCGGCGAATCAAATGTTTTCCGCCTTTCCAGAAATGACATCAACGGCTTGTCATCTGTCGTGATTACGGCTGGTTGTCTTCTTAGCGGAAAAGATTTTTGAGCCGCGGCGAAGCCATTTTTCAGGAGCTCTAAAACGATCATGGCGCCTCCCCTCCGAATTCCAGTACCAACGCCGTCAGTTCCTTGATCTCGTCCCGCAGTTCCGCCGCTTTTTCAAAATCTAGCGCTGCGGCGGCAGCCTTCATCTCCTGCCTGAGTTTTCCGATTTGCGCGGTCAGGTCCACGTCCGAGGCATATGCCGTTTTTTTCTCGGATATCAACGGGATGCTTAAATAATCGGCCTCGTAAATCGAGCCCAGAATATTATGGATAGTCTTTTTGATCGACTCCGGGGTGATTCGGTTTTCCCGGTTGTACTGTTGTTGAATCGTCCGGCGGCGGGCGGTCTCGTCCAGACAGGCCTGAATCGATCCGGTGACGACATCGGCGTACATGATGACCTGTCCGGCGACATGCCGGGCCGCACGGCCGCTGGTCTGGATCAGGGAGCGTTCGGACCGCAGAAATCCCTCCTTGTCGGCATCAAGGATGGCGACCAGAGATACCTCTGGAATATCAAGGCCTTCTCGCAGGAGATTGACGCCCACAAGCACGTCGAACACCCCGAGCCGCAAATCCCGGATAATCGCGACCCGATCCAGGGTGTGCACATCGGAATGCAGATAGCGCACCTTCAAGCCCAGGCCCTCATAGTATGCCGTCAGGTTTTCCGCCATGCGTTTGGTCAGTGTCGTCACGAGCACGCGTTCATTCTTGCTCACGCGGTCGCGAATTTCCGCGAGCAGGTCGTCCACCTGGCCCTGGGCCGGCTTCACGACAATCTCCGGATCCATCAGGCCCGTGGGCCGGATGATCTGCTCCACCGCGCGCCCTCCGGCCTTGTCCAACTCATACCGGGCCGGCGTAGCGGAGATATAAAGCCGGGGTTGCCCAAACCCCTCGAATTCATCGAAACGCAACGGACGGTTGTCCAGGGCCGACGGCAGCCGGAAACCGTAATTCACCAAGGTCTCCTTCCGGGACCGGTCTCCCCGGTACATCCCGATGAGTTGGGGGATCATGGCATGGCTTTCATCGAGGACGATCAGGGCGTTCCCGGGCAAATATTCCAGCAGCGTCGGCGGCGGCTCCCCGGGCCGGCGCCCAGTCAAGTGCCGTGAATAGTTCTCGATGCCTTGGCAATAACCCATCTCTTCCATCATTTCGATATCGAACCGCGTCCGCTGCTCAATCCGCTGCGCTTCGATCAGTTTGTTCTGCGCGCGCAGCTCGTTGAGCCGCTCGCCCAGTTCGTCCCAGATATCGGCAATCGCCCGCTTGAGATTATCCCGGGTTGTCACATAGTGACTGCCGGGGTAAACGGCAATTCTCGGCATAACCTTGAGTTTTTTGCCGCGTAGCGGGTCCACCACTGTAATTGATTCGACCTGATCGCCTAAGAATTCCACACGGATGGCGTGTTCATCTTCATAAGGTGGAAAGATTTCCACAACATCCCCGCGGACCCGGAAGGTCCCACGGTGAAAATCAATATCGTTTCGTTCGTATTGAATCTCGACAAGCCTTCGCAATACCTCGTCACGCGGAATGTCCATGCCCTGCTGGAGCACAAGCAGCATATCCTGGTAGGCATCGGGCGAGCCGAGACCGTAGATGCAGGACACGCTGGCCACAATGATGACATCCTGCCGCTCCAGCAGCGAGTGTGTTGCAGAATGTCGCAGCTTGTCAATGTCGTCGTTAATGGCCGAATCCTTTTCGATATAGGTATCCGTGCTTGGGATATACGCCTCCGGCTGATAATAGTCATAGTAGCTCACGAAATATTCCACGGCGTTTTCGGGGAAAAGGGTTTTGAATTCGCCGTAAAGCTGCGCCGCCAGGGTCTTGTTGTGGGCCATGACGAGCGTGGGCCGCTGGACGGCCTGAATCACGTTGGCGATCGTGAAGGTTTTCCCGGAGCCGGTCACCCCCAGCAGGACCTGATGGCCGTCGCCCCGGGCCAGCCCGGCGATGATCTGTTCAATAGCCCGGGGCTGATCGCCTTTAGGCTCAAATTCCGTAATCATTTGAAATGGATTCATGGGAACAGACTAACCTGAATCTTTTGCTCCCTGCAACAGAAAAATCAAATGTTTCCATGCGCGTCGCAAGACCTGCCGGGCTGCCCAGCCCTAACCGAATTTAACCTTGACAATCCCATGCGACTATGGTTTAGAGAACAGCTCATTACATTGCACCGGGGATGGATTGATGAAAAAGAACTTGACCGTATTCAGCAATACGAAGAGGAAGAGAACCCACGGCTTTCTTGTGCGCATGGCCACCAAGGGCGGCAGGCGCGTCCTGAGCCGCCGGCGGGCCAAAGGGCGAAAAAGGCTCTCCGTTTAAAACAGGGCAAAAGGCCGAGAAAACATGACCTTGGCCACAGGCTTTTCGCCGGTGTTTCATGACGCATGGACAGACAAACATTCGGCAAAAATGAGCGGATTCGGAAAAAAAGGGATTTTCTGGCCGTCTATCAGCAGGGAGTGCGCAACCATTCAAATCATTTCACCGTTATCGCGCACAGGAATCCATCAGGAAAAAGACGGTTAGGCATCACGGTGGGCAAAAAGGTTGGAAACGCAGTTAAAAGGAACAGACTAAAAAGGTTATTGCGAGAGTTTTTCAGGTTGCATAAGGAGCAGTTCCCCCCCGCACAGGATATTGTCGTCATGGCCAAGTGGACCAAGGGGGCCAGGGGGAGCATGTCGATTCTGAGTTACCGGGATCTCCGCCTGGAACTGCTAGGTCTGCTGCAAGAAATATCTCATGATTAAAGGCCTCTGCAAGAATATTCTGGAAAAAGGCCTGGTCGGTTTGATCAGGATTTACCAGATCGGTTTATCCCCTTTTTTCAATCCATGCTGCCGTTTTTTCCCCACCTGCTCCGACTATGCGATCCTGGCCATCCAACGCCACGGACCCTTCCGGGGGCTGCTCATGGCGGGCATGCGCCTGCTCCGTTGCCATCCCCTGCATCCCGGCGGGTACGACCCGGTGAGATGAATTAAATCAATAACTCTGGAGGTCTAAATGGACAAGAAGGCCCTTATTGCCATTGTTCTGTCGATTCTGGTGGTTTTCATCTACCAGACGTATTTTGCGCCACCGCCCAAACAGCCGGACACAAAAACCAAGGAAACCCCGACAGCGCCGGCTGCCAAGCAGGCCATGGCGCCCGCACCGGAACGGAAAACGACGACGCCGGATAAAGCCAAACCTGCTGTTGCGTCGGCAGTCATCCCGGAAAAAGAGATCGTCGTCGATACAAAGCTCTATAAGGCCGTTTTCACGACGAAAGGCGGGACGCTCAAATCATTCAAATTGAAAGACTACCGTAAAACACCGGCCAAAAATGCAGAGTTGATCGATCTGGTCCAGATCAAAGGGGGCATGCCCGGACCGCTTGGCATGACCTTTGCCGAGTCCGACATCGCCATCCCCGCTGACGGGATGTATGAAACGGCGATCACGGCCCTGGACCTGATCAAGACGCCGGATCGGAACCGTTTGACGCTTTCCCAAACCTATCCCAGTTACATAAAAGTAGAAAAAATTTATACGTTCAATCCGTCCGGATATAATCTGGAGCTTGAGGTCCGGGTTGACAATCTTTCCGGCGCCCCCATCAACCAGAACGCCCTGTTGAGCTGGCACGAGTATGTGGATCCCAAGACCGAGACGGACAGTTACACCCACGAAGGCCCCGTGATCTTTGTCGCAAAAAACGTCGAACGTGAAGAGGTTAAAAAAATCACCAAAGAAAAGATCTTCGGGCCGGACGTGTCCTGGGGCGGATTCGAAACCAAGTATTTCATCGCCGCCATGATCCCTCAGAATCCCTCGCTGACCAGCCTTGTCGTGTCTCAGGACGACCGGAACATGGTCACAACAAGCTTGAAAGGTCCGAAACATCTGATCCCCGCCGGGCAGACCGGATTGTTCAGCTACACGCTTTTCCTCGGGCCGAAGGATTACAGCATCCTCAAGGCTTCGGGCGTCGGCCTTGAAAACGCCATCGACTTTGGTTCCTGGATGAAGTGGCTGGCCATGCCGATGTTGGTCGTCCTCAAGTATATCAATAACTTCATACATAATTACGGCATTACGATCATCATCCTGACGATCCTCATCAAATTCGCCTTCTGGCCCCTGGGAAACAAGAGCTACAAGTCCATGAAGGAAATGCAGAAACTGCAACCCCAGTTGACGGCCATTCGCGAAAAGTACAAGGATGACAAGCAGAAAGCGGGCCAGGAGACCATGGCCCTGTACAAGTCCCATAAGGTGAATCCTCTGGGGGGATGTCTTCCCATGGTGGTTCAGATCCCCGTCTTTTTCGGTCTCTACAAAACCCTGCTGTATGCCATCGAACTGCGCCACGCACCGTTCTTCTGGTGGATCCAGGATCTGTCGGACAAAGATCCTTATTATATCACGCCCATCATCATGGGGGCCACCATGTTCATCCAGCAGAAAATGAGTCCGCCGGCCGGAGAGCCCATGCAGCAAAAAATCATGCTCATCATGCCGGTGGTTTTTACATTTCTCTTTCTGAATTTTCCCTCCGGACTGGTCATCTACTGGCTGTTCAACAACATCCTGAGCATCGGCCAGCAATACTACATCATTAAGAAAAAGTGATTCAAGGAAAGGTCAAGATGAAAACTCTTGAAATTGAAGCTAAATCAATAGATGAAGCCATCGAAAAAGCCTGTCGCGACTTCGGCGTTTCGCGGGAGAAACTGAATATCGAGATCATTTCGGAGGGATCGGCCGGTTTCCTGGGGCTCGTGGGCAGCAGGAAGGCCCGGATCAAGGCCGGCCTGCTTTCCATTGATGCGACGCTGGACATGCCGCTGACGGCGCTGAAACGGGAAACGGCAGAAAAAATGCAGGAAGCCGGCATCTCCACGGCTGCATTTGACAGGCCCCCGGCATCAGACGACGACAAGATCGGCGAAAGGGCCAAAGCGGTACTGGAAGGCATTCTCGCCCACATGGGCATTGCGGCGCCGGTCAGCGTCGAGGAAACGGAAGAATCGATCCTCCTGAACATCAAGGGCGACGGCGGTGGCCTGATCATCGGACGGCGCGGCCAGAACCTCGATGCGATCCAATACATTGTCAACAAAGCGGTAAACCGGTCCAGAGACGGACGAAAAATGATTATCATCGATACGGAGGCCTATCGCAAAAGACGCGAAGAATCCCTGGTCACCCTGGCCGAGAAACTGGGCGAGAAGGTCAAGAAAACGAAAAAGGCCGTCACGGTCAGTCACATGAATGCCCATGACCGCCGCATCATTCACATGGCGCTGCAGAACGACGCGTCGCTGACCACCAAAAGCAGGGGCGATGGGGAATACCGGAAGGTCATCATCATTCCGGCGAAAAAGAATTGAAGGCTGCGTACAAAGTCCGGATGCTGTGTTGCGCTTCATCCTTCGTCGTTGCGGCGTACGCCCAAGTACGCCTCACTCCTCATGATTTGCGCGCCTTGCCTGCGGAGCTTTCTACGCAGCCTTCGTTTTCGACCAATTATTCAACTTTTTTGCGACGCCATAGGAATTAACAATGCCTTTGGACGACACCATCGCCGCCATTGCCACCCCTCCCGGCGTCGGCGGTATCGGAATTATCCGGGTCAGCGGCCCGCTTTCGGAGACAATCGCCCGCCTCCTGTATCGATCCCCGAAAGGCGCCCTTCCACTGAAATCCCATCGGCTTTACCACGGCCAGATCATTTCGCCGGCAACAGGCGCCGTCCTCGACGAGGCATTGATCACGCTCATGCGGAAACCCCGTTCCTACACCGGCGAGGACCTTCTGGAGATCCAGGGCCACGGCAGCCCGTTGATCCTGGAGGCCGTACTGGCTGAAGTGATCCGGGCGGGGGCAAGGCCGGCAGCACCCGGCGAATTTACGCGCCGGGCCTTTCTGAACGACCGCATCGATCTCACGCAGGCGGAAGCGCTTATGGGTTTGATGACGGCCAGAACCTCCCGGGGCATGGACATCGCACACGCCCAGTTGCAGGGCGCCCTGAGCCGCCGGATTGAAACCTTCCGCCGGACTCTCATTGATATCCTGGCAACGCTCGAGGCCGCCATCGATTTTTCCGAAGACGAAGACGGGCATGCCCCGACCGACAACGCGACGGCACGGCTCCGGGATGTTACCGACGGGATCCGGGAGCTGCTGTCCACCTGCGGGGAGGGCGCCATGATCCGGAAAGGCGTCAGCGCCGTGATCATCGGCCGCGCAAATGTGGGCAAATCAAGTCTGCTCAACCGGCTGCTCGGGGAAAACCGGGCCATCGTGACGGCGATTCCCGGCACTACGCGCGACTTCATTGAAGAGTCCATCGATATCCACGGCATCTCCGTCAGACTGACCGACACCGCCGGGCTCAGAGACCCCGACAACATTATTGAAAAAGAGGGAATTGAACGGGTATGGGAACGGTTATCCACAGCGGACCTGGTCATTCTCGTATTTGACGGCAGCGCACCCCTAACAGAGGAAGACCACGACATTCTGGAAAAAACAAAATCTCTCAACATCGTTCCAGTCATCAACAAGGCGGATCTGGAACATCTCCTGAACGACCGGGAATTGCAGGCATGGCTGCCCGATGCGGAACTGCTCCGGATCTCGGCAAAAACGGGTTTCGGCATCCCGGCCCTGAAGGAGAACATTTACCGGCGGCTGACGGGCGAACAGGCGGAGAAGGCCGCCGAAATCGTGATCACGCAGATTCGACACAAAACAGCCCTTGAAAAAACAATCGGGCACCTGCAGCAGGCCCAAGCGAGCCTGACCGGCGCCATGTCCCTTGAATTCATCGCCTTCGACCTCCGGGAAGCCCTGGACAGCCTTGGAGAAATTGTGGGTGTCACGACGTCGGAGGATATCCTGGACCGCATTTTTTTAACCTTCTGCATCGGCAAGTAGGACGGCTTTACAAAAAGTCCGGATGTTTCTCGTTGCGCTTCATCATTCGCCGTTACGCCGTAAGTTTAAAATACGCCTCGTGGGAAGGGGCTTGACAGAGTCGTGTCCCCATCCTTCGTGCCACAATCGATGCGGTATAGAGCAGAAAAAGGGGGGGGGGCGGGAGCGGGCTGTTCAGTTTGTCCGGAGCAGCTTCTTCAGTGCTGCAAGCAGCCGGGAGACGCTCTCTTCCCTGGACGAGTGGCCCATCAGGCCGATGCGCCAGATCTTGCCGGCCAGGGGTCCCAGGCCGGCGCCGATTTCAATCCTGAACTCGCTGCGCAGCCGTTTCCGGACAGCCAGCTCATCGACGCCTGCCGGAATCAGCACCGTGTTGAGCATGGGCAGCCGCCAGCGCTCTTCCACGAGCATTTCCATGCCGAGTTCCTTCAGGCCGCCGACCAGGGCCAGATGGTTCTTCCGATGCCGCTGGAAGGCTTTTTCGAGCCCCTCTTCGAGCAGCAGCACGAGGGCCTGATAGAGCCCGTAGAGCATGTTCACGGGTGCCGTATGGTGATAGACGCGTTTGGCGCCCCAGTAATTCGCGATGAGTGACAGGTCCAGATACCAGTTGGGAACTTTTGTTTTGCGGCCGTTGAGTTTGGCAACCGCTTTTTCTGAAAAAGACAGGGGTGCCAGGCCGGGCGGGCAGGACAGGCATTTCTGTGTTCCGCTGTACAGCGCGTCGATGCTCCAGTCGTCCATGCGCACGTCGATCCCGCCGAGGCTGGTCACCGCATCCACGAGATAGAGGGTGTCACTACCCTTGAGCAGTTTTCCAATTTCAGCTACCGGGTTCATGACCCCCGTCGATGTTTCTGCGTGCACCACTGCGACGATGCGGTGGGCGCCCTGCCGGATTTTCTTTTCCACCGCCTCCGGAGCAACCGGCGCTCCCCAGGCGAATTCAAGGGTGTCCACTGCGGCGCCCAGCCTGGAGGCGACATCGCTCATGCGCATGCCGAAGACGCCGTTGATGAGGATCAGGACCTTATCGCCCGGTTCGATGAGATTCACGAAACAGGCCTCCATCCCGGCAGATCCGGTCCCGGACATGGGAACCGTCATGGCGTTTTTGGTGTTCAGGACCTGTTTGAGCATCTCTTTGATCCCGTCCATGATCGTCATGAAGTAAGGGTCCAGATGCCCGAGGGTCTTGCGGCTCAGGGCGTCATAGACTTCCTGCGGAACGCACGACGGCCCGGGGCCCAGCAACAATACGTCTTCGATGCCTTCCAGTAAATTCTTCATGTCAATCTCCTCCTTGACATTTCGGGACCTGCATCGCCGCACGACCTTCGCCTGAGATCAGCTTTTTTTATTCCATTTTACGGGAACGACTCGTTCCACCATCGGATTCGATCTTTCGGATCTGATCGAACAGACCCTGATTCACCGGCGTGGGAACGTCGTAACGCCGGCTCAGTTCTAAATGGTTATCAAGTCCATCAACACCAAGTCTGAACCGCGCCCACCAAGGAACTACAGGAAATGCTGCCATGCTTTACGGGCGCCGGCTCAAGGCTTTTGTTCGCATCGCGTACACGCATACCATTCAGACTCGTATGACGTGCGTGCCCGGTTTACCCTGCGTTGCATACTCGATATAGAGGACTCCGCAATTCCGCGATGTGATGAGTTTAGAGGGCGGTGGCGCCTCAAGAGCGAGCCACTTGAGTGTTTCCATTTATACTCCTTGCGAACCATTTATTAACTTGCACTTTTGCCTTGATAATGTGATATCGGCGGCACTTTCGGGCACTTTTGCCCGGTGCCCGTTATCAGCCATATCCCTGCGACAGATTTGAAGCAAATGCATCTGCCTGACTCGACGCTATGTCAAGCTTTCCGGCACTCAGATGAAGCCCTATCGTCCTCTCAGGTGCGCTCGCCGGCCTTGCGCAGCAGCAGTCCCCAGTCCTCGTTGACCATCTGCTGGATCTGATCGAGGTCCTGATCGGTCAGGTGCCGGAAACGGCCCTGGAGTCTGAAATACTCCTGCACGAGGTATTCCCTGGGCTTGTAGTTGATGGTGTAGCGCAGGCCGTCTTCTACTTCGTAGAGCGGGAAAATGTTGGTCTGCACGGCCATGCGGGCGATCCTTACGGACATTTCGGAGGGAATGCGCCAGCCCGTCGGACAGCTCGCGTAAATGTGCAGAAATCTCGACCCTTTCATGTTTTTCGCTTTCTGTGCCTTGCGCAACAGGTCTTCGGGATAGGCGATGCTGGCCGTGGCGGCATAGGGAATCCGGTGCGCCACGAGGACTTCCACGATGTTTTTCTTCCGCAGCTTTTTCCAGTCCCGGCCGGTGGTGGTCGTCGTCCAGGCGCCGTAAGGGGTTGAGGAGCTGCGCTGGATGCCGGTGTTCATATAGGCTTCGTTGTCGTAACAGACATAGATGAAATTCTCGTTGCGCTCCACAGCGCCGCTCAAAGCCTGGAAACCGATGTCGAAGGTGCCGCCGTCTCCGGCCCAGGTGAGTACGGTGGTTTCCGTATCGCCCCGCATGTCCAGGGCGGCCCGGACCCCGGCGGCTGTCGCACCGCCCGTTTCAAAGGCCGCGTGGATCACGGGAATCTTCAGCGCCGATTGCGGATAAGCTCCGGCAATGACCGACCAGCAACAGGCCGGGAGCACCATCATGGTCTTTTCTCCCAGAGCCTTGAGCACAAAACGCATGGCGATCGTCGCGCCGCATCCGGGACATCCCACATGTCCCGGATGGACAAATTCCCGATCCATGGCATCAGTCTGCATATTTCACCTCATGCAACCCCATCCAGACGCTTTCCTTTTGCGGCGCGTCGCTGTCTTTCGTCCGCCAGTAGATCTGCGCCAGTATTTCCGGCGTTACATCCCTGCCGCCGATTCCGGCGATGAAGCCGAATACGTGGGGATGATCGGGCATGTTGCAAAGAGCGGCCCGGACCTCCTGGGCAAAGATGCCGCCGGCCCCGAATGAGAAATTCCGGTCGATGACGGCCACCTTTTTTGCTCCTTTGAGTTCTTCGCGGATCCGCTCGCCGGGAAAGGGCCTCAAAAGCTTGATCTTCAGAATACCGACTTTTTCTCCCTTCGCCCTTAAGTCCCGCAGAGCGAGGCGGCAGGTGCTCGTCACGGTTCCCGACGTCACAAAAATGATTTCGGCGTCCTCGCATGCAATGGCCTCCACGGGGCCGTACCGGCGGTTGAACTGTGCGGCAAAGGCAGCTTCGATCTCGCCGAAACGGATCAGGGCGTCGTCCATGGCCAGGGCGATGTGATAACGCATTTCCATATAGTCGCCGGGCGCCACCAGAGGACCGAACCCGCAGGGGTGCGCCGTGTCCAGTTGAAACTTCGGAACATAAGGGGGCAGAAAGCGGTCGACCGCTTCCTGGCCAGGGACATCCACGGGTTCGTAGGTGTGGGAGAGATAAAAAGCGTCCAGGATGACCATGACGGGCAGATTCACCGCCTCGGCCAGATAAAAAGCCTGGAGGGTCGAGTCCAGCACCTCCTGGCCGTCCTCGCAGTACATCTGGATCCAGCCCGTGTCGCGCTGGGCCAGGCTGTCGGTCTGATCGACCCAGATGTTCCATCCCGGCGCGAGGGCCCGGTTGACCTCGGCCATGACGATGGGAAGCCGGGCGCCGGACGCCCAGTGCAGCAGCTCATGCATCAGGGCCAATCCCTGCCCGGAGGTTGCGGTGAAGGTTCTCACTCCCGCGGTCTGGGCCCCGATGAGCGCGGCCATGCAGGAATGCTCGCTTTCCACGCGCAGGAACCGGGCGTTCATCAACCCCTTCGTGCAGTAATCCGACAGGATCTCCACAATATGGGTCTGCGGCGTAATCGGATAGGCTGAAATCACCTGAACCTTCGCCAGCCTCACCGCTTCCGCGACGGCATGGCTGCCTTCCAGGACCCGCTTCATGGCGTCTCCTCCCCGAGGGACATGGCATTGCGGGGGCATTCCACCACGCACAGGCCGCATCCCTTGCAATAGTCGTAATTGATATGCCGTCCCTGAGGATCCCTCTCAAGGATCACCGACGTGTCCGGGCAGTAGATGTAGCAGTTGTCGCACTGGTTGCACAGACCGCAGTTGAAGCAGCGCTCCGCCTCTTTCATGGCCAGTTGGGCGGAGATCTTCAGGTCGATTTCTTCGAAAGATCGGACCCGTTCTTCCTTGAGCAGCCGGGGCTGGGTCACGCGGGGAATAAATTGAAAATGATCGGCGTTGATTTCCTCGTAGCAAACCACATGCGGGTTTCTGAGCCGGCGCGCCCCTCCCAGATAGACCTCCATGGAAAGGGACCGGCCGTCGCCGACCCGACAGGCCTCCAGTCTCGGGACAACGGCTTCGATACCCTCCTGAAAAAGTGCATCCAGGGCGATGGCGGCCTGCTTGCCGGACGCGACGGCGTGGACCACACTTTTTGTCGCGTTGGTCAGATCGCCGCCAAAAACGAGGACAGCGCCCGCCCCCCGGCGGTTCAGAACCGTGTGGGTAAGCCTGAGCATGTCCCGATCGGCGGCATCGGGCTGATGCCAGGCTTCAACCGCCTGGGCGCCGATGGCCTTGAAAACCCGGTCCACCCGGATCTGGCGTATTTTTCCGTGATCGGGGACAATGCGCCCCCTGCCGTCTTCCTCGCCGGCAATTATCATCTCCTGCAGCGTCAGCAGGATTCGTTCCCCCTCCCGTGCAACAGACACAGGCGCCGCGATCTCCTGCAGATCCACGCCCTCTTCAATCGCCATTTCCACTTCCGGATCGAAGGCGGGCATATCCCGGCGACGGCGACGGTAGAGCAAAAGGGCTTTTCCCCCCAGGCGCACGATGCTGCGCGCCACATCCACGGCGGTGTTGCCGCCGCCGATGACAGCCGACACACCCTGGCATGCCGGTGCCTGACCGTCCCGGATCTGCCGCAGGAAATCCAGGCCATCGCCGACGCCTTTCAGATTCTCTCCGGACACATTCATCGCCACCCCCCGGCCGTGGCCGCATGCCATGAACACGGCATCGAAGTCTTTCTTCAACGCTTCCAGAATCTCAGCGGTTACCGGCTTCCCCGTAAAAATGGATACGCCCTGCGCCTCGATCTGCCTGATGTCATGCCGGAGGGCCGTCAAAGGCAGACGGTAAGCGGGGATGCCCCAGCGCAGGATCCCGCCGGCTTCCGCGGAAGCTTCAAAGACCCGGCAGGAATAACCCAGGAGGGTCAGGAACCAGGCGGCGGACAGCCCTGCCGGGCCGGCGCCGACAACGGCGATCTTCTGTTTCCGGGGTGGTCTTTTTTCGAGATCCGGCTGGATGCCATAGCGTATGGCCGTATCCGCAAGAAACCGCTCGAGGCCGTGGATGGCGACTGCGGTATCGAATTCCCGCCGGTTGCAGAGGTCTTCGCAGGGATGGAAGCAGACACGGCCGCAGACGGAGGGAAAGGGATTCTCCAGAAGAATCGTCTCCCAAGCTTCCTTGAAGAGCCCCTGCGTCGCGAGCATCTCGATCCGGGCGATGTCTTCTCCGACGGGACAGGCGGCGCTGCATGGCGATGTTTTCTCATCGTACCGCGGGCGCGCGAACCGCCACGACCCGGTCTTGTTGCTCTCCGTACTCAGATAGGTGCGCGGCATGAATAAGCGATTGGGATTTGCCGATTCGTTCATGACCATTTTGATCCGATCCTTCCCAGCAGACAGACCTCCCCGTGAGCATCGCGGGCCGCCCCGATATTGCTTTGAGCCTCGGCTGCAAGGTCTTCATCGATCGCAGCGGCAATGGCCTCCAAGGGAGGCATTCCCAGCATCCGCGCGAAAGCCCCTATCATGGCGGTGTTGACAATGGGATGGGTGCGCGTCCCCAGCCGGTGATGGAGAGCGATCCGATTGGCGTCCACGTGGGCCAGATGAAAACCGGCATAGGGCATTAAATCGGCCGGCGGCGAGGGGCTGTTGATGAGAATCCAGCCGCCGGGCTTCAGCCCCCGTGTGACATTGATGCTGTGCAGAAGCGTCTGGTCTTGAACGGCCACGTGATCCGGCGTGGTGACGTTTGTTCGCAGCAGGATTTTTTTCTCATCCAGACGGACATAGGCTTCGACGGGCGCGCCGCGCCGCTCCACGCCGAAAAAGGGAAAGCTCTGAACCTGCCAGCCCGCCTGGAAAAAGGCCCTGGCCAGCAGAATGGTGGCGACAACCGTTCCCTGGCCGCCGCGGCCGTGAAACCGGATTTCTATCATGGCTCCATCTTTTCAGATTTTATTCCACACAACCACGACAGCCCGCGCCGGGACATCCGTCAGTGAGCGGAAACTGTGGTTCAGACCGGAATCAAAATAAAGGGCATCTCCAGCCGAAAGGTTTTCCACGCGGTCATTGGTTCGGAATTCAAGCTTTCCATCCAGGAGAAACAAGAATTCTTCACCCTCGTGGTTCGTGAACACCATTTCTGTCGTTTCCATCGGCACAAATTCGACCAGAAGAGGTTCCATGTGCTTGCCGGGCATCCTGGCCTCAAGGGATTCGTAGATATAATCTACTTCGCCTTCCCGGTGATGCGGGCGCCGCTTGATGCTGATCCGCTCTCCGGCACGGGTAACGGAAACCTGCTCGGCAGGCGCTTCGTCCTTGAAGAAATAGGCCATCCCGACGTTGAGCGCCCTGGCAAGCTTCAGCAGGGTGGCCACGGGCGGCATGATCTCATCGGATTCGATCTCGTTCAGTACGGATTTGGAAATGCCGGTCTTAGCGGCCAGATCGTGGAGGGTGTGGAAGTTTCTTTCACGGAGTTCTTTGATTTTGCCGCCGATTTTCAATTCCCCGGCAGCGGAAGGGGTTTGCTCGTTCTGTGGCATTTCTCACCTCCACGGAATGGGTTCGTATGAGGTCAAGAACATCTTGGATTGCAGACGCTGACTCCTGTATCGGGAGTCAGCGACATGATGCCCAAGGGAAACGGGGATGTCAAGAAAAAACAGAAAAAACGCATGGAAGGAAATTATTGACAGTCAACTGAAACTTTCCTATATTTGATATATCAGGAACCGGTACCGGCTTCAAATTGAAATCAAGCATACAAAATATCACTCCCGCGGACGTACGAGCTCATAAGATCATGAAACAACGCGATTCCTGATAAAATAGCCCCTCCACTCAGACGGGTGAGGGATCGACAAAAGAGAGCGAAACGGACTTTTATGAAAAGACGGGGGCTCGGCAATCCTCTTGCCTGAAAGGAGAGGGAAAAGATGACATCCTCAGAAGAATGGACCAACGTGACCTTTGACAAGATCCTGGTCGGCGCGTCGGCTGACATGTCCGTAACGCTGACGGGGCCGCAGATCGATCTGATGGCTATGGTATCGGGGGATGTAGACGCTTTCCATCTCAAATCACAGGGAAGCGCGGATTCCCGGGAGGCTGCCAAGAGGACGGAGGCCTCCGGCGCCGAGACCATCCTGTCCAATCTCATCGGCACGCGCCTTCCCGGACCGGGAACGAAGATCCTGCACAGGGATTTGATTTTCGACGGGGACATCACTGCAGGCGATACCCTGACGGCAAGGATCGTCGTCCGGGAAAAACGAAAGAAGGGAGCCCTTGTCGTCCTTGACTGCAGCGTGGTCAACCAGAAAAAACGGAAGCTTGTTTCCGGCACGACGGTTGTGATTGCACCTGCCGAGAGGCTTGTTTACGACGATATCGCACCGGCACATCTCGAGCTGCGGCACAGCGATGCGTTTATAAATCTCTTCAAGGCCTGCAATGCCTGCGAGCCTGTCACCTGCGCCGTCGTTCATCCTTGCGACCGCAATTCGCTTTCAGGCGCCGTTGAGGCGGCCCGGCGAGGTTTCATCACACCGGTTCTCGTCGGCCCCGAGGAAAAAATAAGGCGGGCGGCGGCGGAAGCGGAGATCGCCCTGGACCCGTACCGGATCGTTTCGACGCCGCACAGCCATGCCGCAGCCGACAAGGCCGTCGAGCTTGCCCGTGCGGGCGAAGTGGAATCCCTCATGAAGGGAAGCCTCCATACCGACGAACTTCTTGGCGCCATCCTCCCCGCATCGGCGGGGCTCCGCACTTCACGGCGCATCAGTCACGCTTTTGTCGTGGACGTTCCGGCGTATCCGAAAATGTTTATCATGACCGACGCGGCCGTCAACATCTTCCCCACCCTTGCGGATAAACGGGACATCATCCAGAACGCCATCGATCTGGCCCGCCTTCTGGGAATCGAAACACCCAGAGTGGGCATCCTCTCTGCCGTCGAAACGGTCAACCCCAAGCTCCCCTCCACACTCGACGCGGCCGCCCTTTGCAAGATGGCCGACCAGGGCCAGATTACCGGCGGCATCCTCGATGGCCCCCTGGCTTTCGACAACGCCATCAGCGCCCAGGCCGCAAAGATCAAAGGCATAAACTCCCCCGTCAGCGGAAACGTGGACATCCTGCTGGCGCCGGATCTTGATTCCGCCAACATGCTCTTCAAGCAATTGACTTATCTTGCCGGAGCCGAAGGCGCCGGGATTGTCCTGGGAACCAGAGTCCCTATTGTGCTCACGAGTCGCTCCGACTCCGTCAGAACACGGCTCGCCTCGACAGCCGTCATGACGATCGTAGCCCAGGCCCGGCGGACCGGAAAGTACGATGTGAGATAGATACTGAACGATTACATTATTTTGCCAGATGTCGCCCCTGTCAGCCTGAAATCCACCCCCAAACAAAGCAAATTCCCTAAACGGGCGCCGCGGCCGCCGGAATGGAACCGCCGATTCCGGGAAGAATGCCGTGCATCTTCGAGATATTTGTTTAACCCGGCACCCGTTTCACCGCACCGCCGGTCAAAAGCTCCTGCAACTGGGCCAGAAGCTGCCGTTCCTGTGGATCGATTTTCATATCCGCATTGGCGAGCGCAAGAATCTTTTCGTATTCCGTGGTTGTAATCTGATGATCCTCGATGGCCTTGTCGATCATGGCTTTCAATCTGACTGCTTCACTGCTTAACATGAATAACACCTCTCTCTGGATTCTTTCAATCTGGGTCGGAATATCCTTTCGGACAGGCGGAATATAGGAGAGTCCATCGGGAATGTCAATATCATTTCTCCGACAGCAGCATTCATAAAGGCCCTGATCTCACACGTTTTCTTGCTCGGGTTGATTGAACAGGCGCACTGCGTCCGCTATCCTGTCGGGTTCGCCGACGACAAACAGGATATCTCCGGCAGAAAACACTGTTTCAGCCGGGGGATTGGAGATGATCTCATTCTTCCGGCGCACGGCCAGTACGGACACGCCTATTTTTTTTCGCAGTTCCGTCTCGGCCAGCGTTTTCCCGGCGAGCAGCGAGCCTTCGACAATGCGGAAGGATTTGATTTCCACGTCAGGAAGGCATAATTCCAGGTCCAGACAGGTCGAGGCCTCCCGCGAAAGGCTGCGCAGCATCTCGTAGCGTTCCGAACGGATTTCCGCCACAAACCGTTCAATCTCCTCCTTCGGCATAAGATATTTGGCCAGGACCCGGCTGAAGATTTCCACCGACGTTTCAAATTCTTCCGGGATGACCTCATCGGCGCCCAGATCGCACAGGGGCGCCATTTCCTGAATGAAACGCGTCCGGACCACAAGATAAATTTTCGGATTCAATCTGCGAACCAGTTCCGTAATCCTTCGCGTCGCCGCCGCATCGTTGATGACCACCACCAGAGCTTTTGCGGCTCTGATGTTCACATGCTGCAGAATCGCTTCCTGAGTGGCGTCGCCGTAATGGATCGGCGTCCCCTTGGCACGCTCCTCCCTCACCACCGTCGGGTTCATTTCAAGGATAATATAAGGAATGCCGCTGAATTTCGCGGCGCGTGCCAGATTCCGCCCGTTGATGCCGAATCCGACAATGACGAGATGGTCTTTTTCGTGCAACCGCTCCGTATGCGGCGCCGGATAGGATCCCCGTTTGATTTTTCGCGGCAGGGGCAATTTTTGGACAAGCGATGCAACCCGCGGGGACGCAGCCAGGGCAAAGGGCGTCGCCATCATCGTCAAAACGGACACCGCCAGGAATCCCTGACGCATATCGCCCGCAAGCAGACCATGCTGAAGGGCCTTCTCCGACAGGATAAAGGAAAACTCACCCACCTGGCCAAGCGAAATGGCCACGAGAACGGCTGTGCGCATAGAAAGACCCAGCAGCACCGCGATCACAAGGACAATCAAGGCTTTGAAAATGAACACGCCCAGGGTCAGCAGCGCCAGATAAAGAGGGTGCTCCAGAAGAAATCCCATATTGAGCAGCATTCCGATGGATACGAAAAAGAAGCTCGTGAAGACATCGCGGAAGGGCAGGATGTTGCCGAGCGCCTGATGGCTGTATTCGGATTCGGAGATGATCAATCCGGCCAGGAAGGCGCCCAGGGCCAGTGAGAGCCCGGCCATGTTAGTCAGCCAGGCTACCGCCAGACAGATGGCAATCACGCTGAGCAGGAACATTTCCCGACTTTTTGTACGGGCGATGCTGTAGAACGCGTGCGGCACGATCCATTTCGCGCTGACGATCACCAGCGCAACGATGAAGACGACCTTCGCCAGGAAAAACAGCAGCGAATCCGTATCGCCGCCCTTCCCACCTCCGGCCAGCAGCGGAACGAGCAGCATCATGGGAACAATGATGATATCCTGAAAAACAAGGATGCCGAGCGCGGTGTTGCCCTGGGGGGTTTCGACTTCCGCGCGGTCCTGAAGTATTTTCATGACGATGGCGGTGCTGCTGAGGGAAACCAGAAAGCCGATCAACACCGATTCCCCGATGCTCAGACCAAAATATCGCGAGACGCCAAAAGCGGCGGCGACCGTAACGACGACCTGAAGCGAGCCGCCGACCAGGACAGATCTCCTGATCTGCAGCAGGTTGCGGAAGGAAAATTCCAGACCGATCGTAAACAGCAGCAACACCACGCCCACCTCGGCCAGGATTTTGACCGCGTCAATATCCCGGACCAGCCCCAGCCCATAGGGACCGCTGATCAGGCCGGTCACCAGAAAACCAACAATAATGGGAACCCGCATCAGGTGGCACAGATATAGGACAAAGGCCGAAAGGCCAACGATAATGAGAATATCATTCAGCAAGTGCATGGGAGGAATTTACCATCGGAGAAAAAACATGTCGAGAAAAATCATTGACATTTACTTTTAAAATGACTTAGCATGCGGCGCAGTCAGGATTGTTACGGCAAACAACTCGTAAAACAGGCTTTCAGGCTAGGCTGTTTATCAAGAAAGTCCCCCCGAAAGCCATTATCGGGGATTCGGCATGTTCAAGGATCTTGTCGTCAGGAACAGAACCTACCGTCGTTTTGATCAGACCTTCGCCATCGGCAAGGACACGCTGCGCGAACTGGTTGACCTGGCCAGACTCAGCAGTTCGGCCGGCAACAAGCAGCCGTTCAAGTATATCCTCTCCTGCGATCCCGTCAAAAATGCCATTATTTTCGAGCACCTGGCATGGGCCGGCTATTTGACTGACTGGCCCGGTCCTGTCGAAGGTGAAAGACCATCCGCCTATATTCTCATGCTGGGCGACAAGCAGATCAGCCCGTCCTTCGATTTCGACAACGGCATCGCCGCGCAGAGTATTCTGCTGGGCGCCGTGGAAAAAGGGCTCGGAGGCTGCATGATCGGCTCCATCGAGCGCCCCAAACTTCGTAAAAAATTCAACATTCCGGAAAGATATGATATCCTTCTGGTCATCGCCCTCGGCAGGCCCGTCGAAACGGTAATCCTCGAAACGGTGAAGGCCGACGGAGATGTGAGATACTGGCGGGACAGCGAAGGCAGGCATTATGTTCCCAAACGATCTTTGGACAATATTATTGTGTCATAGGGTCTGTAACGGAATAGCCGTTGCGTTAAGGCGCTCGGATTTGGGTCAGGCTTGTCTGGATCCAATTGAGCAAAACCACAGAAATGGCAGCGCTGTTTCGAGGATTTTACAATTGAGGATCGGGCAAAGATGACCTGAAGCTGAGATGCTTGAACGCAACGGCTATTCCGTTACAGACCCTTGAAGAAGGAACGGTCAGTGCCGCATTTTGGCAACAGGAACGCTTTTATCATTTTATTTTATTTATTTTATTGGTGAAAGGAGGATGTTTATGACAACCACGGTCGTTATTATCATCGGTTTCATCATTTATGTAGGCCTCTACTTCACGTACGGCAAAAAGATCGAGCGGGACGTCGTGCGGGCGTCGGACGATATCCAGACGCCCGCCCAGCGCCTTTACGACGGCGTGGACTACATCCCGGCCCACAAGTCGGTCCTTTTCGGACACCACTTTTCGTCTATCGCCGGCGCCGGGCCGCTCATCGGGCCCGCCATGGCCCTTTGCTGGGGCTGGCTTCCGGGCCTGCTTTGGGTCTGGTTCGGCAATGTCCTGATCGGCTCCGTTCACGACTATCTGGCCCTGATGGCCTCGGTGCGCTACGACGGCAAGTCCGTCCAGTTCGTGGCGTCGGATCTGATCTCCAAAAGGACGGGCAAAGCCTTCTATGTGATCGTCTTTTTCCTGCTGATCCTGGTCGTGGCGGCTTTCGCCAATGTCATCGGCGTGATGTTCGCAAACTCGCCTGCGATTTCCGGGGCCTCCATTTATATGACCATCGCCGCGATCATCCTGGGGATCCTGATCTACCGGGTCAAAATGAATCTGCCGGCGGCCACCGTCATCGGCATCATGCTGATGGCTGCCGCCATCTGGCTGGGCACGGTATTGCCTGTCGCAGCCAAATACGAGGTGTGGATGGTGGTTCTGTTCCTCTACATTATCATCGCCGCGGCCATTCCCGTGAATGTGCTCTTGCAGCCGCGGGATTACATGAACTCCTTCCTGCTGTACTTCGGCATCGCCGTCGGGTTTATCGCCGCCGTCTTCACGTTCCGGGGCTTTGAGATTCCCATGGCCTCCTCGTTCTCGCCCGTGTTGCTGGGAGGCAAAGCGACGCCGTTCTGGCCTGCAATCCCGCTGGTCATCGCCTGCGGCTCGCTGTCGGGCTTCCATTCGCTTGTCGGATCGGGGACCTCTTCCAAGCAGCTTGCCAAGGAGAGTGACGGTCTGTTCGTGGGCTACGGCGCCATGTTTACGGAAGGCTTCCTTTCGACAGTGATCATCTGCGCCATCGGCGGATTCGGCTATACGGCCATCCAGAACGCCCACGCGGCCCAAGCCGCAGCGGCTCTGGCTAAGGACGCCACGGCTGCCGTGACGCCCCTGGCCCTGACCATGGACAACTGGGGGGAACTCTACACGAAGACCACCACGGTCCTGAAGCTCCCGCCGCCGACCATGATTGTCCAGTGCTTCTCCGACATGGTCGCCGCCAGCTTCCTGTCCTTCCTGCCAGTGAAGATCGTCAAGGTCATTGCGGGGCTTTGGATCTCGGCCTTCGCCCTGACGACGCTCGATACGACAAACCGGCTGGCCCGCTACTGCCTCGTGGAGATGCTCCAGCCGCTTAAAAACACGGCGGAGGGTCTTTACAAGGCCCTGACGTTCCGCTGGACCGCCTCGTTCATTCCCGCGGCCATCGGCATCTATCTGGCGTGGAGCAAGCAGTTCACGATCCTCTGGCCATCCTTCAGCGCCGCCAACCAGCTCATCGCCTCCATCGCCCTGATGACGGGCGCGGCCTACGTCTCCAAGAAGCTGCAATCCAAATTCGCCGTCATGGCCGTCGTTCCGGCCTGGCTCCTGTGGATCACCGTCACGGCAGCCATCATCTGGTTCATGTACGTCGTCATGCCGGGCGCCATTGCCAAAGACCCCGGTCCGGGATGGACGGTCCAGATTATTATGGGGATCATGCTGATCCTGAACATCCTGTTTATCGTGGACTTTACGAAGTCGAGAAAAAAATCTTAATGCATTGCCGTTGAACCATTCAACCGGATGCGGCGGCGCAGGGTTTCCAGCCTGCGCCGCCCCCTCTCGATATTCACGGATTCCTGATGGATTCTAAATGGATTCGCTACTGTCGCCGGATCGCCGCCGACATGGGCACAAGCCAGCGACAGCGCGTAGCGGCTCTCACTTGCGTGGAAGAGCGGGAGCTCGAAAATATCTTTGCGCTTCTGCTGCTGGGGTCCTTTGTCGGCCTGCCGGCGCCGCCGACCTTTCTGGCCGTCGAACTCCTGCCCTTCATGCAAAAAGAACTCAATATCCTGAGCCAGAGAGCCCAGGACGCCCCGGATATGCTGGCTGTGCTTATGGGTTCCCTGGGAGTTGACGGATGAGGATTTTCTTTTATACCGGCAAGGGCGGCGTCGGAAAATCCACCATGGCTGCGGCTGCGGCCTGGCAGCTTTCAAAGAAACACCGGGTACTGATTGTCTCTCTGGATCCGGCCCATAACCTGGGCGATCTGTTCAAAGTGAGCCTGAAAAACCGCCGCAAACGCTTCTCCGACACCCTCTACATCGAGGAAGTGGATCTGAAACGCCTGGCCAGGACCTATCTGGAGAGGGAAACATCCGTTCTTTCAGATACATATCCCTATCTGAGCGCCATGAATCTGGACCGTTATTTCTCGGTGCTCAAGTACTCGCCCGGCATCGAGGAATATGCGCTTTTGACCAGCATCGAGAAGACGATCCGCGAGGACCGGGATTTTGACTTTATTATTTTCGACACGCCGCCGACGGGACTGACGTTGCGGTTTCTGGCCCTGCCCCAGGTTACCGTCACATGGATCGAGCGGTTGACGGCCATCCGGCGTCAGATCCTCGAAAAACGCTACACGATTCAGAAGATCCGCGGAACCGCCGACAGCGCGGAGACAGGCGTCCGTCTCAATTACGACGAGGACGACGACGACATGCTGGGGCGGCTCAAAACGCTGCACGAGAATTATCGCCGGCTGAACGGGATCCTCCAGGGAACGGATTGCGGGATGGTTCTGGTTTTCAATCCCGACCTGCTGTCCATACGGGAATCGGAGCGGCTGATCGCAGGATTGAAAGAGCTTGGGCTTCCCCTCAGGCTCCTGATCCAGAACAAGGTCTCCGCAGAAAACATCGACACGGCGGAGCGGACAGCCCGGCACATGCAGGCAAAGGTCCGCCAGGATATTCCTTTCCAGCAGGTCGGATTGCAAAGCGCCATCGCCGACGACCGGGGCGGCGATTTCTTTTCCCTGCCGGAAGATATGACGAAACATTTGATTTCCAAAATGGACGACGACCATGTTTGATGAACTTGCAAAAAGTCGAATGATAAGCCGAAATCGACGGCTGCGTGAAAAGATCCGCAGGCAAGGCGCGCAAATCCTGAGGAATGAGGCGTACTTGGGCGTACGCCGCAATGACGAAGGATGCAGCGCAATGCAGCATCCGGATTTTTTACGGAGGCGTTATGTTTGAATACGAAGCGATTGCCCGACAACCTCTCTTTTATCTCTTCATCGCCTTCTCGGCCCTGCTGAGCTTCGGCTACTTCTGGGGAAAGCGCACCAACGAGCGCCTGTTCCGCTCTGCCTTTGAAGAGCTCGTTTCTGTCGTCAAACCCGTGGACCAGACCTTTACGAACATCGGCGGCCTCATCGGTTATCACGCGAATCTAGTGATGCCGAAGAAAGGCGCCGTCGAGTCCGTTGTCGCCACGATCACTTTTCTGCCGAGGCACTCCTGGCTCTGGATGCCCTTCTCCAAACTCATCCGGAAATACGACCGTCTTTTTATCACGCTGCAGTTGCGCCAGACGCCGATTGCGGAAGGTCATCTCATCGAGGCCGCCTACGCCCGCTTCCGGGGACCGAAAATTACCAATACCGCAAGCCTCAACCATGAACAGATCGTCTGGGGAACCCGGGATTTCATGCTCTATCACGGCAGCAACCGGATCCGGGATCGGTTGCGGGCTTTTGTGGCGGCTCATCCGGATCCGGGAACCCTGCGCCATATCGCCATCGTCCCGGAGCAGAACAAATGCTTTATCTTCATGATCCCGCTCAAAGGCCAGGTCGCCCGGAGCCTGTCGCCCGTTTATCAGTGGATTCCGACGCTGATGAAACAGGAGGAAAAATAGTAACCCCCGCCTATGCGGCGCTGACTTTCGGAAGATTCTTTTAGTTCCGCCGTCAGACGAACTCGATGATCAAATCGGGAAATTCCTTCTGAAACTCGGCCGTCACGTCCCGGACGATCGTGGCGATGATCGTTTCGGCGATGGCGGCACAGGTGACGCAGCGAGGAAGATGGCGGTAAGCATCGGTGAAGATGTAGAGCCGCTTGTCTTTCTCACTGTAGCGAACCCGCCGGACAAGGCCGAGCTGTGCGACCGGAAGGCCGCTCTCCGGATCCTTGACCCTCTCTAAAACGGCATCGATTTTCCAAGCCATTTCAGGCGACATGTCCTTTTCCTTCTTTTTCCTCATTTCCAAGTATGGGGACACGACTCTGTCATGTCCCCATGAGGCGTACTTAGGCGTACACTGCAATGACGAAGGATCAACGGTGGAATTTGTCTGCTGTTTTGTTATGGTTTTAACCGTTTCCTTTCCATGTGCAGAACGCCGGCCGTCATGACGATGTTGGTCAGAACGATGACGCTGACGGCATAGACGATAAAATCCCTGGAATTTTCAATGCCTGCTGCCAGGGGGAGAGAAGCGAGAACGGCCGTTGCCAAACCGCGGGGAAGCATATAAAAGAAAACGTTCTTCTCCTCTTTTCCTTTTCCGGAACGCCGGATCATGAACTCTACACTCAGGTACCTCATGAGAACGATGATGAACACAAAGACAAGGCTCATGGCAATATTGCCAGGCGCAAGGGCCTCCGCGGTGACCATCATACCCATGTAAACGAAAAAAAAGGTGCGGATAAAAAATGTCACCTCGCCATGGAAGAACTTGATCGTTTCGTCAATCAATTTACACGAAGATGATGCCTGTATAAACGTGACATCTCCACAGTTGCCGAGAATGACGCCGAAGATGAGGACGGCCACAGGCCCGCTCCCCCCCAGGAAATCGACCACTGCAACAACGATCAGCATTACGCCCAGGGTGACCATATATGAATATTTTCGTTCACCCATGAGGTTCAATATCTTATACCATGATAATCCGAAGGCCGTTCCGGCAATAATGGCTATGGAGAAAGAGCTGGCAATGGATTGCAAAGGCTTTTCGATGCCGATGCTTTCAAGTTTAACGAATTCAATCAAAGAGATAGCCAAAACGACAGCCAGAACGTCACTCATGGCGGATTCAATATAAAGAACGGTTTTTGTCTCATCCTTCACCGACATTTTGGCAAGAACGGGAAGGACAATGGCCGCGCTCGTACAGCCAAGGACGGTCGCCATCATGAGACTGGGAAGAAGCTCCCAGCCATGAACATAGATGAGAAAGGCTGTAATGGCGCTTGTCGTCGAAATAAAAGAAATGGCGACAAGAATGGTGGCATTCCCGAATTCCTGAAGCAGCATCCTGATTTTGATGTCCATACCCCCTTCAAACAGGATGACAATGAGGGCAAAGGTCCCGAAATATTCAGCAAAGTCGGTCAAGTGTCGATGATCGACCACCTTGAATACAGGACCGAGAAGAATGCCGACCCCAAGAAGCATCAGAACATCGGGGACCTTGGTCTTATCATACACAAGATCACCCAGAAATCCGACAACGATAATGCTGCCGGCAATGAAAAACAGCAGAGGCACGTCCATTATTTTTTCTCCTGAAGCTTTCCGAGCTCATGCCACAGGAGATCAAGACGATTGACTGCAGATGAAAAATTCACGTCCAGATCCATCTTAACTTTCCTCAACATCTCATGCAATTCCCCAATGCCGACTTTTTCATGATCGGAAGCGAGAGTCAAGGCCTTGTCGAACTGCTTATCGATGAGATCCAGCTCATTTCTGGCGACAGTGATGTTCTTGTCGCCGACCTCTAAACGGGCTTTAAGGATTTGCCCTTTGACGTTGTTCAACAGGCTGTCAAATGCAGTCATGCGGGCAAGGGCTTTCGCATCAGCGCTGATTTTTTTTGAAGTCTCGGTCTGCTCCTTCAGACCTTCTTCTATCCTGTTTCGCTGCTTTCCCGTCTCATCGCCAATGCGTTTCATTTCTCCGGTAATTTTGCCCTCCAAGGCATCCGTGCGTGCCGCCTGTTTGTTCAGCGCTTTTATAATCGTGTTTGCATCTGACCCGCTTTTCAGTTGGCCCGCTTTGATCTCTTTTTCTTCGGATGAGAGATAGGCCTCCACTTTCTGCAGGCGCTCTTCGGTTTGTTGAAGCTGTGAACGCAGGCCGGCGGTTTGTTCGCGTATCATGACAGGTAAAAGAAAATATGCACCGGCTCCTGCAGCAACGATTAATACACCGGCCACTAAAACGCAAACGACAATATTCGTCTTCATTTCACCCTCCTTTTTTCCAATAAATGGCCCGTTTCGTCAGACCATGCGCGTTTTGATCGCATGGCTAAGCGCCCTCTTCTTCATCCTTTTCGCTGCCAACAATTCCCTTCTTCTCAGATAATAACGATCTCCTGAACGCAACGGTGATAACCGCTATCAGACCAAGGGTGATAAAAATCGTTGAAAATCCAATCAACACGATCTCCCCGGCAATATCCAGATTTATCAGAGACATGGCAGAAAACAGGACAATCAGCATGACTCTCGCATAAGAGGCAACAAAGGATGCGTCCCGAACGTTTTCGGAAATCATGACCTTTTGCAGCGCGTTGGCCGCCAGGCGGGCGATCAGCCATCCGATTCCAAAAGTAACAAAGGCCGCCATAAGCCGGGGCAGCAGCAAAATGGCCTTTCCCAGAATATCCGAAAAAAATGTAAGACCCCAAGTTATAAGGGTATAATCGAGGAAAATCAGAAAAATAACAACGAAGAATATATTGCCCACAAAATTATAGAATCCGTGGCGCACATCGGCTTTTTCAAGCGCCCTCTTCCAGCGGGAGCGATTCAGAAAGTGCTCCAGCTTCAGGACGACGGATATATGGATGATCAGCCGCTTCATCAGCCATGCCAGGAACCACCCGACGCCCAATAGCGCCAGGCCGGCCAGCAACTTTGGGATGTATTCAATAAATCGGTTCATCAGGTCAAATAAAACGGGTTGCAACTTTTCATTCATGATGTTGTTCTCCCTTTCCGATCGTCGTCTTGATCAAGGCATGCCAGAAAGGCTCTCTCTCCTCATATTCTTTGATCCACAGGACGGGACATTGAACCTGCTCGGTGATTTCACTGGTCAGGGATTTGGCAAAAAGCAGTTCCATAAAATCTCCCGACCTGCCGCCCATCAGGAGCAGGTCCGTCCCTTTCGACAAATTGGTGATGCCTCTCAGAACATCCCGTTCCTTGATTACCACCAGATCCGTCGAGAGAGCGTATTCACGAATCATCTCATGAACCTGACGCATCCGTTCATCTCTTTGCGCCTTGTTCGTTCCCGATTCAAAAACAACCGCCACCTTCAATTTCGCCCCGAAATAATCGGACAGCGTCGGAGCAATCTCCATGGCCAGACGGGTATGGATACTCGCTCCAAAGGGAATCAGGATGGTTTTAACCTGATCGATAGAGCAGGCGCCATGCAAGATCGCCGTCTCCATCGGGGCTTTCTGTATCACCGAATCGATGAGAGACGAAAAAACATGGTCGAAGAAATCGGGAGTCTTTTGACGGCCCATAACGATAAAGTTGCAATTTTCCTCGATCGCCGTATCGATGATCCCCTGGGAAATACGATGTGAAACCCGGATGATGGAGCGCTCCGGGATACCGGCCTCGTCCGCCATCCGCTTTACTTCCTCCAGCTCCGGTCTGGCATAGTTCTTCTCGTCGAGGCCTGCCTGCAGCTTCTGTCCCTCCCGAACCTCAATGACATGAAGGAAGATGATCTCAGCACTATGCTTTTTCGCCATGGCCAACGCGATAGAGGTCAGGCTGCTGGCTGTCCTGATGCTGGAAATGCATACCAGGATACTGTAGTCCTTTCGCTCGATCCGCTCCAGGGCTTTCACCTTCTTCACATGGAAGATCTCCCTGTGAGAGGCATACCCCTTATAGGCCAGGAGTCCCGCTCCGATCCAGACGCTCGTGACTGTCCATGCCACCCAGCTGTAATTGAACATGTAAATGGCCAGAAACAAGAGCATCAGAATGGCTACAATCGAAAGAACTGGAAACAGCGGTACGGAAAAGCCCCGGTCCAGATCCGGCCTTTTCTTTCTCAGCATGATGAGGGCCAGGTTGACCTGAAGAAACAGGAGCAGGAACATGATGTCGGCAGCGCTGGCCACGTCTTCGATAGGCAGTGAAACCGCCATCATCATGACGATGAGGAGAGAAACCAGGATAGACCAGTGAGGCGTGAAATTCTTTTCATGCACCTTGCTGAAAAACTTGGGGAAATTTCGATCCCGCCCCATGGCAAAGGCCACCCGTGAAGAGGAATAGATCGTGGCGTTCAGGGCCGACATCGTAGAGATCAAACCGCCGAAGAGGATCATAACCCCGCCTCCGAAGAAGAAATTCCTCGATACCTCCACGAGGGCAAGCTCTTTCTGGGCCGCCAGATAATCCCACGGGGCCATCAAGCCCGATTGGACCGACCCCAGGGATACAACGGCCACCAGAAGGTAGATGGGAAGCACGATGAGCAGGGAAAGGAAGACTGCGCGGGGGATGTTCTTCTTTGGGTTTTTAATCTCTTCGGAACTCTGGGATATCACTTCGAAGCCCTGGAAGGCAATGAAAGTGAGCCCCATGGCCTTGAAAACACCGCCGAAGCCGTTTGCGAAAAACGGATTGAAGGCCGACTGCCAGTCGGGCTTGCCGAACATCATGTGCAGCCCGAAGCCGATAAAGATGAGGAGAATGACGATTTTCGCCATTGTTACGAGGTTGCCGATCTTCCCCGTCTCCGATGCGCCGCGAAAATTGATATAGGCAAAAATCAACGCGGCTAACGCGGCCAGGAGTTTCTGAGGAGACAGGAATCCCCAATGGGGAATGGCCATGCCGATCTCCCGGAAGACATGCTCAAAGTAGGCCCCGAAACCCAGAGCGTACAGGCTGCACGCCACGGCATGGGCAAACCAGCTCATCCATCCCGACAGAAAGCCGTTCCATTTCGGCAGACCTTCCTTCACCCAGAGATAACCGCCGCCGGCATCGTGATAACAGGACCCTAATTCTGCGTAGGACATGGCTGTCAGAAGGGCCACGACTCCGTTAAGCATAAAGACGACAATCAGCGCCGGGCCAGCCACGCCGGCGGCGATGCCGATCAGTACAAAAATCCCGGCGCCGATCATGGCCCCGACACCGATCATCGTGGCATCCAGCAGACTCATTTCCCGGCTGAGCTTGACCTCGGTATTAAATTTTTTCATCAAATTCTCCGCTCCAAATACCGCCGATTCTATGAATCCTCTATGAGTGATCCAACGCCACGGCTTCACTGAACCCTTCGGAAACATCCGGGATGACTGCGGAGACCCCGACCCGGGGCGCCGACATGGAATCGCCTGCGGGGGGCATCGGCAAACTCCTCAACGACCATTTTCAGCCATTCGATCTTTGTGTGTATGTGAAGTCTCAAGGCCGTGGAAAATCTTTCAATCGCTGCCATGGTTAGCGGATGCAACCATCTGCTTATTTCCGCCAGAAGCCCGGCACGAGCAGGACGATGATGGTGTATATCTCCAGTCTTCCGAGCAGCATGCAGATGATCAATATCCATTTGCCGACCCCCGGCACCGCAGCATAATGATGCGTAGGCCCCACGGTTCCCAGACCGGGGCCAACATTCCCGATGCAGGAAGCTACCGATGAAATGGCGGACATGAAATCAAGACCGATAAAGGACATCAGCAGCGTGGCCGCCATATAGATCCCCATATAGAGGAAGAAAAAACCCCATATGCTGCGCATGATCGTCTGCGGCACGGGGATGTTGCCGAACTTCACGACCGTCACGGCATGGGGGTGAATAATCCGGAACAGCTCCAGGTAGCTGTGCTTGAGCAACAGGACGAGACGGACGATCTTGATCCCGCCGCCGGTGGATCCGGCCATGCTGCCGATAAACATGCACAGCAGCAGAATCAACTGGGAAAAGGCGGGCCATTTCTCGTAATCGGCCGTCACAAAGCCCGTGGTGGTCATAAGCGAGACGACCTGAAAGGAAGCATAGCGGAAAGCATCGACAAAACTGTTGTAAAGCGACCCGTAAATGTTCCAGGCCACCAGCAGGGTGAAGGCGCCGGCGATCAACAGGTAGGCGCGCAGTTCCGGATCTGAAAATAATGTCCCGGCCCGGCCTTTCATGAGCTTGTAATGAAGGGCGAAATTCATGCCGGCGATCAGCATGAACAGGATAACGACATAATCGATGTAAGCATTCTGATAGTGGGCGATGCTGGCGTTTTTTGTCGAAAAGCCGCCGGTCGGCATGGTGGCGAAGGTATGATTGAAGGCATCGAAAAGGGACATGCCGCCCGAAAACAGCAGGATGATCTGCAGCAGGGTCAGGAAGATGTAAATCTTCCAGAGCGCCTTCGCGGTGTCGGAAATCCGGGGGGTCAGTTTGTCCACCACGGGGCTGGGCGTTTCCGCCTTGTAGAGTTGCATCCCTCCCACGCCCAGATAGGGAAGGATCGCGATGGAGAGAACGATAATGCCCATGCCGCCCAGCCATTGGGTCTGGCTCCGCCAGAACAGAATGCTGCGCGGAAGGCGTTCGATGTCCGTCAGGATGCTGGCGCCCGTGGTCGTGAAACCGGAGATGGATTCAAAGTAGGCGTCGGAAAAGCCCGGGATGGCTCCCGACAGCAAATATGGGAGTGTCGCCGCCAGACCCGCCACCACCCAGCCGAAGGTGACGATCATAACCCCGTCCCGATGACTCAGGTGAAGGTCCTGCTGGCCTCTGGTCCATAAATATCCCGCCCCGCCCAGGGTGCAGACGATCAGCATCGCAGAGAGAATGGGATAGGCGCTGCCGTCGCCGTCATACATTGAAATGCCGAGAGGAGCCAGCATGGAGAAGCCGAGGGAAAAAACCAGAATCGCCACCAGGTGGACGATGAGGCGGATATTCATGCAAAATACTCCAGTTTTACCGTCAGCAGTTTTTCGAGATCGGGGATCACTTCCTGGAGGGCAAAAACAATGAGCCTGTCATGGGGAAGGACTATCGTGTCCCCCCGCGGAATAATGATTTCCTCCCCCCGGACAATCGCCCCCAGAATCGCCCCCTCGGGAAATTGCACGTCTTTAAGAGGCGTATTGACGATATCCGATGTCTCCAGGGCCTCGGCTTCGAGGGCTTCCGCATGTTCATCCCGAAGGGGCGCAACGGAGATGATCTTGCCCTGACGGATATACTGAAGGATGGCCCGCACCGCGGCCATCCTGGGATTGATCACGGTATCCAGACCGATGTCGGATACGACGGGGATGTAACTCAGCTTGCTGACCCGGGTAATGGTCCGCCTGGTCCCCATGCCCTTGGCCAGCAGGGAAATGAGAATGTTGCTTTCTTCATCGCCCGTCACGGCGATCAGCAGGTCCGCATCTCCGACATTCTCTTCCCGCAGAAGGTCCCTGTCCGTGCCGTCGCCTTTGATGGCGATGCCGCGATTGAGCGTGGTCGCCAACTGCTTGCACCGCTCACCGTCATCATCGATCACCTTGACATGCAAGTGCTTTTCATCCAGTGCGGTGGCCAGGGCCATGCCCGTTTCACCGGCGCCGACAATGATGACATTTGTGATTGGCCGGGCTTTAATCCTCAGGCCTTCCAGGGTACGATTTACATCGTCGCCCCGAACAACGAAATAGACCAGATCATGAGGCTGGATGGTATCCCGGCCGCTCGGAATCAGGATTTTTTGTCCCCGGACGATGGCCCCCACCAGGATGTTGCCCTCCTGTCCCTTGAGAGAACTCAACTTCCTGCCCGCAAAGGGGGATTCACCGGTGATCAGAAAGCTGATCAGCTTGACCTGCCCCCCCACGAAATCGATAACCTCGGAAGCCCCCGGAACCTCCATGAGACCCATGATCGTATCGACCATCATCGCACGGGTGTTGATAATCAGGTCTACCCCCAAAAGTTCCTTGCTGAACAGATCTTTTTCGGCCAGATACTCGCGGTTCTTGACCCGGGCGATCTTGATCATATGCCTGTTGAGGTTCCTTGCCAGCAGGCAGGCAATCAGGTTCACCTCATCGCTATCCGTGGCGGCCACCAGCATCTCGGCTTCTTCGATTCCGGCATCCCGGAGCATCTGTGGACTGGTTCCGGATCCCCATAAGGTCTGAACGTCGATATTTTCGCTGATTCGCCTGATTTTTTTCGGATCCTTATCAATCAGCACGACGTCCTGATTTTCTTCAGAGAGCTTTTTGGCGATAAAATAACCGACCTCACCGGCGCCGATAATGATGATGCGCATCTACTGCCTCCCTAATTCAGGGTGAAATGATTGATCCCCGCCCGGTTCTTTAGTTAGCAGAAGACGCATATCCAGGCAAGAAAAAGAAAGTTTTACATAAATATTCACTTTATCAAGCCCGACCCCCTGCAAGCAAACACGCTGTCTTTTCATCTGATTTTCTTGACACACAGGCCCCTTCCTCATTATATAAAGCAAGACCTCTGAAAAATGGTTTCGTTGAGGGGGATACGACTTCGTTATGCCCCCTTGATAACGCTAAATATCTATGAAATCGATGGATTAATCTTCTCATATTTTACACGAAAAAGATTTTGAGCCGCGGCGAAGCCATTTTTAAAAGGTCTCGATCTCTGTATGAACCGGGTCTCTACAAGTGGATGCGCTGGAGGATGGCCCCGAAAAACCCGTCCGTGCCGTGGCGGTCGGGACGCGTTTTGAAATAACCTTGCTCTGTCACCATCGGCAACGGGATGACTGCGGGCGGGTGGATACAGCGGAAATCCCTGTGACGGCTGAGAAAATTCGCGATGATCGCTTCATTCTCCTCGGGCATCACAGAACAGGTGCTGTAAACGAGACGCCCGCCCTGCCGCAGGCATTCAGCGGCGACGGCAAGCAGCCTTTTCTGCACGTCCGCATGACGGTGAAGGTCTTCCGGTGCGATGCGCCACTTGATCTCCGGATTCCGTCGCAGCGTTCCCAGGCCGGAGCAGGGCACATCCAGCAGAATCCCGTCAAATGCACCCCGGAAGGTTTCGCCGGGGTCATCCTGGAGATCCCCAACGAACGGCTCAACAATGACGATCCCAAGCCTTTCAGTGTTCTCCCGCAGTGTCTTTATTTTCTGCCTGCTGATGTCGGCGGCCGTAACGGTCCCCTGATTCTGCATGATTTCAGCAATGTGCGAGGACTTGCCCCCCGCGCCGGCACAGGCATCCAGGATTTTTTCCCCGGGCATCGGATCCAGCAGACGGGCCACCAACTGGGAGGCCTCGTCCTGAATCTGTATCTGCCCTTCCCTGTAGCTCATGGTCTCTCGAACGGGCTTGGCCGCATGGGCCAGCACAAGCCCGTCAGGGGAATATTCCGTTTTCCTCACGGCAAAGCCGCTCCGCTGCAAATGCAGCATGACTTCTGCGCGGATTGCCTTGAGACGATTCACACGGACGTTCAGTGGCGGGATTTCGTTATTGGCCTTGCAGAGATCCATTGTTTCTTCAAAGCCGAACGACGCAAGCCACTGTTTGACAAGCCAGAGCGGATGGGAATGGACGACCGAGATGTGGACGGCCGGGTCTTCTTCGATCGGCGGCCAGGGGATATCCTTTTTCTTCCGGATGACGTTTCTCAGAACGGCGTTGACCAGACCGGATGCCGCGGGATACGTCGCTTTGACCAGCTTGACCGCCTCATCAACAATGGCGAAAGTCGGAATCCGGTCGGTAAAGAAGAACTGGTATAGCGCCGTGCGCAGAATATTCCGGACGCCGCCATTCATGGTCGCCGGATCCCCTTTGTAGAAGCGCGCAATGACCCAGTCGATCCGGCCCCGCATGCGCAGGGTCCCATAAACGATCTCCGTCAGCAGGCGTCGGTCGTGCACATCCGTCAGGACGTTGCGGGATAGCGCCTGATCCAGCAAGGGTTCGGCAAATAGGCCGGCCTGATCGATCCGGTTCAGGATATGGACGGCCAGGCTGCGGGCGGATTTTTTCATGCTCGACATTCCCGTAAAAAGTCAAAATATGCGCCGAAAACGACGGTTGCGTAAAAAGCTCCGCAGGCAAGGCGCATGGGGACATGACGCAGTCGTGTCCCCGTCCATGCGGCGTACTCAGGCGTACACCGCAACGACGAAGGATGCAGCGCAACGCAGCATCCGGACTTTCTCAAGATGTCGTCATGCTTCAATTATGGCCACCGGCCTGGGGTCCAGCCAGCAGAAGCCCGCTTGATCTTTGTCGGAAATTCTTTGATCTGCCACTTTCGAACCATTTCCAACGTGTAGGCAAGGTTCTCCTGTTGTCATTTTGGTTTCATCCCAGCCGGTCGCCGGGCTTAAGACGGCAGCCTCTCAGAAAGTCCTGAATCGGCATTCTTTTCTTGCCCTCCAGTTGCACATCCAGCAGCGAAACCGACCCATTCCCCGTACACACCAGCAGCTCATTTTCCGAAAACGAAATAGCGCCGGGATGCGCCGGCGAAGGTGTGTCCATTTCGACCGCCTGAAAAATTCTCAAGATTTTCCCGTCGAAAAAAGTATAGGCACATGGCGCCGGCGACAAGCCCCGGATGATCCGGACAATTGCCCGGACATCCGCCTCCCAGTGAATAAGACCGTCTTCCTTCTTGAGCCTGGGGGCAAACGTGGCCGCCGCATGGTCCTGAGGAATCCGCATGATGGTGCCTTTCTCAATCTTTGCAATGGCATCCATGAGCAATTGCGCCCCGCGTCCAGCCAGTCGGTCATGAAGTTCGCCGACGGTTTCGCTAGGACCAATCGTTGTCTCTTCCTGCAGCAGAATATCCCCGGAATCCATGCCTTCGTCCATCCGCATGATCGTGACGCCGGTCGTGGTCTCCCCCCGGATAATGGCCCAGTTGAGCGGTGCCGCCCCTCGATGTCTGGGAAGCAGGGATGGATGAACGTTGATACAGCCCAGACTCGGCTGTTCCAGCATTTCCTTCGGCAGTATCTGGCCGAAAGCGACAACCGCAACCAGATCCGGAGCGAGCCTCCCGAATAAATCAAGGAATTCCGGCGACCGGACACGCTCCGGCTGAAAAACGGGAAGATGCTGCGCCTCGGCAAATATTTTAAGCGGCGACGGCGTCCATAGCTTTCCCCTTCCTTTCGGCCGGTCCGGCTGCGTAACCGCACCGATGACGCAACGGTCCTGTTCCAGAAGAATCTTCAGTGACGGCACGGCAAATTCCGGTGTGCCCATAAAGAGGATTTTCGGTTTCATGATCGATGCCCTCGTAAAAAGTTAAAAAAGCGAGTCTAAAACGACGGCTTCGTAAAAAGCCCCGCTGGCAAGGGCGTGCAACGCAGCATCCGGACTTTTTTCGAAGTCGTCATGATTCTGTCTCCGGTTTGATGCCGATGTACAGATAGGTAATCCCCAGGGTCAGGGAATATTTTTCAATCTCTGTCAGGCCCGCTTCCGCCATGAGGCGGGCGAACTGGTCCGGCGATGGAAACTCCTTAATGGAATCACCGAGATAACGATAAGCGGCCGGATTTCGTGAAAAAAGGCGCGCGATACGGGGCATCAGGCGATTGAGATACAGATCGTAAAAGCGGCGAAACAATGGATGGCGCGGAAAGTTCATCTCCAGCACCATCACCTGACCGCCGGGAACGACCACCCGCTCCATCTCCTCCAGTGCGCGTCGCCGGTCCGGGATGTTCCGGATGCCGAAAGCGATGGCAGCCACATCAAAAACATTATTGTCAAAAGGCAGAGACAAGGCGTCCCCCTGAATCAGGCGGATACGATCTGCCATGCAATTGCGCCGGATTTTCTGACAGCCGACGGTCATCATTTCCAGGACAAAATCCAGACCGGCGACCCGGACAGGAGGGAAATATCGGCGCACGGTCTCTACAGCCAGATCCGCCGTACCGGTCGCCACATCCAGAAATCTTGACGTCTTGAAAAAACGCATCTTCCGGACCGCAAACCGGCGCCAGGCCACATCGCGCCGAAGGCTGAAAAACCGGTTCAGGAAATCGTAACGCCGGGGAATCGTGGCAAAGACCTCCCTGACCAGACCGACCTGCTCGGACGGAGTCATCTCGTGAACCGGGGGGTATTCTTTCTTGATGCGTTTGGCCATGTGCAAACTTTCTTTTCCGGCGTGCCGCTTGTCCCACACCGTACCACGCCAACGGTGAACCGGTTGACGGTTCCGACAAAATCGACGGTGTCATCCGCTCTCCTCCTCGTCGACCAAGGCCCCCTAGCCGGAGCGGCTCCTCCAATAGCAGGCCGTCTTTTATCAGAAAAACGGTCTCCGAGACAGCGAAATAGTGACCGTCACGAAAGACTTATAGCATGTTGCTCACGAACCGTGTCCATAAAATAATTGTGCAATAATTCCCTTGACACACTGACGCCATTTTTATACGGTCGCGCCGCGAAGGGCTGTCGTGCAACCTGCAGCCCTTCCAATAAATAAAGCGGGCCAAGCCCTTCCCCGCGGCCACCCGGAAAAGACCTCATTGATATCAAAAATGTGATCAATCGTTGGGGGGGGGGAGACGCGACTTCGTCATGTCCCCCTTGATAAGGCTTAAATATGTTCGAAATCAATGAATGGGTCTAATTTCTGGAACTGTGAAAAATCTTTAATTCGCCGCTTGCGAACCATTTTTCACCGGTTATGCAAAACTCTCCAATAGAGAAACAAAAAAAGATAAGGATATATTCGGTGGAATAGCATGAAATTGGAACAGAGAAGATGGACTCAGGCCGGGCGATGGGCGCCTGACAGAAACAGCAATTTGGGGGATTCGGCACAACTGGTTCTTCTTTTTGGAAGCGCAAGACTGCTCAGAGAAAAAAAATGTATGCATGATATCCGTAATTTATATCCGAATGCCCATCTTTTGGGATGTTCCACAGCCGGTGAAATTTGCGGGGCGCAGGTGTTTGACGATTCCCTTGTGGTTACGGCTGTCCATTTCGAATACACGCAACTCAAGGGCGCAAAAGCCAAAATAGACAAGATGGAAAACAGCTGCAACGTGGGGCGGCACCTCGCTCAGTCCCTTGATCGGGAAGGTTTGGTGCATGTTTTTGTTCTTTCCGATGGCCTGAAAATAAATGGGAGCGGACTGGTAAAGGGATTGATAGAGAATCTCCCCGATCATGTGTCGGTCACCGGAGGACTGTCCGGAGACGATGCGCTGTTCAGGGAAACCGTCGTGCTGTGGACCGATGAGCCCGAAAAGGACACCGTTGTCGCGCTGGGGTTCTATGGTAACCGGTTGAAAATCGGCTACGCCTCTCTGGGTGGATGGGACCCGTTCGGACCGGAAAGGTTGATTACACGTTCCAACGGAAATGTTCTCTACGAATTTGACGGTAAATCAGCCCTGGCACTTTATAAGAAGTATTTGGGCGATCACGCAAAAGGATTGCCCTCAACAGGCCTCCTTTTCCCTCTAAGCGTCCGTTTAGGAACAAACGATCGCGGCGTCGTTCGTACCATCCTTGCTGTAAACGAAGAAGATCAGAGCATGACCTTTGCGGGCGATATTCCGGAAGGCGCATCCGCACGTCTGATGAAGGCCAATTTCGACCGTTTGATCGACGGTGCAGTGGGGGCCGCAAAATCAAGCCTCACCATGATTGGCGGGCCACCTGACTTAGCGGTTTTAATCAGTTGTGTGGGCAGAAAACTCATTCTCAAACAGCGGGTCGAGGAAGAACTGGAAGGCGTCCGCGAGGTCTTCGGTCGACAGGCCGTTTTGGCCGGATTCTATTCCTACGGCGAGATATCGCCGGTGGCATCGGGGGAGCCTTGTGAATTGCATAATCAGACGATGACGATTACGGCCTTTTCGGAGCGATAGAGATGGAGCACATGCACAGCCTGCTGAAGCGCCAGATCAAACGTTATCTGTCTCATACGGAGTCCTTCCCCCGTGAATGGGACGCGTTCGTGAATGCCGTTAATGACGCCTACTGGCAGATTGATATGGACCGCGAAATGCTGGAACGGTCCCTTGATCTGAGTTCGGATGAATTGTTCGAGGCGAACTCGGAAATGCGCGCGATCTTCGAAGCGATCCCGGATCTGCTTTTCCGGCTTGACGGCAGCGGAATGATTCTGGACTGCAAGGCCGGCGTAAAAATTGATTTCATCGTCGAGCCAAAAAAGATGATCGGAAAACGGATCCAGGATGTTCCAGCGAAGTCCCTCGGCGATCAGTTCCGGAACGCCCTCGATCGTCTGCGGGCACAGAAATCGGTCGTCAGCATGGAGTATTCACTGACCCTGCACGGGCGTGAGCAATTCTATGAAGCCCGACTGGCGCCGTTTCTGGGAAATCAAATCATCGTCATTATCCGAAGCATCACCGAACGCATTCGGGCGGAGGGTGAGCGAAAACGGCTGGTCACGGCGATCGAGCAATCGGCGGAAGGCATCTACCTGGTCGGCACGGACTGGATTATCCAGTATGTCAACCCGGCATTTGAACGTATAACCGGTTATGACAAGGACGAACTCGTCGGCCGGCATGCGCGCCTGCTCAAGAGCGGCCGTCACGACCGGGCCTTTTACCGGAATATCAAGGAAACCCTTGCCCGGGGGGACATCTGGTCGGGACGAGCGCTCGACAGGAAGAAAGACGGTTCACTCTTCGATGTGGATGTAACCGTTTCACCTGTTCGGAACCAATCGGGCACCGCCATCAATTATGTAGCTATTCATCGTGATATTTCCCACATCGTCAAGCTGGAAAAGCAACTCAGCCAGGCCCAGAAACTCGAAGCCGTCGGGACGCTGGCAGGCGGTATCGCCCATGATTTCAATAATCTGCTGATGGGAATTCTTGGATACGCCTCATTGATGTTGCTGGACATCGATAATCGCCACCCCCATTATGAAAAGCTCAAAGCCATTGAAACGCAGGCGAAAAGCGGCGCCGATCTGACCCGTCAGTTACTGGGGGTTGCCCGCGCCGGACGCTATGAAGTCAAGCCGACCAATCTCAACGAACTCATCCATAAAACGGCTTCCCTGTTCGGAAGAACGAAGAAGGAAATCCGCATCCACGAAAAATATGACGCATCCCCCTGGAATGTTGATTGCGACCGCGGACAGATCGAGCAGGTCCTGTTGAACCTGTTCGTGAACGCCTGGCAGGCCATGCCTGGAGGCGGCGAGATTTACCTGGAGACCCGAAATATCGACCTCGATGAGAGCTATACGAAGCCCTTTTCCGTCGTTCCGGGAAGATATATCAAGATTTCGGTGACGGACACGGGCACCGGGATGGATGAGAAGACGCAGGCGCGAATATTTGATCCCTTTTTTACAACCAAAGAGATGGGACGGGGAACGGGCCTCGGATTGGCTTCCGCCTACGGCATCGTCAAGGGACATGCCGGGCTCATCAATGTGTACAGTGAAAGGGGACACGGAACGACCTTCAACATCTACCTTCCCGCCTCAAACACGACGGAGGCGATCTGTGAAGCGGAACCGTTCAGAAAAATAATAAGGGGACACGAGACCATTCTGCTTGTTGACGATGAACCGCTTATCGCCGCGGTTGCCGGGGAAATGCTTGAGGGACTGGGCCACCAGGTCCTGGCGGCTGTAAGCGGTCGCGAGGCCATTGTGATTTATAAAGCGAATTTCAACAAGATCGATCTCGTTATATTGGACATGATCATGCCGGACATGGGAGGCGGGGAAACCTACCTTGCACTTAAATCGATCAATCCCGGAATCAAGGCAATTTTATCCAGCGGCTACAGCATCAACGGCGAGGCGAAAACGATTATGGATCAGGGCGTCGATGCCTTCCTGCAGAAGCCCTTCAATATGAAAGACCTGTCCCGGAAGATACGAGATGTTTTGGATCATTGAATGCCGATCATGGCCTCACATGAAATTCATGGGATCGACATCCACCCTTATTTCCAGATCTTTTTGTTTCGCACCGGCGAGGATGTCCTTGACCAGGGTGTGAAGGGCCTGGCTGTCCTTTCCCATCAACAGCATCTGCCAGCGGTGTCGCCCCTTGATCCTGGCAATGGGCGCCTCAGCCGGACCGAGAACATCGATCCGGGCAGCCGCTGATGTTCCCTGACACCGCGATCTGGCAAACGCCGCAATACTCATTGCACGTTCCCTGCCCTTCTCCCTGTTGAGCGATGACATTTGCAGATTGATGATCCGGGAAAAGGGCGGCCAGGACAAGGGCTGTCGGATCTTCATCTCGTCCTGATAGAAACCCTCAACATCATGGGCTTTTACCCGTTGGATGGCATAATGGTCGGGATTGTACGTCTGAATGACGACTTTCCCCGGAAAATCGCCCCGGCCGCCCCGGCCGGCAACCTGGGTCAGGATCTGAAAGGTTTTTTCCGCCGCCCGGAAGTCCGGTATGTTCATGGCCGTATCGGCAGAAACGACCCCGACCAGTGTCACATTCGGAAAGTCATGCCCCTTGGTAATCATCTGGGTGCCTACCAGAATATCGATTTCCAATCGTTCAAGGGCCTGCAAGATACGTCCATGCGCTCCGCTGGCCGACATGGTATCGCTGTCCATTCTTGCTACACGGGCCTGCGGAAAGGCCTTTTTCACCTCGGCCTCCAGTCTTTCGGTCCCGACACCGTCACTGTGGATTCGGGAACTGCGGCAGACCGGACACTGCCGGGGAATATCGACGGCCAGATCACAATAATGGCATCTGAGCTTGCCCTCCGCGGCGTGATGGTTCAGGGATACGGAACAGTTCATACAATGAAAGACGTGGCCGCAATCCCGGCAAAGCAGAAAGGTATTAAAGCCGCGCCGGTTCAGGAAAAGGAGGGATTGTTTTCGCGCTTGCAGCGCCTCTCCGAGGGCATGCGTGAGGGATCGGGACAGAATCGGCGGCCTGCCCTTTTCATTCTTTTGCATTCTCATATCCACGATTTCCACCAACGGCAGGGGCCTGTCTTCAACCCGCTGCGGGAGATGCAGGTAACGGTATTTTTTCTGCCTGCTGTTGAAGTAACTCTGAACGGAGGGTGTGGCGGTGCCGAGAATGACTACTGCGGACTGTTGTCTTGCCCTGACGATCGCCAGATCCCGTGCATGATATCGCATCCGGTCGTCCTGTTTGTAGGAAATGTCGTGTTCCTCATCCACGATGATCAGCCTGAGATTTCGCACCGGGGCAAAGACCGCGGAACGGGCGCCGATGACAATCCGGGTTGCGCCTTTCCGAATCCGCCGCCATTGATCATAGCGGGCGCTGACTGATATGCCGCTGTGCAAAAGGGCCATTTCCTGATCCGGAAAGCGTTCCATAAACCGGCTGAACAACTGCGGCGTCAGGGCGATTTCAGGCGCCAGGCAAATCACCCCGCCGTAATTCTTCAGAACCTCCGCGATGGCCTGGAGATAAACCTCCGTCTTGCCGCTTCCCGTAACGCCATGAAGCAGGTAAGGGGCATAACTCCCGCCTACAATGCCGTGCTTGATTTCCAGCAGGACCGCCTGCTGGTCCCGATTGAGCATGTTTTCCGAGCCCTGAACGCCGATACGGACGTCCTTGCCGGGGCGACGCCAGGCATCCTGCACATGCATGGACAGGAGCCCCTTTTTTTCAAGGCTTCTGAGGATGGATGGGGTGTCATTAAATATCTTTCCGATGACGGCGGCAGACACCGGGCCGGTCTGTGCGAGAAAATCGACGACGCGACGCTGGCGCTCCGTTAGCCGAATGCCGGGCACACGCTCCGAGTCCAGAAACACAATTCTTTCTATTTTAGGAGCCACGGCAGGCTTCCGGATCCTGTCATCCATTGTCACAAGACTCTTCGCTTCAAGAACGCAGAGGTCTCCCGTGATTTTCTTCCGGCCCAGTTCTCTTTTCAGACGTTCTTCGGCCAGCCCTGCCGGAACGGTATGCAGCAGATCGAGAATTCGACGCTGGTTTATCGACAAATCGCCCCCCGCATCCGCCTCGCCCACAGCCGCCAGGGACACCCATCGTTGACTCCGGACATTAATCCCCCCTGGTAAAATTTCGGCCAGCGCCCTTCCCAGGGGATAATGATAATAATCGGCGGCCCATCGGAAAAACTTCAGATCGTTTTCATCGAACAGGGATTCTGTGTCGAGAACATCTATAATCTCTTTAACTTGCCCTGTTTCGGCAATCGACGTGGTTTCAAGCACGTAACCGGTGATCTTTTTGCCGCCGAAGGGCACAAAAACCCGTTTGCCGACGGCAATGTCCTTCCAAAAAGGTTCGGTAACGGCGTATGAAAAAGTTCTGTGGGCAGGGATATTGACGGCCACGCGGACAAACATGATTATATCATTTCCTCTGGGAAAGTAGAGATAACGACGTTATTAGAGGGGGTCGGATGATAATTGTCAACGATTATTTGCTGAAAAAGGAACGGCAACACAAAGGCGCCTGGCGGTGGGCAACAAAGGACAAAAGGGCTAATCGCCCTTGAGCTTTTCAATCATTTCCTGTTTGGTTTTACAGTTGATACACTGGGTGGTCACGGGACGGGCCAGAAGCCTTTTTTCTGAAATGAGGCCGCCGCAATCGTCACAAATCCCGAACGTGCCGTCGTCGATCCGCCGGATCGCTTCCTGCATTTTTGCAATAAGCTTTCGCTCCCGATCCCGGATGCGCAGCTCAAAATTACGGTCTGCTTCAAGCGATGCCCGGTCGTTGGGATCGGGGAAGTTCTCCTTGCTGACGGTCATCTCAGAGACAGTCTTACCCGCGTCTTCGAGCAACTCGGAGATCTTCTGGGTCAGCATGACTCTGAACAGCTCCAGTTTTTCGGGTTTCATGGCCAAAATACAAACCTCAGTGGACGTAAATATTCTCTTGCCTTTCCCTAAGAGGGGCTTCTCTTACACAAAGTCAATACCTTTGTAAAGAAAAAAATGCATCCGATCAGTTATAGCCGTAAATGCTCATAATTTTTTCTACAATATTTGTCGTCGAGGCGCCCGGCGTTTCAGGAACAATGACCACGGAACCACCCCATCTTTTGACGGCATCCCGGCCGACAACGTTCTCTTCCGCCCAGTCGCCGCCCTTGACAATGACGTCCGGCTGCAGATATTCGATCAGTTTTAGTGGTGTTAACTCATCGAATATTGTGACATAATTGACAGATTCGAGCGAAGCCGCCACGTCCGCCCGTTCGTCTTCAGGAACCAGCGGCCGCTTATCGCCCTTTATGGCCCGGACGGAGGCATCACTGTTGAGGGCCAGAACCAGGACATCGCCCGTCTTGCGGGCATCGCGCAGATACCGTACATGACCCACGTGGAGAATATCAAAGCAACCGTTGGTAAAAGCAATCTTCTTGCCTTCGCTCCTGAGTCGGTCAATTTCTTTTTTCAACGTTTTCCCGGATAGAATTTTTCCCATCGTTTCTCTCAATATGATATTTATAAAAGATTGTCTATTCAAACGGCCCGGGCCAGCGTCAGCACGGATACTTCCGCAGCCCCGTGCGTCATGAGCACCCCGGCGCATTCCTTGACGGTGCTGCCCGTCGTATAGACATCATCCACCAGGACAATCCTCTGTCCCTCTACCTTTTTCCCACTCCTTACGGCAAAGGCGTCCCTGATATTCGCCGTCCGCTGCTCTTTACCCAGGCCCACCTGCGGCTCCGTAAACACGTGGCGTCTCAGGGTCAGATAATCCAGGGGAATGGAAAACCGCGTCGATATCTTCCGTGCCAGGATGACGGCCTGGTTGAAACCCCGTTCGCGCAACCGTTTCGGATGCAGCGGAACGGGAACAATCAGGGTATGATTGGCCATGGAAAAACCCGGATAGATATGATCGGCCATCATTTTTCCCAGGATTTCGCCGGTTGTTATTTTCTCCTTATATTTGAAGACATGGATGGCATCCTGCATGACGGAATCATATCTGGCGACGGCCCGGGCCATAACATAGGACGGCCGGGAAAGCAGACAATCCCCGCAAAGGTGATCGGCGCCGGCACCGGCCATCGGAATACCGCAACAGGGGCAAAGCGGTGGGGCGATAAACCGGATTGCGGAAAAACAGGCTCCGCAGAACGATGCATCTCCCGGCCCGGCGAGCAGCATGCCGCATGCCATGCAACGGGGCGGAAAAACAAGATCGGCCAAACCCTGTAAAAAGCGCTTCAACGCTGACGACCTCGCAAAAAGTCGGATAATTGCCCAAATTCGACGGCTTTGTAAAAAGCTCCGCAGACAAGGCGCATGGGGACATGACGCAGTCGTGCCCCCATCCATGTCTTACGAAGCCGTCAATGTTACATTCCCGGATCGAGTACCGCCAGTTCCGGCAGGTTCATATCCACATCCATCCGGGGGGCATCAGGCCAGAGCTGTTCGAGGTTATAAAATTGGCGGACCGGCTCATAAAAGACGTGAACGATCACGTCGGCATAATCCATCAGCACCCATTTGCCGATTTTCTCCCCCTCGATCCCCAGGGGAATGATGCCTGCTTTCTTCATATCTTCCCGGATGGCGTCGGCAAGCGCCTGGACCTGCCTGTCGGACCCCCCGCTGCAGATCACGAAATAATCCGTAAAGGAAGAAACCGCACTCACATTCAAAATCGTCAGGTCCCTGGCTTTCTTCTGTAACAGGGCATTGACGCACAACAGCACCCGCTTACGGATTTCCGTGTCTTCCTGATTCAATCACACCTCCCGATAAATGATGGGTAACGCTTTCATGCTGGTTCGACAGACGCTGCATATCATTAACCTGTTGTTTTCAATAACAGATTGATTCAATGTTGTCAATCAAAAATCCATTTTATTCTCTTTGGATTTTAAGCTGCTTCGCATTGATAGCGTCAGGACCAAGGGCTTCCGGATCGAATTTTTCGTCGAGCCATGTCATCATGACAAACATCTTTCTTCCTGCTTTTTTTGACAGTTGGCATATTTCTCCTCTCTTACAAACAGTTACCCGGCAAGGAAGAGAAGGATGAAGCACCACTTACGCACGCTCTCCGCTATGACGGTGGAACTGTCAATGACTGCTTTTTTATACTCTAAGGGCAAAAATTGTATTTGCCGGTTGTGAAAAAACGACCCCTGTGATACACAAAACGCCACTTCAGAAAGGTGCGGTCAACATGCAGGATATCCTGAAAAAAGTACAGATCCATATGCCTTTTCACATACTGCGGGACAGGTATCTGCCGATGGTCATCAGGGAGCGCATTAATCCGGAGATCAGCTTCAACCATAAAACGCTCGATCGGTTTCGCCCGGACGATTACAGGAAAGTCGCCGATATGCTGCTCGATACCGGGCTGACAACGACGATCCACGCCCCCTTTATGGATCTGAGGCCCGGCGCGCTTGATCCGAAAATACGCCAGGCGACAGCGGACCGTTTGCGGCAGGTCTTCGATCTGGCGCCTGTTTTCCGGCCCCGTTCGATCGTCTGCCATCCCTCCTTTGACGGACGCTACTATGTTTCCACCGAGGCGCTGTGGCTGGAAAACAGCATTGATACCTGGCAGCCCTTCCTGGCTCTGGCCAAGGAAATGGGCGCCCTCATCGCCCTGGAAAATGTTTACGAAACGGATCCCCACCTTCTGAAAGAACTGCTTTGTTCCTTGCGGTCCCCTCATGTCTGCTTCTGCTTTGACACCGGCCATTTTAATGTCTTCGCCAAAGCGTCTCTCGAAGACTGGATCAGCCAGTTGGGGTCCCTGATCGGCCAGCTTCACCTGCACGACAATCACGGGATCGCCGACGAGCATCTGCCGCCCGGAGAGGGCCATTTCCCCTTTGGCGACCTTATGCAGAAACTCAAAGACAGGGGATGCAAGCCAATTATCACGCTGGAGGCCCATTCGGAGCAACACCTCCGGCGAAGCCTGGAAAATATCAAAACGATGAAACTGCTTGCGCAGATGTGAGGCGTCCCGGAGATGCTGCAATACATCGCGAAAAGACTGTTCTTCATGGCGCCGCTTTTGATCGGAATCACGATCATCTGCTTTTCGGTCATGCATCTGGCCCCCGGGTCTCCCACCGATCTTCAGACCCAGATGAATCCGCGGGCGTCCGCCGAGGCGCAGGAACGCCTGCGGGCCATGTACGACCTGGACAAACCGCTTTATCACCAGTACTGGATCTGGGTGAAGAAGCTGGCCGTTCTGGATCTCGGTCAGTCCTTTTCCACGGATCACCGACCTGTCGCGGACAAAATCCTGGAGCGGCTGCCCATCACGATTCTGCTGAATGTCCTGTCGCTGATCCTGATTCTGGCCATCGCCATTCCCATCGGCATCCTGTCGGCCGTTCACCAGAACTCGCTTTTCGATAAATTGACCAGCGTCCTGGTCTTCGTCGGTTTCGCCGTGCCCACGTTCTGGCTCGCGCTGCTGCTCATGATTCTGTTCGGCGTGCAACTCGGCTGGCTGCCCATCTCGGGCATCCGGTCGCTCAATTATGAGTACCTGCCGCCCGGGGCGGCGCTCTGGGATTTGGTCAAACATCTGATTCTGCCGGTCATGCTCTCGGCCTTCGGCGGGCTGGCCGGTCTTTCGCGGTACATGCGGTCCAACATGCTGGAGGTCATCCGGCAGGACTATATCACAACGGCCCGCGCCAAGGGTCTCAGCGAACGCACGGTCATCTACAAGCACGCCCTGAGGAACGCCCTGCTGCCCGTAATCACCATCCTGGGGCTGTCGATTCCGGGACTCATCGGCGGCAGCGTGATTTTTGAAACCATCTTTGCGATCCCCGGCATGGGGCAGCTCTTTTACATGTCCGTCATGGCCCGGGACTACCCGGTCGTGATGGGCATCCTGTTTATCGGCGCCGTGCTGACGCTGCTGGGCAACCTGGTCGCCGACGTCTCCTATGCCGTCGCCGATCCGCGCATCAGGGTATCTTAACCATGGGATCAGACTTCTGGGAGAGATTTCTGAAAAACAAGATGGCCGTGGCCGGCAGCCTCGTGGTGCTGCTGCTGTTTGCCGTTTCGCTGCTGGCGCCCTGGATTGCGCCCTGCGACCCCAGCGCGATCGACCTCAAGCAGGTTCTGGCGGCGCCTTCATATGCCCACCCCTTCGGAACTGATCAACTGGGACGGGACGTGCTCTCGCGCATGATCTGGGGCGCGCGCATTTCGCTGAAGGTCGGCTTCGTCGCCACAGGCATTGCCATCCTCCTCGGCGCCATTCTGGGCGCCGTTTCAGGCTACTACGGCCGGTGGGTGGACGCCGTCATCATGCGCTTTGTGGACATCATGCTTTGCTTTCCCACATTCTTTTTGATCCTGGCCGTCATCGCCATCCTGGAGCCGTCCATCTGGAATATCATGATCATCATCGGGCTGACGGGCTGGATGGGCATCACGCGTCTGGTCCGCGCCGACTTCATTTCCTTGAAAGAACGGGATTTTGTCCTGGCCGCCCGCGTGATCGGCGCCAGCGACCTGCGGATCATCTTTGTCCATATCCTGCCCAATGCCATGGCCTCCATTCTCGTTGCCGCGACCCTGGGAGTGGCCGGCGCCATCCTGACCGAGTCGGCCCTGAGTTTTCTGGGCATCGGGGTCCAGCCCCCCACGCCAAGCTGGGGCAATATCCTCACGGCCGGCAAGGACAACATCGACATCGCCTGGTGGCTGTCCCTTTATCCCGGCCTGGCGATTCTCGTTACGGTTCTGGGCTACAACCTTTTGGGAGAGGGCATCAGGGATTCGCTGGACCCGCGATTGCGGTGAAGACGGCTGTCGCGGAACGGTCGTCGCGGTTTTGCAGCCCCGGGCTTCCGCACACGCATTCATCACAACCGCCCCGGATTTAACCATTGATTGACAATCCTGTGTTCATCCATTATAGTCCCTGCAATCCACTTTTGGGACTCCCTTCTTATGCAGATGCAGGATGTGTTTCAACATTACAGCGATGATCTGAGGCGCGCGGAAGAATGCATGGATTTTCACCTGCGCTCTGAAATCGATCTGATTCCCGAAATCATTCAGCATCTCATCAGTAGCGGCGGCAAGCGCTTCCGGCCTCTGCTGCTGCTGATCTGCTCAGACCTGTGCGGTTACCGGGGACAGAAATGTTACGCCCTGTCTGCCGTGATCGAATTCATCCACACGGCGACGCTTCTGCACGACGATGTGATCGACAAGGCCGAAACCAGGCGCGGGAAGGTCTCGGCGAACAACCTCTGGGGCAATGCCGCGAGCGTCCTGGTCGGCGATTTTCTCTACTCCAAGGCCTTCAAGCTCATGGCCGACGAGGACAATCCGGCCGTCATCAGGCTTATATCCGCCGCGACCAATGTCATGTCTGAGGGCGAAGTCTTCCAACTCGTCAAATGCGGCGACATCGACATCACCGAAGCGGAATACCTGACCATCATCGAGAAAAAAACGTCCATCCTCATGTCGGCGGCCTGCGCTTCGGGCGCGATTCTGGGCAATGCCACGCAGAAGCAGATCGACGCCCTGGCCCGATTCGGCCTGCGGCTCGGTTCAGCCTTTCAGATCACCGACGACACCCTGGATTACATCGCCCGGGAAGAGGAATTCGGCAAGGCCATCGGCAAGGACCTCGAGGAAGGGAAAATGACGCTTCCGCTGATCCATACCCTCAAACATTGCACCTCCGCCGAAAAGGACCGGATCAAAAAAATCATTGAAAGCAAGAGCGCGAATGAAAACGCCGTCCGTGAAATCATGACGATCATCAACCGGTATGACGGCATCAGCACCGCCTTGAACAAGGCGGGAGAGTACATTGACGAGGGCAAGGCGTCCCTGGGCATTTTTGCGGATTCCGAGGCCAAGACCGCCCTTTTCACCGTTGCGGATTTCATTATGGAAAGACGTCTCTAAACCGGGACAAGTTAACAACACAAGATGCATCGAGACCTTTGAAAAATGGACAACGCCTGCAGCAAAGCCATTTTCAGTGGTTTCATTATGGCAACAGGGAGTAAACGATGACATTGGAAGAAGCTATCAGAGGGAGACGCAGTATCCGAAAGTTCAGAAAAGACCCCGTCCCGGAGGAGGTCCTGCGGGAGATCATCAATCAGGCGCGCTGGGCGCCGTCCTGGGGAAATACGCAGCCCTGGGAGCTTGTCGTCCTCACGGGAGACGCCCTGGAGGAATACAGAACAACAACGCACCGTAAGATGGTCGCCGGCGAGGCTTTCTCTCCGGAGATTCCCATGCCGGAGGTCTGGCCGGAGAATCTGAAAAGACGATACGTGGAAATCGGAAAGATCGTGCTGACGGCGATGGGCATCGCGCGGGAGGACAAGGAGGGACGCAACCGGCTCTATGAAAATATGGCCCTGCTGTTTAACGCCCCCTGTCTGGTTATAGCCTGCATTGACGCCAAAAGCCTCCTGGAATACGCCATGCTCGATATGGGCCTCATCCTGCAGACCCTGTGTCTTTCGGCTTATGACAAAGGAATCGGCAGCTGCATCATGGCCGTCTCCATCGGCTACCCGGCGTTGCTGCGCAGAATAGCCGCCATTCCGGACGACCGGCGCATTGTCATGGGCGTGGCGCTGGGTTATCCGGATCCCGATTATCCCCTGAACCGCTTCGAGCGGGTCAGGGCGGATATGCGTGAATTCGTCAGATGGGTGAGTTGAAGGGCGCTTATTCCATTTCTAAATCAAAGATGATATCGAGGCGGCAAGGAGGAGGCGACGAGGCGTATTATACATACGTTGAGGAAGCCGACGACGCTGCCAACAAAGATAGCGCTTTGATTTAGAAATGGAATTACACCACGATCGGCCCGGCATAGCGGCTCCGGAAGGGTTCCGGCGGTCCCTCGCGGTCCTGTTTCATCGCCTGCGGCAGATAATCCAGAATATCTTGAGCGGTCATCCCGTCTTCGCCTTTTTCCGCTGCAGCCAGATCCCCGGAAAATCCGTGGATAAAAACCCCTTTTTTGACGGCCACTTCCAGCGGCAGGCCGAGCCCGAACAGGGCGGCAATCGCGCCGGTCAGCACATCGCCGGAACCGGCCGTCGCCATTCCGGAATTGCCGCTCAGGTTGATAAAGATCCGTTCATCGGGGCATGCGATCAAGGAATGGGCGCCCTTGAGGACGACCCATGCCCCCAGATCCGAAGCCGTTTCTTGCAGAACTGCGATTTTCCGCCGGTCAATCTCGATTGCGGACTTTCCCGTCAATTTCGCCATTTCTCCGGGATGGGGCGTCAGAACGGTCGGCGCCTTTCTCTTGCTGATGATCTTCAAATCGGTACTGATGGCCGTGATGCCGTCGCCGTCGATCAACACGGGCGTTTTGATCGTTTTCACAAGCTCCCGTACCAACCGCTGTGTTTCCGGATCGAGGGACAAACCGGGACCGATTACGACCATATCCATTTTTTCGCAAAGATCGATCAGGCTTTTTTTGTTTTCGATGGCAATGCTCCCCGATCCCGTTTCAATCTGGGGAATCAAGACGATTTCGCTTCCCTTGCCCGCGATGAAAGGCGCCACGGATCGTGGGGCTGCCAGGCGGGCGTATCCGCCGCCGGCCTTGAGAAAGGACATGGCCGAAAAATAGGGGGCGCCGATATAGCCGGCGGCGCCGGCGATGAACACCGCCTTGCCCATCGACCCCTTGTGACCGCTCCTGGCTCTGGGGGGCAGAATCGCCGGCCGGTTCACCTGAATTTTAATGCCGGCGCTGTCGTACAGAGAGGGTGGGAAAGAGATATGACACACGTAGAGCTTGCCGCAGCGTTCGTATCCCGGATAGAGCATGGCGCCGATTTTGGGCAGGCCGAACGCCACCGTGCAGTCAGCCTGCACGGCCACGCCCATGATCCTGCCGGTATCGCCGTTGACCCCGGAAGGGATGTCCAGACTGAGCACCTTTTTGCCGCTTGCATTGATCAGGGTGATAACCTCCCGGTAAAGGCCGCTGATTTCCCGGTCCAGGCCGGTGCCGAAGATGGCGTCCACGATGCCGTGGCAGTGCATGATATCCATTCTTGATTTTTTCATGGATTCGACCGGTCGAACCTCCACCGGCAGTTTCGCGAGAATCTCCAGGTTCATCTTGGCCGCGCCCCTGAATTTTTCCGGCTCTCCCAGCAGATAAACCTTCGCGCTGCCGCCGTCGGCATGGATCTTCCGGGCAACTACAAAGCCGTCTCCGCCGTTGTTGCCGGCGCCGCAGAAGATCACGATTTTCCGGTCCCGGATGCCGATTTCCCCTGAGAGGACCGAAGCCGCGGCCTGTCCGGCGTTTTCCATCAGAATCGTTTCCGGAATGCCGAGATGCTTCACGGCATAGCGATCCATCGCCCGCATTTCATCCACGCTGCTGACTTTCATTGCATACCTCCTGATCCTGCCTGATTGCTCACCCCAAGAGAGCATAACCTCGTCCCGGCAACGCCCAGGCAAACCGCCGGTAAACAGACCATTTAAAAAAAGTTGAAAACGGCCTGTGTCAAGACTTCCAGGCCGCCGGAGATGTCGTCTCCCAGATGGAAGCGGATCACGGGCCGTCCGGCATTGCGGAGCGCCTGCCCGTCGCCCAGGGCCTGCGCCGCCTTGAGCACTCCGAAGGACAGGGAAGAGCCGGGCTGCCCCATGTCGTCGGGAATGGGAACATCCCGGCGGTCGTCGGCGGTGAACTGGATAAACATCCCCCCTCCCCCGTCCCCCTTGTGAAGCTGGCCTGTGGAATGCAGGAAGCGCGGTCCATACCCCGTGGTCGTCGCCAGACGGCAGCGATCGCACAGGACGCTGCGCAAGCGCAGCAGGGCCGCGTCCGTTTCGGCAGTCGGCTGCAGATAGGCCTGAAGCGCGACATACCCATTCGGCAGCGCCGATCCCAGAAAAACATTCAGAGCGTCGCCGGGGCTGTGCGCAGGACAATCGCCATAGACTGCGATCCCTTCGCTGCGCAGAAACGGAGCCTCATCCGGCAGGGAACCTTTTTCCCGATACTGAACGATCATTTTGCGGGTCAGAACCTTGGCCGCCTCCACATCGGGCTGGTCGAAGGGATTGATTCCGAGAATATGACCGGCAACTGCCGTCGCCATTTCCCAGATGTAAATTTGACCGCTCAGATCACAGACATCCTGCAGGCCGATTCTTATGATCGGCTGCCCCGCTTTTTCAAGATGGGCGACCGCTTCATCCTGTGCTTCGTCGCCGGCCAGTTGCATACAGACAAAAAACCGGTCATCGCCGTACACTTCAGGCAGCCCCAGGAGTTCGCCGACGACCGGCAGAATGCCCTTTCGCTCCTTGCCGGTGCTCTCGGCAATGAGCTGCTCCAGCCAGTCCCCGAAGCTCGCAATCCGCGTTGAAAAAACAAAGGTGAGCTTGTCGCGGCCGGCCCGGGCGAGTTCTCCCATCACGGCCCCCAGATAGAGCCCCGTGAGCGAATCGGCGCCAAAATCATGCAGAGACTTTTCCTGATCCGCTGACTCCGCGGCCCGATTCAGCAGCTTTTTCACGTCCACCCCCACCAGCGCGGCCGGAACCAGCCCGAAACAGGACAGGGCCGAATAGCGTCCGCCGATTTCCGGATCGTTCAGGAAAGTTTCCCGGAACCGGTGAACGGCCGCAAGCTCTGCAAGGGCGCTGCCGGGATCGGTGATGGCGATGAAGTGCCTGCCCGCTTCCTGAGCACCATATCTTTCAGACAGCAGATTGAAAAAATATTTCATGAAAGAAAAGGTCTCGACCGTACCGCCGGATTTGGTGGAAACGATAAAAAGCGTTTTCGCGAGGTCGCGTTGTTCAGAAAATGTCAGCACGGCGCCGGGATCGGTGCTGTCCAGAACGGCCAGATCCAGATAATCCTCCGATACACCGAATATCTTCCGGAACACTGCCGGCGCCAGGCTGGACCCACCCATGCCGAGCAAGAGGGCATGGGTATAGCCGTCGTTCCGCACAGCGTCCACCAAGCCATTGATTTGCGCAAGACGCCCTGTCATCGACCGGGGGCTGTGCAACCAGCCGAGGCGGTTCGTAATCTCCTCAGGAGCGGATTTCCAGAGGGTATAATCCTTCTGCCGGATGCGGTCCGGAACCCTGTCTTTCATCATGCGTGCACAAGCTGCATCGACGACGGATTGATAGCGGCCGAGGCTGACAGACAGTTTCAAAACAGGTCTCATATCCATAATTGTCAATCAGTTACAGATGCATCTCTGTATGCGGCGACAGAGACGGAAGGTTATTATTTGATTCGTGCCTTTGTCGCTTCGACAATTTTTTCCACGGTGATGCCGAATTTTTCATACAGGATATTCGCGGGGGCGCTCGCGCCGAAGCCGTCCATTCCGACTACACCGCCGTCCAGACCGACGTAATGCTCCCAGCCCAGCCGGATTCCTGCTTCCACGGCGATCCGGATCCGCACGTCCGGCGGGAGAACCTTGTCCCGGTAGTCGGCCGGCTGCCGGTCGAACAGCTCCCAGCTCGGAAGCGAGACGACACGGATCCGGATTCCCTCCGCTGCCATCCGTTGGCCGGCTTTGAGGGCAAGGGCGACCTCCGAGCCCGTTCCGATCAGGATTGCCTGGAGAGCCCCTTTCGAGGAATCCCAGAGGATATAGCCGCCCTGTTTGAGACGGTCAGTCGCTGCCGGCGGCTCCGACTGATTTAATATGGGAAGGGTCTGGCGCGTAAAAATCAGCGCTGTGGGACCCCGGCGGTTCAGCAGGGCACAACGCCAGGCCTCGACGGTCTCACAAGCGTCGGCAGGCCGGATCACCGTCAGACCGGGAATGGCGCGCAGACTCATCAACTGCTCGACGGGTTGATGCGTCGGGCCGTCTTCCCCGACGCTGATGCTGTCATGTGAAAAAATATAGATCACGCGCTGTCCCATCAGTGCCGCAAGGCGGATGGATGGCCGCATATAGTCACAGAAGGTCAGAAACGTTCCGGTATAGGGGATCAGGCCGCCGTGCAGGGCCATTCCCAGGGCCACGGCCGCCATGGCGTGTTCACGGACGCCGAAGTGAATGTTCCGCCCGCCGCGACCCCACTGGCCGCCGAGGGCCCCGTGGATATCCGCCGGCATGGAGCCCGGCCGCTGGAAGTCGCCGGATCTTTTGAGCCAGCTCAGCACCGACGGATTGAGGTCCGCGGACCCGCCCATGAGTTCCGGCAGAACCGCTGCCAGTTTCTGCATAATCGTCTCCGAAGCCTTGCGGGTGGCCACTTCGCCGGTTTCCTTCGAATAATCCGGAAGTGCGGATTCCCAGCCTGCGGGCAGGTCGCCCGTGATGATCCGTCGAAATTGAGACGCCAGATCCGGGTGGGCCTTTTCGTATCGTTGAAAAACCTGTTGCCAGGCCTCCTGCGCCCGTCGCCCCGCGGGGAGGGCCCGACGGAAATAATCGAGGACGTCTCCGGGAACGATGAAATCCGGCTCCGGAGGCCATCCCAGCGCCGCCTTGGCCCCCTGAAGCTCCGTTATGCCCAGAGGCGATCCATGGGATTCGCAGGTATTCTGCTTGCCCGGCGCACCGCAGCCGATGATCGTACGCACAAGGATGAGAGACGGTCGATCCGTATCCGCCTTTGCCTGCTGCAGGGCGCGATCAATGGCATCGACATCAAGGCCGTCTTCCAGGGTCTGGACGTGCCATCCACAGGCATCAAAGCGTTTCGGTGTGTCTTCCGTAAAGGAGAGGGCCGTGGAACCGGCCAGGCAAACGCGGTTGTCGTCATACAGGACGATCAGCTTGCCGAGGCCGAGATGCCCGGCGAGCGAGCAGGCTTCGGCTGTGACGCCCTCCATCAGATCCCCGTCACTGGCCAGCACATAGGTGAAATGGTCCACAATACGATTTTCTTCACGATTATAAACATCCGCCAGATGGGCTTCCGCAACGGCCATGCCGACGGCGCTGCTGATCCCCTGTCCCAGCGGCCCGGTGGTCATTTCCACGCCCGGGGTATGGCGATATTCCGGATGGCCCGGGGTTTTGCTTCCCCATTGCCGGAATGCCTGCAGATCGGCCAGATCGAGATCGTAGCCGGTCAAATACAACAGGGCGTACAGCAGCATGGAAGCGTGTCCCGAGGAGAGGATAAAGCGGTCCCGGTCGGACCATTGCGGCTCGGCGGGGTTGTGCTTCAGATGGCGAGTCCAGAGGGTATAGGCGACGGCGGCCGCCCCCATAGGCATCCCCGGATGCCCCGACCTGGCCTTCTCGATGGCATCTGCGGCAAGAAAGCGGATTGTGTTGATGCATCTATGCTCAAGGGTTTTCTGATCGGACATTTTTTATTGCTCCTTATGGTCGTGTTGATCCGGGAGACAGACCCGGTTTTTTCTTTATATCAACACGTTTTTTATGACAAGAAAATTGACGAACTCACAAAAGCTGTAAAATTATCAGAAATCTTGATTTAATGCCTTGAATGATGTAGCTAGTTACAGTCAACTATGAGGTGGATCTTGTCAATCGGATTTTAATGTTTATTATATAATAAATTTGTCAGAATGGAGGATACAACATGGCAAAATCAATCAGAGGATCACAGACGGAGAAAAATTTACTGACCGCCTTTGCCGGCGAATCTCAGGCGAGAAACCGCTATACCTATGCCGCAAGCGCCGCCAGAAAAGAGGGGTTCGAGCAGATTGCCAACATCTTTATGGAGACAGCCGAAAATGAGAAGGAACACGCCAAGGTCTTTTTCAAGCATCTCGAAGGCGGCGAGGTGGAGATCACTGCCGGTTATCCCGCAGGTGTGATCGGGAATACGAAGAGCAACCTGGAGGCCGCCGCAGCCGGTGAGAAGATGGAATGGACGACGATTTACAAGAACTTTGCAGGCATCGCCAAAAAGGAAGGCTATCCCGAAGTGGCCCGGTCCTTTGAGCAGATTGCCAAGGTGGAGCAATTTCATGAAAGCCGCTATCGGAAGCTCATTCAGAATGTGGCCAAGGGCAAGGTCTTCAAGAAGAAGGCAAAGGTCAAATGGCACTGCATCAACTGCGGATATGTCATCGAGGGCGCGGCCCCCCCGAAGGCCTGCCCCGCCTGCCTGCATCCCCAGTCCTATTATGAAGTTCTCGCAGAGAATTTCTAGTCATTGTTGAACTTCTTTAGAGCATCCCCTTTTTCCCCCTCATCTGGCAGCGGGGGAAAAAGGGGAACGTGTCTATAACTCCAGAAACCGGGATCAGGCGCTGATCAGCGTTTGGTTTCGGCCTGCCGCCTTTTGACCGCCGCCAATGCCTTGCCGGCTGCATTGATGGCCTTTTCAGAATAGGGCCGTACACTGAAAAACCCCCCAGACCGGCTGACTTTCGACAGGATCGGGATGGCCTCCGGCGCTCCGATGCGGCCCAGAGCAGTGCAAATTATTTCCTCCAGATCCGCGCGGGAAGACTTCTCCCTCAAGGGCCTTTCCTTGAGCTCTCTTATGAGCGGCTCAACTGCTCCCGCAAATTTAAGGATGCCCAGCATCTCGATGACATTGATTTTGAAGGAATCATCAATCCGGGGCAAAATGGACAGCAGTAAAGGCCCGCGCTCATGCCCCCCGATCCGGTGAACGCTCTTGAGGGCTTCCTGCCGGACCCGGTTGTTATTGTGAAGCAACAGCGGATCCAGTGCATTCACAGTGGCCTCATTGCCGACCCGCCCAAGCAGGTATGCGAGATTGCGCAAGTAATACCAGGGCTCGTCTTCCATTATCCTGGCCCTAATCACAGGAATGGCCATCTGTCCGATATCGGTAATGAGTTGGATGATGCGGACGCGTTCATTGCTGTCGTTATGTTCACGCAACATATCCAGCAGACGGTTGAGCGGCACTTCACCAAGCCTCGCCAACACACGGCCGGCTTCAAGCCGTTTTTTCTTTGCATCGGTGTTGAACTCTTCAAAAAGGATATTCAGCAGATCCCCCGATGTCAGTTCGTTGATGATCTCTGAGGCTATTGCATGGACCGTATCGTTCTTTTCCAAAACTCCTGCATCAATGCGGTTGAAAACCTCCAGGATCGACGGGGCATCGGCAAAATGTGCCCGTCGAATGTCATCCTGAACCAGATCCTTCAGGCGGTAGCAGATTATTTTATACGATCGGAACGCCGTTTCTTCCCGGCGGATCCATTCAACCAGCCTTTTGGAAAGGTTCCGGACCAGATCCGGTTGCCGCTCCACGGGAAAATTGTCGATGATCTCCACCAGAGATTCAGCAGCTTGACCCCGGACATCCGGGTTCTCATTGGAGAGACCGTTGACAATCTTGTCGATCAGCTCATCGGTCTGTTCCTGATCACTGCGCACGGCAAGCTGTCGAATCATATCGGGCAAAGACGCCATCATCAACGGGTCCGAGAAGGCCTCCTCGCCCGTATTTAAAACGTGCTGAACCCGTTGGTCGAGCAGGCGCATCTGTGTTTCCTTTTGCACAAGCTGATCTTCCAGGCTGGATTCCGTCTGACTGCGTCGCGGATCCTCCTTTTCGGTGTCCGCCACGCGTCCGTCAGTCGTTTTCACGGCCCCTGTGGTTGAGGTTCCGGACTGGCCGCCATCGGCAGTTCCGTCATCTCCCGGCAGATGCATTTGCCGGGTCACCGCTTCGTATTTCGCATCATCAATCTGGCTGACGATATACTGATAGAGATTCCCGCCGAAAAGATCCTGTATCTTCTGCCTGAGGACGTGCCCGATCAGATCGGGGTCGAGATCGGCAATGGACTTCCCGATGAATTGGGAGATATTGTCCTGGTCAACCTCGTCGGCGACTTTATCCAGGATGGCGAGCATCCTCACCATATGTTCAGACAGCAGACCGTTCTCCACCGACCCGCGATCTTGCAGGATCTGCGTCATGCCGGACCGAAAAATCCCCATGACCCAATTCGCGTCTTTGGCCATATCGCGGACCCTTTCAAGGTCGATGGTCTGATCCGGATAGGCCGCGGCAAGATGCTGAAGAATTTGATCATCTTTGATGTCAAGACCGGCCATAATCTGATGGTCCTGATCGCTGGCGATATAAAACTTCTGGTTCAGAATGATATGCTCCAGGCGTTCTTTGGCTGCCACGGCCTGGAGGCCCCCCTTGTCTCTGATGGTCTCCGGCTTCCTGCTCATCAGATCCACAAAAGTGGTCATCTCTTCCTTTTTCATCCCCTTTTCAAAGGTGATGCTTCGAATGCCGAGGTTGAGCATCAGATCGAGAAAAGCAGTGACGGCAGGTCTCTCCTGATCTTTTTGCGGAAGCGCTTCTCCGCCGATCAGCAGGGTTCTTTCCGACTCGGCAAAGATCAGGGAATTTTCATGAGCAAATATCTCAATAAAGGCTTCATACAGCTTGTCGACGGTCTGTACGATCATGGCACTGGTAGCGGGATAAAGGCGCAGGTTTTTAATGGCCGTATTCATCGTGACCAGCGCATCTACAGTTTTTTTCTGTATCTCCACATTCGTCATGGCGAACTCCGTTTAATGGTTTTGACACCAGATCTGAAGCATCCTTCAGCCCAATCCGGTTTGATCACAACCCTTTTTACGCCTATTAGTATAATGAGACAGGAATGATGAGTCAAGAGCAATAAAAGGGAGTGCATCGTGCCTGTTGACATATTCTTTCTGTGGGGTATGTTTTGTATCGTTGTGAAAATTGCAATGAAAATATGCTGTGTTAAAGAAAGGGCATTCACATGAAAAAACGCTTTTTCAGACGAGTATTTGAATTTCCCGTCACCCGCACACTCATTCCCACTCTGGGGCCGACAACACCGGACGATATTAAGGGCTTACCAAAAGCATTTCTCGACATCGTGAATCTTGCAGTGTCGAAGAAAACAAGCTTTGTCCTCCATGCAGGCGACATCTTCCACGCAAGATGGGACCATCTCGACACACTTTACAGTAACTTTAAACTTGCCACCGAAAACCTTAATATTTCTTAAGTGATTGATATAAATGGCGAAAAAACCATGGCAGGATGATGGGGTTCGTCATGCTTTAACGTGTAAGGCAGAGAAGGAAAAGGAACGAAAGGACTTCGACAAGCGGCTTATTGAAGCAGAAAAGACCGGGAAGCAGGTTATAACCAGTGGGGATACAAGTCAATGAGCGGTTATTTTTGTTTCTTGCCGGCATGCCGGTTATCTCATGCGGCTATTTCTGCCCGTGACGGATTTCATCATCTTGCCTGCGACTAAAATGTTCGCGTTATCGGGTAACGTATATCTCCCGAGCATATGCCGATGAACCCGCATTCAGTACCGGGAGGTCCACCCTGACACCATTGGCCCAATAGCAGGGAACCGCTCTCAGGAGCGCTTCCGGGTCGGTTGGGTTTGTTGACTCATAGTTCCAGCCGGCCACATAAATCCCTCCTCCATCGGCGAACACATCATGCGCCATTCCATAGAGCCCCTCATCGATCATCGGCAGCCGCTGCCGCGTCTGATCCACCCATACGGAGGGGGTATAAAGAGCCCCCTCGACATATGCACCTGCGCTGTAAGGCACTCCGTTGAACAGGGCGCCTCCGTAGGAATAGCCGGCTCCGCTTGTCAAAGGGAAGAGGGGAACAAGCGTCCCGTTTTTCCAATAAACGGGCCGTTCTGATGTATCCGCGCTCGTCGGTGTCCGCAGGCGGTGAAGATGTCCGAAAACGTAAACATCTCCGCCGGACACATGAATGGGCAGGGGAACGCTTGTCCCGCTGAAACCATCGGGAATCGGCAGCGTGAAAACTTCCCCGTTCTTCCAATATGCCGGGTAGGCGGTATCGAACATGGCGGCACCGCTTACATAGACATCGGCGCCGTCAACATAGATATTTGACGCACGAGCCTTCGTGCCTCCATATGGAATTGCAGTGAGATAAACAATCCTTCCGTCCCGCCAATATACGGGAAGGGGTCCGTTATCGCCCGTCACGTACCCGGCAACGTAGATGGATCCGTTGGCCAGAAAGACCTGCTGCGCTTCCGAAGCTTCCTGCGCATGGGCCGCCGGCCGTTCCAGGTCGGTCCGGACACCGTTTTTCCAGTAGGCCGCGACGGGTGTTTTCTCCGTTCCACCGTCAGAGCATACAAAAGTGGTTCCGGCGATATGGGTGTCTTCCCCAGCCACAACGATAGAGTTTGCATAACCATCGCACGTGGAATCGATCCGGGAGAGTTCGGTAATGCTATTGTGCCAGTAAACCGGGACGTTCAAACCGGTGGTTGCATCGGCCACAGCCGAGCCGACTGCATAGACTTGGGTGCCGCTTGATTGCCCCCCGCTGCTGCAGCTCACCATCAGCAGACAGATAACAAGGAGTAAAGAATTAAGACTGTTCACACATTTACATTGTTTGCCGGTTGTCATAGTCAATCCTTTTAAAAAGAATCCCCATCTTAGTCCATTCATGGGCAGAAGGTAATCGTATAGTCCACGGTGCCCCCGGTTTTCCTGCAGTTGTAAGTGCTATTGAAATCGTCGAACTGCCAGGCGTACACGCCTGGAATGCCTGCATTAACATTGGTTATATACTGCGTTGAATTTTTAATATTCGGCCATGTCGTATCAACAATTGCCCCCCAGTAGCCATGCTTGCCTGGGTCTTTCGCATAGCATCTTTCATCATCATTGCCGGGAGAGTATGGCGAACAGCCGTAACCGCCGCTGAAGTCATTGTGTTCGCACTTTTTCGACGAAGTCGGGGGATAGTCCACGTTCGTGTTGTCGCAACAGATGTTGGCTTTGTTTTTCCCGGTTGTCACCTTCTTCACCGTCGTAAAATACGCGCAAGGACCCCAGCAGAGTTTTTTAGTGTTGTCCCAAAGCTCTGCAGGGCAGGTGGGGTTTGTCTTCCATCCCTTGGTTTGACACCATATACCGGCTTTCATTCCGGGGTCCGGCTTGGGATTATAGGTTCCAGGATTGGGCGCCATCTGCATCGGCACGGAAAATCCGTCCACCGCGCTCAGATCCAGGTAGTCGATCGGTCCGTGTCCGCTGTGCGCATCAAAAGTGGGCTCGAATAGCGATACGGGCGGGCGTCCGCCGCCGTTGCATTTCAAACCAAAGTATTTCGGATCGGAGGTAATACACCCCCCCGAGTCGCAGCAATTCACGCCCTCGGTGGGACATTTACCCGTTGCGTCGAAGTGGCAGCCGGTCCGCGGCCACCACCTGCCGGAGAATCCGACGGGGATGCTTTTTATGACGGAAGTTCCCGTCTTCATTTCCCACCCGTCCCGGATTGTGCCGTCCTGGCCCACCCAGATAGTTTGCGTGCAGTTGTTCTTGAACGTGATCTTGTGCGGGACCGGGCCGGCCGCCATCGCGGTCGGGACAATCCAAAAAGCCAGAATAAACAGCAGCATTGTATACCGGATCGTAGGCATATATGCACTCCTTGTTATTGATGGTATATTCCATATTCATAGCTGGAGCCTACAAAATGCAGTCTTTTGTGTCAATGGAATAATGACCGCAAACTGCGGGATACTGTGCGGATGATTGCAAAAAAAATGAGGTGTCTGTCCTTTTGAGAAACCGGTTTCTCCTTGCCCAGCGGCATCCGAGGAGTCGGTATTGAGCAGGGTTGGATGGACCCGTAGCACGAGCGCCGAAAGCGCCCAACGTTGGGCTTCTTGATGGTTGCCCCTTCGGCTGGACGCATCCCAGCATGACGAATTTATCTTACCCGTTGCATTATTCCTGAACCTTCATTATCTCTTCCATTATCCCCTCCAACTCGTTCGCCCCGCTTGGGTCCGGCCTGTCCCTCCGCTTCTTCCGCGAGCGTTTCATTTTCGCCCACTTAATTCTTCAACATAAAATTTTGGCTGATATTCTTCCTTTCAAGTCGTAACAAATGCAAGTCACACCCGACGACAAACATCGGGGCTCTACCCCATGTTTTATGGTCCAATTCCTTTGACACACAAGATATTATTTTGGGGGTTCCCCAAGAACTGGTCCATCTGAGGAGTTGGTTTTCCAGCATCAAAAGCCCTGTTCTTGCGTCATCACTTTGTGTTCTGTTATCCAAAGAACTGTGTGACGGAACTCATTATAATCCGTCCGCCATGGTTGGTTAATCTCCCAGCCTTCACGCTGGAGGAGAACATGGATCCGTTTGTAGCCGTATCGAACCCGGACTGCGGCGATCTCCCCGATCCTCATCCTCAATCATTTCATTATGCCAGAAAACTAACTTATCTATTAAACCAGTTTTCGGGGAGAAGGTCAAAAAAATGTCAATGGATATTTGGTGGCAAAATAGGCGATGATGAGCTGAATGTTGCAAGAAGGATGCGCTGGAGGGTATCATATGAGATTTCCCCGCATAAGCATCTATTTTCCCTTGAAAGCAGGCGTTCGCTTTTCCAGGAAGGCTTTTGCCGCCTCAAGGTGGTCTTCCGTTTCTGACAGCAGTGACAATTGGGAAGAGATGTAATCCAGGTGGGCCCGCAGCGTGCTGGTTTGCCCCTGGTAGATGGCCCTCTTCATCATGCGGATGGCCAGGGGTGGCTTGCCGGCGATTTTTTGAGCGAGGGCGATCGTCTCTCCCATCAGGCGCTCGTGGGGAACAACCCGATTCACCAGTCCCATCTGCAATGCTGCATCGGGGCTGATCATGTCGCCCGTCAGGAAAAGCTCCAAGGCCTTGGCAACGCCGACCAGACGTGGCAGGAAGTAAGCCCCGCCATCCCCCGGAACCAATCCCAGGAGGATATAGGATTCGGCCATTCGCGCTTTGTCCGAGCAGACCCGCAGGTCGCACATGAGAGCCATGTCCAGACCTGCCCCCATGGCGGCGCCGTTAATGGCGGCGATAACTGGTTTATCCAGGTCTTCGAGAGTCAGGACAATGCGGTGCACCCCTTCCCAGACAAAATTTTTCATTTCCCAGGAACGGAGCTTTCCTTCGGCCATTTCTCGGATATCCCCACCCGAACAGAAAGTGTCACCCTTGCCGGTCACAATGACAACCTTGACGCGGTCATCCCTTTTGGCTTCCTCCAGAGATTCGCGCCAGAGACGGATCATTTCGGGGCTGAAGGCATTCTTCGCCTCCGGCCTGTTCAGGGTGATCAGAGCGTACCCCCCCTCCACCGTATACAGCACATGATCTTCCATCATGAACATCTTCTCCTGTTCAACATTTCATAAAGGTTCGGGACAAAATGCCCATTTCGTAGAGGGTTCCTTCCCGCGGGGAAATAAAGCCGTCTTAATTGATATTGAATTGATAAGAGATTCCTTTTCAGCGGCCGGAGTATATAAAGGAGGAAATCTTATATGTCAATGGATATTTGGTGGCCGAATTGCCTCAAAAGAATATTTACCACAAAATATGGCATGTCGCGCCGATCATCTGGCAAAAAGGTGTAAAGCCTGACGCTTTTTTCCTAACTATTTAATTTAATAGTGTTATTGGTGTCAAAGATATGCAGGCTACGGGGACTGCCCCTTCGTATCTCTGGTAAAAAGGTAGACCAGGGACACAACAGCCAGGCAGAAAGCACATACAAGAAGGGCTCCACGGAAAGCCTCCGCCCCTCGTGGGGCATGAGGATAAAAGGTCTGCATGAACCATCCAATTCCATGCAGGAAAAAGGCCGGTCCAATCATCGTAAAAAAATTGATGCCCGTCATGGCAGTACCTGCCATCCCCAGAGGCATGAGTTCCTTGATCTGGGTATACATGAGTGAGGCGGTAGCCCGGAAGAACCCGAAACAAAAAAAGAGGAGCGCAAATACCCACGTGTAAGTTCCGGGAGAAAGGATGGCTATGGCGGCGGTGAGAAAAGAGTAGATTACGAGACCCCACAACACTATCCATTTCCGGGTCTTAAGAATCCGATCCGAAAGAATTCCGCTTATAGGGGGGGCAATAAGATAACCAAGGCTAATCAGGAAGATGAGATTTCCAGCCACTATCGGGGAGAGCCCCATGACCTCCATGAGGTAGGGGCCTGCCCAGAGGGTCTGAAAGGCGGCAAATACTCCGTAGTTGGTAAAGGTTCCCAGGGAAATGATCCAGTAGCTCCTGTTCCTGAAAAGAAGTCGGACATGAGAAAAGGTCTGGCTCAGACCCGGTGCAGCCTGTCTGTCACCGGCGACGGAGGAAGCCCCATTTTGATGAGGCGTGTCTCTGACAATGACATAGAAAGCTGCCAGCAGAACAAAATTAATTACCGCGATCAGTCTCATGCCTGAACGCCAGCCTACCTCCCCTACAAGCAGAACAAAAGGGGACGTTGCTGCTATGTTTCCCATGGTGCCGATGGAGAGCACAATCCCCGAAAGGGTGGCAAAACGAAGGGGTCCAAACCACAAGGTCAGGAGTTTCAGGGTTCCCATCAGATGGCATGCCATGCCCATTCCCAGGAGAAATCTGGCTATCACCCCGGTTGTCAGGGTTTCGGAGAAGGAAAAAATGAGGGCGCCGCTGACGCTAAAAAGAGAAAGGATGCTCATCAACCGCCTTGGCCCCACCTTGTCAAGAAGCAAGGTGATCGGAATCTGCATAAGGGCAAAACCATAGAAGAAAGCACCCGATAGCAGGCCAAGATCCTTAGTATTCAGGGATAGATCATGCAAGAGCTGGGGGGCTATTACAGCATTTGTGGATCGATAAAACAGGGACAGAAAGAAGTTAGCGGATGCAAGGGCAAAAATGGTCCAGCGCCGGGACATAGGACCTCTCATCAGCGAGGCGGATGACACAACCTCCAAAACAATTAACACCACCAAGCGGCAAAACAGATATTGACATTACAGGTTGGACTTAACCAGGGAAGAATCGTATTTCCCCACCTTCTCAAAGCCCGGCAGATTGAGCAAGGCGGCAGCCGCATTGGACAGCCCCCGCCTCTCAAGGTCAGCCATTTCATACTTTCATTTGATAAGAACTTCCTTTTTCATGAAGGGAGTATATGAGGAAGGATTTTGTGAGTCAAGGGGATTCTGGACGCAAAATATGATATGTGGCGCCGATGATTGTGCGATGGATGTATCACAGCGGCTGCCTCTTTGAGAAATCGGCTCACCTTTCGGTCCAGTCACCCGTCAGGAAGGCCTTTTTGAGTGCCATTCAGGCAGACTTCTCCTGCACGCCTTTTTTCGCAATGCGTTATGACTGGATCTATTGATCCCAGGAGTAATCGGGGTCGCCGTAGAAGTCATCTGCGTTTGATCGGAGATGGAGATCGCAAGCGGCGTATGTTCGGATTGGGGGGTCACGGAGGATTTTTTATTGTCTGCAAGACGGTTTCCATCTCGACGGTCATGCGGTCCCAGGCCGCATAAAGCTGTTCGAGCTCCCGGGCAAGATCGGCCATCTCATTGTTTAATTGCTTTATTTTGTGCGGTTCTCTGTGAATGTCCGGTGCGCAGAGTCTTGTTTCATTTTCGGCCTTTCTCGTTTCCAGCCGGGCGATGCGTTCCTCCAGCGCCGCCAGTTCGTTTTTCAAATCACGCGTAATCTGCGAAAGTCGGTTGCGCTTCTGCGCTTCGAGTCGTTTCTCCTCCTTTGTCTTGAAGGGCTTCTTGTTGGGCGGGAGATCCCCGGTGCCGGATGGAGGCCCGCCCTCTGCCTGGGGGGGATTTACACCGTTCGCATCGATTCGGGCCATTTCACTGCGTTTCTGGATAAAATAGGAGTAGTTTCCCAGATATTCATGCTGTTGACCGTCTCTGATTTCAATTACACGGTGAACCAGTCGGTCCAGGAAGAAACGGTCATGGGAAACGATGACGAGCGTGCCCGTATAGCTCAACAGGGCGTTCTGGAAAATGTCCTTTGTTTTCAGGTCCAGATGGTTGGTCGGTTCATCGAGGATCAGCAGATTGGAATCCTGCAGCAAAATTTTCAAAAGGGCCAGCCGGGATTTTTCACCGCCGGAGAGAACGGCGATTTCCTTGTAAACGTCGTCTCCGGAAAAAAGAAAAGCCCCCAGCAGATTCCGTCTCTCCTGGTCGGTGCTGCGTGTCCCCACAAGGCGGATCTCGTCCCATACGGTTCGCCGGTAATCCAGATTCTGGGCGCTTTCCTGGGAAAAAAAGGCCAGGCTGACATTGAGGCCGTATTGGACCTGTCCGGAAGACGGCTCTTCCGTCCCGCTCAGAATCCGGGCCAGAGTGGATTTCCCCGCCCCGTTGATCCCGACCAGCGCGATTTTTTCGCCACGCTGGATCGCCAGATCGATTGCCCTGAAGACATTCAGGTCTCCGTAGTTTTTGGAAATCTGCCGTGCGGCGACGACTTCCCTGCCGCTTTTGGGCGCTTCCGGGAACCGGATGTGGATGCGCTTCCCGCCTTTTTCCAGCTCGACGATCTCGAAGCGCTCGAGCATTTTGAGGCGGCTCTGAACTTGCTTCGCTTTAGTAGCCTTGAAACGGAAGCGTTCGATGAACTCCTGCGTCTTCTTGATTTCTGCCCGCTGCAGGGCCATCTGCTTTTTAAGCGCCTCAAGCCGCCGCTCCTTTTCCGCCAGATAGTAGGAATAGTTTCCCTTGAAGACAGTCAGGCAATGATTGGATAATTCACAAATCTGATTGACGATCTTGTCGAGAAAGACACGGTCGTGGGCAATCGTCAGGATCGTACCCGGATAGTCCTTCAAATAGCTTTCCAGCCACTCCATGCTCTCCGTGTCGAGATGATTGGTCGGCTCATCCAGCAGCATGATATCGGGGGCGGACACCAGGATCAGGGCGATGAGAATGCGCATTTTCCAGCCGCCGGAAAATTCCGTGCAGTTTCTCGAAAAATCCCTTTCCCGGAAACCGAACCCGCTCAGAATCTGCTTGGCCTTCGCCGCAAACCGGTAGCCTTCGCGGGCTTGAAAACACGCCGAGGCCGTTTCATAATCCTTGAGGAGGGACTGATAGTCGTTAGAGGAGGGATCACAGTGGGACATGCGGCGTTCATGGTCCTTCAGCGCCTGTTCAATTTCGGCCAGCCCGCTCTTCATGTGCAGATAGTCGATCAGCGGCAGGGGGTCCAGCTCGACCAGATCCTGGGGCAGATATCCGATGGTCCGGTTTTTCCGGTTGGGAATCTCGATGGCGCCCTGGTCGAGATCGACCATTCCCAGAATCGCTTTCAACAGGGTGGTTTTGCCGGTCCCGTTATCCCCCACGATGCCGATCCGGCTCTTATCCGGAATCAGCCAGGTTATGCCGTCGAAAATCTTGCGGTCGGCGAAGGACAGAGAAATATTATTGATGTTAATCAAGGATTAAGACCTTTGAAAAATGGCTTCGCAACGGCTAAAAATCTTTTTCGTTGAGGGGGACATGACAAAGTCGCGTCCCCTGTTTGTGGCCATTATTCAGTGACACACAAAATTTTTTATGTTATGCGTTCATCGTTATTATTACCATATCAAATCAATCGATTGAAGTAAAATCATCCCAGGAGGCGCGATAATGGCAAAAATGAAGACAATCAGTGTTGAGGCGAAGTTGGATGAAAAGTTCAAGATTGAAGTGAAGGCCGGGGAGCATATCATGGTTGTTGACCAGCCGAAGGCCGGTGGCGGGATGGATGCGGGTCCCAGTCCGCTGGAGTATCTTTTCGCGTCGCTTGCCGGTTGCATCGGCACCATTGCAAGAATCGTCGCCAGGCAGAAGCGGATTTCGCTGAGGGGCATGGATATGAAAGTGGAAGGCGCGTATGATCCGGAGACGCTGCTGGGAAAGGGCAAGGAAAACCGGGCCGGATTTACGGGCATCAAAGTGATGCTCCATATTGACGCGGACATGACCAAGCAGGAAAAAGAAGATTTTATTCAGGAAGTGGAGAGCAGGTGCCCTGTCTGGGATAATCTTGCCAAGGCAACGCCCGTGGTCATTGAAGTCGTTTGATATTGCCCCGGCAATTGAATTGATTGATAAGACATTGCTTTTGACGGTTCGGAGTATAGGAGCGCAGTTTTCTCGTGTCAAGGGATAATAATGTAAATCAGGGGTGGCCATACCGTTGAGCGCGGAAGATTGGGACGGACGGGTGTCCTTCTTGAGCCATCGGCGCCATTTCTGGACGACTTGCCCGTCAGAAAGGCATTTTGAAGTGCTTTTCGGGCAGACTTCTCCTTCACGCTTCTTTTTTTCGATGTGTTATGCTTCGATGTAATCGTCCCAGGAGTATCGAGAGTCCCCATAGAAATGATCGTCATGAACGGGGATCTGCGAGACGTCATCCAGGATGGTTGGGGCAGCCGCCCTGCCTGCGCTGTAGACTGGTGGCGCATGAATTTTCGGCGGCGGCCTGGCCCTTGCCAGCCATAACCCCAGGTGTTCGAGAATGGTGCGGATGACCGAAGGGTCCTCGATGCTGCCGATGACCCGCATCGTCCCCTGACATTTCGGACAGACCAGAGGATCGACCTCGTTGATTTTCCGGATCAGCCGCGACCAGTTTCGCCGGAAGGTTTTTTCATCTCCCAGTGATTCAAGAATGCAGGGCACGGCATCGTCCGAACCCGCCGCCTTCCTTTTGAGCGCGGGTGCTTTTATGGATTCTTGGGTGGGCTATTTGCCCTTGACAAACGCTTATCTTTTAGGCAAAATATAAGACATGTATGAAGTCATTTGGAAACCAAAAGCGCGCAAGCAACTCAAGAAGATAGGCGATAGATCGGAAATGCGCCTAATCGGCATTGCCGTTATGCAGCTTGCGTCGTTCCCTTCATGTCCAGGAGTTAAGCGTCTTGAGAATCATCAATACGATTACCGGTTGCGCGTCGGTAGATACCGCGTTCTTTTTAACGTGCAGGATGTGGTAAGAATCATTGAAATACAGGAGGTAAAGAAACGTGATGAACGTACATACTGATGCCCAGATTATTATGCAGGAAGGACGTCCGGCTTTTGTCGTGATATCGTACAATGACTATATAAGATTGAGACGACCCTTCGTGCCCGATGACGGAGAGAGCGTTCCTAATGATGTTGTCTGGCTTACCATAGACAAGGGATACGCTTTAGTTCGTGCTTGGCGCGAATATTTGGGGCTGACGCAGAAGGAAGTTGCGGAAAAAATGGGAATCACACAGGCCGCCCTGTCACAGATGGAATCGGGTGAAAAAAAGTTGCGGAAGGCAACGCTGGAGAAACTAGCGGAGGCACTTGGGGTCAACATCGAACAAATCCGAGGATGAGGAATATGGAAACTGCTCTGAGAGGAGAAGAGGCCATATTACCTGCTAACGCAATTGCCATTCAGGCAGACCCCTCCCGGCTTTTTCTCTTGAAGAAGAAGCGCAGCGGAACCTGATCCAGGGCAAGGGTCTCCCGGAACTGGTTCATGAGATAACGTTCGTAGGAGAAGTGGACGGAGCGCGGATCCCCGACAAAAAAGACAAAGGTGGGCGGCTTGACGGCGACCTGGGAGACGTAATTAAAAGGATTTGACCTGCTTCTATACTGTGGCGGCGGATTGGCGGCCAAAAATTCCTGCACCTTGCGGTTCAGCTCCGGCGTGCTGACGCGCCGTGTGTACTGGCTGTAAACAGATTCCACCGCGTCGAAGATCTTCACGACGCGCTGGCCCGTCCGCGCGGAAACGAACAGAATCGGGGCAAAATCCAGGAATTTCATTTTGTCCTTGATTTCCCTGACATATTTTCCAACTGTCCGGTTGTCTTTTTCGACGGCGTCCCATTTGTTGACCACAATGATGCAGGCCGTGCCGTTTTCCAGGGCGAGACCGGCGATTTTCGCGTCCTGTTCCGTGACGCCTTCTTCGGCGTCGATGAGCATCAGGGCGATGTCGCAGCGGCTGATGGCCTTGATCGCCTGAATGACGCTGTATTTTTCGAGCGTCAAACTGACGCGGCTTTTCCTTCTGATCCCGGCAGTGTCGACGAGCAGATAAGGACGCCCCGCGAACGTGAAGGGGGTGTCGATGGCATCGCGCGTTGTTCCGGGAACAGGATTGACAATCGTGCGTTCGTACCCGAGGATCCGGTTGATCAGAGAGGACTTGCCGACGTTGGGCTTTCCGATCACGGCGATCCGGATCCGGTCCTCTGTATCTGACGGTTCCGGCGTATCCGGCAGCAACCGGGCCACATCGTCCATAAGTTCCCCCACGCCCAGGCCATGCTCGGCGGAGACGGGATGGATGGTTTCCATGCCCAGTTGATAGAATTCATAGGCCAGCGTTTCCAGCTTCAACCCGTCGATCTTGTTGACCGCGTAAAAAACCGGCTTTTCAAAGCCGCGCAGCAAGGCGGCGATATCGCGGTCCGCCGGCAGCAGCCCTTCCCGACCGTCCATCAGAAAGATGATGATGTCGGATTCCTCAATGGCAAGCTGTGTCTGTTCGCGCATCTGGACGAGGATGCCTTCGGTCGCCGCCGGTTCGAAGCCGCCCGTATCGATCAAAATGTAAGGTTTGTCATTCCATGTGCAGGCCGCGTAATTGCGGTCGCGCGTGGCGCCGGGCTGATCGATAACGATGGCCTTGCGCTGGTGGACGAGGCGGTTGAACAGGGACGATTTTCCGACATTCGGCCGGCCGATAATGGCCACAACGGGTTTCACGGTGGATCTCCTCTGATCTCAATAAAAATGGATTCGAGACAACGTACCTCAAAGAAACGCCGGTTGTCTCACAAGACTCCCTATCACTTCTGAAAATAGCCGAATTGCTTCAGCATTTTCTCATTATGGGTCCAGTCTTTCTGCACCCGTACGAATAATTCCAGGTAAATCCGGGCGTTGAAAAACTGTTCCATATCCATGCGGGCTTTCGTTCCGATTTCCTTCAGCCTGGCCCCTTTCTTGCCGATCAGAATCCCCTTCTGTGAATCCTTTTCCACATGGATAGTCGCCTGAATGCGAAGGAGCCGCTTCTGTTCATCCTCCCTGAACGCATCGACGACCACGGCCGTTGCATAGGGGATTTCCTGGCGGGTCAGCAGGATGATCTTCTCCCGGATGATCTCGGCCGCGATGAAACGTTCCGAACCGTCCGTCATGGTATCCTCAGGAAAATAGGCTGGTCCTTCCGGAAGCGCTTGTAAAATCTCATCGACGAGCCGCGACAGGCCGTCGCCGGTCCGGGCCGACAGGGGCACAACGGCGGCAAACGCATGCAGCGTATGGAGTTGATCGATCAGGGGCAAGAGCTGCGTCTTTTTTACGAGATCGATCTTGTTGATGACCAGGATGACCGGCATGGCGTCTTCCGGCAGGGATTTTATGATGAATGGGTCAGCCGGATGAACGCCGGCAGCTGCTTCCACCAACAGAAGCAGCATGTCCACGCGCTGGAATGTATCCCTTGCGATATTAACCATTTGGCGGTTCAGCGGGGAGTCGGCCTGATGGATGCCGGGTGTGTCCATGAAGATCATCTGTCCCTCGGCCTGATTCCGGATGCCCATAATGCGGTTTCGCGTGGTCTGGGGTTTGCTCGCTGTAATTGCGATTCTTTCGCCGACAAGGGTGTTGAGCAGTGTCGATTTTCCGACGTTTGGCCGTCCGATGATGCCGATAAATCCGGATTTAAACAATCGTCTGTCTCCTGTGAGGTTGATCGTCCCGGGGGCGAATAATTCCTGAAAATCAGGTTTTCCACCGTTGCATAGACGGTTGATTATATCGGCTCTTTGCAAGCGGTCAAGCAATTAAATACGTTCTCATCAATCACAGCGGACGTGCAGCCTTCCGGGAGACTGTGCCGGGTCCGGGATAACGCGGATGCCCGAGAGGCCGAAGCGGTTCTGCAACGTTCGCACGTTTTCATTCTTCAGCCCCCTAAAGGTTGATTGCTCTTTCGGACAGACGAAGAAAACAACGGCTTTCCCCTGAAAATTCCCCCGTGACAAAAGAGAGACCGCCTTGTCGAAAAAAATAGATGACTCGACGAGAAACCGGAAGGCCGGATGATAGGGGCCGGCAATGACCGTTCCGCGTTTTTCCATCTCCGGCGTTGTCTGCAGGCCGATGCGGATGACGGGAATGCCGGCTGCGGCAAAATTCAGCAAGGCGTATTTACAAAGCAGGACGGCCTCGTCAAGCGTCAGAGGTTCATAACGTCCATTCCGGTAGTCCTGTTCCAGTGATGTCCCCGTGAAAACAAGGGTCGGATGGATCCTGACCATATGCGGCTGCATGGCAATGGTCCGGGTCACTGAACAGGCAAAACCTTCAGGGCCGTCTCCCGGCAGGCCGGCCATGAGATGGACGCCGACCTCAAACCCGTTGGCCTTAAGCAACTTTATGGTGGCATCCACATCCCCGGCGGTATGTCCCCTTTCGGCACGCCGCAGAACGTCGTCCACGAGGGATTGGGCGCCGATCTCCACAATTTGAACGCCGAATCCTTTTAATAAATCCAGCCGCTCCTGATCAAGGCAATCGGGTCTCGTGGATATGCGGAGGGCGCTGACCTCTCCCGCTTCAAGGAACGGTTGCGCATATTTCAGCAGGCGGATCTGATCCTGCCTGGGCATTCCCGTAAAATTGCCGCCGTAGAAGGCAATCTGCACCTGATCCGGCTTTTTTTTGATGTGCTGAAGATGGGAAAGGACCGTCTGGCGGAAGAACGTTTCCGAGACATCTTCAGGATAAGGCCCTGCCGCCTTCTGCTGGTTGCAGAAGGCGCAGCGATGCGGACACCCCCGATGCATCATGAAGATAGGAATAATCAGCGGCATATTTATTCCCGCCCGGGAGGAAAAAGCGCCTCCAGTATCCGGATTGCCTGTTCGGCGGCGCGCTGCTCCGCTTCTTTCTTGTTTTTGCCGGTTCCGGTTGTCTGGATGCGATCGGCAATGGAGAGCTGGATTTCAAACGTTTTGTCATGATCCGGTCCGCATTCATGGATCAGCGTGTAACGGGGCGTTTCCTTGAAGGTGTGCTGGCTGATCTGCTGTACGGTCGTCTTGTAATCCCGGTACGTTCGATAGCTTTCCCCGATCAGTGGTGTGAAAAGACGTCTGATCAACGCTGCGGCTTCTTCGAATCCGCCGTCCAGATAAATGGCCGCAATCAGGGCTTCAAATGTGTTGGCCAGCAGGGAAGGTTTGCTTCGCCCGCCGGAGGCCTCCTCCCCTTTGCCCAAAAGCAGGTAATCTCCGAGATGGAAAGATTTCGCCATTTCCGCAAGCGGCTGTTCGTTGACAATGGAGGCGCGCACCTGCGAGAGCAAACCCTCCTGATAATCGGGGAAGTTTTTCATCAGCAGATCACTGATACAGAGATCGAGGACGGCGTCTCCCAAGAACTCAAGCCTTTCGTTGTCGCGTCTCATTTCGGAGGGATTCTCGTTGACGTAGGAGCGGTGTGTCAGAGCGGTATCCAGCAACGAATCGTCGCGGAAACGATAGGGGAGTCTCTGCTGAAGATGGTCAAGGGCCGTCCTTCTTTCTTCAGACATCTACAATCCTTCCATGAAGTTGTCCGTCCCGGCAGCGATCCGCCCGTACCTGAACGATGCGATTGATCAGCGAAGCATCCCCATCTTCGAGGATGACCGGGATATAGTTGCCCGAGAATCCCTTCCATAGGCCGGTTTTTCGGTCCGCTCTGCCTTCCACCAGAACGGCCATTTCTTGACTGATAAATCGTTGCGCAAAGGCCGTGCGTTTTCTTTTTCCGAGGCTCCGCATGCGCTGAGCCCGGCTTGTTTTTTCTCTGTCGGTTACCTTGCCAGGCAGGGCAGCCGCCTCTGTTCCCGGACGTTCCGAATAGGGGAAGACATGCAGATAGGCAACAGGTAGGTCTGCAATGTAATGCAGTGTGCGTTCAAAGGCCTGCTCGTCCTCGCCGGGGAAACCGACCATCACGTCGAGGCCAACTGCCATGTCCGGTACCGCCCGCCAGATTTTTTCGAGCAGATGAACGAAAAATCCCGGATTGTAAGGTCTGCCCATGCGTTTCAGAATGCCGTCGTCGCCGCTCTGCAGCGGGATATGCAGGTGGTGGCATAATATCCCGGAATGCTGAAATAATGCAATCAGCGGGTCGGTGATTTCCATGGGTTCGATGGAGCTCAGCCGCAGCCGTTCGACGGCATGATCGTCGCACAGGGTTTTGACGATGCTGAAAAGATCTGTGGGAGGCGTCAGGTCGGCCCCATAGGCGCCCAGATGAATTCCAGTAAGCACGACTTCCCTGTATCCGGCGCGGTTCAGTTCATCCATGCGACTGATTACATTCCTCTCCGGGATACTACGGCTTGCCCCTCGCGCAAAGGGTACGATGCAGTAGCTGCAGCGGCTGTTGCAACCGTCCTGGACTTTAAGAAATGCCCGGGTATGGCCGAAGAAGTGAACCGGTTTCAAGGCCGACAGGTCGGATAAACCCTTTGTGCCGGCCTGCAGGGCGATTTCTGTAAGCGGCGCCTTCGAGGTAATGGCTTCCGCGATCATGGCTTTCTGATCTGTGACCAGCACGACCCCCGGCATTTTTCCGAGGTCGGCGGCGGCAAGGTTGGCATAACAGCCCGTGACGATGATTTGCGCCCCCGGACTGGATCTTGCCGCCCGCCGGATGAGCCGGCGCGACTCAATGTCGGAGCGGTCCGTTACGGTGCAGGTATTGATGACATAGTAATCCGCCGGCTGATCAAAACGGACCAGATCAACGCCTTTTTTTTCCAAGGCTTCACGGATTCCTGCCGATTCATACTGGTTGACCTTGCATCCGAGAGTGGCTACGGCGACTTTCAAACGGTAAATCCCTTTCATCCATTTCCATGAAATCTAAACGACCCGTCCGGGGTTTGTCAAGTGAAAGAAACATTTGATATTTCCTCGATTTCAAAGTAGGATACGCAAGTAACAATCGGAGGTCAACCGTGGACAACCTCATACAGAATCTGTCGGCCCATCCCGTGGTCATCATCGCAGTCATTTTTGTCGGCCTGCTGATCGTCTATTTTCTTTTCAAGCAGCTCCTTAAGCTGGCTTTGTTGTTTCTCCTGATTCTCCTGGCCGTCAGCGGCTATATGTATTTCAAGGATCCCCGGAAAATGCCCCAGAATATGATGGAAACCCTGGAAAGAACAAAGACCGAAACCGGTAAAGCCATTGAAAAGGGTAAAGAAGCCTATTCAAAGGGCAAGGCAATCGCCGAAAAAGGGAAAAAGTTAGCCGAAGGCATGGACAACCTTCTGATCGGCAAAGACAAAAAAACGGATCAGGGCAACAAGGGTCCGAAATAATGACAGGCCGCTTGCTGTTTGTTCTTATTACGCGGCCGTCAAAAGAGATCGACCTCGTTTAAAAAGCCGAAAAACCGGCCAAAGACGACGGCTGCGTAAAAAGGTCGCAGGCAAGGCGCGCAAATCATGAGGAATGAGGCGTATTTTTTTTCTTCGTATACGCCGCAATGACGAAGGATGCAGCGCAACGCAGCATCCGGACTTATTACGCAGCCGTTAAAAGAGATCGACCTCCATGGCCCGAACAGGACAGGCTGAAACACAGAGCTCGCACCCGTTGCATTTCTCGGGATCAAATGCCACTTTTGTGGTTTGCATGTCGAAGGCCAGGGCGTCTGTAGGGCAGAACGCCGTGCAGGCGCCGCAGTGGACGCATTTGTCAATGTTTTGATTGACACTTTTAGAAAGCGGTTCGACTTTTAGGCCTTTGTCCTTCAGAAAACGAATGCCGCTATCGAAGTTCTTTTTGAGACCGCTCAGTTCCAAAACAATGACGCCTTCACGACGGGGGAAAATGCGGGCCTTCAGAATATTGAAGACAAGATTGTGCTCCTTGACGAGCTGGTAGATAATGGGCTGTTCCACATTCTCAGCTGTATAGTGAATGACCACTTTTTTGGAATAGATGCCGTCCATGGCCCCTCTTTAAGGAAAGTGCGGATTAATGTCAAGACATTACTTTTTATCCTTGACCGGCGATGGGTCTTGATCCTGGAAGCGATCAAGAAAGGGCCGGAAGGCCGGCAGCGACGCCATGGATTGCTTGGTCAGCGTGGACAGATCCATGCCAAGGTGAAGCCATTTTTGGAACTGATCATCGGCCATGGCCTTGTAGGACAAGTAATTTTTAATGGTTTGCTCAAGATATTTTTCAAAAAATTCACTCAGAATGTTTTCACCGTATTGGATAATGAGGTGCAGAAGGGGGGTCGGCAGCAGGCTGTTCTTTTTTCGCGATTCCTCCAAAATGATCTGGGTCAGGATAAATGCGGTCACGTCCTCTCCGGATTTGGCATCCACCGCAGCCACGCGTCTCCCACAGCGAATGGCCTGCATGACATCATCGAGCGTGACATAGGCGCTCTTTTCGGTGTCGTACAGTCGTCTGTTTGAGTATTTTTTTAGAAGCAATGTTTCATTCATGTTGATAGACCTCTTTACATACTTATACACGACGCATCTTTGTGTTGCAACATATATTTTATGGTCTTGGGAGAATATCATTTGCTTGCACGGCCAATTATGATTTTAACCATTTGTTATCTTTTGTGTATTATAAACTAATACCATGAAGAATGATAATGATCATTAGTCGTAATAAAATGTTGCATTGCAAAATATTGCTTGACAAGGGGGGGAACGTCGTTATACTCATTTCTAAACGGATGCTTTCGTGAAAAGTTGCCGTTCCGGTGTCAGGCGGAATCCAGAGAAAACGTAAATAGTGAAAAGACCTGGATTCCCGATGACAAGAAAAGGAGGGTTGGACTTCTTACGAACTCATCAGGAATGGATCAGAAATAAATATAGAAAGAGGAGGTACGTGACGATGGAACAGGCGAAATTTACGAGACAGATGATTGAGTTTTACAAAACCACATTTGACAACACTTTTAACGCCATGATGATTTTGCAGGAGCAGACGGAAAAAATGGTTGGTCTTTTTCTGGAACAATCTCCCTGGTTTCCCAAAGAAGGGAAAGGGGCCGTGAATGAGTGGGTCAAGACCTATAAACGGGGTCGGGACGCTTACAAAACCAGTGTCGATGAAAGCTACAAGAAGGTTAATGAATATTTTGCAGGCGCGGATAAAACGGAAAAGGCCAAGGCCGGGAAATAGACAGTTTATGGCAAGCATTTCGGGAATGAGCATCGAGATCAAACAAACAAAAGAAAGGAGAAACAAAATGGATCCGAAACAAATTGCAAAACAGATGATTCAATTCAACAAGACCGCTTTTGATAACACCTTCGACGCCATGACTGTTCTGCAGGAGCAGACGGAAAAAATGGTCGTGATGTATCTGGACCAAGCGCCCTTGGTTCCCGCAGAAGGGAAAAAAGTGATCAACGACTGGCTCAAGGCCTATAAGAAAGGCCGTGGAGATTTCAAAACCGCCGTGGATGAGAATTATAAAAAAGTGGAGGAATTTTTCATGGGCTATGACAAGCTGAAAAAAGACTGAACCCATCAGCGTGGCTTCCAGAGCAAATGAATGATCTTTCCCAATATTCCTGACCGCTCTTATCAAATTGTGTTTGAATGTCATGAAAAAGTGGCCAACGTCAATTCCAGATTGACGGAGGCCACTTTTAAAATGGATCAGAGTTACTAGTTGAATATTCCTGTCTGTCTGAACGATGCGACCTATTCCTGCGGGTGTTTGATTTCATCATTTGGTGATCTGGAAAAAGCAAACCGGGAAAGCACAGCGGAAGCAACCCTGGACGCCGGCCAGTTATTTCTGCTGGGGGGTCTGGTGCATCTGTATGATTTTATGATTCCCTGCTGGACAACTGCAAATTCTTTCACCGCCCTTGAAAAGAAGAAACTGCTGGAAACACTGCCGGATACCGAATATGCGCTGCATAAGCGGTTCGGCGCCTGCCGCGGTCCTGTCCGCTTTCATGTCGACTTAGCTTAGAGGAGGCGGGCGAAACGCGATGATGTTTACAATGATTACGGAGGGCGTGTCATGGACGCGAATTTTCTTGAATTCTGGGGCCGGTCCTTGCTCAACTTTGCCAAAGGACAGCGACAAATAGACGAATTCAACCAGTGGCTGAGCGGAGAGCTGGGCGGTTCCGACAGCTTGCCGGCGTTTTTTCGTCAGATCTACGGTCTGGATAAGGTGGAAAAGGACACCGCTGAATACCTGAAGCTATATGAAAAGGCGATGCAGTCCTTTCAGCAGTCCTTCCGGGAGTATCTTCGTCTTTTTGACGTGACGCCCCGCGAGGACCATGAATCCTTGATGAAAGAATGCGAGGTTTTGAAACAGAAAATCTTGGAACAGGAACAGACCATCGGGAACCTAAGAAAGATTCTGGGCGACAAGGGCCTGGAATCTGCCGAAACCGTCCGGGATTTGCAGGACGTGCTCAAGAAACAGGTGGATCAGTTCCAGGAGATGATGACGACGATGGGACAGGCATTCCAGAAGCGGCGGCCGTCAAAATCAAAATAACAACAACCCACTGTGCGAAGCCATTTTTCAAAGGTCTCGCATGATGCAGAACTTTCAGGTTGTCATTACGACGAGCCTTGAGACGAAGAATCTCAAGGATGATTAGATCTTTCAGTTTCAGTCCTTTTCAGAATGACACGACCGACGTTATTCAATGCTCTGCGTTTTCGGTTGTCCTCCGGGCAACAGCGGCGCCTCTTGTCAGGTCCGTCAGAACCATGAGCGATGACGCCAGATTTCCTCCTTGAGTTCCTTCATGTCGCATTTGAGCATCAAGTACAGGCTGGCGTTCTGAATTGCCAACCCGCCCTGGTAGGCCAACGCCGTGACCTGCATGATCTCGTCTTCCGAGAAATCCCGGGGAGCCGCGCTGTAAAGCCGCAGTACGCCGATGACCTCATCCTTGGCCTTGATGGGGACACAGAGGATGGAAACAATCCCTTCTTCTTTCTTTTCCTTTTTGTATTGAACCCCTTGATCCCGAGAGGCGTTTTTAACGACAACAGGCTTGCCCTTGAGGGCTTCGGCAATGCTTTTTTCAGTGGAGATGGGGCCTTTGTTCAAATATTTTTCACTGAGGCCATAGCTGGCGACGAGTTTCAAATTCGTACGGTCCTCGTCGAGTAGGCGAATGGTGGCCGCCTTGACGCCAAGGGCTGTTGCCACATCGGTCGTGAGCGCCTGCAGGATATCCTTCAGATTCAGGCTTGCATTGATGCCGGCGGCCAGATCGAGAAACATCCTTGTATTATCTTTGAGTTTTTTTACGAGACGGGCATGTTCGATGGCCATCCCCCCGTGTTCAGCCAGGACTGTCAGGAACTCGATCTCCCGCTTGGAGAATTTTCTGGCGACAGCGGTGTAAAGAGCAAGCGTGCCGATCATTCGCCCCTGGACCATCACCGGCACGACAAGCACGGAAACGATGCCCTCCTTTTTCTTCATCTCACGGTTGGCCGCATTCGGATCTGTGGCGGCGTCCAGATAGTGTATATATCCTTTCCGCATCAGTTCGATCATGATCTTCCTGACATGGTCCAGTCCCGCATGCACATAGTCTTTTGACAGTCCGATCTGTGCAACGGAAACGTAGGTCCCCTTTTCTTCATCCAGAAGAAACAGGCTGGCTGCTTTTCCCTGCATTGTCTCCACGGCGCTTTTCACGATCAGATCCAGAATTTCATCCCGATTCAGCGTGATCCCGAGGGCCAGCGAAATTCCGGTTATCGTATCAAAATAGTCGTTTTTTACGGTCATGGTTTTTCTCCTGGAGCGTTTTTGAAATCACCTGGATCAGAGACGGCCTTCTCTTCGCGGCCATCCTCTTTACGGTTGCCTGCGATCTCACCGCGGCCGGCCGCCTCTTTTTTGTTTTCCCAACGGCGCCGGCAGGTTTGATTTTTCCGGTTTTCGGTTTAGTGGCTGCAGGCGTTTCTCGTGCCGATCGCGCCTTGGCTTTTATTGATGCCTCCGCAGCAACCACAATCTGTTCCGGGTCGTCCCTTTCCTTCAGCCATCGGGCGATCTTCGGTGCAAATTCCCGCTGGCATTTTGAGCTGACATAGATTCCGATGTGGCCGGTATCCAGGCTTACATTTTCCTTGTCTGTGCTCCCGATCTTTTCAATCAGCATCTCACAGGCCGCCGGGGGTACCAGATGATCGAACATGCCATAAAAATTCAGGACCGGCATGGTGATATTTTCAAGCTCCACCCGGCGTCCACCCAGCTCCATCTTGCTCTGAATCAGCAGGTTCTTCTGATAACCGTCTTTGACAAACTGCCGGAAGGTTTCACCGGGAACATCCGGACTGTCGAAGATCCATTTCTCCATCCGGACAAAGTTTTCCACAAAGGGCTTGTTGTCCATATTTTCAAAAAAGCCGACGTATTTGTCAATCATCAGGCGGGCCGGATTCAGCAGCAGAAAACCAAAATTCATCAAATCCGCGGGAATATTGCCGTAAGTATCCACCAGACGGTCGACATCGATGTTTTTCATCCAGACATGCAGCAGGCCCGTATCGGTATCGAAATTGGTCGGCGTCACCGTGGTGATCAGATTTTTAATCTTTTCGGGATGCAGCGCGGCATACATGACGCAAAAGGAGCCCCCCATGCAGATCCCCATTAGATTGATCTTCCTGAGGCCATGTTTTTTCCGGATCAGTTCAACAACATTGTCCATATAGCCGTTGACATGGTCGTCAATGGTCACATAGCGGTCCTTGCGCGTTGGGTAGCCCCAGTCCACCATATACAGGTCAATGCCCTCCTTGAGAAACGTCTTGACCACGCTCCGATCCGGCTGGAGGTCCAGCATAGTTTCCCGATTGATCAAGGCGTATACCACCAGCAGCGGCGTCTTGAGCTGGGGGTCGCCTTCGAGACGGTAATGCTTTAGCTTGACGCGGTCTTCTTCATAAACAACATCATAGGGTGTCGCGGCAATGTTGGAAGACAGCGGACCCATCAGGACCTCTGATGCCCTTGTCACCCTTGCTTGCGTCTTTTCCGCATCTTCAGCAAGATTTGCCAAAATGAGGTCGAGGGGAATTTTAGGTTGACTCATCGATTCGGCCTCCTTTCAAGACGATTGAATGATCACGATGCCTTAGACAATTGACTTTCCAGGTATTTAACCCTTTTCTTCAAAATATGCAGGTCTTTGTACAACTCATCCATTTCCTTGTACGTCGGCACCGGCAGCGCCTGCAGGAGATCTTGCAGGACTTCGTTTTTGGAAATGATAAACTCCGACAGATGATCGAACAGGACCGACAGGGTTCTGTTATATTCCGGCGATTTGAAGAGCGTCATATAATGGCCTTCAAGGACCTTGATGAACATGTTGTAATATTCCCTGGTCTCCTTGGGAAGTTTTCCTTCCTTGGCCAGGTCATCAAGCTGCTGCTGCACGACTTTGAACGATTTTTCAAAGGGGAGGTAAAGGAGCGACAGAAACTCCATGGCGACAACATGTATCAGATTGAGCTTGTCGATAAAGTGATTAACCCTTTCCTGATAAGACCGGGTCAGGCCCAACTGCGGTGTGTAGAAAAATTGTTTCAGTTCCTGTTCATAGATTTCTTTGAGTGCCTTGAACATCTCCTGATCGACGCTGTCGAATTGATAAGCCTCGACCCGCTGTCCGATTTTGCCGGCACGCTCAATTGTTTTTTTCTGCATTTCGAAACAGGCATCCCAGGTTGCCTCCGCAATTTTCATGAAGACATCCGGCAGCGTACCCATTCCATTGAAAACGGCATCGGCCGTGTCCTGCTCACTCAGGGCGGATGATAGCGACTGCCACATCTTCATGGCGGCTTCCCATGATTCGACGGACCGGCTTTTTGCTCCTTTCTCCGGTGCGGCAGCAGGCATGGCGCTTGCGATCTTCATCAATGACGACCAGAAATCATTGCTGGTCTTCAGCCATTCCGCAAAGGGCGGCGCGTTGTCAAATCCGGCCTGCTTGCGATCATCCATGCTTCACCTCATGCTTCATTGAAAGGTTGATAAAATTGAAAATAAGCATAACAACGGGAAAGAAGAAACCCCGATATGATAATCTTGCCGCTTCGATAGCACTGATGAAGCCCGTCGTCAATGGGTAATCGCCAGTGTCCCGCCGCCCATTTTCAACGATGGAGCAAGTCGTCCCATGCCATACCGCTGAACGTATGATGGAGCGAATGATCATCATCCACGGCATGGTAGTCAAGATTGCTGAAAATCTTCCGCGCGATGATCTGTACAGCCTCCGGCAGGACAACATCGTCGAGACGACCGTGATAGAGCACGGTTGGGATTTCGACCCGATGGGTCAAATAGGGCTGAAAGTCAACCAGTTCCAGGGCGGGGGCCAGAAGAATCAGCTTCCTGACCGTTCCGGGGTTCCGGCAGGCATAGATGGCGGCCATCAGCCCGCCGTAACTGGACCCGACCAAGACCAGATCGGCCTTGCCCTCAAGGAGGCGATTGAGTTTTGCCATGCGCTGCTCCAGCGGACCGATAAAATCCTCAAGCAGCATGTCGGGAAAGTTATTCCTGAAAAATTCGCCTTTTGTACCATGGCTCGTACTTTCAAGGCCGTGAATAAAGACGCGTGTCGGGAACATGATCGTCACCTCTGCATTGAAAATGACAGGCCGGTCATTGCTTTTACATTGCGTTAACTATGTCAGTATGTTAGGGGATTCGCAAGTAAAAAATATACACTTTGATGTGTGGAGTCCTTCTATGGCTTTGGTTGTCCCATTAAAGGTGTTGCGTCCGAAAGAAACATACGTCAGGGCGGTCGCCTCGCTTCCCTATGATGTACTCAGTCGTGACGAGGCCGTTAAAATGGCCTCCGGCAACCCCCTGAGCTTTCTGCATGTAGAAAAATCGGAAATTGATCTGCCTTCAGGCATGTCTATGACGGACGACCGTGTCTTTCAAACGGCCAGGGACAATCTGCAGCGCTTGATCGATCAGGGTGTGTTGATTCAGGAAAAAGCCCCCCGGTTTTATATCTACAGCCAGCAGATGGACGATTATGTGCAATATGGGATTACGGCCGGCATCAGTGTCGCTGAATATGAAGCGGGACGGATCAAGAAGCATGAACAGACCCGCTCCGATAAGGAGACGGAGAGAATACGGCATATTGCCGCCGTTCATGCGCAAACCGGACTCGTCTTTGTGATTTATCGAAACCGGTCGGCCATTGATGATATGGTGGCCATGACCGTCCGGGAGCGTCCGATTTATGATTTTACAGCGGATGACGGGATTATCCACAGGGTCTGGGCTCTATATGGGGACCGCGATGTCGCTTTTTTACAAGATGCATTTGCAAAGATCGGAACCCTCTATATTGCCGATGGTCATCACCGGGCGGCAGCAGCCGCCGCGGTGAGCCGGATGAGAAAGATGCAAAGACCGGCGCATTGCGGCGATGAGCCTTATCATTTCATGATGGCAACCCTTTTCCCCGACAATCAATTGCGGATATTGGATTACAACCGGGCCGTACGCCGACTGAATGGGCTCAGACAGAATGAATTTTTGAATAAGATCAGGACTAAATTTCATGTTTCGCCGGATTTTTCGCAGAGGAAACCGGCGCGGATGCATACATTCGGCATGTACCTTGAGGGACGGTGGTTCAAACTGGAGGCGAAAAAGGAGACCGTCGCCGTCGATGATTTGGTAAGCCGACTCGATGTTGCGATTCTTCAGGATCACCTTTTGGAGCCGGTGCTCGGCATTCGCGATCCGCGGACCGACGCCGGAATCGAATTTGTCGGCGGCATCCGGGGAATGGATGAGCTTGAAAGGATGGTGGATTCCGGAGACTACGCCGTGGCTTTTTCGCTATATCCTACAACGCTTGCCCAGTTGATGGATGTCGCGGACGCCGGCCGGATGATGCCGCCAAAGTCCACCTGGTTCGAGCCGAAATTGCGTAGCGGGATCTTCGTGCATCGGATTGATTGACAATTAAACGTAGGCGGGAAAATGTCGAGTCCTGTAGTGATCAGAGCCGGTGAGACCGTTGATCAGATCCTGGAGGGAAAATTAAAAATCATTCAAAAAGAAAAGGGGTACCGCTTTTCCATCGACGCCCTGCTTCTGAGCCATTTCGTCGGCATTAAAGTCAGCGATCATGTCCTTGATCTGGGAGCGGGTGGCGGGATCATTCCCATGATCCTGGCAAAGAGAGGGGGCTGCGGCCGGATTGCCGGCCTGGATATCCAGGATGATTTAATCGATATGGCCAGGCGCAGTGCGGTCCTGAACCGGGTGGCCGACCACGTCGAATTTGTCCGGGGCGACGTCAGGCAGATCAAGACCCTTTTTGAGGCATGTTCCTTTGACGCGGTCACCTTCAATCCTCCGTACCGTGGAATCCGCTCAGGACGCATGAATCCGGACCCTGAAAAGGCGATCGCACGCCATGAATTAAAGGCGACGCTTGATGATTTTCTCCAGGCAGCAGCCCATTGCCTTAAAATAAAAGGCCGTATCTTTGTCATTTATCCTGCAGCGCGGGCCGTGAAACTGCTCAGCCGGATGCGGGCGCTTCAGCTGGAGCCCAAGCGCATGGCGCCGGTTTACTCCAGTCCGGCCTCTGATGGCAAGTTTGTGCTCGTTGAAGGGTCAAAGAAGGGGAATGAAGCGTTGAAAGTCTTGCCTCCGCTTTTCATTTATGAGGAAGGGGGCGCGTATACACAGGCCATGCAGCGGATTTTTAGCGATCTTGCCGCTTTTCCATCATCCGCCGCCGGATAACTTCCTTGGTCATGGCCCGCTTCAGGATATTACGCAATTCCTCGTCAGCAATAGCGGAGAGACTTTTTTCAATCATTTTTTTGTCGCGGGCTTCCAAGGCAGGCATTTCGTCGGCGCTATAAACCTGATCCGTTTTTACTGCTGCAGCAGCGATTTCTCCGACGGCAAAGAAAATATCTTTGAGCGGTTCTGTTTGATGCAGGTCGTTGAACTTTTCAATGATCTCCTGTTTCATAAAATGGAGTTGCTGTATCCAGACCGAGTTTGCAACCTTGACAAAAAGGACGGCTTTTTTTATGCAGTCCGGCTTCGTCTGGGCGGCGATCCTGGAACCGACGGCCCGCAGCCAGACGTCCCGGAGGCGTCGATCCTCCGTTTTCAGAGGAAGGTGATATTTCTTCAGGGTTTTTTCGAGGATGTCATCGATCCGCTGAAGTCTGGCTGATTTATATCGTCTTCTCATCGTGTCGTCTTTTCAATGGTAAAAAGGAACGCCCTTTTTCAAGTTGGAGGTTTAAATGAATTTACAGGAAATGATCGACAAAGTCAAAATGCATCCGGACTATCCGAAGGTCGGCATGATTCTCAGCCATAACGGAGTGGTGCGGTCAACGTCGCGCGACGGCAAACCGGTTTCGGAGTTAACGGTCAGGGCCAGCCGGGAACCGTTGCAGAAAATTGTGGACGATATCCGGCAGCGTCCCGGGATTATCGAGGTTCTCGTGGAAATCCGCGAGGGCAAGCTCCATCCTGGCGAAGATGTCATGTTTGTTGTGGTGGCAGGGGATTTCCGGGAAAATGTCTTTTCCGCACTCATGGATACGGTCAACCGGATTAAAGCGGATGTTACCCGGAAGATCGAGGCATAACGACCTTTTTCTTTGCCGGTGCTTTTTTCAGGGTCCCCCGGATGGCCTTTTCCGAAGCATTGACCAGATCCGTGCCGATCTCCGGGAGCCATTTATCATAAACAGGTTTCATCCGGGCCCGGAAAATCTTCATATCGGCAGGCGACAGGACCGTGACATCCATCCCGTTTTTCTTCAGGGTGTCGATTGACGCGGTGCTGCCTTCCAGTCCTTCCCGAGCGGCCTTCTTCTGCCAACTGGCAGCTTCAGCGGCGGCCTTACGGAGGATTTTCCGGTCCCTGGCGTTAAAGCTTTTCCAGGTTTCTTTGCTGACGCCATAGATCAGGGGATCAATGGTATAATGCCAGATGGTGGCATATTTGTGAACCTGCCAGAGTTTGTAGGGGATGATAATGGACGTCACCGGGTTTTCCTGCCCGTCCACCGTGCCCGACTGGAAAGCGCTGATGGCGTCTCCCCAGTTCATGGAGATGGGATTGGCGCCCAGAGCCTTGAAGATGTCGATAAAAATGGGTAATTCCACCACTCTGACTTTCAGCCCTTCCAGATCCTCCGGTTTCTTGATGGCTCGTTTGCTGTTCGTGACCTCCCGGAAGCCATTTTCCCCCCAGCCCAGAGCAATCACGCCTTTTTCATCCAGGATCCGGATGATTTTTTTACCAGGAATGCCGGCTTCAACGGCATCCAGTGCCTGATAGTCGTGGAAAAAAAAGGGCAGCGAAAAGAGATTCAGCTCCTTGACCGAGGTGGACCAGTTGATCGTCGATCCCAGGGCAAAATCTGCCACACCCTGTTTCAGTAATAGAAATTCATCCATCTGCTTTCCCGCAAAAAGCTCGCCGCTGAAATAACATTTGATATTGATCCGTCCATCGGACTTCTTTTTGACCAGATCGGCAAACATCTGCGCCCCCTGTCCCCAGGGACTGGCCGGCGCCACCACGACACTGAGCCTGTACTCAGGTTTGTAGTTTGCCGTCCAACCCGTTGCCACCAGGCCGAGAACAAGGGAAATAATAACGACAAAACCAATCCATCTGCTTTTCATGGTAACCTCCTCTTCCTCTTCCTTTAAGCTTCACTTGGCTAACGAGCCTGTAGAATAACTCCAAAATATAATTTTTGTGCTATTTTTAGGGGTCATTTTTACCCTTCATCGTCACACGATCGTCGCTTATAGGGCATTCTCTGTGGTTGTTTTTTTATGCATTCCCCGCCAAGAGCCGCTCGCCGACTTATTCTACAGGCTCAACAACTAAGGATCAGCGTCGGTATTTTTGGCCATCCGCTGAATCCTTTTGTCGGGCTAAGGTTTTTTATCTCCGGTATTAACAGGTATTGAATCAGGGTAAATGAAGTTTACAAAACCGAGCGCCGCTAATGCCATACCATAATTCTTCTGAATATAAAGCGACGTAATATTGAATTTCATTTCCCCTTTTTGCCTGAGTCCACGAATGCTTAACTCATGCTTCAAGGATGCCGTAAGCTGCTTCATCGCGTCCTGTTTTGCTGTTTCAGTATCCACTTTTTGCTGACTGTAAATACGCTCGTATTCGGCGGCAAACCCGCCTATGGCTTTCCCTCCAGCATCAACAGCCCATACCCGGCCAACACCAGCCGCCACAGTATCTCCTTTGTTACCGCCCGCTTTTGCCATGATCGTTTCCAAAACTGCACCATGATGAAAATAGCGTTTGACAGTCTCAAATGGTACTTCATCAGACTCAGGAGGCAGGACAGACGTGTAATAAACAACATTAAAATTCTCGATCCCTGCATTAAGAAGAGCGATATCATAAGAGAATGTTTCGTAAGGGTCAGGGGGGATTCCTTGATCCGATTCACCTGTCCCTGTAGTGACGAAGTATGTTGTCGGAATTCTGGGGCCAAATTGGGATAAGGCAAGCGCCGGTAATGTTATCAAGGTTAATGCCAACACAAAAAACAGGACTCTACATGCCTTTGTAAGTTTCATTGGTCAACCCTCCTTTGATAATGTTTTGTGCCATTCGCTCAATACGGGCCAGACACACTAAATGCAAGTAATATACGTCTAAACAAGAAACTTAGCCATGCCGACTTCTTGCTGTGTCAACTTCTGTGAAACTGCCAAGAGGTCTGGCAACGGCTTGAGCGACAGGCTATCAATCTTATCACATCGCTTTCCGCCCCCGTTCGCTACTGGTAGGCTCTCTGGCCCCCTGCTTAGAACAAGCAATCTTCGGCGTCAGGGTTTTTTACCGACGTTAAACAGGTTGATTTGTGTACCCAGGCGGGTTTGCACCGCACCGCCTGCCAACCCTTTGGAAAACAGCAAGATATCCAGAGAACCGCCGTATAAGAAATTACCAAGCCTGGTGTAGCCCCGTTTCACGGTTTTTCCGGGCACGGTGTTTTCATCGAGCACGACCGAGCCGATCGTATCCAGACCAACCGGGATCGAAGCCACATAGCCGGTCAGTTCCTTGCCGTCCAGATCCTTATACTTGACCTCAATGATAATGACACCGCGCTGGAACATCTGGAACTGGCTGAAATCCGTCCCAGGGCGTCCCACATTGCCACCTAACGGCGCCCAGTTTGTAAAGTCCTCATAACCGTACGTGCCTGAGCGGACAACCTCCCCATGAACAATCTTACCATTCACCGGCGAGTGGAAATGATGATAGGTGTTGGGCATCAGAACACAGGATAATCCCGTGCCGCCGATGAATTTCTCTTTCAGTTCTTTCGGCGTGTTTCCCAGAAGATCCATCAAGCTGATCGGGATATTCTTGACGTCAAACACCATGTCCTGTTGCAACGGGTTTTCGACATACTTCCTAACGGTGCCTCCATCCTTTTGAAGCACCTGCACAAGCGGATTCATGATGCAATCGGTCGGCGACACGACGATGTAATCGCGGTCCGGATATTCGCTGAGCGGCATGGTAGCCGGGCGGCTGGGGATGGTTTGGGTCTTTGTGTCGATCTTGATTTGCCGGGCGAAAAAATCATTCCAGGACCCGTAGTGATACGTATTGTCTTTGTTTGGAATGTAATCGCTGATTTCGATTCTCGGGTCGTTCACCCATTGTGCGACCTTGGCAGCCGAAGCCTTGCTGTTCATGAAAGCGCCGCGCTGGTTGCTGAAATCCCGGGTGAACTTCAAGCCTGTGATGAGAGGGGTCCCTTTGTTATTGGGATCCCGTCCCTGGACAAAATCCTGACCTGCGGGGTTTCTATAGTAGAACCAGGCAAAATGTTGAATGTACTTCAGTCCGTTGTCATGACTTCCACTGCTGTCCGGAAGAAAGGTGCACCATGCGGTGAAGTCTGTAAGCATTTGCCTCACAAGCTCCGTGGCGTCCTTATGCCCTTTCCATGGATTGGAAATCGTGTAGCCGACAGGCAGATCTTGAAACCCTTTATTGATCTTTGTCAGTGCCTTCCGGGTCGCCGGATCGGTTGCATATTGCCTGGCCAGATAGGTTATGGAGGCACCGCACGGAGACGCTGCGACTTTCATGATGGTCTCCAGGCTCAACAGGTCACCCCCGGCGACGGGATCACGCAGTTCGCTCAATTCCCTGGAAACCGTTTTGTATTTTTCCACGGGCACCAATTCTCGCATGTTTTCGGCAACATCTTTCTCGTAGTTCCTTGCCTTCTCCACGTCCTCAATCGTATAGGCTTGGGACGGTGCTCCATAACACAAAACCAGGACCGCAAGGAGGCCCGGCAGACTCGTTCTCAGCATCGTTTTCATAGTATCTCCCCTCTCTTTTTTTCGAATCGCAACTTCTCGGCTGACGCCGCTGCTCTCCTGCCGCGCCACCTGACTTGCCCGTCAAGGCTGCAACGCTTTTCATGGTCAGGTGCAGCAGCTTACTATCAAAATATCTTTTTGACTTTTCTCTACTACGCAGGCTCGTCAAGCTCGCAAAATAGTGAACTGCAAAAAAGTACATTCATTTTTCTCGCAAAAGCGCAAAGTCGTTGAGTGGATTTCGCCATATTCGAACGGGGGCGTGGTTTATTTGGCTTGCTTAGTTTGCCCCCTCATCACTCCGTACTCTTCGCCCATAAGAATGTGCTTATAAGTCGTTTCCGTGCATCCACGGTCCGCGCCGGATTTCGTGACGGTTCTATTTTCTATCGGCGCCGTGATTTCAAACCCTGCCTTTTTTTGGAAAAGCATAACGAAATCCGATCCCCCGAACAGGAAGTTTCCAAGCATGTCGCCTTTCTTATGAGCGGTTCCCACTTTGACATTATCCTCAAAATTAACGGAGGATACTTGAGCCATACCCATGGGAATAAGAGCCACCAGCCCATATTTTCCCGTATCCATTATTACATAACCGCGGGTCTGGGAAAATTGCCAACCTGTCGAATCGATTGGAATATATTTGCCCTCTGCCGGACTCCACGCAACCTCCAAAGCGACATTCTGCGATAGAATTTTCTTTTCTTTGACAATTCCGCCGACAGCAAAATGATAGCGGTGATAGTCATTTACATTCAGAAAAGTATGGGTGAGTACGCCGTTGGCAAAGGCATTCTGGAAACGACTGCCCTTACCGAGCAGATCCTTGACACTGTAAAATTTCGAGAGCTTGATTTTCAGTCCGCCATCCACCCGGATATTTGAATTTTTATCAATCGCCCAAACTCCCTGAGGAACGGAATCAGCCGGTGAAACAACGACTGCCGGTCCGCCTGGTGAAGCGATCGGTCGCGCATCAGGCGATTTTAGGTATCTGGCAAAAAACCGGTTAAAGGTGTTCCAGTTAGATGGCGGTTCGTACCATTCTTTCTGTAGACCAAAGCCCGGATCGTTATAAAATTCCTGATAAATTTTTTCGTTCCATGACTTTTCGGTATCGAGGAACGTTCCCCAGGTCTTGGCAAAATTGCGCAACCATGAGGAGAAAGGCTTGTAATACTGAATCGTATTCTTGAAAAGACCCTTGCCTTCTAACTCAGGAAGGGGTTGGTCAACCAGAAAATAGAAGTAACAGAGACTCTGCAGTATTTGGTCACGGATGAGATTGGGCGGATTATCAAGTACGTCCCTCGGGATGAGGTCTGATGCCCTGTCTATGAAATCATAATAGTCCGACACGTTCTGGACGGGATTCGTTTTCGGGTCGGGATTGATTTTCCTGGCTTCTGCGATGGATGTTTTCAACATATTCCCGATTTCCGGGTTTTTCTTCACTAAATTCATGAGCTCCCGGGTTATGGGCTTATGACTATCCTTCTCCGCAAAAACTGCGCTTGCAGAAAAAGTCATTCCCAACAGTATCATTAACACTAAAGTAAGTTTCATTCCGGACATGATCTTTTTCATTTCGACTCCTTTCGTTTACATTAATCTTCCAGCCGTTTGATTCAATTATCCAATCATCCAGAATACGCCCACCAGGGTCACGCAGCTTACCAGGCTTGCAGCCAGCAGCAGCGCTGATGCCAATGAAGCGTCTCCACCATAGCGTCTCAAGAAAACCGCTCCAAGAACAGCAGGAGGCATGGCGGCCAGAAGAACCAAAACCTCTTTCCAGAGTTCAGGAAAACCAAATTGGGTTGCGAGAGAACTGGCAAGCAGGGGTTTAATGATTAATTTCAGGAGGATTACAATTGTCAAAGACACTATTATCTTGCGCAGGTGGGGCAATTTGAACATGAGACCAACCGATAAAATGGCAAGCGGCGTTAGAGCCGAGGCCAATACATTGCATAGATGGAATATCGGAGCCAGAAAGGCATTCTCCTGGCCGGGCAGTCGAAATGACCCCCAAAGGAGGCCGAGGATCAATGCGAAAAATACAGGGGATTTGAAAAAGCCCAGAGACGTTTTCCATTGTGATTTTGCATCTAATTTTTCTGAACCAAAATAAGCGGCAAGGATGGGTCCCAAAATGAAGATTGGATACCCGACGCCTATTTCTGAAATAAGAACGGCTTCGCTGAGAGCTTCAGGCGTGTGTGGAAACATTTGCATGATAATCGAATACCCGAGGAACGTTGAGGAACCGAATGCCGAGCAGAAGACAATTGCTCCTTGCTGTGCTTTGTTGAACTTCAGCAGGACACTAATACTCCAGGCCAGAGCAATACAGAAAAGTTCCAGGCCCAACATGACCAGGGCCGGGGTTATTTGATCCAACCGGATTGACTGCCTTGCCAGGCTCACGAAAATTATGGCCGGCAGACACAAGTCTGTAACGATACGGGCAAGAGTCAGAGAATGTTCTTCTGTTAAGGTCCCTTTCCGTCGTAGAAAAAGGGCCAATGCATAAATAAACGCAATAACGAGAATTGCATTTATAAGATTATGAAATGCGTGCATAAATACGAATCCCTGCTTCTAACGAGTCTGTAGAAAAAGTCTGATTTGATCATTTTATGAAAAATCCCGCTTAATAAAATCAGATACTTATAAGCTGGGGAAATGCCGACCGTCTTCAGCGATTTGTTGGCGCCGCGCGAATCAGCGCGCAGGCAACTATTTCTCGCTTTTTTAAGATCGCCACCGGCATTGATGATCATTGCGCCAAGAAAGAGCTGAAAAGCGATAGTTGAGCTCCGCCATTGCCGTCGCGCGCAGCGCGGCGGCAACGAAAAGCTCACCCGGAGCAGCCCAGCGGGCTGCGATCGGGTGGAGCGGCTGGTTGTGTGGTTTTTTCAAACACTGGCTTCCATTGTATGATTATATATTGCATCTATTATTTTGGGCCAAGCCTCTTTTGGCATGTCATGTCCCATGCCATTGACGATCAATAACTTTGCGCCTGATATTAGGTGCGCCATTTCTTTTCCGCCTTCCACTGACATAAGTGGATCCTCATCTCCATGAATTATGAGCGTTGGAGCCTCAATAGATGCAATCAGTAATTTTCGATAACCATTCTTAAGAACAGCCAGGCTTTGACGGATCATTCCAGGGGGATAATATGAACGATCATAGCCCTCGGCCAAGACCCTGCGCAACCGCTTTTCATCAAAGGGGAATCCGGGACTCCAGAGCATGCGCCACAAATTCACGTTATGTTCAATATGTGCTTCGCGTTCCGCCGGAACAGGTTTAAACACAGCAGCTAATACTTCCGGTTTCATCTGGGGAAGTTCAGGATTTCCCGTACTTGACATTATTGAGGTTAAACTCAGAACACGCTCAGGGTAACGATATGAGATGATCTGGGCTATCTCACCGCCCATTGAAGAACCACAGATATGCGCCTTCTGGATACCCAAGGCATCAAGCAGACCAACAGCATCAGCCGCCATGTCATCAAGAGAATAAGCTGCATCTACAGGCTTGCCTTCCATCGCGGCCATCATGTCAGGAATTCCTGCTTCATCAAATTTTGTCGATAGACCGGCGTCCCTATTATCGAATCTGATCACAAAGAGTCCTCTTTTTGCCAATGACTCACAGAATTCTAATTCCCAATAAATCATCTGACCGCCCGCTCCTATAATTAACAATAATGCCTGAGAGGAATCGTCACCAAATGTATCATACTCAATTTGAATCCCATTCGCTGTCACATTAGGCATGGTTTATTCCTTTTCTTTTTAATAGTCTGAAAAACTATCTTTATCTTAACTCAACGGCGAGTTGAGCGCGGGTACGCGCCTGCTGAAAGCTGAAGGCTTTCAATGCAGGCGCAGTGCCGGTGCTCGAACGACTTTGTTAGCGATGCGCGAGTCAGCGCGCGGTCGGACTAATCGGGCGAGTGCGTAAGCGCAACTCGCCGTACGGTCGCGCGCAGCGCGGCGGCTACAATTATATGCCTGGTTGGTATTTGCCGAACTTTCGTGCAATCCTGTTTCATTTCATGATGAATGGAGAGATATATTACATCATAATATCAAGACAGTTGAACTTCCGCCATTTGGCATTTTCAGTTAATAAAGACTAAAAACCAAGTGGGTAAAATATGGAATAAATGACAACAGCTCATAATAAATCCGGGGATCACTTTTTGTCCCTGAACCGTCCGGCGCCGACGATGTAGGTTTTCCCGTCGCTGCCCTGAACCCGCTGGTAATACGTTGTTTTGTAGTACAGACCGCTTTGCACGGGGCTCGTATAGACGTAATCGACCCATCCCGTCCCCTGACGCAGGGCGCCGTTGACGATCTCGTCGCGGAACGCTTTCCCGGCGACGTCGGTCTTGCCCCTATAATTCCGGCCGAGCATGGAGGTATTCCGATCGGCGCGTGCGACGAGTGTCACATCCGGGTCGAAGATGAAGACATACAGCGCCGGCTGGTCCCTGTCCTGATAGGGATGGCGGGCCTCATTGATCTTTTTCAGAGTTTCCGTCGCGTCTTTGGCCAGTGCCTTCGCCGTGTGATTGACAAGGCGGACGACCTGCTCGGCGGAGATGCCGTCGTTCAGATAGCGGGGCTGCAAATATCGGCTCAGGATTTTTTCATATTCGCTCGTGCCGTCTTCCTCTTTCTCTCGCTTGAGGGCGTCCAGGGCCGCTTGAAACTGATGAACCACCGACGGGGCGAACCGGCCATGGAATGCATAGTAGAGCTCGCCTTCCCACAAAACATGGACCATCTCGAAATCACCCGGAAATTCGGTCTTCTGACTGAGAAACCAGCGGCCAGTGGCTTCTTCGTAAGACCAGCAATCGACCTTCCCGCTGCCGAGAAGCCGGACCACCTCTTCCGCGGTTTCAGATCGTACCAGCGCCTCCTTCTCCACGCCCGCCCGGATGGCAAGCTGCTCTCCCGCATCAGAGGCGACAACGCCGATCCTCACTTTTTTCAAATCCTCAGCCGTGTTGATCCTGACCTGTCTGTCCTTGCGGCAGAAAAGGCCGATCCTGGTTGGGGCAATGGGGCCCACCCACTCAAAATCCTGCTCCCGCTCCGGGGTGCGCATCACGGAAAAGAGAATCCTGTTCCGCTCGTCGAGCGTGCGCTGATACTCTTCCACCCATTTTGTCATCTGGATGTTGTCCCGCGTCAGCCCGAGCCGCATTTTTTTAAAGACCGCCTCCAGCAGATCGACGGAGATACCCTGCATTTTCCCATTTTCCTTGAAGTTATAGGGCGGAGACTGTTCCGTCATGATGATCAGGTCGCGGACATTGGGATAATTGCGGAAATACTGACAGCCCCCCACGGAGAAGAATATCAGGATCGCCGCCGTGATTGTAGCGGTTCTGACAATGAAGACTCTAATCATAAGCATATCACCTGAGTGAGAATTTTAGCGGCTTCATCTTTATACATACATTACATGAGATTTTGTATACTTGACAAGCTTTAATTACAAGCGAAAAAGGACTTGACAGGGCGTCATATTTAAGCAAGTATCGGCTCCATCACATGATGGAATCATCGGATGGAACAAGACGATGGAAACCCGCCTCGAAAAAGCCCGCAAAGACCCGGAGTCCATGAAAGCAAGAATCCTCGCCGTAGCGCGGCAGATATTCGGCGAATACGGCTTTCATGGAACCACCACACGCATGATCGCCCAGGAAGTGGGCATCGATATCTCCACGCTGCACTATCACTGGGGCGAGAAAAAAGACCTCTACGAGGCCGTCATCCTCGACATCAACAATGACCTGCAGCAGAGTCTCATCGATGTCGAAACAATCATTCACGGCCGTCCGCTGGCCGAGCGCATGGCCATTGCCATTGACGTAATGACGGATTACCTGTTTGCGCATCCTGAAGTCTCCAACCTGATCCTGCTGCGCTATTTCGGCAAGACCCGCCACGAGTCCAGCCTTGATTTTAAAGTCCCTGAGTTTACAGGAGATATTTCCCGTTCCATGGGGTTGACCCAGGATCCGAAACAGGTTCCTCCCCTTGCAATGATGGAGGTGCTGACGGTGATGAACGCCCTTCATAACCTCATTTCCGGTGAGAATTTCTTCCGGCCCATGACGGGGCTCAAACGGGAGGATTATATTCTTGCAGCGAAGGAGACCCTCAAATTCATTCTGATTCCGGCATTTGTGGCGCGGGATCGGGTGCGGTCTAAGGGATGAATCAAGTGGAGAGATTTGCATAACCGCTGAAAAATGGTTTGCAAGCGGCGAAGCCATTTTTCTGGTCTCAATTTTATAAAGAATTTGTTGACGAAAAGGAGGATACCGCATGGCACTGAACATGGACGCGCTTGGCAAGCCGATTGGTCCGATCACGCGGCGCTACGACTGGAAGGACGTTGTTCTGTACGCCATCGGCGTCGGGGCCGGCTTCGATGATCTGGACTATGTCTATGAGAAGAATCTCAAGGTAATTCCCACGTTTTCGATTGCAATGATTTTCGATTTTCTCGGTCAGGTCGCCGCCGCTTCGAACATCAATCTTGCCGGGGTTCTGCATGGCGAACAGGAGTTGATCTTTCACCGACCCATTCCCACGTCGGGCAGCTTCGTGACGACGGGCACGGTCAGCCGGTATTACGACAAGGGGCCAAAAGGGGCGCTTGTGATCGGCGAGAGTGAAACCTGCGATGCAGATGGCAAGCAGCTTTTTACAAATATCATTACGGTCTTTGCGCGGCTCGACGGCGGCTTCGGCGGCAAGGAGGCCCCCAAAAAGGACGTTATTTTCCCGGACCGCGATCCCGATGTCGTCGTGCCGGCCGCGCCGTCGCCCGACCAGCCGTTGATTTATCGGCTTTCAGGCGATATCTTCCAGCTTCACGCTGATCCCGAATTCGCTCGCATGGTGGGGTTTGAAAAGCCCATCATGCACGGCCTGTGCACATACGGATATGCCTGCCGTGCTCTGATGTCCCAATTCACTCCCGGCGAGCCTGAAAAGGTGCGGCGTCTGGCCTGCCGTTTTTCCCGGACGCTGTATCCCGGCGAGCCCATCAAAACCCTGATATGGAAGATCGAGGAAGGCAAGGCTCTCTGGCGTGTCGTCAATGCCGCAAACGGTGAGATGGTCATCGACAATGGGATCTTCGAGTACGGCCCGGTTCCGAAGGATGAAATCCGTTTTGATTCCCGCGTGGCCGTGATCACAGGCGCCGGCGGGGGGCTCGGACGGGTCTATGCCCTCGAACTGGCCCGGCGCGGCGCCCGCGTGGTCGTCAACGACTTCGGCGGGGCGCGGGACGGCGAAGGTCAGGGATCCGCATCGCCTGCTGATAATGTTGTAAATGAAATCAATAACTTGGGTGGTGAGGCCGTGGCCAGTTACGATAGCGTCGCCACACCGGAAGGCGGAGAGAACATCATTCAAACCGCGCTGGACGCCTTCGGACGCGTTGATATTCTGATCAACAACGCCGGCATTCTGCGGGACAAAGGCATCGGCAAGATGGAGCCGGAAAACTGGAAAATCGTCCTGGATGTCCATCTCCATGGGGCCTATCACGTGACCCGGCCCGCCTTCAGGGCCATGCGCGAAAACGGCTACGGGCGCATCATCATGACGACGTCAGCCGCCGGTCTTTACGGTAATTTTGGCCAGAGCAACTACAGCGCCGCCAAGATGGGCCTCGTAGGCCTCATGAATACGCTTAAGCTGGAAGGCAGCAAATACAACATAAAAGTCAACACCGTCGCACCCATTGCGGCCTCGCGGCTGACGGCGGATATCTTGCCGCCGGATCTGCTCGATAAAATGAAACCGGAATTCGTCTCGCCGCTGGTGCTCTACCTCTGCTCGGAGCAGTGTCCCGTGAGCGGCAAGATATACAATGCCGGAATGGGTGTATACAACCGTGCCGCCATCATGACAAGTCCGGGAATCGTGATCGGCAACGGCAAGTCCTTGCCCACCGCGGAAGACGTGGCGGATAACTGGGAAAAAATTATGAGTCTCAAAGGCACCCGGGAATATGAGCAGCTTAAAGACCGGGTTCTGGGCGACATGAAGGTGACGCTTCAACCGAAACAGGGTCAGCCCGCCGCTGCCGCCCAGACCGCCGACACTCCGACAAACATTGCCGCGATCTTCGAAAGTATGTCCAAAGCCTTCCGGGCCGACGCCGCCAAAGGCGTGGACGTAGTTTTTCAGTTCTCAATCGGCGGCAACGGCGGCGGGGAGTGGATAATAACCGTCAAGGATGGGACCTGTAAAATCGAGGCGGGGGTTCATGGGAAGCCTAATACCACAATTAGGATGGCCGGCGCCGATTTTCTCGCGATGATGAGCGGCAAGCTGTCAGCCATGAAGGCCTATGCATCGGGCAAGATCAAGATCGAGGGCGATCTCATGAAATCCCAGCTCATCGAGAAGCTGTTTAAAATCTGAGGGAGGAATGACAATGATCGGAATCACTGCTTACGGCGCCTATGTCCCCCGGCTCAGGCTGGACCGCATGTCCATCTTTCAGGCCATGGGCTGGTTTGCCCCGGCCATCATCATGGTCGCCCAAGGGGAGCGCGCCATGTGCAATCACGACGAGGACAGCCTCACGATGGCCGTTGCGGCGGCCCGCGACTGCCTGACCGGGAAGGACAAGCAGTCGATCGATGCGGCGTATCTGTGTTCCACCACGCTGCCCTTTGCCGACCGGCTCAATGCCGGTATCCTGGCCACCGCTCTGAATCTGCGGTCAGATATGGTGACGGCCGATTTTACCTCGACCCTCAAGGCGGGGACCACGGGGCTTCTGGCCGCGCTCGACGGCGTCAAGGCGGGCAGCCGGAAAAATGTCCTCGTGACGGCCACGGACAAGCGCGAAACCCGGCCCGCCTATTTCTATGAAATGTGGTTCGGCGACGGGGCGGCTTCGCTCACGGTGGGCGACAAGGACGTCATCGCCGAATTTATCGGTTCTTATTCGGTTTCCTACGATTTCGTGGATCATTACCGTGCGGCGGACCGCCGGTTCGATTATATGTGGGAGGAACGCTGGCTCCGGGAAGAGGGCTATAGCAAGTTCATCCCCGAGGCGGTTGAAGGTCTGTTCAAGAAGATCAACATCACCATGAAGGATGTGGACAAACTCGCCTTCCCGTGTTTCTTCAAGGCGGAACACCGATCCCTGGCCAAAAAGCTCGGGGCCGCGCCCGAGAAAGTCATCGACAATATGCATGAGGTCTGCGGCGAGACGGGTGCCGCCCATGCGCTGGTCATGTTTGTGGCGGCCCTCGAACAGGCAAAGCCCGGCGACGGCATCCTTGTCGCGGGATTCGGTCAGGGTTGTGACGCCCTCTACTTCAGGGTTACGGAAAATATCGGGAAACTGCCGCCGCGCATGGGCGTCAAGGGTTCCCTCGACAATAAGAAAACCATCGATAACTACATGAAGTTTCTGAAATTCAGGAACCTCATCGATCCTGAAATGGGGATTCGGGCCGAGGCCCCGACCCAGACCGCCATGACCACGCTCTGGCGAAAACGTAAGATGCTTACGGGTCTTGTCGGCGGCGTCTGCCGCGACTGCGGCGTCCCCCAGTATCCGAAGATGGACATCTGCGTCAATCCGGCCTGCGAACATCTCAATACCCAGGACGATTATGAATTTGCCGATAAGCCGGCGAAGGTCATGACCTTCACGGGCGACCTGCTGGCCGTGTCCGTCGATCCGCCCGCCATCTACGGCATGATCCAGTTCGACGAAGGCGGCCGCTTCATGGCGGACTTCACCGATTGCGACCTCGAAGATGTTCAGGTGGGCATTCCCGTAAAGATGTCCTTCCGCAGAAGAATGACCGATAACGAGCGCGGCTTCGTGGGCTATTTCTGGAAGGCCGTTCCGCAACCTCAGCTCGGAGCGGCGCAGAAAAAGGACAATATCCGGCTTGACGGCCGTGTAGCCGTTGTTACCGGCGCAGGCGCCGGCCTGGGGCGGATTTATGCCCTGGAACTGGCCAGGCGGAGAGCCAAAGTGGTCGTCAATGATTTTGGCGGCGCCCGGGACGGCGCAGCTCAGGGATCCAGTGCCCCGGCGGATCGGGTCGTCAAGGAAATCAGGGATCTGGGCGGCGAGGCCGTGGCCAGCTACGACAGTGTGGCGACGCCCCAGGGCGGCGAAAACATCGTCAGGACCGCACTGGCTGCCTTCGGCCGCGTGGATATCCTCATCAACAACGCCGGGATCCTGCGCGACAAAAGCTTCTTCAAGATGGATCCTGAAACCTGGCAGGCCGTTCTTAATGTCCACCTCAACGGGGCTTACAACGTCACGCGCCCCGCCTTCCAGGCTATGCGGGAGAATAACTACGGACGCATTGTCATGACAACCTCCGCAGCAGGTCTCTACGGCAATTTCGGCCAGACCAATTACGGCTCGGCCAAGCTGGCGCTCGTGGGGTTCATGAACACGCTGCGACTGGAGGGTCAGAAATACAATATCAAAGTCAATACCATCGCGCCCGTGGCGGCCTCCCGGATGACCGAGGACGTCCTGCCGCCCGAAATGTTCGAAAAGTTGGCGCCTGATTATATCGCCGGGATCGTGGCTTATCTGTGCTCGGAAAACTGCCGCGACTCAGGGGTCATCATCAACGCCGCAGCCGGCTACTACAGCCGGGCGGCGGTTCTGACGGGTCCCGGGATCATGCTCGGAGACGGTGAAAATCCGCCGACAACAGAAAATATCCGGGATCATTGGACGCAGATCAACAATCTGGACGGCGCGCGGGAGTTGCAGGATGCGACCTTGGCCGTTATGTCCTTCATGACACAGCCAAAGGCCGAGGAGAAACAGAAGACAGAAGACGCAGGCGCGACACTGACGCAGCGATAAAAAAACGGAGGGGGTGAATATGGCTTCAGGAATCAAGGACAAGGTCGTAATCCTCGGAATGGGCTGCTCGCGTTTCGGTGAACGCTGGGATATGGGGGGCGAGGAACTCATGGTGGAAGCCTTCACGGAATGCATTGCCGACGCAGGGATTGAAAAAAAGGCGATTCAGGCGGCCTGGCTGGGCACTTGCCTGGATGAAGTCAACATGGGAAAGAGCGCCTCGCCCATGGGGGTGGCCCTGCGTCTGCCCCATATCGGCATCACGCGCGTGGAGAACTACTGCGCCACCGGCACGGAGGCCTTTCGGGGAGCGGTATATGCCGTTGCGTCCGGGGCCTACGATATCTGCCTGGCCATGGGCGTGGAAAAGCTCAAGGATAGTGGTTACGGCGGGCTTCCCAATCCCGGCTCCGGTTTTGGTACGCTGTTCTGGCAGTGGATGCCCAACGCCACGGCGCCGGGATTCTTCGCGCAGCTTGCTTCGGCCTACGGCGCCAAATACCGGATCGCCGACAAGGATATCAAGCGGGCCATCGCCCATGTCTCGGTGAAAAGCCATGCCAACGGAGCGCTCAACCCCAAAGCCCACCTGCAGAAGGCCGTAACAATGGACCAGGTGCTCTCGGCGCCGATCATCTCGCACCCACTCGGACTGTTCGACTGCTGCGGCGTCAGTGACGGCGCCGCCTGCGCGATCGTGACGACACCCGAAATCGCCCGGAAACTCGGGAAAAAGGACTTCGTCAGCGTCAAGGCGTTGCAGGTAGCCGTCAGCAGCGGCTATGAGAGCGGCTTCAACGAATGGGCGGGCGAGCATCTCGTGACGGCCCGCAAATGCAGCACCGAGGCCTATCGGGAAGCCGGGATCACGAGTCCGCGTGAGGAGATCAGTATGATGGAGCTGCACGACTGTTTTTCCATTACGGAACTCGTAACCTACGAAGACCTGAATATTTCCGAACGGGGCAAGGCCTGGAAGGACGCCCTGGACGGATTCTACGACCGGGACGGCAGGGTGCCGGCCCAGGTGGATGGTGGACTCAAGTGTTTCGGCCATCCGATCGGCGCCTCCGGACTGCGCATGCTGTACGAGATGTATCTGCAGTTGCTCGGGAGGGCCGGCAAGCGCCAGATCCGGGATCCCCGCTATGGCCTGACGCATAATCTGGGCGGCTTCCCACACCAGAATGTGTGCGCCATTGCAATTGTCGGAAAGTATCAGAGCTAAAGAAGGAAAATTCGTAACAAATCGCAAACGACGGCTTCATAAAAAAGCTTCACAGGCAAGGCGTTCAAATCATGAGGAGAAGTACATGGACATCATTCAGTACACAGATGAACACAAGATCTTCCGGCAAACCCTGAGAAAGTATCTAGAAAAGGAAATCACGCCTCACGCAGAGGAATGGGAAGAAACCGGGATTGTCCCACGGGAGGCCTGGAAAAAGATGGGGGAGCAGGGATTTCTCTGTACGGCGGTTCCGGAAGAATACGGCGGCGCCGGCGGTGATTTTCTCTACTCGGTGATCGTGGCGGAAGAAATGGCCCGGACCAATTTCAGCGGACTGACCGCCCCGCTGCACAGCGACATCATTGTTCCCTACATCGTTTCATTCGGTTCAGAAGCGCAGAAGAAGAAGTATCTGCCCGGATGCGTGTCCGGCGATATCATCACGGCCATCGCCATGACGGAACCCAACACGGGCAGCGACCTGGCGGCCATCCGGACGACGGCCGTCGAACAGGGCGGCGAGATTGTTTTCAACGGCCAGAAGACATTCATCAGCAACGGCATCAACTGCGACCTGCTGGTTCTGGCCGCAAAGGATCCTGCTGTGGCCAATCCGCATCAAGCCGTGGACCTCTTTCTTGTCGAGGCCGGAACCCCGGGTTTCGAGAAGGGAAAACAGATCAAGAAAGTCGGGTGGCACTCCCAGGACACGGCCGAGCTTTACTTTACGGACTGCCGGGCGCCCGCCTGCAACCGCCTCGGCGAGAAGGGCTCCGGCTTTCTGAAGCTCATGCTCAAGCTCCAGCAGGAACGGCTCATGTGCGCCATCGGTGCCCAGGCCGGCGCCGAATTGATGCTGGAGATGACCATCAAATACTGCAAGGAGCGCGTGGCTTTCGGGAGGCCTATTTCCAAATTTCAGCATACGCAGTTCGAGATTGTGGAAATGGCCACGGATATCCGGCTCGGTCGGACCTTTCTGGATAAACTGATCGTGGACCACATGGAAGGCCGGGACATCGTCGTGGATGTGTCCATGTCCAAGTACTGGATCACCGACATGGCCTGTCGCGTGGCGGACCGGTGCGTTCAGCTTCACGGCGGTTACGGCTACTGCGAGGAATACCCCATTGCCAGGGCTTGGCGTGATATCCGCGTGACGCGCATCTTTGCCGGAACCAACGAAATTATGAAGATGATCTGCGCCCGGTTCTTGGGACTGTAATCAATGACCACACATAAAAGCCCCCCACTTCGAGCAACCGAAACGGAGGGCTATTAATCCTTCCTCACATTACCCCCGTCGATTCCGGGACGTACCTGTTTTATCTGTCATTTCGCCGCTGCCAGCAGCTTCTTGACCATATCCGTCTTTTCCCAGCGGTAATCATCCAGAAACAGCGTGACGGGAATTTTTCGGTAGATATTGCTGTTGAGGAGATCGAATTTTTCAATCATCCCGGCCGGGGTCAGGTCGAAGACCTGTTCGATAAGTTTTTCAAGATTCTGGTCGGCAAGTTTTCCTGTGCCGAACGTATTGACAAAGATCGAGAAAGGTTTGGCCACGCCGATGGCATATGCCAGTTGGACGGAACACTTATCGGCCAGTCCGGCCGCAACGATATTTTTTGCCACGTGACGTGCACCGAATGCCGCGGAACAATCGACTTTCTCCGGTGATTTGTTGACCACCGCGCCGCCTCCCATCTGGGCGCCCGGATAGCCGCCATAAAACTGAACGACGAGCTTGCGACCCGTAACGCCGGAGTCGGCAGCGCCGCATGAGTTAACGGCCTGCCACTCGCCGGTAGGGTTGAACAGGAACTCTGTTTTCTTGTCCACCCAGTCCTTCAGGCACGCAAAGGCGATTGTGTGGGCTTTCGTTTTGACCTGGCTTTTTTCGGCCTTTTTAACGATCCGGTAGTCGATGGCATTGGACATCAGGACCTTGGCAAGACGGACGGGCTTGCCGGTTTTGTCGTCGTATTCCACGGAAACCTGGCCCTTGCCGTCCGGTGCAAAAATGGGATCACCGCAGGTCTCAAAGGCACGCATGAGGCGGCTGACCAGTACATAGGGGAGAGGCAGCAGTTCCGGTGTTTCGTTACAGGCAAATCCGTACATGATGCCTTGATCGCCGGCGCCTATCTCATGTTTTTTGTTGAGATCCATGGATGTCCCTAAGTTGATGTCCGGCGACTGCGGGATGATCGCATTAAGAACCCCCATGGAATTGCCGTTGAGGCCCAAGGCGGCGTCATTGTATCCCAGGGCCACGACGCAATCCCGGGCGATCTTGTCGATATCCACATAAACCCGTGTCCGGACCTCGCCGCCCACCAGGCAGATGCCCTTCCCGAGAAAGACCTCCAGCCCGCAATGAGGCATGTTGTGCAGGTTCAGTCCCGGCTTCATTTTCTTTTCTTCATCCAGAATCGTTGCAATCACATTGGCCGCGATAATATCGGCAACAACATCCGGATGCCCAACCTTGATACTTTCTGATGAAATCTGCATTGAATTTCTCCTTTCAGCAACGTTTGCCTGTCATGGTCAAAGCGTAAAAAAACCCGCGCCGAAGCGCGGGTTCATATCTTGAATCTTTTCAGCGCTTTAGCACATTTATAACGCGGAGCAATTTACCATTAAATCACCGCATGCGGCTGGGACACTAACACAAAAAAAAAAAAAATCAAGCATTTTTTAAAAAGGAAAGGGGGGATGCCAGTGCGATAAATTAAGGCCTGGCATGAGGCAATGAGTTTATCCCGATTGTCCATCACCCGGATATCGTAAAAAACGGTCTTACCGGTCCGATTCAGGTCCCTTGCTTTTACCGTCAACCCTGATGCGCGCTCAGTGAAGCCATATAGCGGGGACATGCGGATATTTACGGCCGTATCATTGTTCATCTCATTAAAAATCATTGAACAACTCGTTAAAAATCAGGCCGACGAGGACAGATATGCCTGAAAGCCATCCCGCCTACTGTAGTTAAGATAATTCA
>JAZDIK010000068.1:0-98033 GCA_043805145.1 Pseudomonadota bacterium | reverse complement strand
TGCGGTCAGTGCGGAAAATGCCTCACAGACCATCGCGGAGGCCGGTGAACTGCTTGCCGAGATCAAGAGGTATCTTGCCTCCAGATGAGAATTCTCGTCCCCGCTGAAAAACATACTCCGAAAGGCCAGGATCAATGGCCTGATTCGATACGGATTCGAAGCAATCTTTAACAACAATCAAGGACCTATTACAGAGGAAGATAAAAATACTGTCTCCACCTACAAGTCCTTGGCTTCGCAATGCTATAATGACTGAAGATTACGGGTATAAACGATCATAAAAGCGGCAGAACTATAGCTCCTTATATGATGCACTCACGGTGACAGATCACACCGGTTTGAATTCATTCAGAAGTTCCAGGAACGCCTCCACCACCTTCGGATCGAAATGCTTACCGGTCTGCTCCTTGATGTGTTCACGGACTTTTTCTTCCGGCCATGCAGGGCGGTATGGACGATCTGAGCTCAACGCATCCCAGATGTCGACAATTGCAAAGATCCTTGCCGCCAGTGGAATCTGTTCTCCCTTTAGTCCGCGCGGATAGCCCGTGCCGTCCCATTTTTCATGGTGACAGTAGGGAATGTCCAGTGCCGGCCTCAGATGAGAAATGGGCGAGAGGAGTTCGTAGGCATAGACCGGATGTTTTCGCATGATTTCCCATTCTTCGTCATTCAGTTGGCCCGGCTTAAGAAGGATGCCGTCCGGAATGCCCATCTTGCCGATGTCGTGAAGCAGCGCGCCTCTTCGCACATGCACCAGTTCGCTGTCTCTCATGCCCATTTGGCCGGCCAATCGCAAAGTCATCTCCATGACACGTTGACTATGGCCCTCGGTCTCCTTATCGCGCAGGTCCAGAGCTCTCGACCATCCTTCCAGCGTGTTGTCATAGGCCTGAATCAGGTCAAGGTTGGATTTCTGGAGGTCATCAAAGAGCTTGGCGTTATCTATAGCAATGGCCGCCTGCGTGGCCAGGGCTTCTAAAAAATCCAGCCATTCCTGGCTGGGTTCGATGGGCGTGCGGTTGAAGATTTCCAGGACGCCTTTCAGTTGCCCCTTCGCAATAAGAGGGGCGCCGCAGTAGGTGACAAAGTTTTCACTGCGGAGAACGGGCGACTTCTTTAATAAATCCTGTGCCTCTTTTTCGAGATCGGGAATGAAGATCGTCTTCCTTTCCTGGGCGACCCTGCCAGCATATCCGGCGCCTAATGATAGATTTGTGTATCGAAGGGCATCTGTCCTAAAGCCGCGCCCGGCAACAAACGTCAGTTTATTATAGAGGTGTGAATCAAGAACGAGGACGTCTGCCGCATCTACACCTAAACAAGCAACGACATGTTCCAAAAAAATGTTAAAGGTGACGCGAATATCGAGGCTTCCGGTAATGGCCATGTCTATGGCTCGCAGGGCCGCTAAGCGGTCGATTTGCCTTTTGAGTTGTTCTTCATGTCGTTTTCGTTCTCTGATATCTCGGACAAAGCTGACAATAAACTCCTTGTCACCGTATGCCAGGTAATTAGCATTGACTTCGACCGGTATGAGGATGTCATCCTTTGTACGACGTGAAGATTCGGAAAAAGAAACTATTTCTTGTTTGTCTTTACTCCAGTACTCAGGCCAATTTTCTGCTGAAATATCGGGATCCATGTCGAATATTCCCAAAGAGAGAATTTCCTCCCTTGAATAATTGAGGAGATGGCAATATGCATCGTTTGCATACAGATACCGCCCATCTCTCCCTATCCAGACAATAGCTTCTGCTGCACAATCGATAGAAAATTGTGTGATATGAAGCATCTCGTCCACCTTTTTGCGGACGGTGATGTCTCTTGCGACGGAAACCACGGCCACAACCTGACCGTCGCGGATTAAAGGAGCGCTGCTGACTTCCCCATACTTTCTCGTTCCATCCCTGGCAATGAACTCATAAGTTATTAAATCTAAACGCTCGCCGGCAAATACTCGCATGGTGTCGGAGAAGATTTTCTCAAGGTATTCGGGTGATACAACATTCAGATCAGCAAAAGACTTGCCGATAAACTCTTCGGGCTTGTATCCCAAAACTCGTTCCAAGGAGGGTGATATGCTGAGAATCCTGAACTCCCGATCGAATGAGAAAATAACATCAGAGACGTTTTCAAAGTGAATGCGATATTGTTCTTCGCTTGCCCGAAGCGCCTGCTCTGCAAGTTTACGGTCATGGATATCCGTGATAACGCCTCGGACTCCCTGGAATATCCCATCCCGAAAGATAGGTCTGCTGTAAGACGTGACCCAGTGGGCTGTCCCTGCACTTGTGATGACTCTATATTCTTCCGACCTTAAGATATTTCTGGAAAGCTCGTCGAACCTTCGCTGGATCTTTGACAGGTCGTCCGTGTGAATGAACTGGTAAAAGTTCTTCCCCTCGAGCTCTCCCGGTTGATACCCCATAAGCTGCTCAATGGCAGGGCTGATGAAGGCGATTTTCCCCTTTGCGTCTGCTGAGAAGATAACGTCACGGATGTCTTCAAATACTGTTCCGTAATTACCTTCACTTAAATGAAGCGTTTCCTCCTCAACCGGCTTGCCCTCTGATTCAGATTGTTCCAGCTCTGTGATTCTCTTTCTCAGAGAAACCAGTTCCTGGATCAGTACCTGCTTTGTCTTGGATTGATCTTTCATAGGGTTGTATCCCTTTTTGATGATATGATATACAAGATCGGATAATGTAACAAGCGACGGGCTATGATTGGTTGATTGTTCTCAGTCAAAACCGCATAAATACCTATTGAAAACAGTAAACTCTAAATGGGGTTTTATGTCAAATGGAATAATTACCGATACACGCAGATTACCATCTATATCCTTGAACTTTTAGGCACAAGTTGGGTCTATGGACTTCAGGAAGCAACAAATGCCGTCATCATCATTAAATAAGTAGAATACAACGTTACAATAGGGAATCGTGGTGAATGTCTTTGATCCGCCGTTATCTGAAATTTTATATTAATGCCTGTGGTTGTTACAGTTTCCGCTCGAAGTGGACCAAATCGCCGGAAAGCGCCGCCCCGCTAGTCAAGGAAACGCTTGACCGTTTCGCGGAGAATCTCCCCTTCGCACAGAAAAGCCAAATGTCCGCAGTCGCCGGTTAATACAAAGGTGTCGGCTTGCAAGTGCTTTGCATACGTTTGGGCTGGTTCGGGATTGACCATAAGATCCTGCTGCGCCCAGATGATGAAAGTTTTGGCACGTACAGCCTCTGCGCTATGCTCCACAGAATTCCCGAATGGTCTATAAATATCATGATTCATCATGGCTTTTAGTTGCCATGCCCAATTGGAGGCGTTGTATTTCATGATGTCCTTTTCCGCTGCGGATAAAAATAGCGGGACGGTTTTTGGGGCTGTATTTATTGAAATGTAATGGGGCGTTCGTAGGTGGAGATTATGTATGGCCGCTAATGTTTTTATGGCCGTGTTTTTTCTTTCTGGATTGTCTTGTGCAATATCAATTGCGCTGAGTTCGGCTTCCCATAGAAGAAGATCATAGGAGGTGAGGCGCGGCGATCCGACAATGGCAACGGCTTTATTCATAAAGTCCGGATAGGAAACCATCCATTGATAGGTCATCATTCCTCCCATAGAGATGCCGATTATCCCGTGAAGACGGGCTAGGTGCAAATGACGGGTGAGAAGCAGATGCTGAGCATTCACCATGTCTTTAATTGAAAACTGAGGAAATGTCTGCCCGGGTTGATGCTTGCTGTTTGAAGGCGACGAGGATACGCCGTTGCCAAAGGCGTCAACGGCAACAATGAAGTATTTGGAGCTATCTGCAAGTTTCCCGGGTCCAATAAGGCCCAGATCGATCAGTTCTTGCGTTGTTCCTGCGAACCATGTTGGGAATAGCACCGCATTTGACTTGGAAACATTCAAGACTCCCAATGTACGATAGGCTATACGGCAGTCCCGGATGATCTGGCCGTTCTCCAGAGAATAATCACCTATATCTGCATATTGGAGGGTGCCTTGGCCAAATGCAGCACTGCCCCACAGGAGGAATAGCAATATCACAATTATGTACATGCGGATGATGCTTTTCATACATGGACCTCCTTTTGAATGCCTTGCGGATGTCTGAGCGATTCTTTATAATTCGTGCCACATTTAACTAAATAGTTTTGTGTTTTTTGATTGTTGCCGATCATAATAAGGGCGAGATAAAAAAAATCGCCATAGCAGGAAGCAAAGCATTTCCAAGGGTACTCATCAATCGGATGAAGCTCATCGAGAGATAATCAACAACTCATCGACTTTAAGCCGAGAATTTTTCGCGCTTCGGCCGGGGAGGCGATGGGGCGGCCGTAAGCCTCGATGATGCGCACGACCCGCTCCACAAGCTCGGCGTTGGTTTTCGCTATGACGCCCCTGTCCAGATAGATGTTGTCTTCCATCCCCACGCGGATGTGCCCCCCCATCATCAAGGCCATCATGGCCATCGGCAGGTGCCCCCGGCCGATGCCGATATTGGACCACGTGGCATCAGGCGGAAGGTGCTCATAAAGATGGAGAAAGGATTTAGGGGTGGCCGGGGCGCCCCAGGGGGTTCCCAGAACAAACTGAAAATGCAGGGGGTCATTGAGCTTGCCTTCGTCGCGCATGCGCAGGGCCGTGATCAACATGCCCAGGTCGAAGATTTCGATCTCGGGTTTAACGCCCGCTTCTTTCATGATCCGGGCGGCCTGATCCAGGAAGGCCGGATCGTTGATGAAGACGCCGCCGCCCAGATTGATTGAGCCCGCGTCGAAAGAGGCCAGTTCGGGCTTGAGCGCCACCGGGCAGAGGCGCTCGGCTACGGGCAGGTTGCGGCCGGGGATGCCGCTGGTGGTCAGGCTCAGTACCAGATCCGTTTCCGAACGCAGAGCCTCCACGACCTGGCGGAATCTGTCCAGGTCCTGGCAGCCCAGGCCCGTTTGGGGGTCACGCACGTGGATATGGACGATGGCCGCTCCGGCCCGCCAGGCTTCGATGGCGGATTGAATGATTTCCTCGGGTGTGATCGGGATATAGGGCGCGACATCCCGCATGATGCGGCTGCCGGTAATCGCGGCGGTGATGATGACTCTTGCCATTAAACGTTCCTCAATCCTGATCTCCCTACGATAATTCCTCAGAGATTTCAGCGATGGTTTTGTCTAAAATCGTTACCATCTCGTCGATCTGGGCCTCCGTGATCGTGAAAGGCGGCGCCAGCAGGCTGTGATCGCCGCGAATGCCGTCGGCCCCGCCGCCGCCCGGATAGGTGACAAGGCCCTTTTCGAAGGCCCGGGCGCCGATAAGGGCGTTCACCTTGAGCTTGGCGTCGAAGGGTTCTTTCGATTTTCTGTTCTTGACGAACTCCACGCCGGCGAAAAGCCCAAGGCCGCGGACATCGCCGACGATCGCATGACGATCCAGGGTCTGCAGCTTTTTCAGCAGATAATCACCCATCCGGGCGGAACGCGCAATCAAGCCATGCGCCTCGATATATTCAAGGACCGCCAGCGCCGTGGCGCATGACAGGGGGTTCTGGCTGTAGGTGTGGCCATGGACGAAGGCGCCGTTTCCTTTTTTGATGGTGTCATGGATCAAATCATTGGTGATGACACAGAATATCGGCGCGTAACCCGAGGCCAGCCCTTTGGCACAGGCGATCATGTCCGGGACAACCTGCCAGTGATCGAGAGCGAAATTCCTTCCGGTCCGGCCGATGCCCGTCATGACCTCGTCGGCGATCAGCAGCACGTCGTAGCGATTGCAGATTTCCCGGATCTTCTGAAAATAGCCGTCCTTCGGGACCAGCGCCCCAGCCGTGGCGCCCACCACCGGTTCGACAATGAAGGCGGATACGGCTTCCGGTCCCTCGTAGAGGATCGTCTTTTCCAGGTCGTCGGCGCATTCGCACGTACAGCGCTCCAGCTTCAGGCCGAAGGGGCAGCGGTAGCAATAGCAGGGAACGATATGAGGGGTGTGCTGGATCAGCGGCTGGTAATATCGCCGTCGGCCTGTATGGCCGCCCAGTGCCAGCGCCCCAAGGGTATTTCCGTGATAGCTCGTCCAGCGCGAGATGACCTTGTACTTTGACGGTTTGCCGCGATCCACCTGATATTGGCGGGCGAGTTTGATCGTGGTTTCCACGGCCTCCGATCCGCCGGACAGAAAATAAACCCGGCTCAGGGGTGGAGACGACAGAGCGACGATCTTCTCTGCCAAGTCGATGGCGGCCTCGCTTGTAAACTGCGAGCCGTGCGTAAAGGCGATTTTCCCGGCCTGGCTGAGGATGGCGTCGCGGATCTCCGGCACATCATGACCGATGCTTACCACCACGGCGCCGCCGGAACCGTCCAGATAGCGTTTGCCCGATCGGTCGTAGATATAAACCCCCTCGCCGCGTTGCACCGTCGGGTAAAACGCTCTCGGGTTCCGGTAGAAAATATGATCATTGTTGGGGTTCGTCATGATGACCCTCCGTAGCCTTATTGCTTGTGTTTCATTGCCGAGAGCATGGCCACGTGCCTGCGTTCTTCCTCCATGATTTGATCGATCGCGGCATGGTCATGGGCGGGGACAAGTCTCTTGATTTCGTGATAGTACAGAATGGAATCCATCTCGCGCTGAAGGGCGAAGTCAAGCGCCGAAGCAGAATCATTGACTTTCGCGAGTTCCTGATCCAGCGCTTCTTTTTTGAAGATGATGGCATTATCGACGTAATTATGCAGATAAGCGGCGTATTCCCCGGCATAACCCTCCGGCGGGGCCGTCTTGTCCATGGCTGCAAAGATTTTTTCGAAGATCTTCTTGTGGTTGAGTTCCGCATTTGCCAATTGTTCAAAGAGATTCTTCGTGCCTTCATCCCTGGCGATCTGTACGGCGAACCGGTAAAAATTGGCCCCGTTTTCTTCAATTCTGATCGCAAATTCAACAATGTCACTTGCTGTAAAAACACTCATGTCAAGCCTCCTTCGTCAATGTGTTTTCATTTGGCCTTTAACGGCTGTTCCCTGATCGGAAATTACATGAATTATCAAGCAAAATAATCATGATCGCCGGTTCGTCAACAATTCAGAGCCATTTTCTTCGTTTGAAGAGGATCAGCATGACCACGGCGATGGTCATGTTGATGATCCAGAAGAATAGATAACCCCAGTGCCATTCAAGCTCAGGGAAATGCTTGAAGTTCATTCCGTAGACGCCCGCCAGGAAGGTCATGGGCATAAAAATCGTGGCGATGACGGTGAGCACCTTCATGACCTGGTTCATCCGGTTGCTGAGGCTGGACAGGTAAATATCAATCATGCCGGAGAGCATTTCCCGGTAGGTTTCTACGGTGTCAATGACCTGGATGGCATGGTCGTAAATGTCTTTCAGGTAGATGCCCGTCGCGTCCTGAATCAGCGGTGATTCAGTGCGTTCGAGGGCGCTGATGGTCTCCCGCAGCGGCCAGATTGATTTCCTCAGAAAGATCATATCCCGCTTAAGATGCTGGATCGCCTGTAATGTGGATTGGGCAGGATTATTCATCAGGGCCTCCTCTTCAAGCTCAATTCTTTCGCCCAGCGTTTCAAGGATGCCGAAATAGGAGTCCAGAATCATGTCAATAATGGCGTACGCTAAATAATCAGCGCCGGCCTTGCGCATCCGCCCCTTGGATGTTTTGATGCGTTCCCGAATTGGATCGAGAAGGGCGTCCGCTCGTTCATGGAGGGATATCACATAGTTGGGTCCAAGGAGGACACTAACCTGTTCCGACGTGATGTCATTGTGTTCATCGCAGGTATTGCAGAATCGTTTTAGGACGATGAACATATAGTCGCCCATGTCCTGCATTTTGGGGCGCTGATCCGTGTTCAGGATATCCTCCAAAATGAGGGGGTGAAGCCCGAATACATCGCCTAACTGTTCCAGGATGCGGGTATCGTGGATACCTTCGATATGCACCCAGGAAACCGTCTGCCGGTCCCTGAAAGCGTGCAGCTCTTCAATGTTATCAATGCTCTTTTCCAGATAGTGATCCCCGTTATAATCGAGCAGCGTGACCTTTGTTTTCTCGCTCAATATTTCGCCGATATGAACCAATGAGCCAGGCGGCAAACCCGCCTTCTTTGATCTGGATTTTATCCGTCTGGGCATATTCCTTTACTCCGTGCCTCTTCCTTTGGGCTTCTCATGCGTTGACTTGATCATGGGCTTTGGGCCGCCACGACAAGGTTTCAAGCCCGATCATGCATTTGCCCGGGGTTAGCAGAAAAAGCCTTTATGATCTGCGGTCCGCGTGACTCTCTATTTTGAGCTTGATCGTGACCTTGACGATGGGTGGCTTTCCACCGGCGAACTGGACATATGAGGGAAAAGTCAGCCTGACTTCCAGTGTTGTGGACGAAGTCAATTTCCCCAAATCAATTGGTTCCGTTCTGATCTGGACGCCGTTTTGATTAAATTTGCCTGGGATTAAAACCTTTACCTCCGGGGGAAATACGTTGATCTTCTGCAAGGACTGGCCGTCCGGCGGGCGGCCATGAGTGACCACCTGTACGGGAAGAAATGTTTCGACCAGCCGGGATGCGGTCATTCCGAGCCGAGTGGGATTAATCCCCACAACGGTCAGGCTGGAAGGTTTGTTGACCATGTCCTTTGATAAAGCGATTTCGTGCGGTCCTTCCCGGACCTGAGACAAATCCACAGATACCTTCAGCGTCTCCGGATTGAGGAGCTGAAAGGCCTGCGGTGCGCCCATAAGCATGATCTTGACGTCGGTGATTTTCGGTTTTTCGATCACCCAGTCCGGTGAGACGTTCAGATATTCCACGGGAACGGTAAAATCCCGCTGCACGGTTTCCTTTTGGTATCCGAAAGCGACCCAGAGAACACAGGACAGCAGCAGGGCGATGATCTTTTCCCGGGAATTTTCCCTGAGCCAGTGGACGATCGGTCTGGTTTCCCGTTTTGGCGCCTGCTGTGCGTAGAAGGATTCGAGTTCGACCCGAAGAGCAGCGGCATTGATGAGTTCGCGAATATGCTCTCCTTTAGCAAGGCTGATCGCTCCCCTCTCCTCGGAGACCACGACACACAAAGCGTCGCAGCGTTCCGACAGGCCCAACGCTGCCGTGTGCCGGAGGCCCAGCGGGCCAAAGCGGCCGGCGCTTTTGGACAGCGGCAGGTGGCAACCGAACTGCAGCACCCGGTTGCCTTCGATCACGACGGCGCCGTCGTGTCCGGCGGAATGAGGATCAAAAATGCTCTCCAGCAGGGGCTGGCTCAGGGCTCCGTTCAATAAGGCGCCGCCGTTGAGATGACGGCCGAGGGGATCTTTTCCCTTAATGACGATCAGGGCGCCGATGCGTTTCCGGACCAGATTGGAAACGGCCTGGGCGATGGTTTCGGCGGCCTGATGCACGGGCTGCTTGTCGAAGAATTTCTGCCGGAGGCGACCCCACATGGCCAGTTGTTCAAAAAACCGTCGCAGGTCTTCCTGGAAAATGACAACCAGGACAAAAAGCAAGATGGCGAAAAAGCCCTGAAGGACGACCGTTGTCAGGTAAAGCTGGAAGAAGCGGGCCGTCAGATAAATAACTCCCAGCAGGCCGATTCCAATGAAGACGAAGCGAGAAGCCCGCTCCTTGAACCAGATCAGTACCACTGATGTCATAATCCAGATGATCAGGATATCAAAGATGTCCTGGATGCGGAGATTGTTAAAAACGTTCAGAATGCTTTCGATCATCGAAATCCCGTCTTCGTATTATTAAAGGTAATATCAAACGTCTTGACAAGAATTGTCAATAAAATTTTTCTTGACAAACTGCTGGGGCTCTGATTTAATGCACCCCAAGTTAAGAGAGGTTTAAGCAATGGACACAAGGACCGCAAATGGAACGTTTAATGGCTTTTGGGGCTATTATTATCCATGGGTCTGCCCATTGCCCTTAAGCCATTAACATCAATTAAATTAGTGACTTAAGCCGTGGGTGGATCGAAAATGACCCCCCACGGCTTTTTTGTTTTTCTCGAAGCCATGAGCGGGGCAAGACCCCTCCACATGGCTTTTTTATTATAAGGAGGAAAAGAAAATGATCATTGTTATGAAAAAGAACGCCACGGAGACCCAGATCAGCCGCGTGATCCAATGGATTGAATCGGTGGGGTACAAGCCCCATCCGTCGCGAGGGGTGGAGCGCACAATCATCGGAGCTGTCGGCGACGACCGGGGCAAGAGTTGTCTGAAATATGCCGAGTCGCTCTCAGGTGTGGAAAAAACGATGCCCATTCTGAAGCCTTACAAACTTGCCACTCGGGAAAGCCGCATGGAGCGGACGGTTGTTTCAGTGGGAGACGTGGCAGTCGGCGGTTCTAACTTTGTGGTGATAGCCGGTCCCTGTTCCGTGGAGAGCGAGGAGCAGATGATGGAGGCGGCTTATGTCGTCAAGAAAGGCCGGGCGCATATCGTTCGGGGCGGGGCGTTCAAGCCGCGTACATCGCCCTACAGCTTTCAAGGCATGGAAGAAGAAGGTCTGAAAATTCTGGAACGGGTGCGCGAGAAGACGGGAATGCCCGTCGTGACGGAAGTGGTCAATCCCAGCGATGTGGACCTCGTGGAATCCTATGTAGATATGCTGCAAATCGGGGCGCGGAACGTCCAGAATTTCGCGCTTTTGAAAAAGGTTGGCCATTCCCGCAAACCCGTTTTACTCAAGCGCGGGATGATGACGACCATCGAAGAACTGCTTATGTCTGCCGAATATATTCTTTCAGAGGGCAACGAGCAGGTGATTCTCTGCGAACGCGGCATCCGCACTTTTGAAACGGCAACGCGCAACACCCTTGACATCAGCGCGGTCCCCGTCCTGAAGGAGCTGACGCATCTGCCCGTGATCGTCGACCCCAGCCACGCTGCCGGGACCTGGAAATATGTGATTCCCCTGAGCCGGGCGGCCATGGCAGTGGGGGCGGACGGTCTGATCGTGGAAGTGCATCCGGAACCGGAAAAGGCGGTCTCCGACGGCCTGCAGTCGCTCAAGCCCGAAAAATACTACCAGTTGATGGACGAAATCCGGAGTCTGGAAACGGCCATGAAGACGCTGTCATCATCGATGCAATGAGATTGATGTAGAATTTAGAACTATCGTTGTTATTAATAAGGAATACTGAGGTTGTCATGAAAAAATTGAAGGTTCATCTGGACCGCAAACAGTCGCAATCCTATGAAATCTGCATCGGTTATGATATTTTCGACCGCATCGCCGTGATGATCGCGGGCAGCCGCATCGCCGCTCGTTACGTGATTGTGACGGACGATTGTGTCGGGACGATTTACGGCGAAATGCTGCTGGCCCATTTGACGAAGGTGGGCGTGCGGTCCGATCTAATCGTTTTCCCGGCAGGGGAACGGTCAAAAAATGTGCAGTCCGTGCTGGATATCACCGGTAAGCTGCTCGATCTTGGCGTGGACCGCGCCTCCGCCCTGATCGCGTTGGGAGGCGGCGTTACGGGCGACCTGACGGGTTTTATCGGCTCCGTCTATATGCGAGGCGTTCCGTGCCTCCAGATTCCCACCACGCTGCTGGCCCAGGTGGACAGCAGCATCGGCGGCAAGACGGCGATTGATCTTCCGCAGGGCAAGAATCTGATCGGGACGTTCTGCCAGCCGGCGGGCGTTTTCATCGATATCAAGTGTCTGGAAACACTGCCGGAGGCGGAATATCTGAATGGTCTGGCCGAGGTTGCCAAATACGGGATCATCGACAGTGAGACCTTGTTCGTGCAACTGGAATCAGGCGCGGACGTCATTTGCTCCCGGAACAGACCGTTGCTGGAAAAAATCATCCAGACCGCCTGCACGATCAAGAAGGGTATTGTGGAAATGGACGAACGGGAACAAGGGCTGCGCCGCATCCTGAATTTCGGGCACACACTGGGACATGCTCTGGAGACGGCGTCGGAATACAGGCTCGCTCACGGAAACGCCGTTGCAGTGGGCATGATCGCCGCTGCCCGCATGTCGCAGAGGCTCCATGGCCTGCCGGCGGAGGATCGGGAACGGATCGAAAGGCTCATCGCGTCGCTGGGCCTGGCCTGCCGCATTCCGGAAGATCTGACAACGCAGGACATTATGTCCGCATTGCAGCGGGACAAGAAAAAGGATGGGAATACGATCCACTTCGTGATGCTCAAAAAGATCGGCCTCCCATTTGTCAACGGCGGTACGCCGGACGACCTCGTGCGGGAAACCATCGAGGGGTTGCGGTCATGACGGAGCGATCATTGGACAACCTCAGGGCGAAAGTATCGGTTACAGACAGGCAAATTGTGAAGTGGCTCAACGCACGGGCCGACCTTTCCCGGGAAATCGGACGGATCAAGGCCCAAGAGGGGCTTACGATTTACGATCCCGCGCAGGAGGCGGCGATCCATGACAGTCTGGCCGCCGTCAATCAGGGTGCACTGCCGGAGGAAGCCCTGATGGCGATTTACAGAGAGATTCTATCCGCATCGCGTGCTCTGCAGTCGCCGGTTGCGACGGCCTGCCTGGGGCCGGAGGCCTCTTTCAGCCACCTCGCGACGCGGTCCCATTTCGGTGCGGGCACGAAGATTTTACTGCAGAAAACGATCTATCAGGTATTTGAAGTCGTGGAGCGCGGAAAGGCAGACTGGGGTGTCGTTCCGGTGGAAAATTCACTGGAGGGGGCCGTCAATCTGACCCTGGACCGCCTGGTTGCCACGCCTCTGAAAATACGCGGTGAAATCCTGTTGCGCATCGGCTATTGCCTGCTTTCCGCGGGACAGGACGCCGCCCGGATTCGCAAGGTCTATTCCCATCCCCAGGCGCTGGCCCAGTGCCAGAACTGGTTACGGGCGCACCTGCCGCAGGCGGAACTCATCGAAATGGAGAGCACTGCCGCTGCGGCTGCCTTGATGCCGGGAACCCCGGGGGGTGCTGCTGTGGGGAGTCGCATGGCAGCGCAGGTCTATAACCTGAATGTTCTTGAGGAAAACATCGAGGATCATGCCTCCAACACCACGCGCTTTCTCATTATGGGGACGGGAACGGGCCGGCCAACGGCAAGCGACAAAACCTCCATTTTATTCGGAACGCCGGACGTTCCGGGCGCCCTGTATCGGGCATTGCGGCCCTTCGCCGAACGCGGGATCAATTTGCTGAAGATCGCATCCTATCCGGCCAGGGGCAGCGGGCGGGAGCTTTCCCCCGCATGGGAATATCTTTTTTTTGCCGATGCGGAAGGACATGCAGAGGACGAGAATATCAGAAACTGCCTTCATGAACTGAAAGCCTGCGCTTCCATCATTAAATTTTTAGGGACTTATCCCTGTGGAAGGAGCGTCTTATGATCTGCATTCCCATTACAGCAAGGACGCACGCCGGGGCGTTGCGGGCCATCGAAAACAGCGCGGCGGCGGATGTCATTGAACTGCGCATGGATCTGATCCAAAACGGCCGCCTGGTCGCGTTGATCGACCAGGCAAGGGTCTGTAATGAGGCGGTGCGTGTCCTGGTTACGCATCGGCGCGCGGCCAAAAGCAACCCGTTGCAGGAAAGACGCCGGATCGACTGCCTGAAGGACGCCGTCGGTCTGGGTACCGATTACGTGGATGTAGAGGTTCAAACCGGTCGCGCCCTGCGGGAGGAGCTTATCGAAGCCATCGGCTGCCTGCAGCACCGGACCGCGCTCATCGTGTCTCATCACGATTTTCAGCGGACGCCGTCGCTCAAGACGTTGAAAGCCCTGTTCCATGCCTGTGTAAAAGCAGGCGCCGATATTGTCAAGATCGTTACGTGGGCCGAAAGTCCCCGGGACAATTTGCGTGTGCTAAGCCTCATGAACGACGCTGAACGCGAAGACGTCGATCTGATCAACTTTTGCATGGGGCCTCAAGGGAGGATCAGCCGCATTGCCGCGCCCCTGATGGGATCCTTCCTGAGTTATGTGTCGCTGCGCAAGGGCTTTCAGTCCGCTCCGGGTCAGTTGACCATCACGGAAATGAATACAGTCATGAAAATTTTAAGGAGAGACCCTTGATGATTTTTGCGCTGTTCGGCAATCCGGTGGCCCAGAGCCTGTCGCCGCTCATGCACAATGCAGCCCTGAAGGCGATGGGCGTCTCCGGCTGTTATGTGCCGCTGTGCATCCGTCATCTGCCCGGTGCCGTGCAGGGTCTGCGCGGCATGGATATCCGGGGCGCGAGCGTTACGATCCCCTTCAAAAGCGAGATTATGGCGTATCTCGATAACCTGGACGCAGAGGCGCTCAAGATCGGGGCGGTCAATACCATTATCAATGACAACGGCCGGCTGACAGGCTGTAATACGGACTGGTGCGGGCTGGTACAGTCGCTGAAGGAACAGCTTGACATTGAGGGTAAAACAGTGGTCATTCTTGGAGCCGGTGGGACGGCGCGGGCCGCCCTCTACGGCGTTATCAAGGAAAAAGGCCATCCCGTGATCGTCAACCGGACCGAGCGCAAAGCACGGGAACTGGCCAGGGAGTGGGATTGCCCTTATGAATCTCTTGAAAACATTGGAGAGATCAAGGCGGACATCCTGATCAATACGACGCCGGCGGGTATGTTTCCCCATGGGGATGACACCCCGGTGGATGGTCGCGCATTAAAGCGTTTTTCCGGGGTTGTGGATGTGATTTACAACCCGTTGAAAACAAAATTGTTGAAGGATGCCGAGACGGCCGGATGCCGGACGCTGTCGGGATTGAATATGTTCATTTACCAGGGCGCGCAGCAGATCAGGCTCTGGACGGGCCAGGAACCGCCCCGGGCTCTGATGCGAAAGGTGGTTTTGGAGCATCTGACGACTGCATCCGGGATTTCTCGTCCGGCGTAAAGGAGCAAGTATGATTGAAGTCCATCCCGTCGGTCCGTTAAAGGCCGTTGTCAGCGTGCCCGGTTCGAAGAGCTACACGCAGCGGGCGCTGGTAACTGCCGCACTGGCCACGGGGACATCCCGTCTGCGCAATGCCCTTCTTTCCGAAGATACGGCGTATCTCATGACAGCGCTCAGAGATCTCGGGGCGGGCATCCTTGTCAAGGGTAATGATGTGATTGTCTCCGGAACGGGTGGGTGCATCGCCGCTCCAAAAAAAGAGATCTTCGTGGGAAATAACGGCACGGCCTTGCGGTTTCTGACGGCCCTGGTGTCTCTGGGAACGGGTAACTATACCGTGACAGGTGAGCCCCGACTGCGTGAAAGACCTCTGCAACCGCTCCTGGCGGCCCTTGAGTCACTTGGCGTTGTCCTGAATACGAAGGACGACAGGGGTTATCCCCCCGTCCGGATCGACGCATCCGGGCTCAGGGGAGGACAGGCCGCCTTCCGGGATGCCGAAAGCAGTCAGTATATGTCTGCGCTGCTGCTCAGTGCGCCGTACGCAGGCGGGGATGTGGCCGTCCGGCTCGAAGGACGCACCATTTCGCAACCCTACGTCGGCATGACCATCGACGTCATGCGGGCTTTCGGCGTCGTCGTTGCGTCTGAGGGTGAATATCATTACCATGTTCCGGGAAACCAGTGTTATCAGAGTCGTGAATATGCAGTGGACGGCGACGCCTCGAGCGCTTCCTATTTTTTCATGGCGGCGGCCCTGTGCCGGGGGACCGTGACGGTGATGAATCTGAATCCACAGAGCCGCCAGGGAGATATGGGGCTGCTGGATTTTCTGGAAGAACTGGGCTGCCGTGTGCGTCGTGGCCAATCATGGATTAAGGTGACCGGTCATGAACTGCCGGAAGGTGAGTACCATTTCGACATGGGCGACATGCCCGACATGGCGCCGACCATGGCCGTGCTGTCGGCTTTCCGGCCGGGAAGGACGGTGATCGGAAACTGTGCCCATCTGCGGATCAAGGAAAGCGACCGCATCGCCTCGCTCGTGACGGAATTGAACCGGATCGGTGTCGGGGCCCGGGAAACGCCAGACGGCCTTGTCATTGACGGCGGCTTTCCCCGTGGCGCTCAAATCGAGACCTACAATGACCACCGGATTGCCATGAGTTTTGCCGTGGCGGGGCTGGCGGTGCCGGGCATGAAGATTACAAACGAACAGTGCGTCGGTAAATCGTTTCCGAGCTTCTGGGATGCCCTCGGAAGACTGACATGAATATTGTGTTGATCGGCTACCGCGGTACGGGAAAGTCCGTTGTGGGAAGACGGCTTGCAGACAGGTTGGGCCTTGCTTTTTACGATACGGACGAACTCGTCGAAAAGCGCGGCGGTCGGTCCATTCGGGAAATGGTTGCAGCATGGGGCTGGGAATTTTTCCGAAAGCGCGAGCAGGCCGTTATCCGGGAGATGTCCGGAATCGACGGGGCCGTGATTGCCACGGGCGGTGGCGCGGTTCTGGATCCGGAAAATGTAATGCTGATGAAACAGAACGGGCGTTTGATCTGGCTGGTCGCTGACGCGCAAACCGTCGTCGCGCGCATGCAGGCGGATACAAACAACGAACAGCGGCGACCGTCGCTGACCGGTGGGGACCCCACCGATGAGACGGGCGCCATCATTGCGAAGCGCACCCCCTTTTATCGGGCGGCCGCCGACTTATCGGTGGATACGCCTGGAAAAACCGTTGAACAAATCGTCGACGAGCTCTGCTCCGAACTTGCGTTATAAGGGGAATAGTCATGTCAGGAAATACGATCGGTGTTCTCTTTAGGGTCACAACATGGGGGGAGTCCCACGGTTCAGCCACAGGGGCCGTCGTGGACGGCTGTCCGTCCGGCATCGACCTTGCGGAACAGGATATTCAAGATGCCCTGAACCGGCGCAGGCCGGGACGGACGGATACATCATCATCCCGGCAGGAGGCGGACATTGTGGAGATTCTCTCCGGTGTCTTTGCGGGCCGGACAACGGGGACGCCGATATCGCTTTTGATTTGTAATAAAGACGCACGGGAAGATGATTATAATGTCCTGAAAGACGTTTTCCGACCGGGGCACGGCGATTTCACGTACTTTCATAAGTATGGCGTCCGGGATCACCGGGGAGGCGGACGGGCTTCGGGCCGGGAAACGGCGGCGCGCGTTGCCGCCGGGGCCATCGCCGGGAAAATCATCGCCCGGGTGGGAATGAGCGTCGCGGCCTTTACAAAGGCGCTGGGCGGAATTGCCGCGGACTCTTCCTTGTGCGTGCCGGACAGGATCGGCAGCGAAGAAATACGCAGCAATGAACTGGACTGTCCCGATCACACGGCGGCAGAAGCCATGCTGGAAAAACTCCGGGAAGCCGCGCAAAGCGGCGATTCCCTGGGAGGCATTGTGGAAATCGTCGTCAGGGGCTGTCCCCCCGGCCTTGGAGAGCCGGTCTTTGACAGGCTGGACGCTGATTTGGCCAAGGCCCTCATGAGCATCGGCACGGTCAAGGGCGTCGAGATCGGAGCCGGTTTCGAGGTCGCGCAAATGCGGGGATCAGAAAATAACGATTCCATCACGCCGGATGGCTTTATGTCCAATCATGCCGGCGGGATTCTGGCCGGGATCAGCACGGGGCAGGACATCATCATGCGCGTCGCCTGCAAGCCCATTGCCTCAATTGCCAGGGCTCAGCAGACGATAGATATCCACGGCAGGCCGGTTACGCTTAACGTGAAAGGACGCCACGATGCATCGGTCATTCCGAGGATCGTGCCGGTCTGCGAGGCGATGGTCCATATCGTCTTGGCTGACCACTGGCTGCGGCAGAAAGCGGTTCGGATATGAAGCAGATACAGATCGGCGTTATCGGCGGGACACGCGGCATGGGGCGGTGGTTTGCGCGTTTTCTCGGCAAACAGGGCTTCGCCGTGGCGGTCTGCGATGAAAAGACAAAGCTGACGCCCGCGGCGCTGGCCGCCTCCTGCGATATCGTTGTCGTGAGCGTTCCGATCGGGGTAACCGTAGAAATCATCAAAGCAATCGGTCCGCTGCTCCATCAAGAAAGCCTGCTGATGGATCTGACTTCCCTAAAGGCCGTGCCCGTCGAGGCCATGCTCAAATACAGCCCGTCCGAGGTGATCGGCTGCCATCCGCTCTTCGGGCCGCAGGTTCGATCTGTCCGTGGACGGCATATCGTCTTGTGTCCGGTCCGGACAAAGCGCTGGCTACCTTGGCTGTGTTCCGTCCTGAAAACGGCCGGCGCCGGGATCGTGGAAACAACGCCGGAAAAGCACGATCGACAAATGGCTCTGATCCAGGGACTCAATCATCTCAATTCACTGGCCTTGGGCCTTGTTTTAAGCGGCGCTGACGCAGGCCTTTCAGACCTTGCGCCATTAAGCACCTCCGTCTTTCAGCAAAAACTGAAAATCGCCAAAAAAGTCTTTCGTCCCACCCCCCGCCTCTACGCCGAAATCATTGCCATGAATCCGGACATGAAGCGGATTGTGGCCCTCTATGAACAGACGCTTTCCGACCTGAAGACCCTGATCCGGAACAAAGATGCGGAGGGCTTGATCATACTGATGGAACATCACGCCTCCCGCCTCTGGCCTGCCGATTGATCGGATAGGAGGATTGAGAATTTCGATAACGATCGACTGTTCCTGTTCAGGTTGCCCCACTCAGCGGTAAGAGCAAATTGAAAATCTTACGCAGAAAGATGACCTTTCATTGTTTCGGGACGACGAGTGCAATGACCCTATGTGGAGCTTTGGATGCGCAGACAGGGATCAAATGCGTCAAAGGATTTTCGAAAACACTTGATTGCGGCCTGCTCGCTTGGCGTTATAAAGTGCCCTGTCCGATGCCTCCACGAGTACTTGAGGATTGGAATCATGTTCAGGAAAAACAGTGAAGACGCCCAAACTCAGGGTAACGTATTTATGGACCGGGGAGAAAGCATGGACTATCATGAGATCCTGCACCTTTATGCGGATAGATTCCGCGATATGAACGGCGCCTTCGTTATCCGTATTCGATAGAAGAACGGCAAACTCCTCCCCGCCGAAACGCGCGGCCAAATCGCCGGGCCGCCTAGAACAATCGTTGATTGCCCGTGACACTGAGCGCAGGCAATCATCACCCAACAGATGTCCGTAATTGTCATTGTATAGTTTGAAGCAATCAACATCGCACATGATGAGAGACAGCGGTCTTTTTTCCCTTGCCATCCGCGACCATTCCTGCTGTAAATACTCGTCGAACCGCCGGCGGTTGGCTATTTGAGTCAGACCATCAATGACAGTAAGACGCTGCAATTCGTGATTTGCCTTTTGCAACGCCTCCTCTATCTTCTTTCGTTCAGTGATATCTTTAAAGCCTTCTATCAGACCAATTATTTCTCCATCGAGGCCCCGGAAAAGAGTGGCAGTCAGGATGAAAAAATTCGTGACGTTTCCTGATTCCCTCTCTATGTCGTATTCTGCTTCTTTTTTGCCTTTCAAGGTCAGTGTCATCGGACAACCGTTGCTACGACACAGGGACCCCCCGAACAAATCATAGCACTTTTTGCCGTTGGTATCGCTTGCATTCTTGCCGAGAAGCTGGCCAAGAGCATTGTTGATCTTGATCACGTTGAATTGGTCGTCCACAATCCACATCCCGTCCGTGGAGGTATTAAATATCTGGTTGAGTTCTATGCGGGCAAGTTCCTTTTCCATCACCAGGGCATTTGCCTTGATAAAATGTTCCTCTATCTGAAGGTCTTTTTTTTCGAGTTCCCGGTTGGCAACCTGCAGTTGCTCCTTCAGGCAAGCGTTACCGGCGGCTTCTTCCTCCAATGTCTTGATGCGTCGTTCCATCTCTTCGTATGAAATTTTTCTTGCCATCAGAGAGGCTCCTCATGGACACTGATACATATAAAAATTGCCTATGTGCGCGGTGAGAATAAGAAAAGGGTTCTTGTATGTCAAGGAGATTTTACCATAAAACGCAGTCATAAAATGAGAGTCTTCACGGAGAGACAAAGAATCATTGAATCAGTCGTCCTTGTTCTGGTTGTCCTGACTCAGACTGTACGAGATGCCGTCCACGACGACCTGCCGATTAACGTTGATGATATACTCGGAGACGCCGATTGTGTTCCACACATCTTCCCCGTCCCGGGAATCAGGGAGCACCTTTTCACTTTGTTTTTTTGCCGAAATCATGTATTATAACGCATCTTTCGATCTTGGCATTGAAAGACGTCTGATATGGTGCAAGACGTTCACATCCGCAAACAATTTTTTTGCCTGCAGGAGAAGACATGAAGGATGTTTTTCTGGACCAGAAAGTGAAGGCTGTGGCGGCGATGATTGACGAGGCCCACAGGGTGGTTGTATTCACGGGCGCCGGAGTCAGCACGGAATCCGGCATTCCCGATTTCCGCAGTCCGGGCGGGATCTGGACGAAATTCGACCCCGAAGATTTTACGATCGAGCGGTTTCTGTACAGTGCGGAAACAAGAAGGAAGCAGTGGCGCATCCTCCTGGAAGGTGGGCTATTCGCGCAGGCCGAGCCGAACCGGGCGCATCTGGCCATTGCCGAAATGGAAAGGCTCGGTAAGCTGACCTGTGTGATCACGCAGAACATCGATAACCTGCACCAGAAGGCGGGCAACGATCCGAGAAATGTCTTTGAGCTGCATGGAAACATGAACTGGCTTCGCTGTCTCGACTGCCGTGAAACCTATCGTCTCGAAGATGTTCTGGCGAAGCCCCGGATGGAGGATGAAATTCCGGTCTGCGAACGTTGCCGGGGCATTCTCAAACCCGACGTTATCTTTTTCGGAGAGTCACTGCCCCCGGAAACCCTCTCCCAGGCTACTCATCATGCCTGCAACTGCGATCTGTTCATGGTTGTTGGTTCGTCGCTCGTGGTCTATCCAGCCGCCTATATGCCGATGTATGCAAAGAACGCCGGGGCGAAACTCGTAATCATTAACCGGGACGCTACATCTTATGACAGCGCCGCCGATGTCGTCATTAATCATTCGGCGGGAGAAACAATGTCCGGGATTCTGGAAATGGTCAGAACGCGATCCGCAACCTCATGACCGGGACTTGAAGTGAAGCTTGTAATGAAAGACAACGATGTGCCTGATCCTGTTATCCTATAAACAGCACCCCGTTTACCCGCTTGTGTTTGCAGCGAATCGCGACGAGTTTTATGATCGGCCGTCGGCGCCGGCGTCATTCTGGGAGGACAGGTTCGATCTGTTGGCTGGCCGCGATCTCAAGGAGGGCGGCACATGGCTGGGAATCACACGAGGGGGCAGGATGGCCGCCCTGACCAATTATCGTGACCCGGCTTCCGTGAAATTGCAGGCGCCCTCCCGCGGCTGGCTCGTCAAGGATTATCTCTGCTCTCAGGAAGATACCGATGGCTATTTGAAAAAACTGGGAAAGCAAGCCGACCGATATAATGGTTTCAACGTGATACTGGGCGACCCGTTTCGCCTGTATTATTTTTCCAACCGGAACGGGACGATTGAATTAACGCCCGGTCTGTACGGCCTGAGCAATGCTTTGCTCAACACACCCTGGCCCAAGGTCGAAAGGGGGAAGCAGAGATTCGGATCGCTGCTGTCGCAGACCGACGACCCGCTTCCGGAAGACCTGTTATCGATCCTGAAGGACCAGACACGGCCTGAAGATGGGCTATTGCCCGATACGGGCGTCGGCCTTGAATGGGAAAGGATCCTCTCTTCGATATTCATCTCGAGTTCCGTTTACGGCACCCGTTCCTCGATCCTGCTGCTGGTTGACCGGAAGCGGCATGCTACGTTTATCGAGCGGATTTACAACGGCGGTTCCGAGCCCTGGGTAACGGCGAAATTTGAGTTCATAATCACAGGGGATGCGCGATATGTCGAGACGTGAGTATCCCGACCGTCCTGTCGTCGGCGTCGGTGCGGTGATCATCCGGGATGGGAAAGTTCTTCTGGTCAAGAGGGGCGTCGCGCCGAGCGAAGGGCTATGGGCCATTCCGGGCGGCGTCCTCGAACTGGGCGAAACCTTGCAGCAGGCGGCGGAGCGGGAAATTCTCGAAGAGACAGGCGTAACGATCCGGGCGCGGGAACCCATTTACGCCTTTGATTTTTTCGAACGGGCCGAAGATGGCCGCATCCGGTTCCATTTCGTGATTGTTGATGTTGCGGCTGATTATGTCTTCGGCGATGTGAAAAGCGCCGACGACGCCCTCGATGCCCGCTGGCTCACGGGGGCGGATCTCGATCATCTGCCGGTTTCGCAAAATACGATAAAGCTTTTGCAGGCTGTCGGATTCATAACAAAGCAAGAACATTGAACCCCTGATATGTCTTAATCCCTTCCCCGTTGAGAGGAAATAAGAGGGATCCGCATAATTTCTTTTCAGGAGGTGTCGCCGTGAAAGTGATCTATCATAAGGATTTCTTGCCGAGTTACACCATGGACCCCGCGGCGGCGGAAGGCCGGATCGACGCCGTGCTTAAGGAAATCCAGGGCCGGGTGACCTTTATCGATGCCGTTGCCGCAACGGAGAAAGACATTGCTACGGTTCACACCCGTTCACATATGGAAATGGTCAGAAGGGACGGGGTCTATGACATTGCCGCGCTGGCGGCGGGCGGCGCCATCCAGTCCGCCGAAATCGGCTTGAGCGAACCCTGCTTCGCCCTGATCCGGCCTCCGGGACACCATGCCTCTGCGAGCAGCTGCTGGGGATTCTGCTATTTCAACAACATGGCCATTGCCTTGGAAAAACTCAGACGTGACAACAAAATCAAGACCGCGCTCGTGCTCGATTTTGATCTTCATTATGGCGACGGCAACGTCAATATCCTGGGCGGCCGGGGCTATGTCGATCTCTACAATCCCGCTGCGTCCAGCCGTAGGGACTATGTCAACAGCGTCGAGAAATGGCTTTTTTCCAAATCCGCCGATATCATCGGCGTCTCCGCCGGGTTTGACAATCACATCAACGACTGGGGAGGGCTCCTTTCCACACAGGATTATCAAGACATGGGACGCATGGTCAGGGAGGCCAGTGTTAAAAACAATGGGGGCTGTTTCGCCATTCTGGAGGGCGGGTATAACCACGGCGTACTCGGCAAAAACGTGAAGGCCTTTGTCGAAGGAATGGATGTGCCGGCGTAGGTTGAAAGGCTTATTGTAAACAGAAAAGCGTCTCTTACAAATCCGCGGCGGGGAGATCACTGCCGTATGATGATATGCGGATTATCGTCAGAAAAACATAATGACAATTGGAAGGATTTGGATCATGAAAAGACTCAATTCGCTGATGGTTCTGACCATTTTGCTGGTTTTTTTATGCGCGGGCCATTCATGGGCCGGGCAGGTCATCAAACTGGCAGTGGTCACAAAGCCAGGATCGGCGCAGAATATCTGCGCCGATAAGTTCAGAAAGCTCCTGGAAAGGCGTTCAGGCTACAAGGTGAAAATGTATCAGGGGTCGTCGCTGGGTACGGAGACGGATATTCTCAAGAAGATTCAGGCAAATGATATTCAGATGGGTGTCATCACCTCCGCTGTCTTTGACGATTTTCTGCCCGATGTACGCGTGCTGGATTACCCATTTCTTTTTGGGAGCTACGATCAGGCAGACCAAGTGCTGGACGGGGCGCCGGGCCAGGAACTGCTGCTGCGGCTTGAAAAGGCGGGTTTCAAGGGGCTGGCCTATTCGGAAAACGGTTTTCGCGATTTGACGAACGACCGGCGTCCGGTGCACAAGGTGGAAGATGTGGCCGGATTGAAGATCCGGGTCATGGAATCGACGCTTCACCGCGAGCTCTGGAAGATACTCGGAGCAGACCCCGTTTCGATGGGATGGCCTGATGTCGTGACGGCCATAAATCAGAAAACCATTGACGGACAGGAAAATCCACTTTCCATTATCTGGAGTTATAAACTTTACACAAAGCAGAAATACCTCTCGCTGACAAGACATGTCTATTCGCCGCATCTGAACGTGGCAAATCTGAAATGGTTCAACGACCTTCTAGAGCCGGATCAGAAACTGATCCGGCTATGCATGCAGGAAGCGGCGCGCTATCAGAAGCAATGGAATCGCAAGAATACGGCTTTTTTCCTGGCCAGGCTCAAAAAGAACGGCATGATCGTTGACGATTCGCCCGATGTGGCGTCTTTCCGCAAACGGGTCGCCAACATTCAGGCCCTGTCCTTGTTTCAGGATTCGGGAACGCAGGAGCTTTTAAAGCAATTCCTGGCAGCTGTGGATTAGTGCAACATGAAAAGAAAGGGAGGGTTGATGGGAAAAAAATTATAAATCAACCCTTGACATCATAACTTTTTTCATTTAGGGATGAAATCATTGTCATGGGAAGAGATATTAACACGATGAGCGGAAAAGGCAATAATGATTTACTGAAACGCGATCCCTTTGCGATTTTATTGGGTCTCGCCCTTCTGTGCCTTTTGCTTTATGCCTGCCGCGCATCGTCTTTAGGCAGTTCTTGACCCTATAAATCAGAACACACCTAAAAGGCCATGGGCGGAAAGTCCATGGCCTTTTTTATTTTTAGAAAGGAGAATGTTATGAAGAAGGAAAAAGGAGATAAGATATACATTTTTGACACAACACTCCGGGACGGGGAACAATCCCCCGGGGCAAGTATGAATCCCGATGAGAAAATGAGGATTGCCCGTCAACTCGAAGCCATGGGAGTGGATATCATTGAAGCGGGATTTCCCGTGGCATCGGAAGGGGATTTTACTTCGGTCCGGCAGATCGCCCGGGAAATCCGGGGCGCCCAGATCGCCGCACTGGCCCGCGTCAATATCGAAGACATAGACCGTGCCTGGGAGGCCATAGCCGACGCCGCACATCCCCGGATCCACATCTTTGTCTCGTCTTCCGACATTCATCTGAAATACCAGCTTAAGAAAACCCGGGAAGAGGTTACGGCGGACGCCCGCAAGGCTGTCGCTCATGCCTGTAAATATACAAAGAACGTTGAGTTCTCCGCCATGGACGCCACCCGGACGGACCGGGACTTTCTCTGCCGGATGATCGAAGCCGTCATCGAAGAAGGGGCAACGACAGTGAATATCCCCGACACGGTGGGCTATACGATTCCGGAAGAATACGGACGTCTCATTGCCTATCTTTTTGAAAAGGTTAAAAATATCCATCAGGCTATTGTCTCCGTGCATTGCCATAACGACCTGGGGCTGGCCGTTGCCAATTCCCTGGCCGCCGTCCTCAGCGGTGCGCGCCAGGTGGAATGCACGATCAACGGCATCGGGGAACGCGCCGGAAACACGGCCATGGAAGAGATCGTCATGGCTATCGAAACGCGGCGGGATATCTTCGGCGTTCATACGGGCATCATAACGGAGAAGATCTACCACACGTCAAAACTCCTGACCCAGATCACGGGCATTCCCGTTCAGCCCAATAAGGCCATCGTCGGGGCCAACGCTTTTGCCCATGAGTCGGGAATTCATCAGGATGGTCTCATCAAGGAAAAAAGCACCTATGAGATCATGAGACCGGAGTCCGTAGGGATTTCAGAAACCCAGATCGTCCTGGGCAAGCATTCGGGGCGTCACGCCGTTTCAGAACACCTTAAAAAAATGGGCTACAAGCATTCTCAGGATGACCTGGACAAGGTTTTTGTCCGGTTCAAGGAACTGGCCGATATAAAAAAAGACATCTTCGACGAGGACTTGGAGGCGATCCTTTACGAGGAAGTATTCCGGGTTAAGGACAAGTACAAACTCGTCTACCTCACCGTGGTCAGCGGGAATGTCGCTATTCCCACGGCAACCATGCAACTGCAGGTCGATCAGGAAATCATCCAGGATGCGGGATTCGGCGTCGGACCGGTAGATGCTACCTTTGCAGCGATCCGGAAAATCACGAAGACGGACTATCCCCTTGTCCGGTATGCCGTCGACGCGATTACAAAGGGAGCAGACGCCCAGGGAGAGGCAACGGTCCAGCTCAGCTACAACGGCTACTCCGTCGTCGGTCGAGGTTCCCACAACGATATCCTCGTAGCCTCGGCCATGGCCTACATCAATGCCCTGAACCGCCTGGAATGGCTGAAGGGAAACATCAGGAAGGTCAGGCTGGTGGACTGATATGCGAAATCCCCCCTACCTGATACAAGAGAGATGTGTTAAAAGGGCATTATTGAGAAATCCCTAAAGTCAATTGGTATCGGGATCCCTCAAATTTGCCATGGAGGAATAAAAAATGGGAATGACTATTACAGAGAAGATCCTCTGCCGCCATACGGAACACAAAAAGGTCCAGCCGGGGATGCTGATCAACGCAAAGGTGGACATCGCCCTCGGCAACGACGTCACGGCGCCGATCGCCGTTTCCGAGTTCAGAGAGGCGGGAGGAACCACCATTTTCGATAAGGAAAAGATCGTCTTCGTCCTCGATCACTTTACCCCCAACAAAGACATCAACTCCGCCCGGCAATGCAAGCTCCTCAGGGATTTCGCCCGGCAGCAGGACATGAAGTATTTTTACGAAGGCGGGGAATGCGGCGTTGAACATGCCCTCTTGCCGGAGCAGGGCATCGTTCTGCCGGGAGACCTTATTATCGGCGCTGACAGTCACACCTGTACGTATGGCGCTCTCGGGGCATTTGCCACCGGCGTGGGAAGCACGGACCTGGCAGCGGCAATGCTGACGGGCGAGTGCTGGTTCCGTGTCCCGGAGACGATGAAGTTCGTCCTGAATGGTCCCATGAACAAATGGGTTTCAGGGAAGGATTTGATCCTTCACATCATCGGTCAAATCGGTGTGGACGGAGCCCGGTACAAAGCCATGGAATTCACCGGCGATACGATAAAGCACTTGACGATGGCCGACCGGATGTCCATTGCCAACATGGCTATCGAGGCGGGTGGGAAAAACGGAATTTTCGCCATCGACGACATCGCCAAGGCTTTCGTGGAAAAGCGCGCCCGGCGATCCTATACCTTCTATGAATCGGACCCGGACGCCGGTTATGACTCCGTCATGGTGATCGACGTGACAAAGCTCGAACCCCAGGTGGCCTTCCCCCATATCCCCTCCAACGTGAAAGGGATCAGTCATGTCGGCGATATCAGGATCGATCAGGCATACATCGGGTCGTGCACGAACGGCCGCATCGAGGACCTGAGGGTTGCGGCCCGGGTCCTGAAGAACCGGAAAGCGGCGCCGGATGTCCGTCTGCTCATCGTTCCCGCCACACCGGAGATTTATCGTCAGGCCATGAAGGAAGGCCTCTTCGAGATATTCCTGGACGCCAACGCGATGATCAGCCCGCCGACCTGCGGGGCGTGTCTCGGCGGACACATGGGCATCCTGGCGGAAGGTGAACGGTGCATTGCCACGACGAACCGGAATTTTGTCGGCCGCATGGGCCATCCCGGCAGTGAGGTGTATCTCTCCAATCCGGCAGTTGCGGCGGCTTCAGCCGTTGCCGGCAGGATCGCCGGCCCGGACGAACTGTAACCTTACAGAATGAGGATGATTTTATGATATTCAAAGGAAACACATGGAAATTCGGTAACAACATCGATACGGACGCGATCATCCCGGCCCGATACCTCAATACATCAGATCCGGAGGTCCTAGCCGCCCATTGCATGGAGGATGCGGATCCCAATTTTATGAAAAAGATGATCCGTGGCGACATCATTGTGGCCGGAGAAAACTTTGGTTGCGGCTCATCCCGCGAACATGCCCCCATCGCCATCAAAACCGCGGGGATATCCTGTGTCATCGCCAAAAGCTTCGCCCGGATTTTCTACCGGAACGCCTTCAACATGGGCCTGCCCATCTTTGAATCGAAGGATCTTTGGGCCCTGATCGGCGAGAGACAGGAAATCGAGGTTGACACTGATAAGGGAATGATCATTATCAGTGGCGGCGCCGGAGAACCGCTGACCGTGGCGCCGATCCCGCCCTTCATGCAGGAACTTATCCGGGACGGGGGTCTGATGAAGCACATCGCGGCGAAGAAAAAAACCATCTGACAGAGGTTTGTTCAAAAAAAGCGGGATGTTATGATTGATGCACGGGGCGACTTGAAGAAAAAAGGGAATCAGCGCTTCGGTAAAAAAACATTCTCGTGGCCGTTGTGGTCAACGGGTCATTCATCCGGCGCCGGTAGGTATCATCGCGTATGCGACAAAGGCGCCGTCATGGCTGAAGCTCAGGTCAAAGGGTGCGGGCTTCTCGTTGAGATAGGGTTGGGGCGGACCCCATCCATGAATATCCTGACAGCGACGGATTGCGATGTCCGCCGCTGAAGCATGTAAAAGCGCTGCCAGACGCAAGCGGGCGTGTCTGCGAACAGCCGTTGAGGGAGAATGGTCGCCGCCGCCCCCCGCCGGGGTTAGACGGTCGACGCTCCAGAGCACATGGTCTAGAATGTCCGGCAGCGGCGCCGCGCCGATACAATGAAGATATTCTCCGGCAACCGACACGCGGATGACAACCGGGCCCTTGGGCGTATGCACCATGCCGGATCGGATCGGGCCATGATCGCCTGGGGAAAGCAAGACCGGATAAAGCCGGGGCGTGGATGCGGCAAGAGGATCGATTTTTCGGACGACCTTGTACGCCGTCTCTTTTACCGACCACAGCATCCACATCATTGCATCCGGATCGCCCGCAGCGGCAATGCGCTCCCGTTCAGGGATTGTAAACACTCGCTGCAGAAACCGGTTGTCGCCGCTCTTCCCGATGTTGCCGGGATCGGTCAGGTCCACAATGTCGTTGCCGATAAATGCCAAAATATCTCTCTTCCATTTCTTCCAGGCGTCCGATGATCTGTGCGGCGTAGTCGCGCTGTGCGCGTAGCCCCGTCAGGGCGGATTTCTCCGGATTGAATACATCGACCAGGACCGTGAAGCGTTCGCCGAAGGCCGGCACGGTGCTGTAAGACGCTTGGCCGTCGCCGCGAAAATACAGGCACATCACCCGCAAGTCATCTTGAGCATTGTCCAGAAAACGCCCCACGCCATAGGAAAAACGCTCCGTGTCCACGCGCCCCGTCCGCGAGCGGCCTCCCTCGGGAAAGATCAGCAGTCTCTGCTTGCGGCTCAAAAGATAGGTGCACTTTGCCAGCGTCTGCTTGATTTCCGCACGTGGGCCGCCCCGCTGCACGGGGATGCACTTTGACAGGTAGCACAGCAGAACCAGAAAGGGGTTTCTGAAATTATTGCGCTCCGGCAGGTTCCAGGGAATCCATCGGTAGACGCCCAAGTGCGTCCAAAGCGACAGCATGGCGTAACTCAAAAGGGGAGAATCCACCATGGTCAGATGATTGGCGCAGATCAGCCAGGGACCTTCGTGCCGCTCAAATTCACGGCGGCATGCCGCTCTGACAGCCTTCAAATCCTTGATTCGGTAACCCATCAGCCGAATCAGGGCAAAATAGCAGGGAGCCAGAATAATGGCCGCCATGCGGCCAAGGCCGTTCTGGAGTTTGAGCAGCGCTTTTGCCCGGAAGGACAGCATAACCGTCAATTCAGCTTCGCATGAATGAGATCGACGGCGTTGCCGATGGTGCGGATCGTATCGGCCTCGTCGTCATCCACAGTTATGCCGAAAACATCTTCACACTTGATAATCACATCCACGAGCCGGGCCGAATTGACCTTCAGGTCGTCCAGGATGTGGGTATCGCGGGTCGCGCGCTCCAGCAGCGCCGCATCCTTCGTATAAGGCCTGAGAATGTCGACCATTGCCTCAAAGATTTTCTGTTCATCCATATTGCGTCACTCCTTTGTTATATGTTTTGACACCGCTTTTCAGCAGTTATGCAACACTCTCATTTTCCCATTTCCTGAAAATAAGACAACTGTTGACGTCGCCGAAGCCAAATCCGGCCTTGGCGATCATCTTGAGGTTCTGGCGCTCGATACAGGTCCGCGGGATGCGATGCGTAAACGCTTCGATCTCAGGGTGAATGTCTTCGCAGTTGACGGAAGGGTGTAGAAAACCCAGGTGAAGCTGCAAAACCACGGCGATGCATTCAATGGCCCCGGCGGCGCCCAGGCAGTGGCCGATCAACGATTTCGTGCTGTTGATATAGGGGAACGCATCGGGACTGCGGCCGAGGGCCTGCGACCAGCCCTTTACCTCTCCCGGATCGGCAAACGTCGCCGTCAGGTGGCCGTTGATGGCATCTATTTCTCCGGGTTCGGCCCCGGCATCCGACAGTGCGGCCTGAATGCAGCGCTGAACGCCCTGTGGGTTTGGGGCTGTGATGGATCCGCCCATCCGGTGCCCGCCGCAATTTACGGCCCCCCCGAGCACTTCCGCGTAGATGCGGACGCCTCGCGCCCGGGCCGTTTCAAGGTCTTCAAGCATCAGCAGCCCCCCCCCTGAACCGGGAACGAAACCGCAGGCCGACGCGCTCATGGGCCGCGACGCGGCTTCGGGGCGATCGTTGAATTTGCGGCAAATGACGCGCATCGCGTCAAAACCGGCCCAGATGTACGGCGAGGCGCCTTCCGAACCGCCGGCCAGAACCCGTTTGGCTTGTCCGGTGCGGATCCGCCAGAGGCCTTCGAGGATCGCTTCATTGCCCGTGCTGCAGGCCGATGAGTTGGACGTTGCCTGGTTTCCGAGGGCCAGCAACCCGGCAATCCGGGCGCTTGTGCCGCTGTTCATGACCTGCTCGACGATACGGCTGCCCATGCGGCGGACCTTCCCCTCGTTCACCATGGGAACGACGGTGCGGGCGATTGTGTCCATCCCGCCGATGCCGCTGCCGGCGATGACGCCCGTATCCCAATCGACATGATCGTCTTCGGCGTCGGGAACATCAAACCCGGCATCAATCCAGGCGTCGACGGCTGCGACCGATGCGTAGCCGATATTGTCGTTGATGGACATCAGCTTTTCATGGTCGAAATAGCGTTTTCGGGTGCTGTCAAAATCCTGAGGGATCCCGCCGATCTGGCAGGAAAAATTCAGGTCCGCCAGTTCGGGAATCCACCGGATGCCGGAACGGCCTTCCCGCAAGGCGTGTGTGAAAGCGTCCAATCCGTGGGCATTAGGGGCCACAACGCCCATGCCGGTAATGACAACTCTTTTTTTCATAGTTTCTTCTCTCAATAATCAGGAATAAACGCCCATGCCGGCCAGCACGCCCGAACAAATCATCTCCCCGCTCTCCCGGCTAATAACGATGCCTGTTTTCAGGCTTCTCCCGCGAAAATAAACTTTTTCACCTTGAATGATAACAGTTTCCCCGGGGGCAACAACGCGGAAAAATTCGACATTATCGGCCAGCGTAAAAAGCGTGGTTAACCCTTTTATCTTCTCCGGCGACAGATCATTTTCCAAAAGGGTCAGATACAGACCAAAAGCCACCACGCCCGTCTGGGCCATGGTTTCAATGAGGATGACACCCGGTGTAATCGGACGGCCAGGAAAGTGCCCAAGGTAAAAATATTCATCTTCGCGGAACCGGTAGCGCCCCGTAATCCTGTGCTCATCCATCTCCAGGATGTCGTCGATGAAGCGGAAAGGCGCCTGCTGTGGGACGGCCATCAGAATGGTATCGATCGTTTCGCGATCAGCCGCCATAGAGGCCTCCGTTGACATGCACGACGTTGCCCGTCATGTAGGAGCCCTTCGTCGCCAGGAACGCGGCCACGTCGGCCACTTCTTCGGGACGCCCCATGCGCTCCAGCGGAATGCGGGCAAGAATCTGATCCCGAACATTCTCGGGAAGAATGGATGTCATCTCTGTGTCGATAAAGCCGGGTGCGATGGAATTGACGAGGATGTTTCTGCCTTTCAATTCGGCGGCGAGAGACTTCGTGAACGCGTCCAACGCCGCCTTTTCCATCGCGTAAGGAATCTGACCGCTGTTTCCTGTATGGCCGACCACGCTGGAAATATTGATGATCCGGCCGCTGTTTGCCCTCAGCATGAAAAGCCGGATGATGCGCTTGGTCAAATACCAGGTCCCGCGCAGCAGCGCCCGCTGGGCGTCGAACTGCTCGATTTTCATCGAATAGATATCGGCGTTTACCGACACGCCGGCGTTATTGACGAGGACATCCACGCGATTCGTTTTGCTTTTGAGATCTGTGATCATCGTCTCGACCTGGCTGATGTCCGATAAATCCGCCTGCAGCAGAAAGCCGTCGCCGATTGTGTCCAGCAATGTTCGTGCGGCTTGGTCACTGGCGCGATAATGAATGCCGACGATGAATCCCTGGTCTGCAAGGGCGCGGCAGCAAGCCGCACCGATGCCGGTGGCGCCGCCCGTAACCAGGGCAACCGGTTTTTGATTCATGACGTTGTCTTCCATCTATTTATCCTTTCAGGATGCCGCCGACAGCGTGGCGGGAACGTCGCGGATAGTCGGGATAGACAATGCCCTTGAATACGCCGACGCGCGCCGCCTGGACCGACGCAATGGCTTCGTCATCCACAAAGATCTGGGCATCGCCGATGACGATGCTCGCGCCGCTGTCTTTCAGATTGGAAAAGCGCTTCACGTCGATTTCGTAGCGGACGCAGCGGTTAAAGGGGCGCACCTGGCCGTTGAAGGCAACCTCCCCGCAGCCCAGCGCCCTTCCCGCCCCAAGTGCGCCACGCCAGATGCAGTAGAATCCGAGCAACTGCCATACGGCGTCCACGCACAAACAGCCGGGCTGAACAGGGTCGCCGGGCATGTGGCACTGAAAGTACCAGGCGTCGAAACGGATATCCTGTTCCGCAACGATCGAGCCGTGAGGACCTGCAGCCTGAAGGGACAGAACGCGATCGACCATGAGAAAGGGCGGCGCGGGCAGACGGGCGTCGGAATCTTCGGGCAGATCATCAACTAGGCTGCCGTAAGCAATGGCGACCAGTTCTTCATGGGAGAAAGTGTTTCTGGCCTTGAATTCTTGATAGGTCACGGGCGTTCCTCTACTTTCAGCATCAAATGCACCCAGGTCAGGCCGCCTCCCACGAGCGCCATGGCCACATGATCGCCGGGGCGGAGCTGGTCCCAATGCTGGCTCAGAACGGCAGGCGCCCCGGAAGCGCCCGTATTGCCGAATTCAACCACGTTCTGCCAGTGATTATCCTGGGAAATTTCGGTGCGTTCGCAAACGGTTCGGAGCATCCCCAGATTGGCCTGGTGCCCAACAAAAATAAAACGCCGGCCATTGTTGACCGGGAAAGATGCCTGCAGCAGGCGAATCGATTCCGTGGCCTTGCGAATGGCAAATCCCTGGACGGCGCTTCCATCCTGCTGGAAATAGCCAAACCGGGGAATGGTGACTTTCCGACAGGCGGATGCCTTTGTATTGCATTGACAGGCTGTAAATCTCATCTCCGAAGGAAGAGTTGCGGATACAACGGCGGCGGTACTGCCGTCACCGAACAGAACCGCCGTGCTGCGGTCCGTATAATCGACAGATCGGGTAAGATGTTCGGGATTGACCAGCAGGACGAAGGGCGGAAGCGCCGTCGACATCATGCGGCTTAAAAAATCAATCTGCATGCCGAAACTCGTGCAGGCGGAGTTCAGGTCAAAACAGGGGCATTCGATGCCCAGTTCGGATGCGATCATGGCCGCCTCTGCGGGCGTCAGTGAGTCGGGTGCGGAACTGCCGGAAATGACCAGTCCGATATCGTTCACTCCGATCCCCGCCCGCTTAATGGCCATCCGTGCCGCTGCCGCGCCGGTTGTTGCGTTGCATGATAAGCCGAGATCAAGGACGGCACGCAGATCGTTGTTTTTCGTGTCCCGGATATAATCGAGGGGCAGGGACGTGCGTCGCGTCCGGATGCCGACGCGTTCCAGAATCCAGTCTTCCGTTGTGCCGATATCCAGATCTTCGAGGAAGCGGTTGGTTATGACATTCTCCGGATAATAATGCCCAAGGCCATGTAAATACAGCACGATTATAGAATCTCCCGCCCGATGATCATATTCTGGACTTCCCGCACCCCTTCATAGATATCGATGATATGGGCGTCGCGGGCAAGTTTTGAAATTTCATATTCGGATATGAAACCATAGCCGCCGTGCAGATGCAGGCCTTCGGCGGTGCAGAACAAAGCGGCTTCCGCCGCCGTGTTTTTGGCCAAAGAGGCGTAAAGCCCCTGATCGGGCGCCTCTTCATGAACTTTAGCGGCGGCCTTGAGCAGTGCAAGCCGGGCCAGCTCGACCTTCTTCCACATGGCCACGAGAGTTTCCCTGGCAACCGGCAGATCACAAATCCGCTGGCCGAACTGGCGCCGTTGCCTGGTGTAGTTCAACGTGACGTCGAGCGCCCGCCGGGCCAGTCCGACGCCGATCGCGGCGACCATCGGTCGTGCATAGTCCAGGACATTGACGATATACTTGAAACCCTGTCTGCGATCGCCGATAATCTGAACAGGTTCGATCACAACGTCTTCGAAGGTCACGCTGGCCGTGTTGGATAGGCGCTGGCCCAGCTTGTCTTCCGGCTTGCCGAGGTCGATCCGGCCGCCATTTTTCGGAATAATCGTTCTGCCGTTTGCCGGATCGCAATCAAGCGTTTCAGGAAGGGCCGGGGCGCAAGGAACGACCACGCAGGCCAAGAACTGGTTGGTGGGCTTCCCTACCTTGCAGAAAACGGTGAATTGGGAGGCCCATGAGGCATTGGTGATAAAGCACTTCGTGCCGTTGAGCCGATAGGCGCCGTCCGCTTCCTTTTTGATAAATGTTGTCATGGCGGCGTTATCTGATCCGGCGTTCGGTTCGGTCAGGCAGAAGGATGCCAGCAGGGGCTGTTCGACAAAAGGGCGCAGAAAAGCCTCTTTTTGTTCGTCCGTGCCGTGCCGGGCGATGACGCAATTGGCCAGATCGTTGCACATGGCCGAGGTGGAAATTCCGGTGTCGCCATAGGACAGCGCCTCGATAATCAAAGCCGTGGAGATGGCGTCCACCTCGAAGCCCCGGATGGATTCGGGGATGCTTAGATTGAGGATACCGACCTGCCAGGCCTTTCGCAGGATTTCCCAGGGGAAGACATGACTTTTTTCAAGGGCCATGATCTGCGGGGCAATTTCTTGCCGGACAAAGCGTGTTACCGTATCCACATGCGCCTGCTGGTCCGATGTTAGTGAGAAATCCATTTGACTCCTTATTACGAAAATTACGCTCTCCCCCTGTCCTTCCCCCCCCCTTAGGCGGGGCAGGCGTGGGGGTATTTTTCATGCTTTGCCGCGACCCACGGCGCATGAGGGGTTTTTTACGTGCCAGGGTCCGGCATTCAATTTGATTATTGGATGCGCTCTGCCGACTTCAGGCTCGTGATGGAAAGGCAATTGGCATTCATCGTTTTGAAGAAGTCGCGCAGCGGCCGGCCGGGCCCGACTTCATAGATGATATTCGTTTTTGCAATCAGGCGTCTCATGTTGTCTTTCCATCGTACAACGCTGCTGAGCTGTTGTACAAGGCTATTGATGATGCTCTGCAGGCGATCGCTATGGAATTCTCCCGTGAAGTTCGAAGTCACATGCCGGGCGTTGTGCGCGCTGAAGTTTTTCTCGGCATCTTGCAGAATCTCCTGAAAATGCACTTCCACGGGTCTCATGAAGCGGCTGTGAAACGGGGCGCTAACATTCAGGGGAACGAAGCGGAAATTCTGTCCATCGGTGAGCGACTCCTTGACGCGAATAGCCGCGTCCGGCATAGCCTCGGTGACGCCGCTGATCACAACCTGGTGGTCGGAATTGACATTAGCCACGTCGACAGGAAGATCCTGGAGATGTCGGCTCAGTCGCTCGCTGTCCAGGTTTTCGGAAATGACGGCGGCCATGGTTCCCAGTCCCGGAGGCATAGCCTCCTGCATGAACTGTCCGCGACGATGAACGATTTTTACGGCCTCGGCCAACGGCAGGGCGTCGGCGGCGACCAGCGCCGTGAATTCCCCCAGGCTGTGTCCTCCGAAGAAAGAGGGGAAAAAGTCGTAGCGTTCTGACAGGCCGCGCAGCATGGCGATTTCCGTTGTGAGGATGCAGGGTTGGCAAAATGCTGTCAGGTGCAGATCGTCGTCATCGTCGTCAAAACACAGGGCGGCCACATCCCAGCCCAGCGCATCGGAAGCTTCCTCGTAGGTTTCACGGCTGGCGGAAATCTCGTCATAAAAATCCTTGCCCATGCCGGAGCGTTGACTGCCTTGGCCGGGGAAAACAACGACGGCAGGTCCTTTTTCCATCATCGGGATTCTCCTTGAAGTAAATGAATTATTTTGTACATCGCGTCCCCTTGCAGCATGATCCGTGCCAGTCCATCATGGTGCTGGACAGTATGAGTTTATCTATTTGTATATATTGAGTAAATAATAAGTTATACGGGTAGGATGGGCGGATAATGAAATGACAAACAATGATAAATGCTGTGAAGAAGTATTTGCGGTGCGAAATCTTTTACACACCCGGACATAGACGAGTCATCCGGCTGATGCGCAATCGAGAAAGCTTTTTTCTTCTTTAGCTCGTGATGTGTCATGACAAGCGAAAATGCAGGACTTCCAAATACCAGTCAACACCCTGCCTATTCGGGCGAGCGCATTGAATGCGGGTTGAAAGATGCGACGGCTTGGCAGCGAATTTTTTGTTCGCGTAAAAGGTGAACCGCTTCCTGAAGTAAAGCGTGCGGCGATTTTGATGAGTATCTACTCTTTCAAACCGAAATCAGTGCTAATCACCGCTATCGGGACCTTAAATGCTCCGGGGATAACTATATCCAGGCACGACGTATCATGAAGAGGCGTACAGGAGAGGCTTGCCTAAATGACGGTCCAATACACCATCTTAACGGGAAAAATGATCAAAAACGGGCGATTGAAGAGATCCGAGGAAAAAAATCTTTTTAACATATCCTTCCCGCAAGTCTCAGCACATGATCTCCTAATTTTACCGCCAAATTTCATTTGACATACTAGACTCTCTTGTCTTAAGCTTTTCAAATGAAAATCAGAATTATTTTTCTCTGCCTGTTATTGTTCATTGCTTTTTTAGTCCTCGCGGGCTGCGAAAAACGTACTTCTTTAGTTCTTTCGGACTACCAGGAATCCAAAACAAATTACAATCGTCTTTTGCCGCCAGGCGAACTGGCACTAAGAAAGATTACCGATCCCAACCAGATTCCCGACTACACGCGGGCTTTCTCCGATACTGGCCGCCTGCGGGAAGCAATCGCCAACAGTCTAAACTATATGGCAAAACCATCTAGTAAAAAGTTCTATCCCTATGGCGACATCACATACGAACAGGCGGTAAGGAGCCTGCGGGAACTGGACAATCTTGTTACCTCGGGATTATCTTCCCAGCAGATGAATGCGGCTTTGCGGGAAAGATTCGATACGTATATTTCAGTCGGCTGTGATGATCAGGGAAGGGTATTGTTTACAGGATATTATACGCCGATTTTTGACGGTTCGCCTACACGGACAGACCGTTTCAAGTATCCTCTATATAAGCAACCTGCCGATCTGTTGAAAGGGCCTGATGGGACAATTCTGGGTCAAAGGAGGCCGGATGGTCAGATTCGGCAATACCCAAGCAGGGAAGTAATACAAAATACCAATATGTTCGCCGGCAGTGAGCTTGTCTGGCTCAGCGATCCGTTTGAGGTTTATATCGCGCATGTTCAAGGCTCTGCCAAGATTCGTATGCCGAACGGTCAGCTTGAAACCGTCGGCTACGCCGCTAATAACGGATGGGAATACCAAAGTATCGGGCAGAAAATGATAGGTAATGGAAAGCTATCCATTGAAAATCTCAACCTCAAATCCATGATTGATTATTTTAAGGCCCACCCTGATGAAGTCGATGCGTACGTTAAGCAAAATCCCAGATTTGTTTTCTTTAGGTTTGAAAAAGGCGATCCCAGAGGTTCGCTCAATGAGCCGGTAATTCCATTTAGAACGATTGCAACGGATAAGACTATTTACCCCAGGGCGATGTTTTCCTTTGTCTCGGTTGATCTTGCCAGGCCCGTAGGCTTTGCTTTGGATCAGGATACAGGAGGCGCTATCCGGGCCGCGGGCAGATGTGATGTTTATATGGGAGTTGGCGACCATGCCGCCGAACTTGCCGGTGGTACATACTGCGAAGGCCGGCTTTATTACCTGTTCATTAAACCTGATAGTGATCCGATTGTAGGATACAGTGGACAGAAAGGCACAAAGTCATTTAAGATCAAAGGGAATTAGCTTGGGGGAGATCATACATCGAGCATGAATTTCGAGAGAGAAAACGATGATTACACACCGGGATTTCTTGAAGGGTACCGGAATGATGGGAGCCACCTGCTTGATGGCTCCTTTTCTTTCATGCAGGTCTGGTTCGGATCATGGGTACGGTACGATCATCCGGGATGATACGGTTTACGATGGGGCACACTGGCCGAACCCATCAAGGCGGATGTCGGTCGGTATCGTCGCCGACCAGATCGTCGCGGTAGGAAACTTAAGCGTGTCCTCCGGAAAGGCTATCTGAATATTGTACTCTATGCCGACAATGCTTACCTGCCACGGCCAAGACCAGAACGATTCTGAGGGTTGACGGTTACGAAGCGTTGCTGCGAGCCCGCAGGCGTAGGCAAACGGTTTGGGATGACAAGACAAATCGGAAAATGTGGCAATCCAAGGATATATCACGGCGGCAGTGATCAATCTGAAGGGGCTGGCCATAGCCTTTGGCCGGCTCTTTTACGCCTGTTTTTATTATCAGATGCGTTTGGCAGATGCAATGTCCGCCATCTTACCGCGTACCGGTAAAAAATACTCTCTTTTAATAAGGCGTTCCTATGGGGCAGCGTGACTGAAATCAAGGTCTTTCAACAACCCCGCAGCGTCCCTATTGAATGATGATCAAATGTCCAGAGAAATACCCCTATTTCCCCAAAAAAGTTCCATTCGCAGAATAAAAAATGTTGAAGTCGAGACAAAGCTCAGGTAGAGACTTCGTTATCCACAAGAATGTATATCGGATGAGCAGGAAGAGGTAAGCATGGAAGCCATCTATCTGGATCACAGTGCGACGACCCCCACAGACCCCGAAGTCCTGGGGGCAATGATGCGCTATTTCGCCAATCATTTCGGGAACCCTTCGAGCATTCACCGCTTCGGGCAGGACGCGAAGCGGGCTGTCGATGAAGCAAGAGGGCAGGTGGCCGCCCTGATCGGCGCCGATCCGGTGGAGATTGTCTTCACGGGCGGCGGGACCGAGGCCGACAACATGGCCCTGATGGGAACAGCCTTTGCCGAGACATCGGGAAGAAACCACATCATTACATCGGCCATCGAGCACCATGCCGTGCTCAATACATGCAAATATATGGAAACGAAGGGATTTGATGTAACCTATTTGCCCGTGGACGAACAGGGTCTTGTCGATCCGGAGGATGTGCGGGGTGCCCTGACGGAAAAGACGCTGCTTGTTACCATCATGCACGCCAATAATGAGATCGGGACCATCGAACCCCTGCCTGAGATTGCGTTCATGGCCCGCGAAAGGGGCGTGATCGTCCATACGGACGCCGTTCAGTCTGTCGGCAAAGTCCCCGTCAACGTGAACGATCTGGGCGTGGACCTCCTATCGCTGACCGGTCACAAGCTCTACGGCCCCAAAGGCACGGGTGTTCTGTACATCCGGCGAAACACGCCGATCCAGCCGATCCTGTTCGGCGGCCATCAGGAGGACGGCCGCCGCACCGGGACGGAGAATGTGCCGGGCATTGTGGGGCTGGGAAAGGCCTGTGAGATCGCGGCCCGGAATCTGCCCGGGCAGATGGACCGCATGCTGGGATTGAGAAAGCGCCTGGAAATGCAGATCAAGGAAAATATCGCCGATGTTCGCATCAATGGCCATCCCTTCCGCAGCCTTCCACACATCCTAAGCGTTTCCTTCTGCTCAATTGCCGGGGATGCCGTCGTGCGGGAACTGGACAAGCAGGGCATCGCCGCTTCCGCGGGCGCCGCCTGCGCCGCTGGAACGATCCGGCCGTCCCATGTCCTAGATGCCATGCAGATTCCCAAAGATTTTGCAAACGGAACCGTACGGCTCAGCCTGGGGAAGGGGAATACGGAAGAGCAGATCGATCATGCCGCCCATGTCCTGCCGGAGATAATTAATAAACTCAGAAATATGGCCGAGTTTGGAACGTCGGTAGGCATGCGCGAATGCCGGTAGAGCCCCGCATTATCCACTTCACCTTCAGATTGGGCGTTCCATATTCCCGGCCCGGCTACTGCATTCACGTCAGTGATGGTTGCCTGCAGGCCGCTTACGGACATGCCGTCAAGACTCGCAGCGCTGAACTCGGTGATGTCAAACTCATCGGCCTGGGGTGTTGCCCCGGCAGTCGGCAAGATAGCAGATAATCTAATATTTCAGGAGATCCCTGGTCGCAAAATTCCTCGTGGTCAGGGGACTTGCCAAGCACAGTATCCGGAACGCAGCCGAAACGGACCTGCATACAGCCACAGTTGTGGAAAGCACCTGCTTCGCCATGGCCTTTGCGAGCGAAAACCAGAAAGATGGAATGCGGGCCTTCCTGGAAAAAAGGAAGCCGGAATACAAAGGCAAATAGCGGGGAAACGGATCCCGGTTCTCCGGAACATGGTGCCGGGAAACAGGCACACTGGAGGGTTTCATCCAGTATCGTTTCCATAAAAAAGGCTTGCAAAAAAAGTATGATGTGATATTAGCTGCAACGCTGGTTGTGCACCCATAAAAAGTTTCTCGTGCATTTTCATCATGAGAAATACTTGCTGAACGATGTTATATGATGGATGAGCAGGAATGGATTTCGAGGAAAATCCATTCCTGCAATCGGTTTCATACCATGCAATTTATCACTGAAGGAGGTGCCTTTGCAGACCCATCGCAATTGCATTTAGAACCGTTTTTACACTCGACGCCGTCACCGGTTAGCTGCAATAAGGATCAGAGCGGATGCAGGCCGGCGCAAACCTGTGGCATCACGGAGAGTGTGCAACCACAGGGGCAATCTGGATGCGGGAATGATGCCCGCAGGAGCGTTAACCAGTCATTGGAGCATCTCAACATTCTTTAAAATAAGGAGGGAGAAATGAAAAGTCTGGGAAAACACATTAGGTTGACAATCGGGATGGTATGTCTGCTGGCATTCGGACTGGCTGCGGTGGTTGGCGCCGCGGACGTGCGCATGGCCATCGGGACGGCATCAACGGGAGGTACCTGGTATCCTCTGGGCGGCGGCGTTGCAAACATGATCAATAAGTATGTGAAAGGATATCAGGCAGCCGCTCATCCTTCCGGTGCTTCGATCGAAAACATCCGGGCAATCATGAAAAAACAGGACGCCATCTCCCTGTCCATGCCGGACACGGCCTTTCAGGCCTATCATGGGCTGGAAGCGTTTGCCGGCAAGCCGGTGAAGGAACTGCGGGGACTCATGTCCACCTACCCCATCGACATCCAGATTTTCGTTCTCGCCAACGGACCGATCAAGACCATCAAAGATCTGAAGGGGAAAAAAGTGGCCGTCGGCGCACCGGGGAGCGGGACGGAGGCCATGGCCCGTTACGTGCTGAAGGTCTACGGTCTTACATATAATGATATCAACGAACAGTTCCTGTCTGCGACCGAAACGACGGAGGCCATCAAGGACGGGAATATCGATGCCGGGATCGTAACCCTGGGCACCCCGGCGCCGACGTTAATGGACCTTGCGACACAGCGCGATATCCGATTTCTCGATATCGAGCCCAGCGTCGCCGAGAAGATCAATAAGGATTTCCCGGCGTATTACCCCCGGGTCGTGCCGGCCAAAACCTATCACGGCCAGGACAAGCCCCACCACACGCTGGGCTGGATGGGGGTTTTCCTCGTTCATCAGGACATGACGGATCAGTTGGCCTACGATGTGCTGAAAGCCGTCTTCGATCACAAGACGGACCTGGATAAGATCCATGCCCAATTCAAGAACATCAGTATCGATAACGCCGTTAAGGGCATGCCGATTCCTTGGCATCCGGGCGCGGAGAAGTATTATCGGGAGAAGGGCGTCCTGAAATAATCTCCCGGCATTAAACCGGTAAACCAGGGAATGTGATCACGGGTTGGAACAATGGGTGATGCGATGGAAAGCGTCCTGAGATGGCGTCTTTCCCTGTGTATCGTGGCCGTCCTGGCGACCCTTTCGGGTCCGGGGGAAGCGAACAAGGGACCGCAGCACTTGCTGGAGGTCTTTCGTTGCGGGGAGAACGTGCCCCTGCTCTGCATTCGAGCAGCGCCGGGAGATCGCTTTTCCCTGTGGTTTTTTCACTCCTATGATCGCGCGTTTTTCCAAGAGGATTATGATCTGGAAAAGACGGGACGTATCGTGCTCAGTCGCATGGTTTTCCGCTCCTGTCTGAATGGTCAGGGTTTCGATGGGGGCGTCTACCGCCCCCTGCCCGACGGCTCTGCGGAACTGGTCGATGTCCGCAAGGAATTTTCCGAACTGACATTCCGGCTGGGATCGCCGGACTTGGCCGACCATGCTCTGATCTTCCAGGGGAAACGCTTTCGCCTTCTTGATTACGCCTGCGCCGGAGATCTTCTCTGTATCCGCTTTGTTGTTAACGTTCCCATATCTCAGGATCCGGAGTGCCTGTTGCCAGAGAAGACGGCTCCGCGCTGTGGGATGTAGGATTTGAAAGGAGTGTTCATGAACGGGAAGGAAGAGACAACAAGATATTTTTCCGTGGCGACCCTCGTCCGCATTGTGGCCCTGGGCATGGCCGTCTTTCAGATTTATACGGCCCAGTTCGGTCTCTATTCCGCGATCGTGCAGCGGTCTGTCCACCTTGCCTTTGCCTGCGCCCTGGTCTTTCTCCTGTTTCCACTGCTCAAGGGTGAGGAGAAGACGGCACATATATCTGTCACACGCCTCATCGACTGGGGGCTTCTGGCATTATGCATCTGGACCCTCATCCATGTCACCGTCAGCTACAAGACCTTGGCAAGTCGCGGTGGGGCTGCAACCGATGTGGATCTGTGGCTGGGAGGGCTGCTTATCCTTCTCGTGATGGAATGCACCAGGAGGTTGATGGGATGGGCGCTGCCGATCATCACCGCCGTGGCGCTCCTGTATACGTTCTTGGGAGACAGGATTCCCGGTACGTGGGGTCATTTCCCCATCGACATGGAACAGCTTGTTTCGTACCAGTACCTCACCACAGAGGGCCTGTTCGGCATCCCCCTGGGGGTGAGTGCGAGCTTCATTTTCATCTTCATCATGTTCGGGTCCTTTCTCGTGAAGTCTGGGACCGGAGAGTTCTTCATCAATTTTGCCAATGCCGTGGCAGGGCACATGCGGGGTGGACCGGCCAAGGTGGCGGTGGTCAGCAGCGCCTTCTTCGGCACCATCAGCGGTTCCGCCGTGGCAAACGTCGTGAGCACCGGGTCGTACACCATTCCCCTGATGAAAAAGATCGGATATCGTCCGGTATTTGCCGGTGCTGTGGAATCCGTGGCGTCTACGGGGGGACAGTTCATGCCGCCTGTCATGGGCGCCGGGGCCTTCATCATGGCCGACATGCTGGGCATACCCTATCTGGAGGTCTGCAAGGCCGCCATCATTCCGTCGGTGCTCTACTTTTTCGCCCTCTTCTGGATGGTTCACATGGAAGCCCTGAAGCTGGGACTGCGGGGACTCTCACGCGAGGAACTGCCGAAATTGGGACCGGTACTGAAGGCGCAAGGGCATCTGATGCTTCCCGCGTTCATCCTTGTGATCTTGCTGACCATGGGTTATTCCCCGATGAAATGCGGCCTGTGGGCCATCATTGCCGTCTGGATCGTGAGTTGCTTCCGAAAAGCCACCCGAATGGGCTGGAAGGCGGTTCTGGATGCCATGGTGAAGGGGGCCACGGGATGCCTGGAAGTCGCCCTGGCTTGCGCCTGCGCAGGGATCGTGATCGGCTGCGTTACCCAGACGGGCCTGGGTCTCAAGTTCTCCGGCCTTGTCATCGAGGCTGCCGGCGGGAACCTGATCTTATCCCTCATTTTCGTCATGTTCGCGTCTCTGGTTCTCGGTATGGGGCTCACCACCTCTGCCGCCTACATCCTGACGGTCATACTTGGAGGGCCCGTTCTGGTAGAACTGGGGGTCCACCCCCTGGCGGCGCATATGTTCGTCTTTTATTACGCTTGTCTTTCCTGCATCACGCCGCCCGTCGCTCTGGCTGCCTTCGCGGGCTCAGCCATCGCCGGCTCCAAGCCGTTCGCCACGGGTTTCGAAGCCATGCGCCTGGCGGCAATTGCCTATATCTCCCCCTTCTTCTTCGTTTTCAGTCCGGTCCTGATCTGGAAGGGGGCATCCGGGGACATCATCATGGCGACTCTGACGGCGACCCTGGGAACAATCGCACTGGGATCAGGCATGATGGGTTATCTGCTAGACCGCTTGAACTTGCCATTCCGCGCACTTCTTCTCATCGCCGGGTTAGGCCTCATCAAGCCGGGGATTTATACGGACATCTTCGGGGCTGCCGTGCTGGGTTTCATCCTATTGTACCAGTTGTGGAAAAGGAGACAGGCCGTTCAGGCAACTTCCCCTTCCGGTTAAGGCGTCCGAGGTCTTTAGCGCGACCTGCCGGAGACAGGTCGCGCAGCATACCGCAGAGGGGGCTCTCCTATATCTGCAATGAATACACCGCAAGTGGGAGGAATTGATGAACGACATTCGAACGATCCGGGATCTCATCGAGGCCCGCGCTCGGTGCTGCAGCGACAGGGAATACCTTTTCTTTGGGGACAAACGGGTAACCTTTGGTGAATTCGACCGGAACATAAACCGGGTGGCGAATGGCTTCCTCAAGCTAGGCATTGGCCGGAACGACAAGGTCTGCCTGCTTCTTCCCAACTGTCCGGAGTTCCTCTTGGCCTGGTTCGGTCTGAACAAGATCGGGGCCGTCATGGTGCCCGTCAACACGGCCTTCCGGGGACAGGAACTGACTTACATCATCCGCCATTCGGAAGCGGCGCTTGTCGTCGCGGCCGAGGAATTCCTTCCTGCTCTCGCGGAAGTAAAAAAAGATGCGGGATTTTCCCGGATCATCCATATGGGCGCTAGCAGGGAAGAAGGTATCCTCCGTTTCCGGGACATCTGCGACGGGGAGTCCGACCGTCTTGCGCCGGTTCTCCTTTCGGAAGACGACCTCGCCGTACTTCCCTACACCTCTGGGACCACGGGATTCCCCAAGGGGGTCATGCTCTCTAACCGATCCTATGTACAAACGGGTTTTTCCTATGCCGAGGCCATCGGGGCGACGGCGCAAGACCGAATCATGACCCCCAACCCCCTGTTCCACATCAATGCCCAGTGCTACTCGACCATGGGAAGCCTCGCCGCCGGGGCGAGCCTCGTTCTCCTGGAGAGGTTCAGCGCCTCCCGGATATTCTCCGAGATCGAACAATATGAGCCGACCATTCTCGTCCTCGTTCTCGCTTCGGCGACGATCCTCTACAACCGCTGCAAGGATGACCCGGACCGGCATACCTCCCTGCGACGGATCATCGCCGGGGGCGTCCCCAAGGGGGAATACCGGAACTTCGAGAAAAAATTCGGTGTCGTGCTGCAGAACATCTACAGCATGACCGAGACGCCGATGGGGATTATGAGCCCGCGGGACAGCGCCGGCAAGGACGGTGGCATCGGCATGGCCATGCCGGTCCCGGCGGGTTACGGTGAAAACGTTGTTCGCGTCGTCGACGAGCGGGGGCAGGATACGGCAGCCGGGGAGATCGGGGAGATCATCGTGAAAAACGCCGCCCTCATGGACGGGTATTTCAAAGACCCGGAGGCGACGCGGCAGGCCCTGCGAAACGGTTTTCTCCACACCGGGGACCGCGCCATCCGCGATGAGGAGGGATATATCTTCTTCGTGGGCCGCGGCCGCGACATCCTGCGCAAGAAGGGGCACAATATTGCCGCGGCCGAGGTGGAGGGAGTTCTCCATGCCCATTCGGGCGTCCTGGAAGCGGCCGTCATCGGCGTTCCGTCGAGCTATGGCGACGACGAGATCAAGGCATTCATCGTCTTTCGCGAGGGGTGCCGGGTCGACGAAGAGGAACTCCGAAAGTGGTGTTCCGAAAGACTTGCGGAGTACAAGGTCCCGCGGTTCATGGAGGCGATCGAGGCGCTGCCGAAAAACGCCATGGGACGGGTCATGAAAAACCAATTACAGAAATGAAGCGGTTCCAGCAGGCCGACAACCTGAGAGAGGAGATCCTATGACGCGAAAAGCGAAATCCATGGTGCTGGAAGGACCGCGGACCATGAAGATGTGGGAATTCGACCTTCCCGAAATCGGTGAGAACGATGCCCTCCTCAAAGTCGAGATGACGGGCGTGTGCGGGTCCGATCCGGGCATCTACAACGGCAAGGCATTCAGGGCGCCGCGGCCGTATCCAATCATCATGGGACATGAGATCATCGGTCACATCGCCGAAATTGGAAATCGCTTTGCCCAGGGGCACGGGTTGCAACAAGGCGATCGGGTCATCGTCGAATATGCCTTCGGCTGCGGGGAATGCCCTGCCTGTCTGGTCGGGAACTACGGGACCTGCGAGAAAATCTACAACTACGGCTCTATGATTTCCTGCAAGAATCCGCCGCATCTGTTTGGAGGATATGGCGAGTACGTGTATCTGCACCCGCGGGCCATGGTTCATAAGGTGAGCACGGCCATCTCACCCGAGGCGGGCGTTTTGATCTGTGCCGTTCTCGGAAACGGCCTTCGCTGGCTTCGTACCAGGGGCAATGTGTCCATCGGGGAAACCGTGGTCATTGTCGGTCCCGGCCCGCAGGGGCTGGCGGGTGTTATCATTGCCCGGGAGGCCGGGGCGGGACAGATTGTCGTTGTCGGCACGGCCAAAGACAGCCGACGACTCGATTTGGCCAGGCGTTTCGGCGCGCATCATACCGTAAACGTGGAAAAGGAAGACCTGATCGGTATTGTGAAGGACCTTACGGCAGGCCGTATGGCCGATGTGGCCATGGATGCGAGCGGAAGCGCCCATGCGGCGAAGGGTATCTTCGACTTGGTGAAGCGGCAGGGACGGGTGGTGCTGCCGGGTCTCTACGGGGCGACAAAGGAGATCCCGGTGGTCCTGGATAAAATTGTCATGAATGAATTAACGGTTCTGGGGGTGTTCAGTCAGGATGTCACCTCCGTCATTCCGGCCATTGCGCTCGCGGAATCGGGCCGGTATCCCTTGGAAGAGATGGTGACCCATCGATTCCAGATGGAGGAGGCGGAGCGGGCGGTGCAAATCGCCGGCGGGGAATTTCCCGAGGAGGAGCCGATCAAGGTTGTCTTGATCCCCTAGGAGGAATGTATGGAGAAAGACATCGAGAAAAGGGCTCTGTCCGGACTGCGGATCATCGATCTCGTAGATATTCTGGATCGGCCGTGCCCAATTCCGGCGAAAGAATGTTTCATCCCCCTGCGGTTCGAGGATGCAGGGAATGGCCTCTTTCGTGCCTTTCTTCTGGCGTTTTCCCCGTGAGATGTTGTTGTGGCAGCCGTAGTAACTAACGCACCGTCTATTTATCGCCGCTTCTGCCTGCGCCGCTGAAGCGATCCGGTTGTCCCATGTCCTGGTGGATGCCATGCAGATTCCCAAAGATTTTGCAAACGAAACCGTCCGGTTCAGCCTGGGGAAGGGGAATACGGAAGCGCAGATCGATTCTACCGCCGGTGTCCTGCCGGAGATGATCAATAAACTCAGGAGTATGGCCGAGCTGGAGGCGTCGGTGGGCACACGCGGATGCCGGTAGAACCCCACATTATCCCCGATAGATTCTACAGCCAAGGCCTTTCAGATTGGGCGTTCCGTACTCCCGGCCCAGTTTCTGCGTGGACGTCAGCATGTTGAAGTTGGCTTTGTCCCAGTCGTACTGGCTTTCAGGGTTCCCTTCCGGAAACCACCAGCCGTGATCGGCACAGAGGACCCGGGGATCGATGGCATCGGTCAGCAGGGCTTTCTGGGTAATTGTGCCCCAACGGGTTTCAATGACGCAATCGTCGCCTGTGGCGATGCCGTACTGCCGGGCGGTTTCCGGGTGCATCTCCACTTGCGGATGGGGCTTCAGCCGGCGCAGTTTTTCGATCCAGCGATAGGATGAATGCAGATAATAGCGACTCTTGGCGCTGGTCAGGACCAACGGGTACCGAGAATCATCCTCCTCGGGCAGCCCCCTGAATTCCGGCAGGGCGCTCAGCTTGAATTTTTCGGCCGTGCTCAGCAGCAGCTCCACCTTTCCAGTGGGCGTGCGGAAGCCCTTTTCTTCATAGAGTTTGAACCGGTCCGGACCTTTCAGGTAGCCCTTTTCGCAAAACTGGGCGTAGGTCAGACCGGCGGGTTTGACGACATCTTCCAGGAATTGTTGGTAATCGTCATGCCAGAGTTCCGGCGGGCTTATGAGCTTCCCCAGCTCGTTCATGATTCTTATATCCGGCCAGCATTCCTCCGGAGGATCAACCACTTTGGGCCGGGCCAGGATGAAGCCGTGGCCGATGCCCAGATGGCCGATGTCGTCAAACTCGAACTGGCTGGCCACGGGCAGGACGATATCCGCCAGGGCCGCCGTGGGTGTCATGAACAGGTCCGCCACGGCCAGGAATTCGAGTTTCATAAGCGCCTCATGGGTCTGGCGGCTGTCGGCGTAGGACAGCATGGGGTTGCTGCACATCATGTAGGCCGCCCGGACAGGGTAGGGGATGTCCTGAAGGATCGCCTTGCGGAAGAAGGCGGGCGCGATGGTCATGAGTCGCGGAATGACGCGGTGATGGGCGCTGATCATCTCTTTGGCCTTCGTAGGGATCAGGTCGGCCCGGACCAGGGGGCCCAGACCGATAATTTTCGGATCATGGGCTTCGACGTTCCCGCCTGGGACGTCAAGATTGCCCGTAATCGCCATCAGGCAGATCAGCGCACGCGTGGTGTCGAACGTGTGGGTGTTGTGCTCGATGGGATTGCCCCACTGAATGACGGCCGGTTTGGCCTGGGCGTAATAGCGGGCGGCCTCGCGGATCAGATCGGGCGTCACCCAGGTGATCGCCGATACCTTTTCGGGTGTCCAGGCTTTGACATGCCCGGCCAGTTCGGCAAACCCGTGGGTCCATTTTTCCACGAATTCCCTGTCGTAGAGGCCTTCTTCGATGATGACATGCAGAAAACCAAGGGCCAGTGCGTTATCCGTTCCCGGCCTCAGGGGGAGCCAGAATCGGGCCTTTTTCGAGAGGTCGATCCGGCGCGGATCGACAACGATCAGCTCTGTGCCCTCCTTGATCTGTGCAAGCAGCAGGCTGCAGATTTCCCCCTCTTCGTTCGTGGCGGTGATGTTGCTGCCCCAGAGAACGGCCAGCTTGCTTTTGTGATGAAAGTCGGCGACCGGATAGAAACCGCAGGTGTGGATTCCCGTGATCTCGCGGGGGGCGTGGCAGACATCCTGGGAGGCGATGACATTGGGCGATCCGAAGAGATTGGCCAGGCGAATGAGAATGAAATGGTCAAGCCCCTTGGGCATGCCGACGCCGAAGGCCACACCCCGTGCGCCATGCTGTTCCCTGACTTTGATCAGATTCTCGGCGATGGTGTTCAGCGCCTCCGGCCAGGAAATCCGCTCCCATTTCCCTTCTCCTTTTCCCCCTGCTCTTTTCAGGGGGTGCCTGAGGCGGTCAGGATGGGTCAGACGGTCCGGCGAGGCCATGCCCTTCACGCAAGTATAACCCTTGTTCAGAAAACCCTCCGGGTCGCCCTTTACGGCTTCAATGGCATTGCCGCGGACGCCGACCAGAAGGGCGCATCCGCCATGGTCCATGCGTGCGCAGTGTGTTTTTACCCAGCGCAGATCGTCGCTCATGAGTCGTAACCTCCCTTGATCAACCAATTTTCCATTTTATCTCAACGATATCTGATATTTGTCCATGTTCTCCTATTTGTCGCCTATTACAAAGATCCGTTTGCATCACACCACGGATGGCGTGATTTACATTACGGGGTGGCGTACTGATAAAGTAACACAAAGAGAATGAAAAGGCAACACAAGGTAATATAATTGCCGGAGTTTCCCTTCACTCTCAAGGCGCCAGTCCGAGGTATTGCCAGAAGGGGACGCTCAGAAGCGAAGCCGCGATGGACACGATGCAGTACGCTGCAGAGAAGGGCACTATCTGACGGTGCGTCACCATTTCCCCGCCCACGGCGTAATAAGCCGTCAGGAATGTTGAATTCTGATAGAAGGCGAGCCATATGTTCGAGGATACGTAAAGGAGAAAGCCGGTGACCCAGGGGTTGATGCCCGCCTGCAGGGCAAAGGGCACCAGGACGACCGTGAAAATCGCCGTCGTGGCCGTGAAGGAAACCAGGATAAAACGAATCGCATAGATCGAAAGGGAAAGGACAACGATAAAAAGATACAGGTTGGACATCAGCGGGGCGATGAGCGGGCTGAAGATACTCACGATCCACTGATCAATCTTCAAGGCGGGCAGGACATTGCCAAGATTGATGATTCCTCCAATAAAAATCAGGCTGTCCCAGCCCATATCGGAGCGGAAATCCGGTCGGTCGAAGACCTTGCAGGCGAGCAACACAACCAGTCCCAGCAGGGCAACGACAGTCGCATTGATGCCGTGCAACGGCTCCGTCATCCAGAAGACGAGCGCCGCAAGCAGGACCGCCGCTGTTGTCTTTTCACGGCGGCTCATCGGACCGAGATCCGTCAGTTGCGACGCTGCATCGCCGACCGTGAAGGCGCCCTTTTCGTCCGGCGTGTATAGAAGCCGGATGGCCAGATACATGAGTCCCATCACGACGGCGCTCCAGACGATGCCTGACAGAAACCAGTAGGTCCAGTTAAACTGGGCCTGAATGTCCGCGGGAAGCAATCCCCGCACCATGAACCCTATAAAGGATGCGCTGATGAACATCGGCCCCGTCAAAATGAAGCCGAGACCCATGGCGGCAAACAATCCGCCCGCCCCGCGGCTTTTTCTCGCATAGCCCATGGCGTCGCTGATTCCCATGCTGATCGGCGCCATGATGGCGGCTTTCGCCGTCACGCTCGGAATCAAAGGCGCAATGAGGGTCCCCCCGCAGATGAGGGCCAGCACCTGGCCGTTGAACGTTGCCGGGAAAATGGTCATCATCCACAGGGACAGCCGTTTGAGCAGGCCGCTTTTCGCTACGGCTGCCCCCATCCCCAGCGCACCGAGGAGAAGCCACCATGTCTGATCGGCAAAACTCGCAAAGGCCGTCTTGAAGGGAACACATTTGAACAAGACCCATAAGGCGCACATCGCCACGGCGACGACGTAATCGGGTGCAACCTCGAATATCCAGCACGTCACGGCCCAAAGGATGATTCCGAGGGCCCACATGGCCTGTGGGGTCAGACCGTCGGGCGGCGTCACAAACGCTACCGTCATTCCCAGAACAACCGCCGCCGCTCCTCCGATCGCCTCTTTTATATTCATAGTGTCTGTGGTTTTCTTAAGCTTCTATTTTTTTCGGGTGAGACTGCAGTAAACAAGCTTTATTAAAGTGTTCCAGTCTTAAAAATCCTTTTTCCCAATGCCACGGTGTATGAATGACAAATCGGATCGGCTTATCGGTGATCGGCGTAGAGCCCGATATTTCCATCCAGGCCCATGAGCATGTGAATTCTCCCTTCACGACTTCCCCGTCTCACCTGTAATGATATTAACCCTTTCCGAAAACCATTCCGCGTGCAGGAAATGCATGGACTTGGCGGCCCCACCGCGGGGCCAGAAATCGGCCAGCAGTCTTGCCCCCGGATATCGAGACGTTTTGCCCAGACCATTTCATTAGGGGACGCTGTCCTTTGTTTGATAAGAATTTCCTTTTTCACAATGGGAGTATATGAAGAATGATCTTGTGTGTCAATTGAATTTGACCGCAAAATATGGATATAAAATTTGTTTTGGGATGTTTTACCTGTTATAAAATACTGGTTCGGCAGATTTCAGGCAGGCTTCTCCCGCACGGCGAAACTCACCTCTATTATGCGCCAGGAAAGCTGCCAAGTCATCCTCCTCTGCCGACCTGCAACGCCCTCAGTCAATCCCGTCTTTGACCACCCGGTAAGGATATCGTTGCTCACGTGGCCCATGCGTAGTCTTGTTCCTCCCGAATCGTCGGGGCCCGGTCATAGATGGGTTCAAAATCCAGACTTTCATAATTGACTGCGGTGTGTCTATTATATTATTGACATACAAACATTTTCCTCCTAGTATGCCCCGGCTGAAAGGGGAGGATTATAAAAATTATAGGGGACAAGAGGGGGAGTCTTTTATGATGGAAGACAAATCAGGGACCGGACAGGAACTGATCGATGAATTGGCGGTCTTGCGACGGCAAGCTGCGACACTGGGAAAATATGATGACCTGCGAAAATCCTTTTCCGTTCTTTCAGCAGCGATAGAAGCAACGGCGGATGGTATTCTTGTCGTTAACAGAAAGGGAAATATTTTATTATACAATCGGAAATTCCTCAGTCTCTGGCATATTTCTGAAACCGTCGCTTCGGCGGCGGATGATCGTCAATTGCTGGCTTGCGTGCTGGATCAACTGAACGACCCCGACGTTTTCCTGAAAAAAGTAGAACAGCTTTATGAGCAACCGGAGGCGGAAGGCTTCGATACCCTCGATTTCAAGGATGGGCGTGTATTTGAACGTTATTCTCAACCATATGAAATCGACGGGGAAATCATCGGCAGAGTCTGGAGCTTCCATGATGTGTCCGAACTCAAGCAGGCGGTGAAGGAACAACACCGGAACCGGGAGATTGCCGAGCGGCTGGCCAAGGAGATGGCCGTCATCGCCGAAATCGGGCGACTAATCGGTTCCACGCTGGACATTGATGAGGTGTACGAGAAATTCGCCGCCGAGGCTCACAAACTGATCCCCTTTGACAGGCTTTCTGTAACCTTGAACAACCTTGATCAGAACACCTTCACGATCGCCTACGTTTTCGGATTAGACGTCCCCGGGCAAATACCCGGGATCTCTTTCCCTCTGCGGGGATCGATGACAGAGGAACTCATGCGCACCAGTCCTAGCCGGGGGCTGCTTTTCCTCAATCCGGCGAGTGTTCAGGAGCTTACGGGACCATATTCCCGTCTTGTATCCGCTTTCCAGGCGGGGATACGCTCGTTTATGAGCGTTCCCCTGATCTCGCGGGACGAGGTGATCGGCCTTTTGCACTTCCGGTCGAAAAAAACGGACGCTTACGGTGAGCAGGATCTCCGCCTGGCGGAGAGGATCGGGACGCAGATTGCCGGGGCGATAGCCAACGCGCAGCTTTTCGCCAACTTCAAACGGGCGGAGAATTCGCTGCGCGAGAGCGAGGAACGGTTCCGCGCCCTGATTGAACAGGCAGCAGTGGGTGTAGCCGAAATCGAAATGGACACAGACCGTTTCCTCACGGTCAACCGGCGCCTTTGCGAACTGGTCGGCAGGACGGAAGAGGAAATGCTGGCTACTACCTTCCAGGCGATCACGCATCCGGATGATTTACATCTGCATGAGGCCCAAACAGCGCTGCTGTTGGCCGGGAAGATCGGGTATTACGCCCTGGAGAAGCGCTATATCCGGAAGGACGGAGGGATTATCTGGGTGGACATCACGGTATCGCCTCTCTGGAAGCCTGGGGAAGCGCCTGAGCGGCACGTCGTTGTGGTTCAAGACATCACCGAGCGCAAGCGGATGGAGGAGGTATCGCCTCTCCGGAAGCCTCGGAAAGCGCCTGAGCGGCGCATTGTCGTGGTTCAAGACATCACCGAGCGCAAACGGATGGAAGAGGAGATAAGGGAGATGTCCTTGCGAGACGGGCTCACGGGACTCTACAACCGGCGCGGATTTGTCATTCTTGCGGAGCAGCAGCTCAAAGCCGCGAGCAGGGTCAAGCGGCAGATGAAGCTCACATTCATCGATGTCGATGGTCTGAAATGGATCAACGATAATCTGGGCCATGAAGAAGGAGACAAGGCCCTGATCGATACGGCAAATATTCTCCGGCAGACCTTCCGGGAATCGGACATCATTGCCCGCCTGGGAGGGGACGAGTTTGCCATCCTTGCCATCGATATAACGGAATTGAATCCTGAAGCCATTGCAAAACGCCTTCAACAAAACATTGATGAATGTAATGCAAAACAATCTCGCCGATACAAACTCGCTATGAGCTGGGGCACTGCCAGCCATGATCCTGAATCCTTGCTGTCTCTGGACCAACTTATGTCGTCAGCCGATGAGTTGATGTACAAACAGAAAAAGTCCAAATCAAACAAGATACATTGATTTATTGAAAAAATGATCATTGCCCTTGGTGTTTCCGTGGCCGTCTGATTAGACGGGCGGATGAAACCGCTGACTTCTGAATGTTTTTTCATTTCCCTTGCGGAATGAAAAACTGAAGGAGCCAGAGACGGCTTTATTCTTTTTCATGCAGGGAGAGATGGCGCTACAAGTAGGACAGCCACCAGTCCTTGCGTTTCGATTTGAAATCTGCGAAACGGCGGCACACCGGATAGAGAATAAGCGTGGCAGCCACCCAGGCCGCATACGTCAGAGGGAGGTCAAAATGGAACTCATAAGGCCAATTCTGGCCGGGAGGGTTGGCGAAGAGCCAATCGGCGTGGCCAAAGCGGTATAAAGCGACGGGAACGGCCATGGCATGAAGCAGCGGCAAATGCAGCATATAGTAAAGGAACGGAACGCGGCCGAACGTAACAAAGGGCTTTATCCCTGCAGGCAGAGGACGGTCCAGAGCGGACAGCAGGATCAATGCGGGGCCCATTGTCATAAGCAGATACGACACCGAAGGCGGATATTTTTCGCAGGCCAGGAAATTGAAAAACGTAAATAGCCCGTCCTTTTGAGTGGTCCACGGTACCGGGTCGCCGTAGATATTCGTGCCGCGCAGGATGATAAAACCGATTGTCAGGCCCAGACCCAGCCAAAAAACTATCTTGCGCCGCTGTTCCCGTTCACGGAGCATGATCTCGCCGAAACAGAACCCTGCTGCCATGAGGCCCAGCCATGGAATCAGGGGATACACCACCAGGACCTTCACCAAATCGCCGATGTCAAAGACGCCCTTCACATGCAGCAACATCCATAGCCATGAAAACCCGCCGAAGACCTCCGGTTTTATTGCATCCAGGAGATTGTGCGGCAGGATGAGCAACAATGCGATGACCAAAACGGCGCGGCGGGGCAGGAAGATCATGCCGGCCAGGAAGATCATGGACCAGCCCAGACTCCAGATGACTCCCGCTTTGAGGAAGGTATAGTCGAAATTGAAATACCAGAAGATACGCAAAATCACCAGTTCAAGGAAGATAAGCCATAGCCCTCTGGTGACAAGGGTCCTGGCCGCCTTTATAAGAGGGGTGCCTTTGAAAATAGATATATAGGCCCCGATGCCGGCCAGAAATGAGAAAACAGGCGCGCAGAAGTCGGTGATCCATCGGGTCAGAAAGAATGCCGCCGTCGTGGCGGATACATCGATGGGGTCAAAGTAAGCATGAGAGTTGGAAAAAAAGTCGCGGGAATGGTCCAATGCCATGATGACCATCACCAGGCCGCGCAAAGCGTCGATTCCCTCCATACGAGACGTCTTACTGGGGACGTCAATCATGGCATGAGACCTCTGAAAAATGGTTTCGCCGCCGCTTAAAATCTTTTTCACTTTGAATTATGATAAAGCTGAATGATGTTTGGATTCAATAAAATAGTCAAATTTCTGGAAAGTCGAAAAATCTTTGATTCGCCGCTTGCGAACCCTTTTTCACCGGTTATGCAACGCTCTCGGTATGGTTCTTCATTGCGGTCATTCAGTTGTCGAGCCCATCATCTTAAAGCAGCTCCGTGCACAGGTTTTTGATCTCCTGGCCGGCCTCGCTCTGCGGGGCATAGGCCATGACCGGCATGCCGGCGATCATGGCTTCCACATAGGCGATCCGCTGGTGAATCTCGGTCTGGAAAATATCCATCTGATAGTTCTCCAGGGCCTCCCGGACTTCGCGCCCAATGCGGGTGCCCACAATTTTCCGGCAGATCAACAGTCGGCCTGAAAGGTTTCTTTTCTCTTTCTTTAATTCGCGGATCAGATGGACCATTTCCCGGGCCGACCAGATATCGAGCGGACTGGGGCCGACCGGGACAATGGCCAGGTTCGAAACCAGCAGGACGGAACGGATCATGTCTCCGACGGCGGGCGGCGCATCAATGACGGTATGCCGATAACCCTGTGTGAGTTCCCTGATGTGCTGCGTCAGATCGGTCTGCGGGTGGTGAATGACGTCAAAATAATTGTACTGGTCGATCTTTTTCCAGTGCATGACGCTCCCCTGACTGTCCGCGTCAATAAGCAGGACCCTGTCTCCCGGTTGCGCCAGTGCATGGGTCAGATTGATGGCGACGGTCGTTTTGCCGACCCCTCCCTTTTGGTTGACCAGGCTGATGATCATGATTGTCTCCGCTCCTTATGCAGGCAGATTTTTACCGGTTTCAATTTTGACCCTGTTTGTTTTTCTTGCACACGTTGCAGAATAGGTCAAGTATTTTGCCGCACAAACGCGCTTACAAGAAGGACTGGTGTGAGAATGTACTGGTAGGCAATCTAACCTGCATCATCTGGCAGGATGCGTCGAAGGATTTGCTTCAGGCCACCAGGATGCTGCTCTTTGCGTGAGGGGTTCCAAGACGTGTTTTTGATATAAAAGAAATGCGGCATCGACGTGCCGTCCGAAAGAGTGGCAGGTGTATGCAACTGGCCCTTGAACATCCTGTCCGTTACGTGTCCCCTATCTTGACACCGACCCGTGGAGAAAAACACTTGTAATCCCGTCAGTGAAATGTTTTTGCCGGGCCGTATTGATTTTTTCATTGCCGAGTATCAGAACTGACAGGAAGGAATCGATGGCGCCGAGGAAAAGATAGACCAGGTAATTGGCTTGGATATCGTTTCTCAGAAAACCCCTCTGTTGCCCTTCCGTCATGATGTCCTTGCAGAGCGAGAAGAGTTTTCTGAACTTGTCCTTTCCCTTGGAGTTGGAGTGATAGACGAATCCACGGGACACTTCGGTGATAAAAATAGAAAGCTGGCTTGGCTTGTTTTCATAAACCTTGAGGATATAGCGGATGATTTCCACCAGTTTTTCCTCCGTGCTTATGTCGCTTAGCTTCAGCATCTCCAGCTCGTCGTAGAAGCCGCTCCACCAGTCTTCCACAATGGCGTCGAAGAGCTTTTCCTTGTTTTCAAAATAGTGATAGACCAGCCCGTAAGACATATCGGACTCTTTGGCGATATCGGCCATGCGCGTGCTGGCGTAACCTTTGGTGCTGAAAACCTTTAGCGCAGCGTCGATAATGATTTTTTCGCGTTCTGTCTTGTCCATGACGAGCAGGCTATCTGATATTGATTGATTCGTCAATCAATATTTTTTCCGTGAATCGGGAGGCTGTTTCAATCCGACTCAATTCGACGGTCAAGAAAGAGGGGCTGGTAATCGCGCATTTTCAACCGGGTTTGATATCAACCCGGACAATCCACAGGTATCATCTCTCGTAGATTCGGTCATGAAGGGGGTACGGCAAAAACTTGTCCGGTTCATTCGGACCTCGGTGGACAGGCTGATAACGAGCCTGTAGAATAACTCCAAAATATAATTTTTGTGCTATTTTTAGGGGTCATTATTACCCTTCATCGTCACACGATCGTCGCTTATAGGGCATTCTCTGTGGTCGTTTTTTTATGCATTCCCCGCCAAGAGCCGCTCGCCGACTTATTCTACAGGCTCAACGCTTCCGGTACCGGTTATTGCAGTCGTCAATGGTCTTGCATTTGGAGGCGGTGCAGAACTTGCGGTACGCTGCGACTTGCGCGTCGCGGATCCCGGAGCCATCTTTTCATTCTCAAAAGTAAAGCTGGGTCTCATGCCCGACCATGGCGGCACAGTTGGGCTCCAACGCCTTGTCGGGACATCGCGCGCGGCAGAACTTATCCTGAGTGGAAGAATAGTTGGTGCAGCCGAAGCGGATAAAATTGGTCTCGTCAATCAGGTGAGCGAGCCGGGACGTTGCCTCGATAGTGCCCGCGAGTTCGCCAGAACAATTGCTGCAAACGGACCCCGGGCTGTGCGTGCGTCACTTGCTATGTTGCGTTGCGCGGGAGAACTCTCGGTATCGGACGCACTCGAACTTGAATCAAGGTACGCGGTTGATCTAATTCTTTCAAAGGAGTGTATCGAGGGAGTTACTGCTGATATGATTTTCTCGGCGAGCATGACATGAATGATCGCTCGTGTGGATGTTAGGGGCCAACGGATACGTGGTAAAAGATAAGGTAAAGAATTTCTTTCCAAGAAATTCCCCACCTTTTCAAGAAGATTGCCGGGCAATGCTTGGGACGAAGCCATAGAAACCTCAGCATCGTCTATTGCCTTCCTTATTCCATGACCGATTCTCGACGAGAGATCTATTTTCTGGCGACTGCAGTCGGTGTCATCGCCGGGTTGTGCGGTGCAGGATTTCATTTTACACTGGATCAGGCCCTTGTCTGGCGTGAAAGATTGCCTATGCTGACTCAACACTGCCCTATTCCGGGATGGCTCTTCACAATGGTTCTTGGAGCCGGCATGGTCTGGCTGGCCCGCTATCTGGTCGGACATTTCGCTTCGGAAGCGGCAGGAAGCGGCATCCAGGGGATCGAAGGGGTCCTTAAGGGGGTGCGCCCCTTGCGGTTGGGTGCTGCCAGTCAAGTTCATCAGCGGCTGGCTTGCCATTGCCGCGGGTCTGGTGCTGGGTCGTGAAGGCCCCACCGTCCACATGGGCAGCGCCGTCGGCAAAATGATCAGCGACTGGGCAGCGCTGTCGCGCCATGGCATCCAGTATTTGATTGCCGCAGGGGCCGGCGGCTGGTGGGTCGGGTGTGCTGCTACTTGCCGAACAGGCCGCGGATGCCTTTGCGGACGGTATCGGAGATTTCTTCCTTGATTGCGCCCTTGGCTTCGCTATGTGCATCCTCGCCGATATCCCGGGCGTCTTTCTCCACTACGGACGGCTCGTGTTGCTCGCTCCTGCGCTGCGCGGGCCTGGTTGCCGCTTCATCGCTGCTTCTCCCCTTTATCATGCCGCGGCGGTAGTCATCCATGCCGGGCATCTTCTGATAGCCTCTGGGCACCTCGAATAACGAGGCAGGCTGGGTGCCTTCCTTGATATTGGTCAATTCCATTGAATGGTTCGTGCTTACCGTCTTGATCGGGTAGCCAAGCTTCTTGGATATCCAGGTGGTGGCTTTCTCCAGTCCCTGCTTTTTCGGGATCAGGTTGTATTTGTCGCAGACGTAGCCATTGACGGTTTCGGTGCCGACCAGCTTCATATCGTAGTATTCGTCCTGGGGCTTCTCATTCGCTGCCCAGGTTGCGACGTCCCCGCCCATCGGCAGTTCCATGTACATCTTTTCCTCTGGTATAAGTTGCAGCATCCTGCGCGTCTTGAGGTCGATGATGCTGGCTGCTGCCTGGCCATCCTCGCCTTTCATTTCCATGCGCAGCTTCTGGTCGCCCTGATAGTAGCGCATCTTGTTGGTCTTCCCGCCGGCCTTCTGTATCATGTCGGCCGAGAACTGTACGCCGGCGGCTACTGCCTGAGTACTGAATAATAATGCTGCCATGAGGGTCAGCCAATAAAGTGAATGGTGTTTCATGGGCGCCTCCCTTGTCCCGCGAACCCGCGACTGCCGGCCCGCATTCACACTGATAATTACTTATTTAATCAGCCTTTTTAGGATCCTTTCTGTTAAATCTGATGCGCGATTGAGCGTCTGTATCGGGGGTAAGCTTTTCACTAAAACACGGGTTCCGTTTGCCCGCACAAACATATATCCCGGCATTATTTTTTAACAGCAGGCTGCATTCACCACAAGCAGGCATATTGTTACTCTTGCTCTGTGCATATTAACTGCTGCTTTGAACATTATATTAATAACTTACTTTTCCGAATGGAAGTATAAAGGAAGATTTTCTTGTATGTCAAGGCACTTTTCCAGAAAAAGTTCTGGCCCTTGTCCCGCTTCTGCTCGCGGGGTTTGACTGCTTTCTTGCTAATCCGTCATAAGAATGGTAGCTAAAGATCATGTGACAGATCATTTTTTGGGTCATAATTTCCCGGCAATTCGATGTATCGAGGGCAGCATAACCAAACAGACAAAACAGGTAAGACAGATAAAATAGAGGAAATAGACGAGGTCTTGAATGGATTATCGCATCATCGTGAACGGATTCGGCAATGCCTTTCTCCAGGAATTCGGCTGTCCCTGCCCGCGCTGTGCCCTCAATGAGCCCGTGGCGAACGTATCGGTTTCCATCATCGGCCGGGACGGCAAAGGGCATATCGGTTGGCATGGCTTGGTGGACGTGGGACTGGGCGTGGTGAACAGCCTTCGCAACACCTTCAGCGCCGACGATGCCCGGGTGGATTGGCTGCTCTTCACTCATTGGCACCCGGACCACAGCCTGGAGCTCAACCGCCTGGGCGAGACGATGCGGCGAACGGCGCGGCGCCGCGGCGAGACCGTCTCGCGAATTCCCGCGTGGTGCCGCGCAGGAACGGGAAAATGGCTGGCCAGGAACTATTCCTACGAGTGGCGCCGCTGCCTTGACGGCCGGCCCTCGCAGGAATCCGAGCCTCCGGGGACTCTTCTGCCCCCCATTCCCCTCGGCGTGAATGGAATCATCATCACGCCCCTGTCGGTGTCTCATTCCGGCGCCGACTTAAATCCAGAAAATTTCAAGGAGGCCCAATACAATTGCGCCTGCTTCGTCATCCGGACCGAAACGAAAAAGGCGGTGCTTCTCTGGGACTTGGACAATAAGAATGACTGGATCCTGACCCCCCGGACGGAGGATCAGGAAAAGGCGGTGGAACTTCTCTCCGGGGCCGATTATTTCTTCATGGACTGTTTCTCCTGGACCGTCGAGGAGGTGGTCGGGTTCAACACAGGACACCTGTCCTTTGCCACTGCCCGAAGCTACGCTCGCGTGCTTAAGCCCACCGAAACGCTGCTCGTTCACATGGGCGGCCACGAGGAAGGGGAGGGCAGCCCCGGCTGGGGATGGACGGACAGACAATGGCAGGAAGAAGCTCAAAAACTCTGGGCGGCCGATAATCTTCCGGGTTCTGTGCGGGTGCCCGCCATGGGCGAGGAATTCGCCATGTAGGCGAGATCTTTGCGTAACCGGTGAAAAGTGGTTCGTAAACGGCGAGTTAAAGATTTTTCGACTTTCCAGAAATTAAATCACATGATTGATTTAAAATATTTTAGCCATATAATATTTTATGCAAAAAAGATTTTTAAGCCGCGGCGAAGCCATTTTCCAAAGGTCTCTAGGCTTCCCGGAAAAGACAAAATCCTGCTGTTTAGCAGATGTCTTTCCGTAATTCGTAGGAATGATCAAAGAAAAAATGAAATGCACCGGTGCTTAACGCCACTTACGAAAGTTACTCTTGGCTGCGTCACTGAAAAACAATGATAACCGTTTGAAAGTCAGCATCGTTGCCCTTGGCCGAGTAAAATGCACCTTATTGCCCTGTCCAGGTTACGGAGTGAGTCATCCCCTTATTGCACCGTCAGATTCAGGCTGATTGCTGCCCCGTTCGTTCCGAACAGGACGATGTATTTTGCGCCCGTGCCGGAAAACGAAGGGGAACCACTTCCCATACCGGAGGCCAGCTCGTTGAAATCGGCATCATACAAGAACCAGTCGATGGCGTCGCTGATGGAGAGCGTACCCGAAGAAGGGAGACGGCGCCATTCGGCGAATCCGTCACTGCCGATAGAAACCGTGGACGGTCCCGAAGCAAGGAGCGGGATGCCTGACAGGGGGCGATAGAGGTAACTGCCGAGTCGCAGCCACTTCTGACCGTTCCAGGTTTCAATTCCCGGCTCCTGCAGGTCTTTACCGCCGTCGGGCAGTGTCAGGAACATTCCGTCCAACCTGTCGTCGGAAGGCGGGGTCATGTCGCGCAGAATATTGTTGCCCATCATGTAACCGGTCAGGCCGGTGATCGTGTTCAACTGGAAGCTTGGACCTGTCAGTGCTAAGTCGGCATTGACCGGCAGCCATGTCTCACTAAGCCGTACCTGCCAGGCGGCCGATATGGCCGGTCTGTCGTCAAGGCGTTGTCCGGACATCATGGTGACGCTGTAATGGCCATACCCCCTTTTGCGCCTGAGGGCGTAATAGTCGCGTCCCCCCCGGGTCAGCAGGCGCAGCGCCGTGATCGGGTCGCCGTCTGCGGCATACCAGCCGTCGCTGCGAAGTTTGAAATTCTGATATTTCGGTGTCCAGTCACCTTTGCATTCATCAACCGAGAGGGAATCATTCGCGCCGAAGCCCAGGCGATAGATGCCGCTTCCAGAGGTGTAAAATCCCGTGAAGGTATCTTTTTCCTCCTGCATCACAGCCTTTACCGGAAGCGGGGTGGTTGAAAGCGGCTTCGGCATTTCCGCAAGCCTGCCGTGCTCGACAAGGGCGCGAAGCAGGATCCGCTCCGAGATTTTAATGGCATACGAGGAGTCAAAACTGTTGGAGGCGCCAAAAACAACCACGCCGAGCTTCTCTTGCGGCAGCACAGCGATGTTGGTTCCGTAAAACCCGTTCATGTCGCCTGTCTTCTGCCATGATGAAATGTTGACTGCCGCCAGCCCCGGTTGGGCCACGGTATCCCACCCCAGGCCGAAACGCAGCTCCTCAGAGGGAACAGGATTGAAGGACCCCAGCCTCTGATCCTGCTCCATGGCTGTTACGGCCTTTTCCGACAGAATCCGGCGGGAGTTGTAAACGCCCTTATTGATCAGCATGATGACCAGGCGGGATAACTCCTCAGGAGTGGAGAATAAACCGCCTGAACCATATACATTGAAGGAATACAGCGTGAGTTTGGTGTCTCCGGCATATGCTCTGGCGTAAGAACCCTCAGGAAGCGGTTCGGTCTGATAGCGACTTGAGTCCATGCCGAGCGGTCCAAGGATATTTTCACGGACGAAGTCAGGATAATCCTGTCCGGTCACCGCCTTGACCAGATTTTCAATCATGGTAAAACCGTCATTATTGTATTCACTGATCGTACCCGGGTCGTGCTTCAGGCGCTGATATTTCAATCCGTCCATCATCTGGGCGGCATATCCGGCAAAGGGAAGAGTTGTGACAGCTCCCCTCATATCATTTCCGGGAAGCCCGGATGAGTGGTTCAGCAACATTCTTACGGTGATATCCCGGTATCGCTGATCAAGCGGCATCGAAAAATTGTTGATGTAGGTCGTTACGGGTTCATCCAGCGATATTTTCTCCTGATCCACGAGAATCATGGTCGCGACGGTGGCCAGCATTTTGCTGACCGAGCAGATGCCATAGAGCGTATTCGTGGTCGCATTCCGGCCGGCTTCCCGATCCGCTTTGCCAAAGGCCTCTGACCAGATCACCCGGTTGCCGTCCACGAGGGCAACAGATACGGAGGTGGCGCCGCTTTCCGCCATGATATCCTGCACGGCGGTGCGTCCTTCGGCGATTGTGGTGGAATAGGCATGCTCCGATGAGGATGAATGGCTGCAGCCGGCCAGCATCACCAAGGTGTACAGAATGAAACAAGCTTTTAGGAAGGGATGAGTACGCATGACCATTATGGATCGAATTGAGTCGGGTTGACGGTTTCCCCCGATGTTTGGGTTGATGTTTGTTCTTCTGTTTGCCTCCGGGTTTTCCGGTGGTGCCACAGCAACTCAAGGATTACTATTTATAGTCTCGCATGGTCTGCGGAATCAGTCAATCCTTGACTTCAGGAAGCTATGCCCTGATCACCTGAAGTAATCACTGTCCAAAATCTGCATGTTGCGACTAAAATGTTTTTAAAACGCAAAGAAGACCGATAGATCGCAATTTCTATTCTTTCGCTAAGCTTTTCAAAAAACCGCTTTGTTGCGCTTCATAAATGGAATCCTGCGGCAGGTCCGGCCGCCCGGCTGCTTCCCGTGACAGGGCGTCGCAGCGTTCGTTTTCCGGCGTGCCGGCGTGGGCCTTGATCCATGTAAAGGCGACCCGGTGTTTGTCGCACAGCGCCAGCAGTTCTTGCCAGAGGTCGGGATTCAGGGCTTTATCGGATTTGTTGCGCTTCCAGCCGTTGGCCTGCCATCGCCTGGCCCATCCTTGCATGACGGCATTGGCCAGATACTGCGAATCAGTGTAGATGGTTACGGCGCAACGACCTTTCAGCGCCCGAAGCCCGGCGATGGCGGCCATGAGTTCCATGCGGTTATTGGTTGTCAGGCGATAGCCGCCGGACAGCTCTTTTTGCTGCGTACCGTAAATAAGGACGACGCCGTAGCCCCCCGGACCGGGATTGCCCAGACACCCGCCATCGGTATAAATTGTAACTTTTTTGAGCTTTTCCGTCATGTTGTCTGCTTTTTAGGATGAACCGGGAACCGAAGAAGAATCGCGCTCAAGCAGAGCCTGCAGCCCGGGAAACTGCGCCTGATCCTGATTCCATGCATAGGGAAGCATATCGATGTTGAGTTTCTTGAACCTCTCTGCGAGGGCAGCGTCCGGTTTCTCCGGAACAACGAGGATCAGTCGGGGAGGAGGCGTACACCGGAGGCTGTTGAGCAGCAACTGGGCGGCGCCGGCATGCAGACTCAGAGGCCCGGGGGTGGTCTTGACCTGGAAAACGGTGGTCATTTCTCCTTTGCCGCCGACAATGAACAAGTCGATAAAACCATCGTTTCCCGCCTTCATTCCCCGATGGCGCAGGCAATCTGCCAGGTCTCTGACCACCAGGCCCTGATCGCATTCGGCATCCTTGTCCTTTTCGAGATCGCAGTATCTCTCTCCGATCAGGGTCTCGCGAAAAATGACGGTTTCGAATTTCATTTCCAGTTGTGAGGAGCGGTAAGATGCGGTCTCCTTGATCTGGTCAATTTTGTGAATGTACTGCGCGATCTGGCGGGCCAGTCGCGGGGAGTTGAGCGCGCCGATCAGGGCCACCGTGGTCTCCTCGTCCCCGTCTTCCATGATTTCCCAGACGCCCCGGTAATGATCGGCGAAGAGGGACTTGCCGACCCCTTTCTTGCCCCCCCCGATTTTGCCCCGGTGGACCACGAAAGTCCGGCCTTTACGGTCTTTGGCCAGGGCGCCGCCGATGCGCCGGTCGATTCCGTCTGCGGGAAAATTGATTTCGCAGGTGATGGAGATGTGGGCGTTTTTTTTCGGTTTGCCGATCCCGAAGGCGTTCCAGTGGCGTCCTTCCTGTGTTTTGCCGGGGTACAGCCAGATCCCCAGACGGCCGGACCAGAGCACTTTTGCTTCGATGCTCGCTCCCGGGTGTCCCAGGTGGACGGGAATTTTTTCATCCACGAAAGGTTTGAAGCTTCGGATGAATTGCCGCTGGCATCTGCGTATGGCCGCTTCTTCCTGGATGATTTTCAGCATCGCTTTTTCCCTTTAATCCAGCCGCTTCCGGAACCGCGTGATGGCCGCGGTAAATACGATCAGGCCCAGAATCGTCATCGAAATATACTGCGGCCAGAGCACTTGCAGATCCACACCCTTGAGAAAAATACCCCGAATGATGATCAGAAAATACCTCAAAGGATTCAAATATGTCAACCATTGAACGAATTCCGGCATATTTGCAATGGGAAAAACGAATCCGCTGAGCATGAAAAAGGGCAGAATGAAGAAAAAAGTCGTCATCATGGCCTGCTGCTGCGTCGTGGAGATCGTGGAGATGAAAAGACCGACCCCCAGCGTGCTCAACAGAAACAGACAGGCGGCCAGCATCAGCAGCGCTACGGAGCCGGCCAGCGGCAAATCGAACCAGTAAATGGCAAAAGCGGCTACAGCCATCATCTGAGCCAGCGAAATAAGGATATAGGGAATCGTCTTGCCTAGAATCAGCTCGGTGGGCTTCAGCGGCGTTACGATGAGTTGCTCCATGGTTCCCGCTTCCTTTTCCTTGATGATCGCCATGGAGGTAAAAAGCAGGGAAATGAGCATGATCAGAAAGGCAATGATGCCCGGTACAAAGAAATTCTGGCTGTCAAGGTTGGGGTTGTACCAGGTCCTGATCCGCGCATCGGCCTTGCCGTAATCCAGCCGTTGCGGATAGATCTCCCGTAAAAGCTGCCGATTCAGTTGGTCCAGAACCGACAGCGCGTAGGCGATCCGGACAGAGGCCATATTACTCATGCTGCCGTCGGCCAAAACCTGGACGTTCGCCGTCTGACCCTTGCGGATTTTCTCGCTGAAATCGGGCGGGATCTTCACGACCAGATCGACCTTGCCCGCAAGCAGGAGTTTGTCCGGCTCTCCGGCATGTTCTAAATAATGCGTCATTCTGAATATTTTATTGGCCTGGAAGGCGTCGATGAGCATACGGCTTTCACGGGTGCGGGCCTGATCCGTCAAGACCACCCGGATGTCCTTGACATCGTAATTGACCACATAGCCGAAGACCATAAGCTGGATAAGGGGCGCTATGATCAGGATGGGCCGGTTTTTTTTGTCTCGGAAAAGCTGGATGAATTCCTTGCGCACCAGTTCGCGGATCCGAAGCCAGTTCATTTCAGAATCCCTCCTTTTTCATGAAGGCCATATTCAGGAGCATCAGAAACAGAAACATGCCGATCAGGATGAGATAGTTCGGCAACATCTGTGCCAGCGTCAGGTTTTTCAAGTAGATGCCGTTTAAGATCTCAATATAATAGGTCGCCGGTACAACGCATGTCAACAATTGCAGAACCTTGGGCATGTTGACCACGGGAAAGACGAAATTCGACAACAGCAGCGAGGGGAGGTAAGTGATCAGTACGGCGGCCTGGTTGGCGACAAGCTGCGACTTCGTCACGACAGAGATGAGCAGGCCCAGCGTCAAGGCGACAAGGATGTAAATGGAAGAGGCAAGAATCAGCAGCAGGAATCCGGCCTTCATGACCACGCCGAAGAGGATCTGTCCCATGAGCACGGCCACAAGCACATCGGTGAGCGCGATAAAAAAATAGGGGATCGCCTTGCCGATCATGAATTCATGGCCGGAGACGGGCAGGGACCGGATGGTCTCCATCGTGCCGTTTTCATACTCCCGGGCGATGACCAGAGACGTCATCATGGCGCCCACGATCATGATGATGATGGCGATGATGCCGGGGATGATGAAGTTCCGGCTTTCGAGGTTTTCATTGAACCACACGCGAATGCGCCCTTCCACGGGCGGCCTGATTTTCTCAATTCCTTGACGGTTGAGAAATTCGGTCAACGCTTTTTGATTGTAACGATCGACAAAGGCCGTGATGTATCCACGGGTGATGCCTGCGAAATTTGGGTCGCTGCCGTCCAGCAGAACCTGGAGCGGGGCCTCCCTGTCCGCCCGGATTGTCTGCGTCCATTTAGGCGGGATGATAATGGCAAGCGTCGCCCGGGAATAATCCAGATATTGCGTGACGGTCCGGCTGTCGGGCAGATGGGCTGTCACGGCAAAATAAGGAGAGGCGTCGAGGCGGCGCACGAAATCGCGACTGAGATCGGTATTGTCCTGATCCACAACGACGGTACGGATATTGTCCACGTCGAGGCTCAGGGCATAGCCGAACAACAGAATCAAAAGCAGCGGAATCGCAAAGGCCAGATAGAGGCTGCGCGCATCCCGGATCAGGTGATAGACTTCCTTGCGCGCGATTGACAGTATTTTTCTGAGATTCAAGGTTTTTCGCCCTTTTCCTTCATGTCGCCGTCGCTGATAATCCTGAATTGGACAGTCTTTGCGGGCGCCGTTTCTTTCTCCCACGGACGGGCGTATTTCAGGCTGATGCAGGTTTCGCCGCTTCCAACGGTCTTGAAGGTCCATATCTCTCTGCCGCCCGCGCCCATCCGGCCGGTTTTGTCGCTTCGGTATTCATTGCCGGCAAACCGGAGGATGTTCTCGTTGAGCGGTGCGGCCAACTGCCAGATGTAACCCGTGGTCGGATTGGAACGAAGCGTCAGGGCAAAGGCCTGTCCTTCCCGGACTGCGACCGGCGCTGCCGGATCGCTTAAGGCTTCTTCGCTGATTTCGGGTTTTTCAATGCCCAGATATTTTGTTCCCGAGAACCGGCCGTTTTTATCAAATTCGAAGGCATATCCGGCATAGCCGGCGAGTTCGCAGGCATGACAGCCGTTGAGCAGGCGATAATGAACAACGAAGCGCTGGCCTCCGTCCGGCGTTCTTTCCGACCGGAGAAAGTCTTTTCCCGAACGGTCGCCGGGCCAGAGCGCAACAGCCGGATATTGTTGCTTCAAGCAGATATACCGGGGATCTTTTTTGGAATCTTCCGGCGACAGCAAACTCAGATCGTCCACGTCGATCTGCGGCGGGGTTCCGTTGATCAGCAGAAAGCCATGATTCTCGTTGGCCCGAAAGGGATAAACGACAAAGGCGACGTCCACGGGACCGTATTGGCGAAGCGCTTCCATGTAACCAAGATTGCCGATGGATTTTGTAAAGGCGACGGCCTGCGGCGAGGCGCCCGACTTCTGCATTCCGGCGATGAAACATTTCTCGAAGACGGTTCCGGCCAGCGGTGCGCATGCCATACGGATCGTTCCCAAGACCTGTGCTTCGGGCGACCAGCAAGCCTCCGGGCCGATCATGGTCGCCGGGTTAAGGGGTTCCGCCCCCTGGAGCGGCGCCGCCATAAGAAAAACACAAAGCCCGATCAGCACAATCGTCCGTTTCATAGTTGTGATCCTCCTTTTTTGCAGAATGATGGCGCAAGAGGCGAGATTACAAACGTCAGCACGCCCGTCTGGCCATCAGCGTTACGAAGGCATCATTCAAATCGGCATCAGGTTTGTCGGGGCATGACTGGCGGATAATGTCCGCGGGGCTGCCCGTTGCAACGATCCGGCCTTCGTTGATCATGACGATGCGCCCGCAGTGACGGGCCTCGTCCATATAATGCGTGGTCACAAACACCGTGATGCCTTCCGCAGCCAACTGGCCGATAAAGCGCCAGAAATTGCGCCGGGTGATGGGATCGACGCCCGACGTCGGCTCATCGAGAAAGAGGATGTCCGGCCGATGCAGCAGGGCGCAGCCCAGGGCCAGCCGTTGCCGCCAGCCCGGCGGCAAGTCGCGGGTCAGCCGACGGCTGACGTCCTGAAGCCGCGTCATATCCAGAACCCAGGCGATGCGTTCCTCCCACCTTGCCGGTGGGACGCTGTACACGCCGAGATAGAAACGCAGGTTCTCATAGGGGGTCAGGTCTTCGTAGAGGGAAAATTTCTGGGACATGTAGCCGATGGACTGTTTGATTTCTTCGGTTTCCAGGAAAATATCATGACCGGCGACGACGCCCCTGCCGGAGGTCGGGGAAATGATGCCGCAGAGCATGCGGATGGTTGTGGATTTACCGGAGCCGTTGGAGCCCAGAAAACCGAAGATTTCTCCCTTTTTCACGGAAAAAGAGATCTTGTCAACGGCAACGAAAAGGCCAAAACGCTTCTCCAGGTCGGTCACCAGGATAACGTCATCGTTTGAAGGTGTCATGCACCAGTTCCTCATCGATGGCCTGAATGCGGGCGATGATGGCCTCTTCCAGATTGATGTGCTTTGACCGGATCTCCGCCGGCGGCGCCTTGTCCAGCAATTGTGCACGATGCATCAGGCCGATGTGGTCGCATCGTTCCCCTTCGTCGAGATAGGCTGTGGAGAGCAGGATAGTCATGCCGTCCCGGCGCATCTGGCTCAGGATATCCCAGAACTCTGCACGCGAGACGGGATCCACGCCGTTGGTGGGTTCGTCGAGGATGAGCAACCGCGGTTCGTGCACCAGAACACAAGCCAGACCGAGCTTCTGCTTCATTCCGCCGGACAGGTTGCCCGCCTGACGGTCCAGAAAGGGAAGCAGATTGGAAAAGCCGAGATAACGTTCTTTTCGCTGTTTTCGTTCGTTGCCGCGGATGCCGTAGATATCCATGAAAAAATCGATATTTTCATTGACCGTCAGGTCCTGATAGAGCCCGAAGCGTTGAGGCATGTATCCGATCCGCCGTTTGACCTGCCTTCTTGCGGAAACCGCATCCAGGCCGTCGATCCGAATGACGCCCGACGCCGGCCTGATCATCGTCGCGATCATCCGCAGCAGCGTGGATTTGCCGGCGCCGTCGGACCCCACGAGGCCGAAAACCACTCCGCGTTCCACGCTGAAAGACACGTTCCGTACGGCGGTTGTTTCGCCGAAATGCACAGATACGTTGTCCACGGATACAAAAGGCGTCGTCATTTATAAGGAACTCGTAAATAGTTAAGAAATGAGCCTATTTCAACGGCTTCGTAAAAAGCTCCGCAGGCAAGGCGCGCAAATCCTGAGGAGCGAGGCGTACTTGAGCGTACGCCGCAACGACGAAGGATGTAGCGCAACACAGCATCCGGACTTTTTACGAAGCCGTCATTTATCGCAGCCAGGCGTCGGCGGGCATGCCGGATTTCAATTCGTGATTCGGATTGGGAATGGATACCTTCACGAGATATACGAGCTTCACACGTTCCTTTTTTGTCTGGATGATTTTAGGGGTGAATTCGCCTTCCGGAGAGACAAAGGCCACATGACCCGTGTAACCCTTGTCGGGATAGGTGTCGATGCGGACGTCCACCTTTTGCCCGGGTTTGACCTTGCCGATGGCCGTTTCATCCACAAAGATTTTTAAATCCACCTGCTCAAGATCGGAAAGGGTCAACACCTCGCGGCCCGGCGAAACGACTTCCCCCGGCTCGACATTGCGGCTCGTAATCACCCCACTGATCGGGGCTTTCAAACGGGCATACTGCCGCTGAATATCCGCCTGTTCGAGGGCCGCTCTGGCCGCCTGAACCTGGGAACGGGCGGCGGCGACATCCTGCCCGGCGGCGTCGATTTTTTTCAAATTGCTGCGGGCCGCCTTCAGCATCGCTTCCGCCTCGGCGAAACGAGCGGCGGCAGTGTCATAGTTGAGCCTGGTCAGGTCTCGTTCCTTTTCCGATGCGACGCCCTTTTTAAAAAGCTGTTCATAGCGCTGATCGTTTTTCCGGGCATCCTCAAGGACAAAACGGGCGGAAACCGCACCGGCATCGGCGCGGGCTGCTTCGGCGGGCAGGGTCTGGCTGTAGATATCCAGCATCGTTTCCGCCTGCTTCAGATTCTTGATGGATTTATCGAGATTGGCGCGGGCCTGCTCCAGCCGGGACGCCAACTCGGCACCGTCAAGCTCGGCCAGAATCTGATCTTTAACAACGGCTTGACCCTCCCTGACCAGAACGGCTTGCACCCGGCCGGAGGTCTGGAAGGCAAGGTTGGCCTGCGTGGCCTCGATCGTGCCGGAGTAATAGAGATCCCCCTTCTGTGTTTTCTGCTGCCCGAAATAGACAAAAAGACCGACACCGACGAAAAGGATGAGGAAAACAATAATTATAATGCGTTTTTTCAAGATACCACCTCTCCTTCATTCCCTTTCGCCCTGATAGGAGAGAGGGTTTGAACGGTTACGAATAGTGCCAGAATGCCCCGCTCTGTGAGCGGGGATGAATGGCGGATGCTGTTCGCACAGGCTAAAGCCTGCGTCTACCCGTGAAGAAGCCCCGCCCTGTGGGCGGGGCTTCTTCACTTTTTTGTGTGGATGACGCCCATCGCCCGCTCCAGCCGGGCGTAGCTGATATTGTATTCTCCCAGGGCATTGGCGTAATCCGATTTCGCGCGTGTCAGGAGTGTTTGTGCATCGAGCACATCCGTGGACGTGGCCACTTGTTCCCGATAACGCTCCTCATTGATCCGGAAATTTTCCTGGGCCTGTTCGATCGCCTTTTTGGTTACCATGACCTGTTTTTCCGATTCCAGAATGACCAGATAGGCGTTCTTGACCTCCAGCGCGATCTGGTCCCGGGTATTGTTCAGCAGGTCTATGCTCTGGTTCTCACGGCTGCGGCTGGCATCCACGCGGTATTTCGTCTTTCCCCATTCCCAGAAGGTCCAGCTGGCCACGCCCATCACATACCAGTTCTCCGAGTCCTTAAAGGGCGTCCCGGCAACGCCCGGCGTATCTCCTACCCGCTCATAATGCCCCACCGCGCTCAAAGTCGGGAAAAAGTCGCTCCTGGCCGCCTTCACCAGCGACTTTGCCTGATCTACCTTCAACGCCTGGCTTTTGATTTCCGGGCGGTTTTCCATGGCGGTCCTGATGCAGTCTTCCATTTTCAGATCATAAGGCCGGTAGGCCAGAATATCCTCGACCTGAACCGGTTCGTTGATGTTCCGTCGGAGGATCGTGTTGAATTTCGATTTGGCCAGCTCCACGCTGTTTTCCATCCGGATAAGAAACTGTTCGCCGTTGGCGACCTGGACCTCCGACTGGAGGAGATCATTGCGCGGGATCAGTCCCACATCGAAGAAATTCTGAGCTACGTTGCGATGGGCCTGCAACTGCTCCAGGGATTGACGGGCCACGCCCAGCAGCTTTTCCGCCTTCAGGATATTGAAATAGGACACCTTGACTTCCTGGACGATATCCTGCGTGACGGCGTTTTTTTCCATCTGTGAGATCTCAAAGCCGATTTTACCGGCCTCGTAATTGGCGGCAATGCCGCCGCCGGCAAAAAGGGGCTGCTTTGCCTCCACCACCCAGGCGTAGTTGTCCTGTGACCCGACCGTAAGCCGATTCCAGCTTGTTGTGAGGGGCGGTATCGGCGGCATATAGGAATAAGGCGCGGTGTTGAGCCATGTGTAGCTGTAGGAGGTGCTGAGCTTGGGCAGAAATCCCGTAAAGGCCTCCTTTTTTTGGGCCTCCGCCCCGAGCACGCCTTCCTGCGCGGCGCGGATCAGGACGCTCTGCTTCAGAGCCGTCTCGATGCTCTCATCGAGGGTAAAGACCCTTTCGGCGGCCGACACCCCCGGCGCCATAACAAGAAATACCAACACCAGCCCGATCCAAAGACATCTCAGCGCGAAGGTTTTCATACCTTGTACATCCTTTGATGAACTCGAAGAAATTTTCCTCCTCCCCGGGCATGAGGGGATGAAGGATAGGGGGGTGGACTTTTTACGAAGCCGTCATCCTTTCATGTCTTTTCAATGGCAATCTTCAGAACGTCCATCATTTCATCCACAAAATGAAATTCGATGTCTTTCTGAACCTTCTGCGGAATGTCCACCAGGTCTTTTTTATTCCATTGGGGAAGGATGATCGTTTTGATGCCCGCCCGGTGCGCGGCCAGCACTTTTTCCTTGACGCCCCCGATGGGCAGGACCGTTCCCCTCAGCGTAATTTCGCCCGTCATGGCCAGGTCTTTCTTAACGGTTCTGTTTGTCAGCAGGGAGACGAGGGCGGTCAGAATGGTGACGCCCGCCGACGGGCCGTCCTTGGGAATGGCGCCCGAGGGCACGTGAATATGGAGGTCCACATTCTCAAAAAAGTCCTTGGAGACCCCGATCGTTTCTGCATTCGCCCGGATGAAGCTCAACGCTGCCGTGGCGGATTCCTTCATGATGTCGCCCAGCTGTCCCGTCAGCATCAGCCCCTTATTTCCTTTCATGGCCGTGGCCTCGATAAAGAGCAGATCGCCGCCCGTCGGCGTCCAGGCCAGCCCCATCACGACCCCCGGTTTGGAGGTTCGGACGACGGCTTCGGAGGTCATGCGCACCGGGCCAAGATACTTATGAAGGTCCCTGATTTTGATCGCGGCCGACGAAATCGTTTCTTCGGCGACATGGCTGGCCACGCCGCGGCAGATCGTGGCGATCTCTCGCTCCAGGTTTCTTACGCCCGCCTCCCGCGTGTAACCCGTGGTGATCGTCCGCAGGGCGGCCCGTGTAAATTGAATCTGATCGGTACGGAGCCCGTTAAAATCAATCTGCCGGGGAATCAGATAGCGCTCGGCAATTCTAATCTTTTCATCGAGGGTGTACCCCAGAAGCTCGATCACTTCGAGGCGGTCTCTCAGGGCAGGGGGGATGGTTTCCAGCATGTTGGCCGTGGTGATGAACATCACGTGCGACAAGTCGAAGGAGACATCGAGGTAATGATCCGTGAAGGAGAAATTCTGCTCCGGATCAAGCACCTCCAGCAGCGCCGAGGAAGGATCTCCCCGGAAATCGCTGCCCAGCTTGTCGATTTCGTCCAACATGAAGACGGGGTTGTTGGATTCCGCGCGCCGGATGCCCTGGATGATCCGGCCCGGCAGCGCCCCCACGTAGGTGCGGCGGTGCCCGCGGATTTCCGCCTCATCCCGGATGCCCCCCAGGGCGATGCGGACGAATTTTCGGCCCAGCGCGCGGGCGATGGAATGGCCGAGGGAGGTTTTCCCTGTTCCCGGGGGGCCGGCAAAGCATAAGATGGGGCCCTTGGTATCGGGTTTCAGTTTGCGGACGGCCAGATACTCGATGATGCGCTTCTTGGCTTTTTCCAGACCGTAGTGGTCCTCGTCAAGGATCTTCCTCGCCTTTTTCGTGTCCAGGTTGTCTTTAGTGCCATGCTGCCAGGGAAGCGCCGTGATCCAGTCCAGATAAGTGGATGCGACGGTGAATTCGGCGGACGATGGGTGCATCCGGGCTAGCCGGTCCAGCTCGCGGATTGCCTCCTTTTTCGCTTCTTCCGGCAGATTCCCCTTCTCGATTTTTTCGCGATACTCCTCGATCTCCACCCTGGACTCGTCCGCTTCGCCCAGTTCCTGCTGAATGGCCTTGAGTTGCTGGCGTAGATAATATTCGCGCTGGCTTTTATCCATGTCGCTCTTGACCTGGGACTGGATCTTGCTGCCGAGTTCCAGGATTTCCACCTGGTGATTCACGAGCTTCGTCGCTTCTTTCAGCCGGTCCTTGACATTCAGGGTTTCCAATATCAGCTGCTTTTCCTCCACGGTGGCGTTGATGATGGAGGCAATCATGTCCGCCAGAACGCCGGGCAATGTAATGGACTTGGCCATCATCCCGAATTCCTGGGGAAGAAAGGGCGACAATTTTACGATGCGGTCAAAAAGGCTGACAAGATTGACCATCAGCGCCTCAACTTCGAGATCCTTGATTTCCTCGTCCTCGATGTTGGCGATGCGGGCCTGGATGTAAGGTTTACCCTCGACGAACGCCGTGATGCGGAGGCGGTTGATGCCCTGCACGAGAAGTTGCGCCTTGTTGTCGGATAACTTCGCCATTTTCAGAATGACGCAACTGGTGCCGATCGTGTGGAAATCCTCTGTTGAATGTTTCGTTTCGACAGGGGATTTTTTCGACATGACCAGCCCGATCAGGCGGTCCTTGGCCATGGCCTCGTCAACAAGCGTCATGGCCTGATCGCCGAAAATTTCCATAGGGAACATCATCTTCGGGAAAACGAGAACATTAAACAGCGGAAGGATTGGCAATAGTTCTGGAATTTTAATAACTTTCAGTTCTTCGGGGGCGGGCTGATCCGGCATGTGAACCTCCTCGGAATGATTTAGCCGTTCTGGACGTGGATTTTGCGTATTTTTTCGAGCGGTAATTTGGCCATGCGGATCTGCAGGAGGCCGTCGACATACGTGGCATCCACCAGATCCGCGTCGATGGGCGCCGGCAGGACAACGCTGCGTTCAAAATACCCGTAGGGAATTTCCACAAGCCGATAGCGGGCGTTTTCAGAAAGCGGCCGGATACGGCGCCGCCCCGACATTTTTACCGTTTTGCGGCCGATTTCCACATGCAGGTCTTCCCTTTTTGCCCCTGCAATCTCGACGACGAGGATGATTTCGCCTGGGGATTCGTAGATATCCATCTGCGGCCGCCAGATCCGGTGGCAGGCGTTGTACCTGGGGTTGACCAGGCTAAACATCTCATCAATGACCGTGCGGGGATCGGAATCCGGCCTGCCGGGGTCCTCGCCAAAACGAATTTGAATCGTGTGCATGGCTTGCTCCTCCTGGTCGTAACACTCGGGCGAAATATATACTCTTAGTCTCATCTCTTCTACACATTTAAAAAAAACTTGTCAAGATAGGGAACCTTGTGTTTATGAGGGATGAACAAAGAGGCGCAAATGATCGGCGGACAAACCGGAAAAGTGAGGCAAATATAGAATGAACCCAAAACCCTGGACCATTGTTGCCAGCAACCTTGACAAATCGTACCGCGTTTTTAACCTGCGTACCGACCATGCCCGGTCACCGCGCACCGGCCAGTCTCATGATTTCTTTGTGATGGAGTCTTCATCCTGGGTGAATATTATTCCCCTGACGCCGAAAGAAGAAGTGGTCATGGTTCGGCAATACCGTCACGGCACGCGGGAAATCACGCTGGAAATTCCCGGAGGGCTGGTGGAACATCAGGATGACCCTGAAACGGCGGCGTTGCGCGAACTGCGCGAGGAAACGGGTTATACGGCCGCCTCCGCCACACCCCTGGGCCATGTTCACCCGAACCCGGCCATTCAGAATAACCGCTGCTATACTTTTCTGGCGCAGCAGTGCCTGCCGGCAGGAGAGCAGCAGCAGGACGAAAAGGAAGACATACAAGTGATTCTGATTCCGCTCCATGACATTCCCCGTCTCATCCGGGAGGGTGTCATCACGCATGCCCTCGTTATTGCGGCTTTTTACCGGTACTATATGGAGCATGCCATCGATGGAAGATAAAGCAATCCCCGTAATTGGCCGGCTGAAGCGGCGAATCCAGACGGCCAGGGGAGCAATCGCGCCGGATCTCATCCTGAAGGGTGGTCGGGTCGTCAATGTCTTTACAGGCGAGATCATCACGGCGGATGTGGCGATCCATGACGGGATCATCGTCGGCGTGGGCGATTATGACGGTCCTCGACGCCTGAATGTCGGCGGGCAATTCATCGCGCCCGGCTTCATCGACGGCCACTTCCATATTGAGAGCAGCATGCTTTCGCCGCCGGAGTTGGCGCGGGCGGTGTTGCGTCACGGCACCACGGCGATTGTCGCCGACCCGCATGAAATCGCGAACGTCCTGGGGGCGCAGGGCATCCGCTTCATGCTTGCCGCGAGCGAAGGCTTGCCCGTGGATTTTTTTATCATGCTTCCCTCCTGTGTTCCGGCGACCCACATGGAAACTGCGGGCGCCCGGCTCTCCGCAGAAGACCTGATGCCGTTCAGGGACGAACCGCGCGTGCTCGGCCTTGCCGAAATGATGAATTATCCAGGAGTCCTTGCGTGCCTGGATCCGGTGTTGGAAAAAATCATCGCCTTTGACGGGTCCGTGCGGGATGGCCATGCGCCGCTTTTGACCGGACGGGATCTCAACGCCTATGTTGCAGCGGGCATCGGGTCCGACCATGAGTGCACGAGGCTCGAAGAGGCGCGTGAAAAGATCAGGCTTGGCATGCATGTCATGATCCGTGAAGGGACGCAGGCGAAAAACCTCAGCGCCCTGCTTCCCCTGGTTTCTGCGGCCACAGCCGCCCACTGTTCGCTTGTGACGGACGACCTCCATCCACACGACCTGATGCGGAAAGGGCACATGAACCATCTCGTAGATAGCGCCGTCACTCAGGGTCTTGATCCGGTCATGGCGATCCAGATGGCGACCTTCAACACCGCCCGGTATTTTGGTCTGAAGGACCGCGGCGCCATTGCCCCAGGCTATCAGGCGGATGTGCTGGTTCTATCCTCTCTCGATCCTGTCGGGGTGACGACTGTTTTCAAGAAAGGCCGTCCTGTCTACGACTCCGGTCAATTCTTGACTGAAATCAAACCCTTGTCGCCGTCCGGGTCATACCGTCCGATGAACATTGCCCCTTATCGGGAGGATTCCTTCATGATCCGCGCGGCTGCGAGAAAGATCCGCATTATCGGTCTGATTCCCAACCAGATTCTGACCCGGCAGCTTGTGCTGGATGCGCCCATTCGGGAGGGTGCGGTCGTCGCCGACAGGGATCGCGATCTCATCAAAATAGCAGTGGTGGAGCGCCATCAGGCCACGGGCAATATCGGTCTGGGTCTCGTGCAGGGGCTCGGGTTGCAGGAGGGGGCGCTGGCCTCGTCGGTTGCGCATGATTCCCACAATATTATCTGTGTGGGATGCCGCGACCGGGATATGTTCGCGGCGGTCAAGGCCGTCGAATCCATGAAAGGCGGGCTTGCCGCCGTGAAAGATGGAAAGGTCCTGGCCACGTTGCCGCTTCCCGTCGGCGGACTGATGTCGGAGAAGCCGCTGGCCGAGGTTGCCGCCGGCTGGCAGGAAATGAGGCAGGCGGCCGGAAGTATGGGGTGTCGCTTACAGGAGCCCTTTATGGCCCTTTCTTTTCTGGCGTTGCCCGTGATCCCCGATCTGAAGATCACCGACCGGGGTCTCGTGGATGTCAGCCGATTTGAACTCGTCCCGCTTTTTGCGTAATTTCGGCCCCTCTTTCCGGGCAATTCTCAACAATTCATCCGTGGAGAATTGCGTTTTGGACTTCTCTGCTTGGGGCTGTTCCTGAAGTGTGTTGCGTTCCCAAAAGACGCCGCCTGTATAACCTTGGATTGATTTATCACTGTTGGCAATTTCAAGGCGTTTCTCTGCGATGCAGGCGAAGGTTTCGTCAAGTTCAATGCCAAGATAACGTCGACGGAGTTTCTTGGCGACGACCGACGTGGTACCTGAGCCCAAAAACGGATCAAGAACAAAGTCGTTTGGCTTTGAACTTGCGAGAATAATTTTGGCAAGAAGCTTCTCCGGTTTCTGCGTTGGATGATCGGTGTTCTCAAGCATTGACCAAAATGGTACGGTCAGATCAGTCCAAAGATTAGATGGATGTGTTAGGCGAAATCCACCATTTTCTGTTCTCTCCCAGTCCTTTGGTTTGCCGTTTTCGTGTGTGTAGGGTGCAATGACTTTCTTCTTGAGCTTGACAGCGTCCACATTGAAGACAAAATCATCTGAGACCGTACAAAACCAAATGTCCTCGGAGTTGTTCTTCCAGTTGGCATTAGCGCCACGGCCTTTCTCTCGTTCCCAGGTAATCCGATTGCGAACGTTGAAGTATTTTTCAGCCACTTGTTGGATAGCGCCGGATGAACGCCAGTCGCCGCAAATATAAATCGAAGCGGTCGGCTTTAATGTTGGGATCAGTTTTTCCAACCAAGAATCAACCCATTTGGCATATTCACTTGTTGGCATCTCCTTGAATTCGTTTGTGTTGAATGACTTGCTCAAATTGTAGGGAGGGTCAACAAACAAGAGATCAACAAAATGGCGAGGTAAAAGATCCACAACCTGAAAAATGTCCTGGTTGAGAGTGCGATTCTCTATTTGAAGAAGATCACTCTGAACAGACAGCTTGAGGAGCCTGTCACGGTGGAAAAGTCTCTCGGAATCCGTGAGCGTTATTGTACGATTTCGAGATGCCCGTTGTTTAGTATCCATATCGAGTAAAGATACCACACAGGATTAACATTGACGACTTCGTAAAAAATCCGGATGCTTCGCGGGACACGACTGCGTCATGTCCCGATACCTGATCGTAAAATGGTCCGTCTCATTTATCAAGAGAAATATGCCAGAGATGATCTCCCTGTCCTTCAGAAGGTTGATTTCAGGGAAAAGTGAAAAACGACATCCGGGGCCGTGTTCACGAGGATGTCTTCCGATACGCCGATGTCGAGGATGAAATTTTTTCCAAGGACCACCGTGCCGCCAAAGACCATCTGCGCAGCGTTCCCACTGAGTTCCTTGAGGTCGCTGTTTCGGAAAAAGGGGGTATGAGCGTCCGTCTGGATCTTCAGGACAAACCAGTCAAGCGGGCTCCAACCAATGCCGAAGCTGCCGAAACCGGTCCAGTTATTCTGCTGATTTTGGATGACTTCTCCTTCCGTCATGCCCATCATTCCCGCCGCGCCGAAGATGGCTACCGGACCCCAGGCCGTGAGATAATGATCGCAGGCCGCAAGCCACAGGGCGCCGTCATAGCTGCCGCTGCCGAAAAGAGAATCGCTGTCGCCGGTAGGCGCCTTGATCGATCCCCGGAGCGCCAGCGAGCGTGGCGCCTGCTCCCCGCTGTTGTAAAGCTGCCAGGCCGCGTTCAGGCGGATATCGCCCAGACCGGCGCCGCTCCTGTCCCATTTCAGTATATCGGTATTGTTCCGGCGGTATTGGTAGAGCAGACGATTTCGCGGGGCCTGATCGCGCCCGCCCTGGGGAAAACCGAAGGCGCTGTGATAATCGATGATGAATCCATCGAGGAATCCGCCGCCCTGAATGAGATAAGGAATTTCAAAGCCGGCCTCCAGATTCGGCATGACGCCGTAACGGAAGGCCAGACTGAACCGGGTTGTTTCACCATCCAGTAGAAGGCTTTCATTGGCGGCAGTGTTTTTTACATAGTTGCTGGCCAGGTCAAGGCTGAGGCGCACTTCTTTGCGGTCCGGTGCAAGCACCTGCGCCTCCCCCATTGGGGGAAGGCCGAAGATGTGAGACAGAGGGCTCTGATTCTGGGTATAGAAAGGCTTGATTTCGAACGATTGCGCCGTCTGCGGCATAGAAAGGAGAGAAAGCCAGAAAAGGGCCGACACAGATACAAATACGATCCGCTTCATAGGATGACGAACTCGCAAAAAGTCGAAAAATGAGCCGAAAAAGACGGCTTCGTATAAAGCTCCCCCGCGCATGGGGACACGACGTTTTATGACAGTTAAAAAAGGCTGCGCTATCGAAAGCTCCCCCGCGCATGGGGACACGACGATCTTCAGGGGTCAAATCTTCAGGGGGTGGATCAAAGCTCCCCCGCGCATGGGGACATGACGCAGTCGTGTCCCCATCAGAATGAAAGACGCAGTGCAACGCAGCATCCGGACTTTTTACGCAGCCGTTAGTGTTTGAAATGCCGGACGCCCGTAAAAATCATGGCCAGGCCGTGTTCGTCGGCCGCCTGAATGGCTTCCTCGTCCCGCACGGAGCCGCCGGGCTGAATGATGGCGGTTACTCCCGCCTCGGCGGCCATATCAACGCCGTCGCGAAAGGGGAAAAATGCGTCCGAGGCCAGCACCGCGCCCTGCGTGGGCAACTGGGCCTTCATCTTCGCGATTTTCACGGAATCCACGCGGCTCATCTGGCCGGCGCCCACGCCGACAAGCTGATCCTTGGTGGCGTAAACGATGGCGTTAGACTTGACATGCTTGACGACCCGCCAGGCAAAATCGAGGGCTGCGTATTCCGCCTCCGTCGGCTGCCGTTTCGTGACGACTTTTGCCCTGCGGATATCGAATGCCTCGCGGTCCCGGTCCTGAACGAGCAGGCCGCCGACGACGCGCCGGAAATCGTAACCGGCCGAACCCTTTGCAGGGGCGATCGGAATTTCCAGAACCCTGACGTTCTTTTTGGAACCCAGAATGGCTCTGGCCTCGTCGTTAAAAGCAGGGGCAATGATCACTTCCAGAAAGGTCTTCGCCAGTTCCTCCGCCGTTTTTCCGTCCACCGGCCGGTTCAGGGCGACAATTCCGCCGAACGCCGAAACGGGGTCTGTTTCCATGGCTTTCCGGTAGGCCTCGGCCAAGTCGCCCTCTGTGACGGCGGCGCCGCAGGGATTGGCGTGCTTCATGATGACGACGGCAGGTTTTTCAAAATCCGACACCGCCTGCCAGGCCGCATCGGAGTCCATGATGTTATTGTAGGACAGTTCCTTGCCTTGGAGCTGCCGGGCGTTGGAAACCGCCGACAGCAGGGGGTCGTTTTCGCGGTAGAAGGCGGCCGCCTGGTGGGGATTTTCACCGTAGCGGAGATCCTGTGCGCGTGCGAACTGCACGGTAAACGTCTCAGGGAAGAGGTTCCTGATGTTGCCGTCGGCTCCAAGCTTGCCCAGATAATTGGATATGGCCCCGTCGTAACGGGCGGTCAGTTGAAAGGTCTTGACGGCCAGCCGGAAATTCGTCTCCCCGGAAATCCTTCCGCCGGTTTCCTTCATTTCCTTCAGGATCGCGTCATAATCCGCGGGATCGGTGACGACGCTGACAAAGGGATAATTCTTGGCCGCTGCCCGCAGCATGGTCGGCCCGCCGATATCGATGTTTTCGACGGCAGTTTCCAACGTGCAGCCTTCTTTCTCCACCGTCTTTTCAAACTGGTACAGATTGACGACCACCATGTCGATCAAGCCGATCCCGTGCTCCTTCAGAGCATGCATATGTTCCGCATGATCTCGCAGCGCCAGCAGTCCCCCATGGATTTTCGGATGCAGCGTCTTGAGCCGGCCGTCCATCATTTCCGGAAAACCGGTATAGTCCGACACATCGGTGACGGCAAGGCCGCTTTTCCGGAGCTGCGCCGCCGTTCCGCCGGTGGACAGAATTTCCACCTGATAATCGGCCAGCCTTCTGGCAAAATCGACGATTCCCGCTTTATCCGTAACGCTGATCAATACCCGTTTGATTTCGTTCAACCGCATGTTTTTCTCCTGTCGTTTCTTATTGAGACCTTTGAAAAATGGCTTCGCCGCCACTCAAAATCTTCGTTGAGGGGGACACGACTTCGCCATGTTCCCATTTCCCTATTCTCCCCTGATTGCCTGCATATGCCGGACGCGCTTTTCAATCAAGGCCGGCGTTCCGATATCCGGGCGGTGGTCCACGGGTCCGCGGATGGCCCGGACTGCTTTTTCCGCCGCTTTTTCAGCGTCTTCAAGACGATCGGCAATGCCGACGACGCCGATGGCACGCGAGGTCGTCATGTAAAGGCCGTCTTCCCTTTTATCCACGGAGGAGTAATACAGGCGCGCCTGGCCCACGTCTCCCAGCTCGATGCGGGCCGATGTGGACTGCGCGTCGGGATGATCCTGGGGCAGACCATAGCCGCGGGGGACGACATATTTGCAGACGGTCGCCTTCTTCTCAAATTCGATGGGGAGACGCTCCAGGGTTCCGTCGATGATCGCCCGGCAGATATCCACAAAATCGGTCTTCAGCAGGGGCAGAATATTCATGGCCTCCGGATCGCCGAAGCGGGCGTTGTATTCCAGCAGCCTGATGCCTGATTTAGTCACCATGAACCCGCCGTACATCACACCTTTGTAATACGCGCCCGTTTCCTTGTAGATCGCCTCAGCCACCAGCCGGGTCATCGCCAGTCCGGCGGCGACGTCTTGCGGATGGATGAAGGGCAGGCTGTGGTCTTCACAGGAATAGGAGCCCATGCCGCCCGTATTCGGTCCCTTGTCGTCGGCGAAACGCCGCTTGTGATCCTGGACGGGCGGGGTGGCGGCCACCGTCTTGCCGTCGCACAGGCACTGTAGCGAGAACTCCTCGCCCTCCAGTTTTTCCTCGATGGTGACGCTGGCGTGTTCCCTGAGGAACGCCGTGCAAAAGGCCAGCGCTTCCTGCTTCGTCTGAAAATGATCGCCCTGCACCATGACCCCCTTGCCGCCCGTCAGCCCGTCCGGCTTGACGACCACGCCGTCGAGTTCATTAAGAAACGCCTCGATCCCGTCCGGGGACGAGAAATTTCTGAAGCGCGGATTCCCGGGAATCCGATATTTTGCAAGCAGATCGCGCGTGAAGGATTTGGATGTTTCCAGGCGGGCCAGGCTCTGCGTCGGGCCCACGGAGGGAATCCCCGCCTTGCCCAGAGCGTCCACGACGCCGTTGTTCAGGGGATCTTCCGGCCCGACGACGGCGAAATCGATCCGGGAGGCTTTGGCGAATGCCACAATCGCAGCCCGTTCACTGTAACTGCTCATGAATATCTTTTCGGACAGCGAAGCGATGCCGGGATTATTGGCTTTCATGCAGGCAAAAAGCCGCGGCTTTTGTCCCGACCGCATGATCGCCTCGGCAATGGCGTGTTCCCGCGCCCCGTTCCCGATAATGAGAATATTGGGCATGGAGGTTCTCCTGTTTTGATATATTTTCCCCTGGAGAGACATCAAGGCGGGGAAGGTGGGGTCTTCAATATCGAAAAAAAAGTTTCCCGTCAAATAAATCTGATTTGTTTAATCCTTTAAATCGTCTGACTTTACCTTGACGAATAAAAAAAGTTGATCACCCATTTCGATATTCAGGTAGATTCTATATCATCACAGGCTGCACGTGTTGAATTCCGACGGTTCCATAATCGTAATTTTGTTTCGCTTTAAATATTCCGGGAACCCGTATAGACGTTCGCCCCTGTACTCCATCACCACGGCATCGGCAGGGCAATTATTCAAACAGCCAAAGCAGGCCAGGCACTTATCCCGATCAACCGTTTGCCTGGAGGGATTGATGGCCTTCGTTGGGCATTTCCTTACGCAGGTTTGACAGCCAATACATTTTTGGGCATCAACCGTATGCTTGCTGATAGCCTTCTTGTTCAGCCAGACCAGAGGCAGCAAACTCAATCCTTCCCTCAACGCTACTTCATATCCGACAGAAATTGTTTCACCGAGGGTAATTCTTTCTATAAAATCTGCAGTAAAGCGGCGCACCTGATCAAACGTTGCCGCATTGGGCAGATGCCGCCCGGCAATCTGGTTGAGGCTGTTCCAGTTGGGCGTTGGATACGAAGCAATATTCCTGAAGGCATCCCTGCCAACAGGGACTCCGCCTTTGCCTGCCAAAAGTTTAAGAATGTGACTTGACGCGTTATGCTGATTGCCTTCCGGGCCGCCAAAGGAAACAAAAGCTGCAACCGGTGTTCCCTTGATGGAAGGGATCGTTTCCAGCCACTCGCCGACGTTGGCGGGAGTATCATAGTAAAATACCGGCGTACCGACAATGATGAGATCATAATTCGACAGCAGGTTTTTATCGAATTCCTGCATATCGCATGCATCTACCGCAAGACCTTTCCCCTTGAGGATGCAGCCGATAAGCCTGGCATATCTGCGCGTTTGGCCTGTCTGACTATACCATAAGACCAACGCCCTTTTCGGATTGCGTGTTTTTAAGTCAGGATAAGCTGCCCGGCTTTCACGCGTCAGAGAAACCGGGAGGCACAGAGCAGCGCACGTAATGACACATTTTTTAATGCAGTTGCGGCGTGTATCCATAATGCCTCTTTCAAAGAATTTACTCATGCTTTGAACGATTCCATGCCGGCTCTATCCCTCCTGTTGGTCTTTGGATCTGACAACGGACTTAGCTCCGTTGTTGCCGTCGCGCCTATCATTCATTCTTTTGTTTTAATCCGTGGAACAACCTGGACCTTGAGCATGACCTCACCATATCCGAAGCAATCTACGCCGGTGTCGGGGCAATGGACATAGCGCATGAAATGAAAATCATTCGGTTCAAGACCTTCGCTGAGCCTCTCATTGATAAGTGCCACCGGGATTGTAAGTTGCGATATCAGATATACGCACATTCTGCTCGGGCATAGCTTGGTTATAAAATTGCCATCTACATCGAGAGTGAACGTTTGCCCGACGATGTGACCAGAGTTGCAGTTCTTTGATCTAATCACCTCAGCCCGGATTGAATACTTTGCGGCTGCCCGGGACAGGCCTGATACCTGCCTGATCCTGTGGTCTCCTTCATGGAAGCGCTCGACTTCCTCTTTAGTATATCCTACTCTTAGTGCATACCGCTGTATGAGTTTTTCTATCATATCTTTCCCTTCTTAAGTATCAGGATAACGACAGCATCACCCGGCGGGCATCGCAGAACGAAGAACAAGCGGCGCGATTTCCCGGTCGGCGTGCATGTGCTGGTTACGCAATAATTTCATTCAGTCCTTCTATCACTTGGGTCAACTCTTCCAGAGATGCTTTGCCGATGACTTTCCCGATTCTCTCTACAGACAGTGTTCGGATTTGGCTGATCTTGATCCATGATTTCTTAGGCAAATTGGCGGACTTTAATTCAAGGGTCAGTGGGAACCCGGCCTTTTGTAGTTGACTTGTGATTGCCACAGCTATGACTGTACCTGAACGTTCATTAAATATATCGTGGCTCAAGATCATAACAGGACGCAAGCCTGCCTGCTCACGGCCTCGCACAGGGTTCAAATCTGCCCAGCGAATCTCGCCTCTCAGTATTCCGGCCATTGGCTCACATCCTCAGCTAACCCTTCTTCTGCCATAGTCCTTTCAAATACCGGTTCGAGTTTCGCGCATTCCATAGATAATCGACTGCGTTTCATTCGGGCGAGTTTTTCGCTTACGGCATCCCGGATTGCCTGGCTGCGATTTTGAAAAAAATGTTCGTCGACTAACCTATCCAATTCGCCGATAAATTCTTCGTCCAATGTAATCGCAATCTTTGCTTTACCCATAATTAGCCTCCTGTCTTCTAGTATTACATTATATCATACCAGCGGCAAGGTAAACATTTTTTTCTATTTTGTCAGTCTTACAAAATAATAACTGGCGGCGATAGCCGTCCGGTTGATTAACGGGTGTACGCCCGGTACGGGCGTGAACTGATGGGGTGAACGTCCCCTGTACGTGAGTCCTGTCAATGTCCAGCACATTGACACAAGTACTAGCCGAAGGCAAGGGCGGAACCGTGAGGGACCGTCCGTAAGGAAGCCGGAGTGCAAAGCTATGAGCCGATGAACAGAAACAGCATACAAGGCTTAAGTCTCCGGGCAAGTCAGCACAACATGACAAAGCCCTGGATTCGGGCGATACGGTAAATGCTGCGGTTGCATCGTCACAGTTCACGTTCTTATCCGGGGAGACCTGCCCGGTTTGCACCTCCTTTGGGAGTGGCGCCCGTCATGGCAACATGCCGTGGGACCGGACAGGAGTCAGCAGAGGCCATAGTAGACAAAGGACTCCACCACTCATGGCAACCGAAGTAACCGCCTTCTTTTCAAAGAATTGAGATTGTTCTGACCGGCTATGGCCCGTTAGTCTTTGGGAACCGCCCGGTGCGGACCCGCATGCCTGGTGGTGTGGGGGCTGGGGGAGAAAAACCCCCGGCTACCCGATTGGCGCCGTGCGAATCAGCGCGCAGGCAACGATTTCTCGTCTTTTAAGATCGCCACCGGCGTAGATGATCAGAGCGCCAAGAAAGAGCTGAAAAGCGGTAGCTTAGCTCCGCCGTTGAGCCTGTAGAATAAGTCGGCGAGCGGCTCTTGGCGGGGAATGCATAAAAAAACGACCACAGAGAATGCCCTATAAACGACGATCGTGTGACGATGAAGGGTAATAATGACCCCTAAAAATAGCACAAAAATTATATTTTGGAGTTATTCTACAGGCTCGTTGCCGTCGCGCGCAGCGCGGCGGCTACAATTAATATACGAACTTTGCTTTTTCCGGTATTTTGAGTATTAACGTTTCCACCCTACGGGAATCAGATCCAACGGTTCATGATTGACAGGAAGGTTGAGGATCTGATGAACCTGTTCATCCTGGAAGGCTCCTACAGGAACAGCGCTCAATCCCAGTGATACGGCCTGGAGCAATAAGTTCTGACCGGCATGTCCGGCCTCTATCTTTACATACCTTTCCGCACGGTTGCCGTATTTTCGAGCGACCCTTTCATAGACGGCAGCGATCACGAATACTGCCGGAGCTTCTCTGATGCAATCCTGACCCAGGGCCGCTTTGGCAAGGGCATGACGAAGATCCTGATTCATATGACGGACGAGCTGGTGATCCCTGGGAGAATAATGGAACACACCTTCCTTTAAAACCAAATAGATTTCCAGCGGGTACAATGCTCCTGCCGATGGTGCTGTTCTGCCTCCCCAGTTTCGGGTCGTTCCCTGAACCGCCCAAAGCAGTTGGGATAACGCTTCCACCGTCAGGGGTTTGGAAGAAAAATCCCGAACCGATTCACGTTTTTTCAACGTCTCTTCCAAAGAAACTTTTCCCTTCTCAGCAGGGACGGGAAGCTTAATCACGACGTCATCCTGAGAACTATTCATCCGCTTAACCTCCGCATAACCGAATCCTGCAACCAATATGGATAATAAAACAAATGCTGGCAAAAGAACAAATGATGGCTTTTGATGAAGGGGATATTTTCTCTTGATCATCATCCTCACTTATCAGAAATGTTGATAAATAACATCACTGATTACGTGGAAATCCTGCATTTTTCTCCGAAGTGGGAAGTTTGCGGATAACGGGAAGGAATCATGAAAATACACGGGGAGGGGGAAATGATGTTTTATTTTATTGATAAAATCTGATAGATTACCAAGGCTTCCAGAAAGGGTTGTCTTTTGTGCCGTACGATTTACTGACCATAAAGCTGATATTACTGGCATTTCTGCTATTGCTATCCGCCTTTTTTTCCGGTTCCGAGGCGGCCTTCTTTTCCCTGACCCCGCTGCATCTTCACAAAATGAAGGAAGAACACTATCCGTTCCTTGCTTATGTCCAGCAGCTGCTCAAGTATCCGCAACGACTCCTGATTACGATTCTTATCGGCAACGAGGCGGTGAACATCACGATTTCCGCCGTGGCGGCTTCACTTTTTATTTATTTTTTCGGAATTCAAGGACAGTGGATGACTGTTGTCATTATGACACCGGTTCTGCTCATCTTCGGTGAAGCGCTTCCCAAGACATTTGCGGTGACCCATCCCATGCGTCTTTCCGCATTTCTGTCCCCTCTGCTGATATTCGCATCCCGGATCGTGCGGCCCGTGGAATGGCTCCTGGAAATGGGTTCCGGCTTTCTTGTTCGCCTGTTTTCCCGCGATCAAACAAGCCGCCGGCATGTTCTCATGGAAGATGAATTCAGGACGCTCATCGACGTGGGCGAGAAGGAAGGCGCCCTGGAGTCGGCTCAGCGGGATCTCATTCACAAGGTTTTTGATCTGGGCGACACGACCGTCGCCGAGATCATGATTCCCCGTGTGGATATGTTCTGTCTTCCTGCTTCCATGCAACTCACCGACATTGAGCGTGAAATCATCAAGGCCCGTCATGACCGGATTCCCATTTATGGCTCGGACCGGGATGAGATCGTCGGCATTCTCTATGCGCGGGACCTGCTGGAAAGGATTGCGGGCAGGCAGGCGCCGGTTTCCATTGCAAAAATATCGAGAAAACCTTTTTTTGTTCCCGAGGTAAAAACGGCGATCATGATGCTGCGGGATTTTCAGGCCATGCGGATACAGATGGCCATTGTGGTGGATGAATATGGCGGCGTTTCGGGCCTTGTGACGCTGGAAGACATTCTCAATCATCTTTACGAGGATATCTACGACGCGCCAGGCGCCAGGGATCCTCTCTGGCAACGGCTGGATGACCGGACAATCCTGGCGTCAGGCCAGATGTCCATGGAGGAACTGCAGGACATTGTTCCCCTGACAACCCCGGAAGAGGACTTTGAAACCGTGGGAGGATTTGTCTTTCATCTGTTCGGTAAATTGCCCGTCCAGGGAGAGAGCGTAACTTACGACCACCACACCTTTCGAGTGGAGCAAATGGGAAAGGCCCGGATCCTGAATGTACGGATTGAACGGGAGGCGGAAGAGGCATTCAATCATGGATAACGTACTTGCGCTTTTTCTGATCCTTTTATGCCTGTGCCTCGAAGGTCTGTTTTCCGGAGGGGAACTGGCCCTGGTTTCATCCGACGTCAATAAAATTCGCCAGCGGGTTCGCAAGGGGTCCCGCATGGCAGCCTTTTCTCTGAAGCTGCTCGAGAAGCCGGAATGGTTTCTGGCAACGACCCTGACCGGAACCAATCTATGCGTCGTCACCAGCACCACGATTGCGACGGGTCTGTTTATCGATCTCTATGGCGCTGCCCAGGGAGCCCTGGTGTCCATTCTCGTCATGATCCCCACGTTGCTGATTCTGGGAGAGATTGTTCCAAAAAGTATCTTCCGGCAACATGCCGAAGATGTTGCGGAAGCGCTGTCGCCGTTTATCTGGCTTGCATCCTGGCTTTTTTCCCCTGTGGTTTTTATCATTTCAAGGATCACCCGCGGAACGATCCGCCTTTCCACGGGTGAACGGGGCCTGTCAGCATCTTCCTATATCACCCGGAGCGGGCTGAAATATATTCTCGACGGCCATGGGAAGGAGAGTGACATCCTCACGGCGGAGAAAGACATGGTAAAACGAATTCTTGATTTTTCGGAGGTGACGGTGGGTCAGATTATGATTCCGCTTTCGGTGATGACTGCCCTGCCGTCAACGGCCACCATCCGCGAAGCAGCTTACCTGCTGGCGGAGAAAAAATACCTCCGGGTCCCTGTATACAAGGATCAAGTGCTTAATATAATAGGTATTATTCATTATTTTGACCTGCTCACAGCAAGCCAGAGCATGTCGGACCCCTCTGCTCAGGATAGCGATACGGTCGAACGGCTCTTACGGCCGGCTCCGTTTTATGTTCCGGAATCCAAGCCGGCCAAGGATCTGCTTATGGAACTCCGCGGGATGCGCGAAAGAATGGCGGTGGTGGTCGATGAATACGGCGGCGCCGTAGGCATTGTGACGACGGAGGACATTCTTGAGGAGATTGTAGGCGAGATCCATGATGAATACGCCACGGGCGCAAAATCGTATAAACGAATCGCCCCGGGGATGTACCTTTTTCATGCGCAGACCAGCATTGATCAGATCAGAACGATAATAACCCCGGATATTCCTGAGGGGCATTATGCCACGCTCGGCGGTTTTCTGCTTTATAAAATGGGAAAGATTCCGAAACGCAAGGAAATTTTCAGGCTGGGCCAGATCCTTTTTGTGATTGAGGATGTGGATTCGAAATCCATCCGGGAAATCATGATCATTTTCCCTGCCGAGCTCGACAAGACAGAAGAAAAGGAAGCAGGGACTTGATATAATATAGGGGTTATCATGAATAATCATAATAACTTAAGCACAATAATCCTTGCCGCCGGCAAGGGGACGCGCATGCAAACGGATCAGGCCAAAGTTCTCAACCTGCTCTGCGGCGAGCCGCTGCTTGCCTACTCTCTCAGACTGGCACGAACAATTCATTCGGATAAGATCGTCGTGATCGTTGGTCACCAGGCGGAAATGGTTCGCCGGGCCTTCCCGACGCCGGGACTTATTTTCGTTGAACAGCGTCCGCAACTCGGGACCGGTCATGCCGTGCTTCAGGCCCGGGAGCAGTTTGCCGATTACGTGGGCGTGATCCTGATCCTCTGTGGAGACGTCCCGTGTCTCAAGGCCGCCACGGTCGAGGCGCTCATAGAACGGCATTGCCGCGAACAGGCGAGTGTGACCGTCATGACAACGATACTGGATGACCCGGGAAGCTATGGACGCGTTATAACTTCTCAGGTCGGCGATGTCCTGAGAATCGTGGAAGCGCGTGATGCAACCGATCAGGAAAAGAAAGTGCGGGAAATCAACACGGGCATTTACTGCACGGACAGCCGCTTTCTGTTCGAGGCGGTTGCACAAATCAAGAACGACAATAGCCAGAAGGAATATTACCTGACGGATATCGTCGAGATTGCCTGTAAAGCGGGTCGTCGCGTCCGCTCCTTTATCGCTGCGGATCCCTTTGAGGTCATGGGCGTCAACACCCCGGAAGATCTGGAAAAGGCGCGCGACTATCTGTCCTGCCTTTGAGTTTCGGTTGACGTTATGAGATCTTTGCATAACCGGTGAAAAATGGTTCGTAAGCGGCGAATGAATGAACTTTCGTTGATGGGGACACGACTCCGTCATGTCCCCATGACTAATTTATTGATTTCAAACATATTTAAGCATTCTCATTTTTTTCGCGAAAAAGATTTTGAGCAGCGGCGAAGCCATTTTTCAAAGGACTCGTTATGAAGATCGGTACGTTATCCCTGAAAAACGAGATGATTCTGGCGCCGATGGCGGGTATTACCAATCTGCCTTTCCGTCTCATCAATCGGGACTTTGGCGTCGGGCTGACCTTTACGGAAATGATCAGCGCCAACGGACTCATCCGGGGCATGAGAAAAACGCTGCAATATCTGAACGCCCATCCTGACGACAGGCCCTTGGGCGTCCAGATATTCGGTACAGACCCGTCAATCCTGGCCGAATCGGCAAGAATCATAACGGATCTGGGCATAGATCTGCTGGACATCAATATGGGATGTCCGGTAAAGAAAGTCGTGAAGACCGGCGCCGGAGCGGCCCTGCTGAAAGATCCGCGGCGGATTGCGGCGATTCTCAAGGCTGTCCGGAGAGGCACGCACCTGCCCCTGACGGCAAAAGTGCGGGCAGGCTGGAACCAACGGTGTATCAACGTTCTGGAGGTATCTAAGATAGCGGAGGATTCCGGGGTTGATGCCCTTATTGTCCACCCCCGCACGGCAGATCAGGCTTTCAGCGGGATGGCCGATTGGTCGCTTATTGAAAAGGTGAAAGGGCAGCTCGGTATTCCGGTCATCGGCAATGGTGACATCAAAACGGGGGAGGATGCCGTCAGGATGATGCGAATGACAGGATGCGACGCCGTCATGATAGGACGCGGATGTCTTGGCAACCCCTGGATTTTTGAACAGATCGATGCGCGTCTGCAGAGCCTGGTCGATCCTGCTCCGCCCTCATTGGTGAAAAGGGAACAATTGCTCAGACATCATTTAACACTGGAACTGGCGGCCGTGGGGGAAAGAGCCGGCATGAAAATGTTCCGCAAACATCTGTTGTGGTACACCAAAGGCCTGAAGGGGGGGGCGCAGTTTAGACAGATGATCGCGACCGTGGATGATAAAAACCTGTTGCTCGACAAAGTGCATGCGTTTTTTACTGAGCTAGCAATTGGTCCTGAATAGACGAAAAAACAAGGTGAGCAAATTACAATGAGTGGGGGGTGTGTGTACATTCAACGAAGCGACAAGAGGTGGCATAGGGACGTTATTGCGATGTCCTCGTTCTTGGATCCGATGCCGTCGATAGATAAATAGGCCGATAAATAAGGACTTGACTTTTCCGGGGGAGCTTGGCATATATATATCATTAATAACTCCTGCAAAGGGGGAGGCTTTGCGCCTTGCCGGGGTTGGAGCGGCGAGATCGAATACGGGGAAGACAGAGCGATTTTATGGAACTGATAAAGTTTAAGGAGCTTGAGAGTAAACTTAAGAATCTGCTTGATGAGCATGCATCACTCAAGAAAAAAAATTTGGAGTTGGAAACCGAGGTAAAAAATAAAATTACGGAGCTGGAAGAGGCAACCAATAAATTAAGGGGATTCAAAGGGGAGAGGGATTCTATACGCACGAAGGTAGATTCGCTTCTGGAATTGCTTCAGGATATCGGTGTTCCCAAGTAGGCGTTGAGGATTGACGTTGAAAAAGAAGTATCAAATCAGGGTACTGGGGCAGGACATTTCAGTTTTAAGCGACTCTGGGGATGAGCATGTCGAGGCTGTCGTTTCTTACGTCAATGATACGGTATCGGAAATACAGAAAAACACAAAGGCAATCAATGTCTTGCAGGTGGCCGTCTTGGCGGCCTTAAATGTTGCCGATGAATATTTCAAACTTCGGGGAGAAAAAGAAGACATCTGCCATCAGATGGAAAGCAGATCTGAACAGTTGATTCATCTTATTAATGAGTTAAGACAGTAGATTAAATGTATTATCCCCTGCGATGTGCGTGATTAGCATTCGTTTTTTGAGCCAACACCTTGGAACCGGGGCCTTTACTTGTTTGTGGTGAGCCTGTCTGCTGGTTAACCTGGAATACCGGAAGCAGAACGCCTGAAGCAACAATAGTAGGCGCCCACTTTTTCAAAAGGTTCAAAAAGGTGGTTAACACGGCATAGGCGGGGGTTTTCTTTTTTATCCAGGTGTAACGCACCTGGACCGCCATCCGGGCATGCTTTCCCCGATTTTCTTCCCTTCATTCAACTAAAATCCCACGGCATCCGGATTTTCTTGAAGTTTAACGATTTCTGGAAATATTTTACCGTCCATGTCACAAGACGTGGCCGTCTAATATTAGGAGGTGAATGGATTTTGATTAGTAATAATATAATGATATTAGTCATTTTTGGCTCTGTCGCACTTGGTTTCCTGTGCGGCTTTATTCTCCGCGAGAGGATTTTTAGAAACCGCTTGGCGGCTGCCGGCAATCTATCTGCCCGCATTGTTGATGAGGCAAAAAAAGAAGCGGAGACCATCAAAAAAGAGGCCGTTATTCAGGCGAAGGAAAATGTCCTCAAAATCAAGTCTGAATTTGATAAAGAGTCACGGGACCGGAAGCTTGATCTGGATAACCTGGAGAAGAAAATCCGCTCCAAGGAAGAAAACCTTGATAAGCGCATTGATCAATTGGCACAGAAGGAGGCCAATGGAGAAATCCGGGAGAAATCCCTGATCAGCAGGGAGGCGGCTTTTAGCGAAAGACAGGAAAGGCTTGACCGCATGGTTGAGGAACAGCGTCAGAAACTTGAAATAATTGCTGGAATTTCCTCGGAGGAAGCGAAAAATTGTCTGATGCAATCCATGGAAGCGGAGGCCAAGCTGGACATCGCCGTCATGATCCGCAAGGCCGATGAAGAGGCGAAACGCACGGCCGATAACAAGGCCCGAGAGATTATTGCCTATGCCATTCAGCGCTATGCGGGCGATTTTGTGGCTGAAAACACTGTATCCGTGGTCAACTTGCCCGGCGACGAAATGAAGGGAAGGATTATTGGTCGCGAGGGGCGAAATATTCGCGCCATTGAAGCGGCGACGGGGATCGATCTGATTGTCGATGATACACCGGAGGCGGTTGTTTTATCAGGCTTTGACCCGATCCGGCGGGAGGTGGCCAAAATCGCGCTGGAAAGACTGATCACGGACGGCCGTATACACCCAGGCCGGATCGAGGATATCGTTAAAAAGGTCAGAACCGAGGTGGATACGATCATCCGGGAGACAGGAGAGCGGACCTCTTTTGATGTCGGCGTTCATGATATCCATCCGGAGATCATCAATCTGCTGGGCAGTCTCAAATTCCGGAGAAGCTTCTCCCAAAACGTGCTGCAGCATTCCGTGGAAGTGTCCCATCTCACCGGGATGATGGCAGCGGAACTCAAGATGAATATAAAAGAAGCAAAACGTGCGGGATTGCTGCATGATATCGGAAAGGCTATCGATTATGAAGTGGAAGGAACGCATGCGGCCATCGGGGCCGATTATGCCAGGCGGTTTGGTGAATCCTCAAAGATTGTCCAGGCCATTGCCACCCACCATGACGACGGCCGGAACAACACATTGCTCGGGGTGCTCGTTCAGGCGGCGGATACCCTTTCAGCGGCCAGACCGGGGGCCCGGCGGGAGATGATAGAAACCTATGTCAAGCGCCTGGAAGAACTGGAAGCTATTGCCAACTCGTTCAACGGGGTGGATAAATGCTACGCGATTCAGGCGGGTCGGGAAATTCGTATTCTTGTGGAAAATGAAAAAATCTCGGACAACGACGCCGTCATGCTCTGCCGGGATATCATCAAAAAGATAGAAAAAGACTTGACCTATCCCGGGCAGATCAAGGTGACGGTCATCCGGGAAACGCGGGTTTCCGACTTTGCACGATAGGATGGTTTAACCTATGAAAATGATGTTTATTGGTGATATCGTTGGCGGGCCGGGAAGGCGCGCGGTGAGAGAACTTGTTCCTGCGCTTATCGAGGATTACCGGATCGACATGGTCATTGCTAATTGCGAGAATGCAGCGGCCGGTTTTGGCATCACACGGGAGATCGTTGAAGAATTGTACGGTTGCCGCATCGATGTGCTGACATCGGGCAATCACGTCTGGGACAAAAAAGAGGTTCTCGCATTTGTCGAGGATTACGAAACCCTGCTCAGGCCGGCCAATTATCCGGAAGGCGCCCCGGGCTTCGGAAGCGTCCTGGTGCCCTGTCCTTCCGGGGTTCAGGTGGGCGTGATCAACCTGATCGGGAGAGTTTTTATGCGGCCCCTGGACTGTCCGTTCAAGACGGCACAAAGAGAAATCGAGAATCTCAGGCGAAAGACAAAGATCATTCTTGTGGATATGCATGCGGAAGCCACATCCGAAAAGCAGGCGATGGGCTGGTTTCTCGATGGCCGGGTCAGTGCGGTCATCGGAACCCATACCCATGTCCAGACAGCGGACGAACAAATCCTGCCGCAAGGAACCGCCTACATGACCGACGTGGGCATGACGGGGCCCTTTGATTCGATTATCGGTACGAAGAAGGAGGCGGTACTGGATCGTTTTTTGATGCAGATGCCCAATAAGTTCGATGTGGCCAAGGGGGATGTCCGGCTGCAGGCAGCGGTGATTACGGTTGATGAACATACAGGCAGGAGCTTGGGAATAGAGAGAATCAATCTACAGGTAAAAGATTCAAGATATTGATATTGCTTTTATTTTCACGGACACAGAAGAATAGCCCTCGGGGGAGGCTCGACACCGTATGAGTGTTTATGATGTTTTTATTGAGCGAGGATTTATAGAACAGATCACCGATGAAGGTCAGATCAGGGAACTTCTGCAGGAGCGAAAAATCAACTGCTATATCGGCTTTGACCCGACCGCCGCGAGCCTGCATATCGGCAGTCTTGTTCCCATCATGGCCCTGGTTCATATGCAACGATGCGGCCACCGGCCCATCGCCCTCATCGGTGGTGGAACGGGCCTTATCGGCGATCCGAGCGGCAAAACAGAAATGCGCCAGATTCTGACGCTCGAAAAAATTCATTTCAACGCGCGATGCCTGCAGATGCAACTGTCAAAATATCTGGATTTCGGCGAGGGAAAGGCCATGCTGGTCAATAACGCCGACTGGCTGACGACCCTCAATTACATCGAATTTTTAAGGGATATCGGCCGACATTTCAGTGTGAACAAGATGCTGACTGCGGAAGGGTACAGGCTCCGGCTGGAAAAAGGGCTTAATTTTATCGAGTTCAATTATATGCTGCTGCAGGCCTATGATTTCTGGTATCTCTTTAGGCATCACGATTGTGTCATGCAAATGGGCGGGAATGATCAATGGGGCAATGTGCTCGCCGGCGTTGATCTCATCAGGCGCATGGAAGGCCGGACGGCCTTCGGTATGACCTTTCCGCTTTTAACCACGGCCCAGGGCCACAAGATGGGGAAAACCGAAAAGGGCACCGTCTGGCTGGACCGGGACCTCACCGCTCCCTACGATTACTACCAGTATTGGGTAAATGTCGATGATGCCGACGTGTTGCGGTTTCTGGCGCTTTTCACGTTTCTGCCGATGGCGGAGATCCGGCAGGCCGGGACGCTGGTTGATGCAGATCTCAACATGGCCAAGTCGGTGCTGGCTTTCGAGGCGACGAAGATCACACACGGCGAGGAGGCCGCTTTTGGGGCTTTTGAGCAGACTGCACAGCTTTTTGGCTGCCGATCGGTCGATGCAGGGCTATTCCCGTCCAGCACGATTCCAAGACCTAATGTGAAAGGGGAAGCTCATATAGTATTTCCAGCCCTATCACTTTCAGCTTCAGGATCGGCCTATGTGCCGATCGAACGCGCGAGACTATCTGCGGGCATTCCTGCCTTTGAACTCTTCCATGAGACGAATCTATGCGCCTCCCGGGGGGAGGCCAGGCGGCTGATTTCGCAGGGTGGCGGCTACGTGAACGATCTGCCCATAGGTCAGTTCGATGAAAAGATCGATCTCCGTCATGTCAACGGACAAGGGGAAATCCGCTTGAGGAAAGGGAAAAAAACTTATTCTATCGTGTGCGTAAAATAATCAAATTTATTTCTTGACTCGCACGGAATTAAGGGCTACGATACAACCATAGTTCTTTGAGAGACCATACATGATGTTTAAGGCTGTCATCTTCCCCTTAGAAAGATACAACCCATTTCATCAAAAGATAATCGTATTCATCTCAGCGGTTTTTTTATCGGCGCGAAAAAAAGTAATAAATAGTTCTTGACAAGATTGAACGGATCGCCTATATAGCGAGGCTCGTTCCAAATTGGCTCTTTCAAAATTGAATAGTGGGATAATAGATTTGTGGGTCCTTTTTTGTCAAAAAAAGATGGAGAGCAATCTCCAATAGGATTAAAACTGGAGAGTTTGATCCTGGCTCAGAACAAACGCTGGCGGCGTGCCTAACACATGCAAGTCGCACGAGAAAGGGTCCTTCGGGACCTGAGTAAAGTGGCGCACGGGTGAGTAACGCGTGGATAATCTGCCCCTCAGTTGGGAATAACTCATCGAAAGGTG
>JAZDIK010000067.1:0-3430 GCA_043805145.1 Pseudomonadota bacterium | reverse complement strand
CATGAAAATATTGTACAGAGAGTGCTTGGCGCCGCAGGAAATGATAATATCCGACGGTTTGTACTCCAGTCCGTTTTCTTTCTTGAATTTCTCGGCTACGGCAGCCTTGAGCTCGGGTACGCCCGATGCCGGCGTGTATCGCGTCTTGTTTGCCTTGATGGCGTTTATCCCGGCTTCCTTGATGTTTTCCGGCGTGTTAAAATCAGGCTCGCCTGCGCCGAAACCCACAAGGTCCACCCCGTCTTTGATCATCTGTTTTGCCTTTGCGTCTATTGCCAGTGTCAGCGAAGGCGCCACCTTCTTCAGTCTGTCCGCGATCATTTAAAACCTCCGGTATTTTATGTGACATTCTACATTCGATACTCGGCCGTGTCAACCACCAATCCAGGGCCAATCCAGGGAACACACAAATGAGTTCTGGGGCGTGTCAGATCAGAATTTTGCTTAAGAAGTCCTCGGCCCTTTCTGTTTTCGGCTGCGAGAAAAAGGACTTGTCCGTTCCCCGCTCGATAATCTGGCCCTCATCCATGAAAATGATCTCGTCGGCGACTTCCCGGGCGAATCCCATCTCATGGGTGACCACCGCCATGGTCATGCCCGATTTTGCCAAGGCGATCATGACGTCGAGCACTTCCTTGATCATTTCCAGATCGAGCGCCGATGTCGGTTCGTCGAAAAGCATGATTCCCGGTTCCATGGCAAGCGCCCGGGCGATGGACACGCGCTGCCGCTGGCCGCCGGAGAGGTTACCCGGGTATTTCTGGGCCTGCTCGGGAATCCCGACGCGCGCCAGGAGCTGAACCGCCCTTTCCTCGGCTTGCGTTTTGGGGATTTTCTTTACCTTGATCGGGGCGATCGTGATACTGTCAATGACCTTCAAATGGGGATAGAGTTCAAAGCGCTGGAAGACCATTCCCATTTTCTGCCGCAGTTGCATGAGATTGGTGGACGGATTTTTTAAGGGAGACGCCGTCCACAATGATATCCCCTTCCTGGAAGGGTTCGAGGCCGTTGAGGCTTTTCAGCAGCGTGCTCCTCCCTGATCCGGAGGGGCCGCAGATTACGACCACCTGGCCCCGATGGATCTCTTCGTCTCAAAAATTGTCAGATAGGTCTAAAGGGCGGGGCAAAAGTGAGACGGGTGGCGGATGAAAAGTGTGACACGTCGTTAACGAACAGAACGACACATTGAGCTTGTCAAGTACCTCCTTTCTTCATTCTGTGACAGGCCATTTTTTCTTGACATCTGAGCGGAAGCATGTCATATCTAAAATTAGATGTGATATTAGATATGATATGAGAAGGTTGTTTTATGCCCGATTCTATTGACGTAGGTAGGAGTAACGCACCAAATCGGTCAGCCGTGCCGCTCAGGAAAATGATCTATGAGCAATTGGTGAGCGATATCCTGAGCGGAAGCATCAATGCCGGTGAAAGGTTGTCGGAAGCAGATTTGGTGGAGCGATTTGGCGTCAGTAAGACACCCATCCGGGAAGCCTTTATTCAACTGGAGCGTGAAGGGTACATACTCTTAAAAAAGAATGTCGGGGCCGTAGTCCAAAAGATATCCATAAAGATGGTGGAAGAGATATTCACCATTGTTTCCGTGCTGGAGTCCTATGCCACGGAGACCGTCGTTGCCGAAAGAAAACTTACCAAAAGCGATATCGCGCATCTTGCGAAGTTGATTCAAACGATGAAAGCGTATTCTCAGCGGAAAAAATATCTGGAATACAGGTTATTGAACGTCGAGTTTCATGGGTATTTTGTCGAAAAGTTGGGAAACGAAACATTGAAAAAAAATGTTGTCGACCTCCGTAGGCGTATGTACGGCTTCGTATCGGGTGGATTGACCTTGCCCCTGTATATCGATCGATACGTGGAATGTCACAGGCAGATTTTGGATGCCGTCAAGAAGAATGATGCGACGAAAGCGGCTGCTCTCATGCGGAATCACCTTATGGAATCCAAAGATTTCATCGTTTCCACCTTGGCACGATAAAGCGGATCAACCCATAAATGTTTATAAACCTGAACGCAGAGAATCTTTGCAAAACTTCGTAATGCAGCAAAGGGGGACGCCGGAAGGTAGGAAGGCAAGATAGTCATCATTACAAAGAGGAGAGAGATATATGTCATACCCTGCAGGCATGAGGCCTTCAGTTGAAAAGGTAGAGCAACGAAGAAAAGATCGCCTTAATAACTATGAGTTTCCAAGATTAAACACGGAAGACAAAGCCTCGCTGCTCAAAAACCATCATCCTGATTTTCGAGATGGGGACAAGGTAAATCTTAAGTGTGGGGCAAATAAGGGAGAGCGCGTTCCAAAAGTGCTGGCTGCGGTAATGGAGTCTCCGAGCCGTTTGAATTTAGACTCTGTGGATCTGAGCAAGCCGGACTATAAAACCGATGTGTTGGTCATCGGCGGCGGTGGCGGGGGTGTCACTGCCGCTTTGACGGCCCACGAAAACGGTGCGAAGGTTATTCTCGCCACAAAATTGAGGTTGGGTGATTCAAACACCATCATGGCAGAAGGAGGGATTGCTGCCGCTTCTTTGCCGGAAGATTCACCGGCGGCGCATTATATCGATACCATGGTGGGAGGCCGGTTTAAAAATATCCCTGACGTGGTTGAAGCATTGGTGAACGAGGCGCCGTCTATTTTGGAGTGGCTCACAAAATTGGGAGTATGTTTCGACAGAAAAGCCGACGGAAGTTACTTCAACCACATGCCGGCAGGCCATGCATTCAAAAGAGCCCATTCCATCAAGGATCTGACAGGGTTAGAACTGATGCGGGTTCTTGGGGATGAGATACGCAATAAAGATATTGAAGTATTGGAGTTCAGCCCTGCAGTCGAATTGATTTTGGACCCAGACGGCCAGTGTGTCGGCGCCGTTCTGGAGGATCTCGACACCGGCAGGAATATTGTTGTTGAGGCTGGGGCGGTCATTATGGCGACAGGCGGAATGGGTCGCCTGCATCCGAATGGGTTTCCTACTTCAAATCACTACGGCGCCACCGCCGATGGAATTGTTATGGCGTCTCGGGCCAATGCGAAATTGCTGTACATAGAATATATTCAATATCATCCCACGGGTGTTGCATGGCCGGAACAGATGCTGGGCCTGCTTCTTTCCGAAGCAATCAGGGCCGAGGGCGCCCACGTGGTCAATTGCGATGGTGAACCCTTTGTCAATCGTTTAGAAACAAGAGATACGCTCTCCGCTGCAATTCTCCGCGAATGCGGATCGCGGGGAAAGGGTGTTGAGACGCCGACCGGCATGATGGGAGTATGGCTGGACACGCCGATGATCGATATGAAGGGCGGTAAGGGTACATTTGTGCGCAGGTTTGCCGGGATTAATCATCGCTACAAAAAATATGGGATTGATCCCATACAGGAGCCTCTCTTGATTTATCCCACCCA
>JAZDIK010000066.1:0-6868 GCA_043805145.1 Pseudomonadota bacterium | reverse complement strand
GCCGTTGGAAGCCGGTCGAGGAATTGACGGCCGGCGAGAGGAATCTCCTGGAGAGTTTTGCCGGGGTGAACGAGGCAGCCCTGCTGGCCGCGGCGGACCGTGTGGACGGTGCGGGGCCGATCGCGGACGAAACCTGGCGGGTGCTCGACGAGGATGTGTTCCCGAAGCTGCTCCGGGACAAGCGGATCGTGGTGCAGGGGTCCGGCAAGGTCGGCGGCTCCTTCATCGAGGAGATGGCCCGATATCCGGTGATCTTTGCGGCGGTGGCCGACCGGGACGGCGCCCTGACCGGCCGTCTCGATCCGGCCGAGCTGCTCCGGGCGGCCCGGAGCGCCGGTTCCGTGTTCGGCTGCGAAACGGGTGTTGAACGGCGGATCCCCGGGGCCGAGGAAGGCAAGGTCGTGCTCGAGCTTGACTGCGACATCCTGGTCCCGGCGGCGCTGGAGAATGCCATCAGCGCGGCCAACGCCGAGAAAGTCCGTGCGGCGCTGGTGGTTTGCGGCGCGAACGGTCCCAACACGACCAAGGCCGAGAAGATTCTCCACCGGCGCGGCGTGACCGTCCTGTATGATTTTCTGGCCAACGGCGGCGGGGTGATCGCCTCCTATTTCGAGTGGCTCCGGAACCTGGCTGAACGACGGCGCTACGAAGCCGAGACAATCCGGGGCGAAGCGTTCCGAGTGGAGGAGCTTGCCCGTTTCGTGATGCCCGAATTTCGTCCCCGGATCCTCGCCATTCTGCGGGAACCCGAGTCTCCGGCGGCGACGGAGGCCTGGAACACCGTGCTGCGCGACATCATGATTGCCGCCGTGAACGAGGACTGCGAAGAGGCCGCCCGGGGCGGCGTTTCGCTCAAAACGGCCGGTTACACCGCCGCCATCCTGCGCGTTCTGGCCGCGGAGCTGCTGCGCGCGCCGCAATCCGACCGGTCGGGATTCATCGCCGGCATGAAACCGGAAACACGCCGCCGATTGGCGCGTTGTCTCCGCCATCCGGAGGCGACCCTGATCGACCCCGGCGCTGCGGCGCTGGCGGAACGGATCGAGGAGGGGCTGTAGATTCAAGGCAACACGATTCAGACGTGCCCGTCCTGCTGATCCGGCCGAAAAGGAGCAAGGAATAAAACGGTATTGATTTTAAAACTCCTCCGGTTCACCCATTTTCAGATTACAGGTACTCGTACACCTCGAACTCCGTCGGTGCGCCCAGCAGGGCATCGATCTGGTCCTGTACATCCGTCCTTTCGGGGCTCTTCTGCCAGGCATTCCAGGCATTGATGTCCTTCCAGGTGCTGATCACCAGATACTCGCGAGGATGGTCCACCCGTCTCAGGGTCTCCCCGGAGATGTAGCCCTGGTGAACGGTGGCCAGTGTCCGGAGCTGGCGGATCAGCTTGTTGAATTTGGGATCATCAAAGTTTCCCGGGATCTTTCTTTTGATCAAAATCTTGACGGCCATGATGTCCTCCTTTCCTTTCAGGGTTTGTAGGCGTTTTAACAAATTGGGGTCTGTCCAGCGCTTCGTAACAACGGGGGATTTTCGATGAAGTCAGCGATTCATAAGGGAGAACCGCGTTGAACACATTTCGATATGATTTCAGTGTAGGAGCTGGAATAGCGATTGTCAAGCAGAAGAAACAGAAGAAGTCCAAGCGTCCGCCATGAAAATCGTCGGTTGCTGACAAAACGGTCTTCATCGGCGAGCGACACCCAAGTCCTCATTCTCTCTTTCGGAGGGTATTCAGCCCCGATCAGACAACTTTTTATTTGACATCCCCATGGATACGCTGCATTCTTCTCATAAGTTAAGACACCTCAAACAACGCTTCACTTTTCTTTTCAGCCGTTATCGTTTCTCAAGGCACGGGGGTACGGGATGAAAGATTCATCCAAGACCGAGCAGGCTTTGACCGAAGAACTGGCGTCTCTAAGACGAAGAATCGGGGAGCTGGAACAATCGGAAGTCGAGAGGAAGAAAATCGAGGAGGCGCTGCGGGAGAGTGAAGAACGTTTTCGGTCCCTGTTTGATCGTTCACTTGATTGTGTGTTCATCCATAATTTCAAAGGCCAGTTTATGGATGCCAATCCTGCAGCCCTGAGACTTTTGGGGTATAAAAAAGAGGAGATTCCTTTTCTGAATTTCGCTGGGTTAATCGGCGATGATGAGATACCCAAGGCAATGGAAATGTTTGCTGAAGTAAAACAAACAGGATTTCAGAAAGAATTATCCGAGTTTAAGGTAAGGCGCAAGGATGGCAGCCATGTCTATCTCGAAACCAAGTCGGCTGTTGTCTACCATGTCGGTAAACCCTTCGCAATCTTGGGCATTGCCAGGGACATCACCGCCCGCAAACGGGTCGAAGAGGAACTCCGCCGGAACCAGGATGTCGCCGAGCGGATGGCCCAGGAAATGGCGATCATTGCGGAAATCGGAAAGGTGGTGGCTTCCACCTTGGATACCCGAGAGGTGTACGAGCGATTCGTCGCCGAGACACAAAAGCTGATCCTCTTCGACAGTATCACTGTTAATCTATACAATTGTCAAAAGAACACCCTGTGCGTTGCCTATGTTTTCGGGTTGGACATCGACGGTCGGAAACAAGGAGATCACCTCGTTCTGCAGGGATCTTTGAGTGAGGCCGTAATCCGCGCGCGGACCGGCCTTTGCATTCAGCCTACGAGCATTGACGAGATTGTCGGCCGGTTCCCCAGACTTACCGTCATATTTCAGGCGGGACTGCGATCGATCCTATGCGTTCCCTTGATCTACCGGGACGAGGTAATCGGCGTCCTGCACTTCCGGTCGAAGAAGCTGAGCGCCTATACCGAACAGGATCTACGGCTGGCGGAGAGGATCGGAGAGCAGATTGCCGGGACCATCGCCAATGCACAGCTTTATGCCGACCTCGTGAAGACGGAACAGGAGTTGAAAAAAAGTGAGCAGAGATACCGGGAGCTCAGTATTATCGATGATCTCACCCAGCTCTACAATTCCCGCCATTTTTACTTTCAGCTTAAAATCGAATTGGACCGGGCGAACCGCTACGGACAGCCTTTGACCCTCCTCCTGCTGGATCTCGATGATTTCAAGGCATTCAACGACGCTTACGGCCATGTCGAGGGGGACCAGGTCTTGTGGCGACTCGGCCGGGTGATCAAAAGATGCCTGCGTCGAACCGATTCCGCTTATCGTTACGGCGGTGAGGAATTTACGATCATCATGCCCATGACCACAAGCGCCGAAGGCGCCGTGACCGCGGAAAGAATCCGGATGGAGTTCAAGAAGGAGACTTTTTCCCCGGTGCCGGGGCCGGACGTCCATATGACGGTGAGCATCGGGCTTGCGAAATACAACTCGCAGGAGGAGATGAAGGCCTTTGTACACCGGGTGGACCAGCTCATGTACCAGGGGAAAAAGAACGGAAAAGACAGGGTTTGTTCTGAGTCATCCCCTCAAAAACAGTTCAAAGGATAATCCTCGCTTCGATCCCGAATGACTGTTCGATTTATTGTTGACAAATTGTATATGTATGGAATATACGTATCCTCATGGATACAGATGAAATACTCTCCCGATGTATTGGCTTTGACTGGGATGATGGCAACCTGCTCAAGAATTGGGAAAAGCATGGCGTGTCAGCATCGGAATGTGAACAGGTTTTCTTTAACCACCCAGTCGTCACAAGCCCGGACGTTTTTCATTCCAGTTATGAGGCAAAGTTCTATACTCTCGGGAAAAGTGACTCAGGGAAACAGCTTTTTATCGTCTTTACCGTGAGGAATAACCTCATCAGGATCATTTCAGCCAGAGACATGAATCGCAAGGAAAGGGATGCGTATAAATACCATGAAAAAAATACCTAAGTTTAAAACGGAAGCTGAAGAACGTGATTTTTGGGCAAACGCTGATTCCACTGCCTATGTTGATTGGTCGAAGGCAAGAAGCTTTTTACTTCCCAACATCAAGCCTTCTCTCAAAACGATTTCTCTGCGCCTACCCGAATTCATGATTGATGAGTTAAAACTCATAGCCAATAAGAGAGATGTTCCATATCAATCTCTCATCAAAATATTTTTATCTGAGCGTCTATCAAAAGAATTGAACGCCTAATCACTGGCGTGGCGGGTACTGATATTGACTGAAAGGTGCAGTTTTGGGAATGAATTTTTCAATTGAACCGTGCCGGAGGCTCCTTCCTGAAGTCAAGCGCCCGATGATTTTGACCGTTATCTGACCTTTCGAACGATGATCATCAACGGCGGAAACCGACTCCGGCTCGCTACGAGTCCTAATGTTGCCCGACAATCATTTCATCAGTCGCCGCATCGAATAATTGTAGGAGATGACCTGCCAGATGATCAGCAGCAGAATGATTGTCGTGCTGGAAACGGGCAGGCCCCTGTAGGAAAATATGTTTACCCTTTGGATCGTATCTTCGGGCCGATCCTGTTTGCCCTGCTCCAGCAGATTGAAACCAAGTCCCAATGAAACAATCCCCGTTTTTCCGTCAATGGCTTTGTCCTGTGGCACTCTGTAAATGGAAACCTGAAAACAGGAGAGGCAAAAGAGAAAGATCAGGATGGCCAGCGATGTCAGAAAAGTTGCCTTGGTAGCCTTTCCCGTCAATAGGGCTTCGCGCTCGTCACGCTCCCGTATGAATGTAATCCTGGTGATCACCTGATCCCGAAACGACCCGGAAACCATCAATCGGAAGCTCAGATAAATGGCAAGCGTCATCCACATCGCAAAAACGAGCCCTGCAAAACTGTTCAGGAGTCTTGCATAAACGGTGTCATGGCTGACGACTCCCGCGCTATACAAGTAAGAGAAAACGGCAAGAAGGGCCACCAAAGGGAGTCCATACAAAAAAACCTTCAATAGCATTGAGTCAAACCTCTTCATTTTATATCCTCCTCGATTGAGAAAACCGTATTGATGTCTGTCCCGAAATATCGTGCAATGCGAAACGCCAGCTCTAGTGAGGGGTTGTACCCCCCTCCCTCGATTGCAACAACGGTTGCACGTGTCACCCCCACTTCTTTCGCGAGCTGTTCCTGGGTTATCCTCCGCTCCGCTCGGAGGACGTGCAAGCAATTTGCAATTCGTAGTTGTGGTACGGTTTTAGCCATGCTTTGCATCCGATGCTTTTTTCATGGTGCTTGGTGTATACTTTATTAAACTAAATGTCAAGTATATTTTACATATGTGCCGGAAAGAAGCATACCGCTTCTCCTCGGCCAGTATGTGAGGGAGGGCAATCATCCATGGGAAGCAAATGCAATAACCGTTGTTTAATGGATGATTGTCCTCCTCCCGGAAGGTGCGCTCGTCTCTTGTTTTTGCCGGATAACCCTTCCTGCAAGATGAGGTCACCCTGATCGGCCTGATGCTCGCATGTGCCTCGTGGACTGCCGGGGACATTCTGTACTTCCTGAAAGAGAATTTTAAGCATCACCATTACATATGCTCGATTTCAAATGGTATCAAGTACTCCCACAAGTAAATCCTCCATATCTTCCCTGACCGCTTGATGTTTGACCATAATAGCCTGTGGCATCTATGTCGCTATTAAAGAATTCCGTCTTGAAATTAAGATCAGGCCTACCGGAAGGCAAAACTGATTACATAGCATATCCTTTTATTATTAAGGAGGTATGCCTTTGGAGGGAACGGCTCGATCATCTGTGTTAGATGCCGGGGATGGGCTTGGTCGTAAGGGCTTGTGAAACTTTCAGGTTCGCCTGAGCGGCCTCCCTGCTCTTTGACCCGTGGTCTGGCTATCCTCAATCGTAACGACACCGTTAACGATCAGATGTTTTATCCCATCTGAATACTGGCATGGTTCTTCAAATGTCGCATGACTTGCGACCCTATTCAAATCAATGACGGCTATATCTGCAAACCAACCTTCCGCTATTTTACCCCTCTCTTTTATCTTGAATTTTTCAGCAGGAAGCGAAGTCATTTTTCTTATCGCAGTTTGAATATCCATTAAATGATCATTGAGGACAAAATCCTTGATGACCCTCGTAAAGTTGTCGTAACTCCTGGGATGGGTTGTGGTGTACAGCAGCGGGACATATTTCGAGGAGGTTATACCGTCCGATGCCATGAAGATGTGATCCTGAGCGATGACATGCCGTTTGACATCCCCGTTTATCTCATAAAAGTAAGCATTGGGCATCCCTGCAGTGGGTGTACGGTCCGGGTCTCCGCAGACTTCGTCTAAATAGCATCCACAGACCAGATCTAAATAACAGTCCGAAGCTGTTTTTCCTTTGTATCTATCTAATTCGAGCAAGTCAATCAAGGACATCAGCATGGGATCAACCATTGGCTTCTCTTTATACCAGACCCGTATTTTGTCCGGACCGAGATAGGTAAAAACCTTTTCGATCTCCTCCTTCACCAGGTGCTGGTTTTCAGGAAGCTTGTAAAAATCATCGATGCCTGTCTGGGTTTTGAACTCAGTGGGGAGGCGATAGTTGAGGGCGCTCAGTCCGACATCATAGGCGTGAATATCCCCCGTTATATCCAACCCTTCATTTCGGGCATTGTAGATCGGCCCTAGTATCCGTGGCCCTGTGACATCGTTCCACGGTAGATTCACCTGAAGATGTGAGAGGTGGACCGGGATATTCGCAGTCTTGCCGATACGAATAGCCTCGTCGAGCGCTTTGAGAACCTTTATATCGCCATTTTCTTCTTTTTCCCCGGTCAAGTTCCTGATGTGCGTAACATAAAGACCCCCATAGCTTTGCACCACCTTGGCAATCTCCGTCAGTTCAGGGGTTTTGGCAAAACATCCCGGGGCATACTCAAGCCCGGTGGAAAAACCGAAGGCGCCATTCTCCATCTCTTCGGCAAT
>JAZDIK010000065.1:0-62921 GCA_043805145.1 Pseudomonadota bacterium | reverse complement strand
CGAAGAAACCCGCCAAAGCGAAGAAATGATTCTGACCCACAGCAGATAAACATCCGCCGGAAACCACGACACGCTGTCCAGTTTCCGGCGGATAAAACCCAAGCGGGTGGGGATAGGAAGACGGAATAGAAATGACGCAGGTGACCGGGGAGGTATTTCCATGGACTCCAAAGGCATCACTGCCTTCGAGCGGTAACCACCACGTCGACTCCAAATCAAAATCCGAGGACTGGTAGGTAAAAGAGGGGGTCATATCCTGTCAGCATAATCCCTTTTCAAACCAGAAAGTACGCAAGAATTAGGATGAATCTAAAAAGAATGTCCAATCTCTATATCATCGTCTGACCCAACGGTTCCGGCAAGACCACCTTTGGGATAATAACAGTATCTGGCGGGTTCATTGTTGTTTAAGTTTTTGACATTCCCGGCAGGAATCGGATATAAGTGACGAAAGACAAAAATCGATAGGGGGACGCAAGATGATACATCCTTTTTCCTTTACCGGAGCCGGAAAAATCGTTTTCGGGACGGGATCGTTCAAAAAGCTGGCAGAACAGATCCGGATGCTGCAGGGCCACTCTCCACTGATCGTACTAGATAAAAATCTGGCGGCGGCGGGACTTAGCAAAACGGTTACGGATGTTCTGGACAGCAGCGGGCTTAAGCTGAGCTTTTATGAGCAGGCCGAGCCGGAGCCGAGATTGGAACTGGCCGACGAAGGAGCCAAGGTTGCACTCAAGGGAAAGTGTGATCTGGTTGTGGGCATCGGCGGCGGAAGCGCCATGGACCTGGCCAAGGCCGTTGCCGCGGTGGCCGGAAACAAGGGGAAGGCTGCCGATTATTTGGGATTGAACAAAGTTCCCGGGCCGGGATTGCCGACCATCATGGTTCCGACCACAGCCGGCACCGGCAGCGAAGTCACCTTCACGGCAGTCTTTGTCCGCCGGAATCTCAAGAAAAAGGAAGGCATGAACAGCCCTTTTCTGTATCCCGATATTGCCCTGCTGGATCCTGAGCTGACGCTGACCCTGCCATCGGAACCCACGGCCACGACGGGACTCGACGCCCTCTGTCACGCCATCGAATCCTATACGTCCATCCAGGCATCGCCCATGAGCGAGATGGTCTCCCTGGAGGCCATCCGGTTGATTTCCGACCACCTGAGAACCTGCGTCCACAACGGCGGTAATCTCGAAGCGCGGGCAGAGATGCTGCTCGGAAGTCTCTATGCGGGTTTGGGCCTGGCAAACGCGGGCGTTACAGCCGTGCATTCCCTGTCCTACCCCCTGGGCGGAAAATACGGCGTCCCCCACGGCTTGGCCAATACGCTCCTGCTGCCCCATGTGATGGCCTTCAATCTTCCTGGAAACCTTGAGAAATTTGCCATCATCGCCGAAGTCATGGGAGAGATCGTTGAGGACCTGCCCCTGCGGGAAGCCGCGTGGCAGGCTGTGGAAGCGGTCAATACCCTGATCGAAGACTGCGCCATCTACCAGACGCTTCAGGATCTCGGTATCCCGCAGGACGTCTTTCCGGAACTGGCAAAAACAGCCATGACCGTGGTGAGGCCCCTGGAGAACAATCCCCGGAAGCTGACAATCGAGGATGCCGTTGAAATTTACGAGGATGCCTATTAAAAAGCGAAGTCATTTTTCAAGGGTCTCAAATCAATAAAACGGAGGAAGCAGCATGGCCGGTGCAGAATTGATTGGCAAGGAAGAAATCAAGGAAATCATGGATGTCATGGAAACAGGCGTCCTGATGCGTTATGGTTTTGACAAGGAACGAAAGGGCATCTTCAAGGCCCGCCAGTTCGAGGCGGAATTTGCCGCTTACTGCGGGGTAAAATACGCCTTGGGCGTGACGTCCGGATCATGCGCCCTGAAAGTGGCCCTTACGGCCATGGATATCTGTCCCGGAGATGAGGTCATTGTTCCGGCATTTACGTTTCTGGCGACGTACGAAGCGGTGCTCGAATGTGGAGCAATCCCCGTGATGGCCGATATCGATGCGACGTTGAATATCGACCCGGCGGCCATAGAGAAGCGGATCACACCTGCGACGAAAGCGATCATCCCCGTGCATATGTGCGGGTCCGGAGCGCATATCGACAAAATTATGGATCTGGCCCGGTTTTACCACCTGCAAGTGCTCGAAGACAACGCCCAGGGCTGCGGCGGCAGCTTTCAGGGCAAAAAACTTGGGACTTTCGGCAATATGGGGATCTTCAGTTTTGATTACTACAAGACATTGACCACGGGTGAGGGCGGCATGGTCGTATCGGATAACAAACGCCTGTATGACCGGGCCGAGTGGTATCATGATCACGGACATGATCACAATCCAAAAGTCGGCCGCGCTCTGGAGGGCCGAACGATTCTCGGCTTCAATTACCGCATGAACGAGCTTCAGGGCGCCCTCGGGCTGGCGCAGCTCCGCAAACTCGATTGGCTCATTGCCGAGCAGAAGAAAAACAAGCAGTCGATCAAGGGATGGCTTGCAGCCGTACCCGGCATGCAGTTCCGGGAGCTTCCCGATCCCGAAGGCGATACGGCAACCTTTCTGGCCTTCAATCTGCCCGATCAGGGCGCAGCGGCGATCTTTCAGAAGGCTCTCGGCGATAACGGCGTCGATACGGTCTGTTTCAAGAATAACCTTTGGCACTACGTTCCCAACTGGGAACATTTTCAGGCGTGGTCCACGGCGAATTCCCAGCGCTTTCCCTTTACCAATCCGCTGTACCGGGGAAAAATCGACTACGGCCGCCATCTGATTCCCCAGGCCGAGGACATCCTGGGACGAACGCTGGTTTTGGGAATTTCCGTCAAGATGACGCAGGAGAAACTGTCGAATATCAAGGCGGCGATTGAAAAAGCTGCGGAGACGCTATAGGAGGTCCCATCATGATTGTCGTCACCGGAGGGGCCGGGTTCATCGGCAGCGCCTTTGTCTGGAAGCTTAATCAGGAAGGGATTGACGATATCGTCGTCGTGGACCGCCTGGGCACATCGGACAAATGGAAGAACATCGTAAACCTGCGTTTTTCTGATTATATTCATAAGGACGACTTCCTGAGTATGATCGGCGCCGATCAGGTCCCTTTCAAGGTTCGAGCCATGATCCACATGGGCGCCTGCTCCTCCACGACAGAGCGGGACGCCGATTATCTGTGGACGAACAACTATCTCTATTCCTGCCGGGTCGCAGACTGGGCCCTTAAGAATGGGATTCGTTTCATCTACGCCAGTTCGGCAGCCACTTATGGCGACGGGTCCCTCGGGTTTTCCGACGACGACGCTCTGACACCGGCGCTGCGCCCCATCAACATGTACGGCTACTCCAAACAGGTTTTCGACCTCTGGGTCCTGAAACGGCAGGCACAAGAGCAGATCACGGGCATTAAATTCTTCAACGTTTTCGGCCCCAACGAATATCACAAGGGGGAGATGCGCAGCGTGGTCCACAAAGCTTGCGGCCAGATCAGGGAAACCGGCAGGGTAAAGCTCTTCAAATCTTACCGGCCGGAATATGCGGACGGTGGGCAGATGCGGGATTTCGTTTATGTCAAGGACTGCGTGGACGTGCTCTGGTGGCTCCTGGAACACAGCGATGTGAACGGAATCTTCAATCTCGGAAGCGGCCAGGCCCGGAGCTGGAACGACCTGATCCATGCCGTTTTTGCCGCCATGAAGATCGAAGCGAATATCGAGTACATCGATATGCCGCCCGGCCTGTTGAGGCAGTATCAGTATTTTACCGAAGCAAAAATGGACAAACTCATATCCACCGGCTGTCCCACCACCTTCCAAACTCTGGAAAACGCCGTCAGGGACTACGTCCATCATTTGCAGGAGAGTGACTCTTACCTATGAAGGTCGTCTGCATCATTCCATCGCGGTACGAATCCTCACGGTTTCCCGGAAAACCCTTGGCGGACCTGTGCGGAAAGCCCATGATTCAGCACGTTTATGAGCGCGTCCTGCAAACAGGAACCGTATCCTATGCAGCCGTGGCGACCGATCACGACGAAATTTTCATGGCGGTTCTCAAGTTCGGTGGCCGGGCCATCATGACGTCCCCCGATCACCGGTCCGGAACGGACCGCGTTGCGGAGGCCGTCGCGGGCCTCAATCTTGAGGTTGACGATATCGTGGTGAATGTACAGGGGGACCAACCGCTTTTCGAGCCCTCACAGATCGACGAAGTGGTCCGGCCGCTGCAAGATGATCCGGCCGTCCCCATGTCCACGCTGATCTATAGAATCCGGCGGGATGAAGAAATTACGCATCCGAACGCCGTAAAGGTGATCTTCGACGGGAACCACTTCGCCCTCTATTTCTCGCGCGCCACCATTCCCTATGTCAGAGATCCGGGACTGACGACGGACTACTATAAGCATCATGGCATCTATGCCTACCGGAAAGATTTTCTGGACCGGTTTACACGTCTGCCTCAGGGAACACTGGAGCGGCTGGAGGCCCTGGAGCAATTGCGCGCCATTGAACATGGTTATAAAATCAAGGTGGTGGAAACGCCTTATGATTCCATAGAGGTAGATACCCGCGAGGAACTCGCGCGGGTATCCCGGATTATCAAAGGAATGGAGTAAGTATCAAGCATGGTTGACATTGAATATCTGAAGCGCATCAATCTGGTCTCCGAGCCGCTGGGTCAGAAGCTGATCGGCCACCTGTTCCTGGGTCCGAACTTCAAAATTTTTTCCAAGGTCGACATCCGCATCGAAAATGAGAAACGAATCCCGCACGGTGAAAATGTGATTTTTGCAATGAACCACACGGATCGTTTCAATTATTGGCCCTTCCAGTACAAGATGTGGCGCATGAAGGACCTGCCCTGGACGACGGTCTGGGTCAAAGGCAAATATTACCGTAATAGCCTCCTGGCGAAGGGACTGGACTGGTGCAACCTGATCCCCGTTCCCTCCATGGGATACCTGATTGAGGAATTTTTCGTGAAGAAGGCGCGGCGGCGTATCGGCAAAGACGAGTACCGGATCGTGCGGGACGTCGTTGACGGAAAATACGATGCGATCGAATCTGTTCCCGTGTCGGCTAAGGAGACCGTGCGGTTGCTGGGAGATAATTTTATAGAATATATCAGGGATTATTACGAATCGGTCATGGAACGGGTCGCTGCCCTGAGTTGCCACGCCCTGTTGGAAAAGAAGCTGAATATCATCATTTTTCCGGAAGGGACAAGGTCAACACAGTTGGGCGAGGGGAGAACCGGCATGGCCCAGCTTGCGTTGCATACCGGGGTTAAAGTCGTACCCGTGGGCTGTAATAACTCGGAGCAGATTTACCCGGGATCGAGCCCGGTTGCCAAAAGCGGCCGGATCGTCTATCGGGTCGGAGAGCCCATGTGTATCGATGACCAGTTGAAAGAATTCAGAATACCTGAAAAATTCAAGTTGCTTTCAAAGGAATCGCAACTCAAATACAAAGACCAGTTTGAAGGCGCAACCCGGTTGATCATGCTCAGCATCAGTGAATTACTGGATGAAAAATACCGCCGGGCCTTCAACGAAGCCTGAAAACGACTGCCTAACTCGTTTTCTCCTTAATAAACAATTCCACAACTTTGCCGTCGTCAGATTGCCCTGCCGGCATTTTCTCTTCCTTCTCGGCCCGCTCTGTCTGAATCATGTAAGATTTTCCATGGAAGATTGCTCCCTCCATGATGGACAGCCGGCTCGTATGTATATCGCCGAGAACCTGCCCTGTGGCCCTGAGTTCGACCCGCTCCTTCCCTTTCAGGTTACCGTCTATTTTCCCGCCCATAATGATATTGTTGGCGGTGACATCTCCTTTAATGTACGCCTTTTCGCCGAGGATTGCCTTCTCTCCGATTACATGACCAACAACCGTTCCGTCAATAATAATCGTTCCAAGCGCCTCAATGTCGCCCGTGATTTTTGAGCCTTCCCCGAGAACCAGTTTCAGTCTGTCCGCCTTTCTGTTAAACATCAAGACCTCCCCTGAACGTATTTCTTTGGATCGACAGCCCGGTCATTCTTCCAGATTTCATAATGCACGTGGCTTCCCGTCGCGTGGCCGGTGGCACCTGCATAACCGATGAGCTCACCTCTTTTGACCCGCTGTCCAACCTGAACGGCATTCCTCTGGTTATGGGCATAATAAGTTGAATAACCGTGGCCGTGTTCAACAACGATCACATTCCCCCCGCCGCCGTTCCAGCCGGAAAAACTCACAATGCCATCCGCCGTCGCCAGGATAGGGGTTTCTTTAGGGATGGAGATGTCGATGCCTCGATGGAATTCCTCACGACCGCTGATCGGATTGACACGATTGCCGTATCCGGAAGTGATGCTTCCCGGTACGGGGAATCCTTTGGGTGTGGCCATGTAAACGTCTTTCTGGGAATGCAGATAATCCCTGATGGAGCCGATCGTCTGCAATGACAGGGCGATCTGCTGCTGTATCTGCTGAATATCGACGGTTCCCATATCTGCCACCCCCATGTCCGATGGTTCGACATCTTCAAGAATCTTTTCCCGCGAACCCAGAGACAGCAGCCGATAGAGGTCCTTTTCCGCTTTTTTCAAGGATGTAAGGGTGGCGTTGAAATCAGTAACTTTTTTTGAGTAATCCCTGAGCTGTTGATCCATGCTCCGGTATTTGATGATGTCGATCGTCGCCAGAGACAGATATGCAGCGCATATACAACAAAGGATAACGGAAAAAAACACGCCGATTACGGGAATGCTCACATGGAGGGATTTCTCGGTATTGTGGTGGGGGATCAACATGATCGTCACAGGAGCAAGTGCCCGCCTGACGATCGTCTTGATTTTCTGCATTTCGATCATACGTACCTCCTGCCGAAACACAACTGTATGTCAATGAAACAAAGGTGCAGCCACGCTAAAAATGCTTCAGGACATACAGCGGAGATCAACCGGCAAATCTGGCGAACAAGAGAGAGGCCATCAACAAAGCGGTTGCAGAAACGAACCAATCCGAAGCCACGCGATCAAACAAAATGACAGTCCCTCTGGCGTACCGGAGGGGGCCTACCCCAACCAACGTGCAGTAAATAAAAATCAGGCTTTGTACTTAGCGTGCGGAAGAAGTTTCCGGAAACATGCTTGTAAAGAGCGGGGTTTTTATGTCACAGGAAAAAATAAATTGCAAGCGTAAAACGCATAATCGTTAACTATAATAGTCATATCGGGTAGTTAATAAGAAGAAAGGGGCGCAGAACGGGTTGGTGAGGCGCAGGCGGCCGAAATCAGGAGCCCCACCATTCCCGAGGATCAGCAGAGCCGTTAAAAAAGGGGTAAGCGAAAGCGAAATTAAAAGGCTCTGCACGCTGGACAAAATCACCAAACCCTAACCAGCGGGTTGAAAATACAATTGGGCGGTCCTGTCGTTATTGAAGCGCTCAGAAACTATATACACAATGAGCCTGATCAGAATTTGCGGTTGCAATTGCTGGTGCTGATACTGGCAACTGCCGAAAAAAACAAAAGAGATGAAGCGGAAGCCATCCTCCGGGCAGTTGTTGAGAAGTTCTAAGAACCCCGGGAAATTCCGCGTTCTAACTTTACTTTTTATCATTTTCCGGTAAACGGTTATCAGTAAAAGTAAGAATGGTGGCGTTTGATGTTTCGTTGACACACCCCGCCATCAATGTCGTAAGGGGGTGTCAACGAGAACATTGTTTATAAAAATCTGCTTTTTTGCTTTACGGCCACCGATTTTTTCCTGTCACCCCTCACAAAAGTTCGTGCCAAATCTTTTTTTGCTCCGGCAGCCTGAGGCCGCGCCACCGCGCCACCCTGCCGGTAATTCCTTTTGGCTCCATTATTGTTGCGAGCCAGCAGCAAAGGTTTTGAGTCACGAAAAAACTCGTCACTGCGAGCTGCCGCGATATTGTAGTCGAAACCATCCACTGTGCGCCGCTCGATCGGGCAGCCCAGAACTCGTTCTATAGCGCGCACGATAACCTTGTCTTCACCTGTAACCAGTGTATAGGCATCGCCATTCCTCGTAGCGCGACCTGTCCTGCCGATACGATGAATATAGGCATCTGTAGTGCTGGGGATATCATAATTGATGACGTGGGAAATATGGGCAACATCTATCCCGCGGGCGGCAATATCCGTTGCCACCAGGATTTGGAACCTGCCGTCGCGGAAGCCGCCCATAGCCGCATCCCGTTGCGCCTGAGAAAGGTTTCCCTGCAAAGAGGTCGCCCGGTGACCGGCCTTGACCATCTGTTCCGCCAAACGTTTTGTGCGATGTTTGGTGCGGGCAAATACCAGCACGGATTTAGTATCGGTATGATGCAGGAGCTCCAGGAGCAGAGGCGTTTTCAGATGCGGGGCAACCGGGTAAATGGCATGGCTTATCGTATCTACCGGAGCAATTTCACCCACTTGGAGAGTTACCGGTTCCTTCATTACCTCGCAGGCCAGATGTCGTATTTCGGACGGCATGGTGGCAGAAAAAAGAAGTGTCTGTCTTTCTCGGGGCAAATAGGTCAGGATGCGCCGAATGTCAGGCAAAAAGCCCATATCGAACATGTGGTCGGCCTCGTCGAGAACCAGTATCTCTACCCGGGAAAGGTCCATGGTCCCTCTGCCGAGATGATCAAGGAGCCGTCCGGGACAGGCTACGACTATCTCGGCGCCGCGTCTCAGCTTTTCCACTTGCGAATTGAAAGACACGCCACCGTAAATAGTTGCACTGCGGAGGCGCGTTGTTTGCCCCAGCACACCGATGGCGGTATGTGTCTGTTCTGCCAGTTCGCGGGTCGGAGCAATGACGAGAGCCCGAACGCGCCGTCGCCCGCCTTGAAGCAGCCTGTTGAGGATCGGCAGCACAAAAGCCGCCGTCTTGCCTGTACCTGTTTGCGCCAAGGCCATAACGTCGCGTCCCTGCAAAACAAGAGGGATAGCCTGTGCTTGAATCGGCGTGGGCGTGAGATAGCCCGCTGCCGTTACCCCGGCCGCGACGTCGGGGTGAAAATCATAATCCTTAAATTCCATTAATTCCTTCTTTCTGTTATCTGTCAAAAAAAAAGCCCCGGACGTATCCCGGGGCTGCAATGACGTTCTTTCCATCTTTGAACTGCGGTTTTACGTGAGCACCATAACAGATGAGTTATCCCCCTGTCAAGGGGAATAATCAGTATCATCAATTATTTGCTTTTACGCTCAATAGTGTGTGCCGGCGGGTCTTTATGATCAAATATATAGCCTATAGAACGCAGGCTGCGGAAATAAACGGGGTTTTGTGGATTATCTTCGAAATATTTACGGAGGCGGGCGACAAAATTGTCCACCGTGCGGGTGGCAATGATCCCGACATATCCCCATCCGACAGCCAAAATCTGTTTCCTCGAGAGTGCTTTGCCTTGGTTGGCAATAATAAATTTCAAAAGTTTAACTTCCTGTTCCGTCAGATTGATCTTGCCGCTTTTGCCCCAGGCTGTGGGAATGTTGAAATCTACGCGGTTGGCGCCAAAACCATAGGTTTCGGGCAGGGAATCTTTGGCGAGGAGATTGCCGCTGGCGCAGCTGGTTCCAGTGGGCTTGTGGAGGTGTGTTGGATGTGAATGATCGGCAGCCCCTGGGAGAACGGCTACATCGAATCGTTCAATGGGAAGCTAAGGGATGAACTCTTGAACAGGGAGATCTTCACGACTCTCCTGGAGGCCAAGGTCTTTATAGAGAGATGGAGGATGGAATACACGGCCCAACAGCTCCCTGGGGCATAAACCGCCTGTCCCGGAGGCCATATTGGTTCAGGATCCTTCAGTTGAGAAACTAACTTTAGAAGTGGTACAATAAATAGGGGCGGGTCAGGGATGGGGATTCTCTGCCCTGCCGTTTCACTCGTCGTCCTTCTCCTGCGCGCCAACCGATGAAAATAAGGGGACGGAGTCCAGTCTCTCCGTCCCCTTATGGTTACATGATTTCTTAGGGGGTCAGCTTGCCCCCTGCTTCTGTTACGTAGGAATCATAACGCTCGGAAGCCAGGTCGCCAAAGCCGGAAACACCATCACCGAAGCGATGATGACGATATCGATTACCATGAAGGGAATCGCACCGACAAATAGGCGCCGCAGGCTGATGGCATCCGGCATAAGCCCCTTGACGATATACAGATTCAGCCCCATCGGCGGTGAGATGTTTCCGCAGCACATGTTGATCGTCATCAGGATGCCAAACCAGAGGACGTTGATTTCGAGGGCCAGCAAAATTGGCAGGACAATCGGCGTCGTCATCATCACGATGGCCGCGGGATCCAGGAACATGCCGAGCACCAGGTATCCGAACATCAAAACGGCGACGATTAACATGGGGGAGACAGGAAGACCAACCACCCAGTCCGTCAGCGCCTGAGCACAGCCCGAGTAAATAATGACATAGCCAAACGAGGTCGCACCGATGATGATCCACCCGATCATCGACGTGGTCCGGATGGTTTGGAGAATGCACTTTCTAAGGATCGTCATACTCATCGCGCCCTTTAGATAAGCGATGATGAACACCGCCAGGCAGGCGATGGCGCTGGCCTCCGTCGGGGTGGCAATCCCGGTATAAATCGTGCCAAGGAGAAGGACGATGACCAACAGCAGGGACCACACCTTCCATAACGAGCCGAACTTTTCCTTCCAGGTAAAACGGGTGTCATCTCTGGGCGCCATGGAAGGTTTGATTCGGACGGTGATCCAGATATAGAACATGCCAACGATAGTCATCAGCACTCCGGGGATGATGCCGCCGGCAAACAGCGCGCCGATGGATTCATTTGCCAGGGTTCCGTAGAGGATCAGAATGACGCTCGGCGGGATCAGGATGGATAGTGCACCCGAAAATGCAACAATGGCGCCCGACATCCCCTCATCATATTTTCTGCGGAGCATTTCTGGAAGCGAGAGCAGGCCAACCGTTGCAGTCCCAGCGGTGCTGGCGCCGCACACGGCTCCGAATATGGCCCCGAAAAGGGTGCTGGTCATTCCCAGCCCACCCGGCCAATTACGCAGAAAACGATCGGCCACCTCATAGGTATCCCTGCCCATTTCGCTGTGCATCACGATCTGCGCCATCAAAATAAATAACGGTACGCAGACGAGGGTAAAATTACTCATATGGCCGTAACCGGCCAATGCAACGCCATACAATCCTGTTGTTCCGGGCCAGAAGATGAGTGCACCAAGCATGCTCAGGAACCCGAGCGAGAAGGCCACTGGAAGGCCCAAACAGAGCAGGAGGGTCAGCGACCCCATCAGGATAAACAGTATCACATACCATTCCATAAAAAATAACCTCCCGTGTCTTTAGCGTTTCATATCTTTCAATCGCTTGATGCCGCGGATGGCTCTGAAAAGAAATTCGAAACTGAGCATGACCCCGCCGATCACCAGAAAGGACCTCATCGGCCACATAGGCCAGGCCAGATATTCCGTGCTTTTCGTGCCGTGCGCCCACGCTTCCCAAGCGTAGGTCATCGATTCCATCGAGAAAACGATCATATAGCATACAGCCATGATGGAGGTCACAATCTCCAACCACACCCTCTTGTGCTCAGTTATCATCTCTGTAACAATATCAACGCCCACATGCCCGCCGGCGGGAAGGGTCCAACCTCCCCCTAAAAACACAACCAGAACAAGCATATAGCGGTTTATTTCGAAGCTCCAGGTGGTTGGCATTCCAAACACATACCTCATGACAACATCGAAGCTGATGGTCAGCATCATAACCACGACAATCCAGCCTGCAAACTCGGCAAGCCAGAGATCGAAAGTGGAAATCGCCCTCATGAAACCGTTGTCGTCAACGATTTGCGCCACATTTCCATGACTCATAAGTTCTCTCCTTTATATAGGGGATATTAGGACGGCGGAAAAAATCTCCACCGCCCATTCCAGCGAACGGTGCTTTTGCGGATGATCAAAGGATCACCACTTTTTCTTCTCGGCTCTGATCAACTCGACCAGCCTTTTACAGCCGGGGCTTTCAGCGGCATACCAGTCCCATACCGGTTCAAGCATCTTCTTGGATTTTGCTATATTGGCTTCATCAAACTCAAGGAATTTCACGCCCTTCGACTTACACCAGACCTCGATTTCCTTTTCGTATGCCGGCCAATACTCCACACTCGCCCATCGGCCCCATTCTTTGGCCACTTTCTTCAGTTTGTCCTGCAGGTGCTTGGGAAGTTTTGCCAGGGAGTCTTCATTGATCCACAGGTCATCCGCCCATATGTAAACAGGAGGACCGGTAAAGGACTTGGCCACTTCGAAGAACTTGTAATCCTTCAGACCGTAGGCATAGAAAATCAGGGCATCAACGGTCCCCATCTGCAGGGCCGGGTAAATTTCACCAGTGGCCATTGTCACCGGGCTGGCACCCCATGCCTTGGCGATTCTGGTGTTGACGCCGCCTGCCGCTCTCAATTTGATGTTTTTCAGAGAGTCGACCGTCGCGTACTCTTTTGTGCCCCCGCCGATAATGCCCGAACTCCCGCAGAGGATGTTGGTCAAAAGCACGGCCTTGGCTTTTTCATGGTAAGCTTTCTGGATGATGCGGTTGAATTCGTTGTCGCCATTGAAGTAGTCATAAAACTTGTCGCGATGGCCTAGGGAGATATAGGGCATCCAGTCGATGTCTCCTTCCGGAACCATGCCGTGAAAATATGAGGCACAACTTGCCAGCATATCGATCGTTCCCTTTTTCAGCCCTTCCAGGGCCTCTTCCCGGCCCACCAACTGGTCTGCGGGAAACACCGTAAAGGTTAACTCTCCGCCAGTTTCTTTCTTGATCATTTTGATGAATTGCTGATAGGCCTTGTATTCCGGATGCTGCGAATGCCAGGACATTTGAAATTTTAGATTGTACGATTTGCACTCAGCCTTGTCGAGAAAGCCCATGTAAACCACAATGGCCAGAGTCATAAGAGAAACAACAAACACATTTACGATTTTGTTTTTCTTCATGATGATCCCTCCTTTTGTCATTTATTCAAGCATCCGGCTTCCATTATGCTGTGATAAGAGAAGCCCCTTCATTCATTTCACGGGTTGATACCCCCTCCTTTCTTAGTCTCCTCCCTGATCGCCATCCCGTAAAAGCCACTGCTAAAGAATGAGCCGCTGCGGGTCGCATTTCTCCCTGAGGATCTTCAGCTCTTCATCAGTCGGAGGCGTCACTTCCGCCGCCCTGGAGACGTCTACCGTAAATTCCATATTATCAAGGATCTGCTGCGCGGTGATCCCGGGGTAGAAACCCGCCAGATACATTTGCCGGGTGAGATCGTCGAACCGGAAGACCGCCATGTTCGTGATCACCACCGTCGGCCCCCCCTCACGCAACCCGGCCTTCTTGCGTCCGTCGGCCCCGTCCATATGACCCGGACTCGTGAAGTAATCCAGCTTCTTTACGAATCTGTCTTTTTCCTGCTGCATGAAAATGACGCACCGCGGGACAAAGGAAGCCACATCACAGCCCCCGCCACTACCCGAGAAACGGATTTTGGGTTTGACATAGTTGCCGATCACAGTGGTGTTGAGGTTTCCGTAGATATCGATCTGCGCCGCCCCCAGGATTCCGATAACGTGCCTGCCGGTAATCGGATTTTGCATCGTGATGAAGGCATCGAAGAGCCCTCCGTTGGTCGCCGCAAGGTACATCACGCGCGAATCCGCCACAGCAAGGGGGATCTCGTCCAACTTAGAGTCGATCGCCCCCGTCTCGAAGAACATCACGTTCTTGGGGGCGTTGATGTTTTTCGCGGCCATGGCAGCCAGCATGGAGATGCCCGTACCGCAGAACACGATATCTCCGTTCTTGATCTCCCGGGCGGCCACGATCGTCATCATTTCCCGCAACGTATATTTTTCCATCTATGCCTCCTTGTCAGCCCCTCTCCAGATTGACCGCGTATCCTTTTTCAGGATCCGCCTTGATCTTTTCGAGCCGCGCCCCTCCGCCGTTCAGGGTGATCAATTCCTCGTGATTCTTCACCCCGTGGATGAACTTACGAAGATATTCCCTGTGCAACCTCTCGTCCTTGGCGTATCTGACGTAGTTTAACAAACAGGCGGGATCGTAATCGTAATATCCGTAGCAGGCCGTCGGATAGGCGCCGTACGGTACCGGAACCACTGCATCGACATGGATGAACGGGATGTTGTTCTGGTCCGGATTCCTTCTTAGAATGGCGGTATCGACCAGTTCCTCGCATGTGAGGATAACGTGTTTGGCCGATTTTGCCTGCTCCACATCAGCGAAGCTCAACCCCAGGATCCTTCCCGTCCCTTGTTTGTCCGCCTTCTGGACGTGAAGGATCGTGACATCGGTCCGTATGGCGGGAACCAGGACAACCTTTGGGGTCTCCATCCATCCGCCGAACGGGTTGTCCATCACGACCAGCTTCTTGTCCGGCATTTTGGGGTCCCGAGCCCTCTCGTCTTCGGAAAAACCCCAAACGTTCACCAGATCGGTCCCCAAGGACGATACGGTAGGGAGAAAAGGCATTCCCATGGCCCCGGCCATGAAGCGCAGACACATCTGGAAATTCGAATAATCCTCAATCTGGATCGTACCCTCCTGAACGGCCTTCCGGAACCGGATGCAGGTCGCCGCATACTTTCCGTTCCCTCCATAGGCAATGTCCAGCCTAGACACGCAACCTCCTCCGATCAACTCATCGGCGCCCTGGCCATTGGAATGGGCATAGAGGTGAAGATTCCCGATCCCTTGGCGGACGATCTCGTAAACCGCAGCCATGGGGTTTCGATTGAGCGTAAAACCGCCAATCGAAATGTGGCTGCCCTCCTTGACATATTCACGGATGGCATCGCTGAGTGGCATGACTTTATCGCCTTCTGTGTTCATGAACGTCGGTCCTTCCTCCATAGAATTTTTTCGATACATTCCTTAATAAAAGTGACAACCCTCCCTCTTGTCCATGCTGTGGAAATGTGATCTCTTCCTGCAAAGGAGCAACATTTATTTAAGATCTGCCTGTTTCGGACTTCGTTCTGAAAAAATCGAAAATGATGACGCTTGTGACGCAATCATCAAATACCAAGGAAAATTAATCTGTTCCAAGATTGATCCATTCATTTGAGAATGGTGTTCCATCCTTCTCGTATCTCTGCTGGAGCATAACCTAAAGCAAAGGATATCTGAGCCGCGGTCTTTACCACTGCGGGAACGATTATTTTTTTAAGACGGTTGATGCTGATAGTGGCGGATGAGCCTGAGACATTGATAGCGGCAACAGCTTTTTGTTGATAATTATATATGGGGGCGCCTGCCGCCCTTAATCCGACGGCAAGTTCCCCATCGCAAATCGCATATCCGTTTTTTCTCACTTCCGAGAGTTCGGAGCGCAAGGGCTCTTGTTCGCTGATGGTCCGGGGGGTGCATGGAGCAAGCTCTGCGCCGCTTAAAAAAAGATCAAGTTCAACGGGCGGAAGGTCGGCCAAAAGCACTTTCCCCATCGTGGTGCAGTGGGCGGGAATCCGAGAGCCTATCTTCAGGATCACACCGACGATGGACTTGTTCCGGACTCTATCGACATAAGTGACGTCGGTGCCATCCAACACGCACAAGCTGACCGTTTCTTCAACTTCCCTGGCCAGGCGTTCCAGATGGGGTCGTGCGACTTGGCGCACCTCCAAACCGTTGATGACCGTAAAGCCAAGGTGAAGGATTTTAATGGAGGGGTGATAACGACGTGTGGCAGGATCGCGTTCGAGGTAGCCCATGGTTTCTAATGTGGAGAGAAGCCGAAAAACAGTGCTCTTGCTCAAGTTAAGCAGGGATACCGCTTCAGTCAGGCTCAGGGATGGATTTTCAGGAGAAAAAAGTTCAAGAATGTCTAAGCCGCGCGCCAACGCCTCTATGTTATAGCGGGAGGCTCTTTTCTTGTTTTCGATTCCAATAGGTTTCATCTAATAAAACCTCTTTTTACATCGTGGGACATTTGCTAGCATGGTCCTTTCTTGGTTGTCAAGGAAAATGTTTAGGAAAAATATCAGAGGCTTGAGGTGATTGTAAGGCAGGGTCTCACAGATTCATGAAATCGACGATCCGGATACAGGGAATTTTTTCTATATTTCTTCAGCGTGAAGCGCCAGGCATAGAATCACTTATCAGGATGCGCATCGGGCGGGCGGTCCTGATCTTCTGATCGATGGACTCGGCAAAGGCTCGGTACTCGACTTTCCAGGCCGCTCCCATGACATCAAGAGCCTTGGCCATTTCCATCTGGCCTTCCACATTGGCAAACCAGAGGGCATTGATCTAAGTCCATAAATGCTAAGTTCTATTTTCTGAAGGGCAATATCCGGATTTAACTGCAGAAGCGCGATCTGGCATGGAGAGATTTCGTTCAGGCCTGCAAAATGGAGCTCAAGTGATTTCGCCAAAGAGCAGATATGCTAACAACATGCCTTCCAAGAGGCAATGCGTATGAACATCATCCGGAGCTTGCACTCTAAAGACATATAACACCATTTATATCCGCGTCTGTTTAGATAGCAAATAACAAATCCGAAGCAGCATATTGAATACGGGCGGAAATATGGAATTTCCATGTGGCTTACTTTTCGATAAGTTAGCGTCCAGCGTCCTTCCTGTAATCAAGCGTCCGGTCCTTTTTCACATGGTGTGACGGGTGCAGTCGAAGCCCTTTCCAAGTTCACAACGCACGCAGGCGCCAATCACGGCGGTCGTCATAGCGACCTGAGACTCACACTTCCCGCAGAGGTGTTCTTCTCCCCGCTTCATCGGCCCGCCACAAGGTGTAACTGACATGGGACAATAGAGGGTGCAGGAACCGCAATTTTTACAGAATTCTGGTTTCTTTGCGAACGGGAATTCGACGCGGCGGTCCTTGCCTCGCCCAACAAAACCCAGGGCATTGGCATGCCACATTTCCGTGCAGTAGCGCACACAGCGCCCGCATTGGATACAATTATCATTTCTGAAGGGGTAACGGACTTCCTTTACACCGCAGCGAACGGCAATATCCTGGATCGCCTTGGAATTGGGCGCCTGCGCAACAATCAGTTCAGCGATGTTGCGCCTGAGTTTCCGGATCTTCTCCGTGTTGGTCTGTATGTTCATCCCCTCCTGAACCGTCAGCGTGCAGGAGGGGGTCACTTGAGACGATCCGTTCTTCACGTTCTCCACAATGCAGATCCGGCATACGCCTGTATCTCTCAAGCCGGGAACATGACACAAATGGGGAATGCAGACTCCGACCTGGAGGGCCGCGTCAAGCACGCTCGAACCCTTTATTGCCTTTACCGAAGTGCCGTCAATCTTCAATGTTACAGTTTGCATCATATCTCACCTCATTATCCGACTACGATTGCATCAAATTTACATTCCGTCACACAGATGCCGCATCTCACGCATGTCTGCGGATCAATGACGTGGGTCTTTTTCTTCGCGCCTCTTATGGCGTTGTGGGGACAGGCGCGCAGACAAACGCCGCAACCGGTGCATTTTTCCTCAAGGATGTCATAGCTGATGAGCGCCTTGCAGACCCCTGCGGGGCAACGTTTTTCATCCACATGGGCACTATACTCGTCGGCAAAATAGCGTAGCGTCGAGAGGACAGGGTTGGGTGCAGTTTTACCCAGCGCACAGAGAGACGTCTCCGCTACGGTTTCCGACAGTTCCTTGAGCAGGACAATCTGCTCACGGGTGCCGCGACCTTCAGTAATATCGGTCACGATCTCCAGCATCCGATCTATGCCCAGACGGCAGGGAATACACTTGCCGCATGACTCATCCTGGAGGAATTTCAGAAAATACTTTGCCACATCTACCATGCAGGTTCCTTCGTCCATGACGACCATACCGCCGGACCCCATCATCGAGCCCGCCTCGTAGAGGGTGTCAAAATCCACGGGGAGATCAAATTTGCTCACAGGCAGGCAACCGCCTGAGGGTCCCCCCGTCTGCACTGCTTTGATTGCTTTTTCGTTTTTTGGACCACCGCCAATCTTGAAGACGATATCATGCAATGTGGTTCCCATGGCGATTTCGACGAGGCCTGTGTTCTTGACTTGGCCGGTGAGGGCAAATATCTTGGTTCCCTTGCTGCCCTTGGTTCCCTTGGATGCAAACCATCCCGAACCGTTCATGATGATGGACGGAATGTTGGCCCATGTTTCTACGTTGTTCAGGACGGAAGGCTTACTCCAGAGCCCTTCCTTCACGGTATGGATGTCCTTTGGACGCGGTTCCCCGACCTTGCCTTCCAGTGATGCCATGAGGGCCGTGGACTCGCCGCAGACGAAGGCGCCGCCACCCCGGGCAATGTCCACATCAAAGCAAAACGAGGAGCCCAAGATATTTTCGCCGAGAAGCCCCATTTCCCTGGCCTGTTTGACCGCCAGCTTTGCATGCTTTACAGCCAACGGGTATTCTTTTCTTACATAGATATAGCCCTGACAAGATCCGACCGCCCAAGCCCCGATCAACATCCCTTCAAGCACGAGATGCGGGTTGGCTTCCAGAAGACAGCGATCCATGTAAGCCCCGGGATCTCCTTCATCGGCATTGCAGATAATGTACTTTTCATCCCCTTGAGCCAAGCGGGCTTCCGTCCATTTTCGACCTGTGGGAAATCCACCTCCGCCTCGTCCCCGAAGGCCGGAAGATTTGACCTCCTCCACAACGGTTCTGGGAGCAATGCTTGTAAGCGTTTTTGCAAGGGCCTTGTATCCGCCCATTACAATGTAATCCTCTATTGAGCAGGGGTCCAGAAGCTTACTGTACTTCAACAGCTGGCGGTCTTGTGCTTGGTAAAATGGAATATCGGTCTCAAATTTGATTTTTCTACCGGTCAATGGATCGGTATAGAGAAGTCGTTCAATGACTTCGCCACCCTTTAGGGTACGGGCAACAATCTCATGGGCATCTGCTGCCGAGAGATGACAGTAAAACAAGTTGCCCGGCTCGACGACCATCAACGGTCCCTGTTCACAGAATCCGTGACAGCCCGTTTTTCGCAGGGAAACCTCCTTATCAAGCCCTTGTCTGGTTATTTCTTTCTCCATTGCATCGATAACGGCAAGGCATTTTGTGGCCTGGCAGCCTGTCCCCCCGCAAATGATGACGGTACAATGGCTGGTTTCTCTTTTCGCCTCAAGTTGGTTCCTGAAGCTTGCCAGTTGATCGAAATGTTCTAATCTACGCATCGAACGCCTCCCTCTTCTTTGTCCCCCTGGCTTTATCGATGATTTTACGGAGCTTGGCGGGGGTCATATGGTCAAGATAAGATCCATTCTGAACGACAATAGGCGCTAAGGCACAAGCCCCCAGGCAGTTAACGCATTCGACGGTGAAAAGACCGTCTTTGGTTGTTTCGCCGGGTTCGACCTGAAGTTGCCCTTTAACCTGATCAATCAGGAGATCCGACCCCCTCACGTGACAAGCCGTACCCGTGCAGACGGTGATTACATTCTTACCGCGGGGTTTCAGGGTAAAGGCCTTATAGAAATTCGCAACCCGATATACTTCCATAAGAGGCACACCCAGTTCCCGCGCCACCGTTTTCATGACGTCTTTCGGAATATATCCGCAGATTTCCTGCACATCCTGCAGAACCTCTATGAGCTGTTCGGGCTGGCTTCGCCTTCCTTCCAAAATAGGTTCAAGCGTAGTCATGAATATATAGACCTCCATTTAAAAGATTGCTGTTGCTTTTTTGTTTGAATATCTGTTAGTTGTATAAATGTAAATGCAGTTAAAATGCACTGATATTGCCTATATATTATAGGTATATCTGCTGTTATTTTATTGCCTATATAATACGCATTTCATATTGGCATAGGAGGTGACCTGGTATGACTCAGTTGCCGACAATCTCGCCTAAGAAAGACGCTCCGGAACAATTCAACCCCGGTGATTTGCTTTCTTACCTCTGGCGAATCCCCCAGCATTCAGAGATGGAACCGGAGAAGATAGAGCTTGCCCTCCGTGAGCGCATTAAAGAATTGAACTGCCTTTACGGGATCGCAAGGTTGGCCGAGCGCTATTACGATTCCATGGATGATTTTCTGAAACATCTTGTGGACTTCCTTCCCCCCTCCTGGCAATATCCAAAAATCGCTTGTGCGCGTATCGTCTTCGAAGACAAGACCTACCGGAACAAGAATTTCAAAGTGACAAAGTGGCGCCAGTCAGCACAAATTCTTGCCTATAATGAACTTGTGGGTGAGGTGTCTGTCTTTTATCTGGAAGAGTGCCCAGCCGCTGATGAGGGCCCATTCCTCAAGGAGGAGCGGGTTTTGATTGACGAAGTGGCCCAACGGATCGGCACCATTGCCATCCGTATTTCTGCTGAAAAAGAACTGCAGGAAATCAATAAACAGTTGAACCTGGAACGTACGGCCCTGCAGGAAGCAAATGCCGCATTACGCACAGTACTGGCAAAAATTGAGGAGGAAAAGCAGCGAATTTACAAAGACATGCAGGCGAACATCGACAAGGTGATCATTCCGATTTTAAATGCCATCGCCATCGAAGCGCCGAAGATTCAGCGGAAATATGTAGATATTCTGAAAAGCAACCTTGAAGAGATAACATCTCCTTTTATTAATCGTTTTTTATATAAATTTCAATCTTTAACCCCCACGGAAGTCAGCATCTGCAACCTGATCCGAAACGGAATGCGGAACAAGGACATCGCTGAACTTCGGGGTGTCTCCGTTGCAACTATCAACCGGCATCGCGAACACATCCGGAAAAAGCTCAAAATCACCAACAGTAACGTCAATCTCACAACCTATTTGCAGTCGCTCCTGTAAGCAAAATCGATAATCTGGATCTTCATCAACTTGATATTTTCTATTAAACGGATGAGATGGTTCATGAATATTGATCGGCAAGTCATCCTTCAACCCAGATACGAGCGATCAACGGGGAAGTGTACCGGATGTGATAGACACGACGTCTTTGATTCCTCGTGTTTCTTCATCTTGCCGGTTTAAAAATCCCTTGAGGTTTTTTGTTGCCGACCTTATAGGCCAACTCCTGCGGACGCCGGGCCATGAAGGCTGTGATCGGCTTCAACCTGTTTGGCGGCTGTTGCAAGGGCGACATTTTCACGTGGCATGAACATGCGGTCAATATCCCATTGACATACAAGACTTATATTCCTATATTGCCACAACCATAAACATGGAATTCCTTATCAAATATCAAACTTGGGCTGTATAATAATGAGAGTCTTACTGGTCGAAGATGACGTCAAAATCGCCTCCTTCATCGTCAAGGGGTTGAGATCGGCGGGGTATGCCGTGGATCACGCCCCGGATGGCGATGTAGGGCTCCGTCTCGCCCTGACGGAACCCTACGATGCGGCCATCATCGATCTCATGCTGCCCCGGAGAAACGGCTTGGCGTTGATCAGAGAGATGCGGGCCGAAAAGGTGAAGACCCCCGTCCTGATTCTAAGCGCGAAGGGTTCGGTGGACGACCGGGTAAAGGGGCTGGAGACCGGGGGAGACGACTATCTCACGAAGCCGTTTGCCTTCTCGGAACTTCTGGCCCGTGTGCAGGCACTGATCCGCAGGGCGGGCGGCATTTCCGATCCGACGCGGTTGAGCGTCGCGGATCTTTCCGTCAATCTTCTCACCCGGGAGGTCACACGGGGGGGAAAACGCATCGACCTGCAACCCCGGGAGTTTTCGCTGCTCGAATACCTGATGCGCAACGCGGGGAGAATCGTTTCCAGGACGATGATCATGGAACACGTGTGGGACTACCACTTCGATCCCCAGACCAACGTGGTGGAGGCAAGAATCAGCAGGTTGCGGGAAAAGATCGACAGAGACGCCGATCAAAAACTGATCCATACCGTTCGGGGAGTAGGATATGTCCTTAAAGAAACCCGGCCGCTTCCGGAATAGCCTCACCTTCCGCCTGACCCTGTGGTACGCCGGCATATTCACGGCGTCCTCTCTGGTCGCGTTCTTCCTGTTTTACACGCTCATTACCTCCGTGATCCAGGAAAAAACGGATCAGGATCTGTTGAATCAGGCGGGGCAATTTTCGACTGTTTTGACGGAACGCGGGATCGGGGCGGTTGAAAATCTCGCCTTCTTCGAAGCCCAAGCGGCCGGGGAAAAAAAGGTCTTCTTCCGCCTTCTCTACCCGACCGGCCAAGCCTTTTCATCGTCCAACATGGCCCACTGGGAGGACATTGCCGTCCGCAAAGAGGCGGTCGGGCAACTGCTCGGCGGCGCCGGACGAATAATCGAAACGGTCATCCTGACGACCCGCAAGGATCAGGTGCGCATCCTCTACGCGATGATCGGACCCGGCGTCATCCTTCAGGTCGGCCAGTCCATGGAAAACTACATGCGCATCATTGACGCCTTCCGGGGAATTTTTCTCGCCACGATGGCCCTGCTCATCGGCCTGGCGACGGGGGTCGGGTGGTTCATGGCCCGCCGTGCGGTTTCGGGCGTCGAGGCGATCACCAGAACCGCGCAGGGCATCTCCGGCGGAACCCTCGAAAAGCGGGTTCCCGTGAAGGATCGGGGCGATGAGATCGATCAACTGGCCATGACCTTCAATCAGATGCTGGACCGCATCCAGTTGTTGGTCGCCGAGATCCGGCAGATGGGGGACGACATCGCCCACGACCTGAAGAGCCCGCTCGCCCGGATCCGGGGAATGGCGGAAATCACACTGACGACGGGGACATCGCTTGCCGAGTATGAAGGCATGGCGGCAAGCACGATCGAGGAGTGCGATCGTCTACTTGATATCATCAACACCATGCTGATGATATCGAAGACGGAGGCCGGCGTGGAGAAGCCCTCCCGTGAAAAGATCGATCTGGCGGGTCTGGTCCGGGAGGCCTGTGAACTTTTCGGGACGACGGCCGAAGACAGGGACTTGACTCTCTCCTGCAATGTTCCGGAGAAGTGCGTTATCGCGGGAGACGCCCGCATGATCCAGCGCCTGCTCTCGAATCTGCTGGACAATGCAATCAAGTACACCCCTGCCGGGGGCAGGGTGGAGATCTCGCTTTCGCAAATCGAGGGACGGGGTGCAACCCTCACGGTCAAAGACACGGGGACCGGCATTTCCGCCGGGGATCTGCCTCGCATTTTCGAGCGTTTCTACCGGGGAGACCGGAGCCGCTCCGAGTCCGGAACCGGTCTGGGGCTCAGCCTGGCCAAGGCCATCGCCCGCGCCCATGGCGGGGATATCACGGTGGAGAGCCGCCTTGGCGAAGGGAGCGTCTTTACGGTAACCCTCCCGTCTTCGGGATAACTCGCTATTTCACCTACACCTATACGTCCTTGATTGTTTCAAGACATTACGTATAGTTTATTGTAGTCGAGATTCAGATATTTTGATGAGGATGCACCCCTTCAATCGGAAATGAATAACGATCATCTTCATCGCTACCCAATATTATTCCTGGGATGAATATATCCTCTTATGACGCTTCGACAATCCACAGTGTACAGGATACGTTTGCCTGAATTCCGCCCCAAAGGGACATTTCCAGGGTACTCGCAACGAAAAAAACGGCATATCTCTTAAATTGATGAACGCCTTGTCACACTCCTTCGCCATGCGTCACACTTACCACAACATCTTGGTCAACTTTTTTATTGACGCACTATGGCATTCTCCCTATACTCCCTTCCCAGAAAAGCAATTTCTTTCAATCAATTCAATAAAGGGCTTGAGATGCGTCTTTCCACCTTCCGGTTATTAAGGGGTGCTCCCGGGGATTGTGCCCGTGGAAGAACGCCCGAAACGGTTGGTAAATACAAAGGAAACTGATATGGACAGCCGGACGATAATTCGCTTTCTTCTCGCGTTGGTGGTCCTCTTTCTCGCTAACGGTTGCGCGTCACTCATTTTTGGTGAACTGAATATGGCTGCGCGAGATGGAGACATGGCAAAGGTCAAGACTTTGGTAGAATCTGATCCCGCTTGTGTTCGTGGACGTGGCGGAACTGCAATCAGCGCAGCCGCGTCTGGGGGGCACCTTGAGATTGTTCGCTACTTGTTGAGTAAAGGTGCCGATGTAAACGTCCATGAACAGATGCGTGGGTTTGAGAGCATGACGCCTCTTCTTGGGGCTGCAACTAGAGGGAACACAGAAGTCGTACGTTTCCTGATCGAGAACGGTGCAGATGTAAATTCCCTACCAGGCCATGCCTCTCCACTTTTTATGGCGGCTTATGAAGGCCGACGGGAAGTTGCGGAACTCTTGATTGCGAAAGGCGCTGACGTCAACGTCGTAGTTCAGAGTCAATCCATACCTGGCGGGACACCCCTTCATGCTGCTGTCGCTAAGAACCATGTGGACCTCGTTAACCTTCTCCTGCGTAATGGAGCAAACGTTAACGCACGGCAGAACAATGGCACAACCCCGTTGGAAATCGCACTCAAGAACAGAAATGACACGATTGCCACGATTCTGAAGACACATGGTACAGTGGTGAGGGAAAAACCTAAAGAAGCTGTGACCCTGGCTGTGGGGATGCGCCCTTCGGTTTCCACCATTAATGAGATCGGGGAAAGCAGTCGTTTTATTGTCTATGACAATGGAACGGTTCTTGACACAAGAACGTATCTGATGTGGGCGGCGAGGGACAACGGGAGCGACATAAACTGGGCGAACGCAAAGAGCTATTGCGAGAATTATCGGGGAGGTGGCTATTCGGACTGGCGGATGCCGACGCAGGATGAACTGGGGGGGCTTTATAATGCGAACAAAGCCCGTCTTGGAGCATGCAACCGTAGCTCTAGCATTCATGTCGCAACGGAGTTGATTGATATTACCTGTTTCATTCCCTGGGCATCTGAGACACGCGGTTCCGACGCAGCCTATTTCAATTTCGGCAATGGCGAACGGTACTGGGGTCTTCAATCCTACGTCACCAACAAACGAGCCCTCCCAGTGCGTTCCGGCAAATAGGTTATTTGGTCATTTGGTTCTTTCATCATTTTTTTGGGAGAAGGGCTCAGCCCTGCTCCTTTCCTTTGTTGATCTGCAATTTAATTAGCAAGGGTTCTCTGTTTGTAGGTGCAAGCGAGAGGTCCGTGCTGACCCATTTCGATATAAAATACGAGGGAGAATCCTACGCCATCCTGATGGGCGGTAACCCGGCGACGACGATCGGACATGCCGAGCTTACCATCGTCCAAACCCGGCTTACTTGATGATACCGGCCCGTCATCGGCGGGCTGTAACGCTAATATTCAATGGAGAGGAGATTTAATGTTTAATCAACTGTTCACACCGCTCAAAGTCGGAAATATGGAACTTCCCAACCGCATCGTGATGCTTCCGATGACCACCGGTTATTGCGAAGCCGACGAAACCGCAGGAGACCGCTTGATCGATTTCTTCGCCGAACGCGCAAAGGGAGGCGTCGGTCTCATCATCATCCCCTTCTCGCCCATTGCCGGCGGAGCGCCGGTGAAGCCCGGCATGTTCGATGACCGCTTCCTGCCGGGCGTGAGGCGGTTGACGGCTGCGATCCGTGCCCATGGGGCAAAATCCGCCTGTCAGCTCATTGCCACCTATCACATCGCCTTCCGGGACAATCTGTCCGAAGCAGTGGGTCCCTCTGCGATTTTGAACCAGATCCTGCGCGCAGTGCCCCGGGCCGTCACAACCGATGAAATCCGGTTCATCGTTGCAGAATACGGAAAGGCAGCCCGTCGCGCGCGGGACGGCGGCTTCGATGCCGTGGAGATCCTCGTGGGCGGCGGTTACCTGCTGAACCGTTTCCTCTCCCCCGTGGTCAATCAGCGGGACGATGAATACGGCGGCAGCCTGGAAAACAGGATGCGGATTGTCCTGGAGATCATTGCGAGCACGAAGAAGGCCGTCGGCGACGACTTTCCTATTGGGGTCCGCCTGAATGTGGAGGAACAGATGCAGGGCGGGCACACCGTCGAAGATTCGAAGATCGTGGCCCAGGTCCTCGAAAAGGCCGGTGTGCGGCTCATCAACTGCTACACGGGCTGGCACGAGTCGCCCATTCCCACGGTCGCCCCCTCCCTGCCTAAAGGGGCGTTCGCGCACCTTGCCGCAGCAATTCGCAGCGCCGTGGACATTCCGGTCATCGCTGCCAACCGCATCAACGACCCGTTCATCGCTGAGAAGATTCTGGCGGCAGGCCAGGCCGATCTCGTCGGTATGGGCCGCGCCTTGCTTGCCGACCCCGATATGCCCGTAAAGGCGAAAGCAGGCCGGGTCGATGAAATCGTTCCCTGTATCGCCTGTTCACGGTGTCTCGGCGAGATCATGTCTATCTACAAGACACGGGAAGTCGGCGCTGGCGCCTTCTGTACCGTCAACCCGCTGGCAGGCCGGGAAGGCCTGTATCGGCTTGAAGCTGCAGCGAAACCGAAGAAGGTCTTGATTGTTGGCGGCGGCCCCGCCGGCCTGGAGGCGGCAAGGGTGGCCTCAGCGCGTGGGCACAAAGTCACACTCTTCGAGAAAGAGGCGGAGACGGGCGGCTGGCTGCGCGTGGGCTGTCTGCCACCCCACAAGGAGGACATCCGCACCCTCGCCGGAAACCTTGCCGTTCGGGCGCAGAAGGCGGGAGCGGATATCCGCCTTAATTGCGAAGTCGATCGGGAAACCGTTGCGGCCGAAAAACCCGATGTGCTGATCCTGGCCGCGGGCGCTTCTCCGATTGTTCCGGCCATTGCGGGCGTCGGGGCGCCCCATGTCGTTGCAGCCGAGGATGTGCTGACAGGGGAAAAGACGGTCCGCGGAGCCGTCGTTGTAATCGGAGGCGGCCTCGTGGGCTGCGAGACGGCGGAATTCCTTTCAGAAAAAGGCGACGGTGTTGCAACCGTTACGGTAGTCGAAATGCTGGATCGCATGGCCACAAACATTTCTTCTACCTACCGGCCCTTCTTTCTGGCACGGTTGAAGCAGATGGGCATCCGCATGGAAACGCAAACCATCGTCGAGGCAATCACTAAAAAAGGCGTGCAGGTGAGCCGGAAGGGAGAACCCGCGTTCATAGAAGGCGACTTCGTCGTCCTGGCTGTCGGCCTCAAATCCGATCCGGCGCTGCCGGATCAATTCCGGTCGGCGGCGCCCGAAGTGTTCTCTATCGGCGACTGCGTCGAGCCCCGCATGATCAAGGAGGCCATCGAGGAAGGATTCGCCGTTGGAATGAAGATATAGACCGGGGATTATCAACGCCGATGCTGGACATGCTGAAACATTGCGTCCTTTGTCCCAGGCGGTGCGGAGCAGATCGGACGGCAGGGGAAGCAGGATTCTGCGCGCTTCCCGGCCATCTGGTCGTGGATTGCGCCCTCCCGCATCTCGGCGAGGAGCCGCCCTTGTCGGGTCGCTATGGATCGGGGACGATCTTTTTTTCGTCCTGCAGTTTGCGGTGCGTCTTCTGTCAGAACTATCAGATCAGTCACAGCACAGCGGGAAAAACCGTGACCCCTGCCGGGCTCGCGCGGATCATGCTCGATCTCCAGGATGACAGATGCCACAACATCAACGCGGTCACGCCGACGCCCCAAGCCCCCCTCATCATCGAGGGCCTGCGTCTGGCCCGAAAGAAGGGTCTTGAAATTCCGTTTATTTATAATTGCGGCGGCTATGAAGACCCCGAAATCATCCGGCGCCTGGCCGGCGCTGTGGACATCTATCTGCCCGATTTCAAATACGGTTCCGATGAAACGGCCCATCTCCTGTCGGGTATCTGCGATTATTGCGCATTCGCCGTTGCCGCCCTGAAGGAGATGGCCCGTCAGGTCGGGGAGGGCCTTTACCTGGACGGCGACATCGCCACAGGCGGCCTTCTGATCCGCCATCTCGTCCTGCCGGGCCACGTTGAAAACAGCATCGCCGCCCTCGATTTGATCCGTTCCCATCTTTCCGCGCAGGTTGCCCTGAGCATCATGTCCCAGTACACGCCCATTCCGGCCCTGAAACGTCACCCGCTCCTCAGGCGGCGGGTCGCCCGCCAGGAATATCAAGCCGTCGTCGATCATGCCCTTCAGCTTGGTTTTGAAAACCTCTACATCCAGGAGGTGGACGACCGGCATCTCTCACCCGATTTCGGGCAGGAGAGGCCGTTCTGCTGGAAGTGACATCCTTATCGCTTAGAAAACCACGAACAGATTCTTTTCAAAAGGAGGCCGGACGACGCCGGCGTCGGTGATGATCGCGGTAATGTAGCGATGCGGCGTGATGTCGAAGGCCGGGTTATAGACCGGCATGCCGGCAGGGGCGCTGCGTGCGCCCTGGAAGGCAAGGACTTCGTCGCTGTTGCGTTCTTCAATGGGGATATCGTCGCCGGTTTCCAGGGACATGTCGATGGTCGATCGCGGCGCCGCGATATAGAAGGGGATGTTGTTCTCCTTCGCCAGCACGGCCAGGGTATAGGTGCCGATCTTGTTGGCCGTGTCGCCGTTTGCGGTGATGCGGTCCGCCCCCGTAAGCACGAGATCGATTTTCCCGCGCTGCATGAGAAATCCGGCCATGTTATCGGTGATGAGCGTGGCGGGAATGTTTTCCTTCATGAGTTCCCATGCCGTCAGACGCGCCCCCTGCAGGACCGGACGCGTCTCATCCACAAAAACATGGATTTGTTTCCCCTCCGCGCAGGCCGCGCGCATGACGCCGAGGGCCGTGCCGTAACCGGCTGTGGCCAGCGCTCCGGCATTGCAGTGTGTCAGAATGCGGTCGCCGTCCTTGATCAGGGAACGGCCGTTGGCGCCGATCTCGCGGTTGACGGCGATGTCCTCATTGCAGATTCCGATGGCCTCGGCGACGAGGGCTTGGTTGATGTCGGAAAGGGTTATGGAAGTGTCCGACGCCAGCGTCTTTTCGAAGCAGCGCTTCATGCGTTCGATGGCCCAGAAGAGATTGCGGGCTGTGGGGCGGGTCCGGGCGAATGCTTCGCAAATCGCCAGAAATTCCTTTTGAAACGTCTTGGGAGTAGCTGCCTGACTCTGCCGTGCGCCCAAAGCGATGCCCATGGCAGCGGCCACGCCGATGGCCGGGGCGCCCCGGATGGTCAGATCATTGATAGCCGCGATGACATCTTCGTATCGCGTGCAGACATGCGTGCGTTCCTCGAGCGGCAGGGCCTTCTGGTCGATCATGACGACTTTATTGTCTTCCCAAAACAGGGTTCTGATCCGATCCATCCGAATTCCAAAGACATCATAAAGATTATGCATGCTTGACGGTTTGGCCCCAAGCCCTGAAGGTGTTATTTTTTAAAAATAAAGTAAACCGCAAGCACCAGAAATACCGAACCGATCAGGTGGTTCATACGAAAAAGTTCGTTTTTGAATACCAGCAGCGAGAAGAACATGAAGACGAGCAGCGTGATGACCTCTTGGATGACCTTGAGCTCGACCAGCGCGAAAGGCCCGCCGTTTCCGCGGTAGCCGATACGGTTGGCGGGAACCTGGAAGCAATACTCGAACAGGGCGATGCTCCAACTGATCAGGATGACGGCCAAAAGCCCAAGATTATCAAACCACTTGAGATCCTTGAATTTGAGGTGCCCATACCATGCCAGGGTCATGAAAGTGTTCGACAGGACCAGAAGAAAAATGGTTTGATAGGCTTTGATCATCTGTCGTGCCCCGTCAGCATTTTCTTCAGCAGGTCGTTGATCATCTGCGGATTGGCTTTGCCCTGGGTGGCCTTCATGACCTGGCCGACGAAAAACCCGAAGACCTTGTCCTTGCCGCTCCGGTACTGCTCCAGTTGCCTGGGATTGGCTTCTATGACATCCGTGATCGTCCGGACCAGCGCGCCTTCATCCGTGATCTGGACGAGCCCCTTATCTGCGATGATGGTCGGGGCCGGCTTGCCGGTTTTATACATCTCCTCGATGACCTCTTTGGCGATCTTGCCGCTGATCGTGCCCTCCTCGATGAGCCGGATCATTTCCGCCAGCGCCTGCGGCGTGATCGGGCAGTCTGTAATCTCTCGTTTTTCCTCGTTAATGAACCGCATGATATCGCCCATGATCCAGTTGCTGGCAATCTTGGGCTTGTCCGTCAGCCGGACGACCGCTTCGTAATAATCGGCCAGGGCGCGGCTGCTCGTCAGGACGCCTGCATCATACGCGGGAATCAGATAATCCCGGACGAAGCGCTCTCGCTTTTCAAGTGGGAGTTCGGGCTGGTCTTTTCGGATCGCCTCGACCCAGTCTTGGCCGATGGCCATCCAGACCAGGTCCGGATCGGGAAAGTAACGGTAATCATGGGCCTCTTCCTTGCCGCGCATAGAATGAGTCACGCCGGCTGTGTCGTCCCAGAGCCGTGTTTCCTGGACCACCACGCCACCGCCTTCGAGGACATACTGCTGGCGCTTGATTTCATATTCCAGGGCGCGCTGGACATTGCGGAAAGAGTTCATGTTTTTGAGTTCCGCGCGGGTGCCGAAAGCCTCCTGCCCTTTCGGCCTCAGTGAAACGTTGGCGTCGCAGCGAAAACTGCCCTCCTCCATGTTGCCGTCGCAGATTCCCAGGTAAACGAGAATTTCATGCAATCGCCGCAGGTAGGCCGACGCCTCCTCGGCGCTGCGGATGTCCGGCTCGCTGACGATCTCGATCAGCGGAACCCCGGTTCGGTTCAGGTCCACATAGCTTGCGGGGCTGTGTTCATCGTGCAATAGCTTGCCCGCATCCTCCTCCATGTGAATGCGCGTGACGCCGATGCGTTTTTTGCCGGTTTCAAGTTCAACGTCCACGTAACCGTGCTCGGCCAGCGGATTGGCGTATTGGGAAATCTGGTAGCCTTTGGGCAGGTCGGGGTAGAAATAATTCTTGCGGGCAAAATTGCATGCTTCATTAATCCGGCAGTGCGTTGCCAATCCCATTTTGATCGTATATTCGATGACTTTCCTGTTCAGGACGGGCAGCACGCCGGGCATGCCGAGGCAGATCTGGCAGGTGTGGCTGTTGGGCGACGCCCCGAATTTTGTGGAGCAGCCGCAGAATATCTTTGAATCTGTAAGCAACTGGGCGTGGACTTCAAGTCCGATGACCGGTTCGAATTCCATCAGAGCGTCGGTCTCCTTTTTTCCAAATGTGCGTTCTTCTCATAGGCCGCGGCGATCTGTATCAGCTTTGTCTCTTCGAAGTGCCCGGCCAGGAATTGTACGCCGATGGGCAGGCCGCCCTGCGTGAACCCGCAGGGAACAGAAAGCCCCGGAATGCCGGCCAAATTCGTGGATATGGTAAATATGTCGGAAAGATACATTTGCAGCGGATCATCGGTTTTTTCGCCGATCCGGAATGCCGGCGTGGGCGTTGTGGGGGTCAGGATGATGTTGCATTGCCTGAACGCCTCGTCGAAATCCCGCTTGATCAACGCCCTCACCTGGGACGCCTTTTTATAATAGGCGTCGTAGTAGCCCGATGAAAGTACGTAGGTTCCCAGCATGATACGCCTTTTTACCTCAGCGCCGAATCCGGCGGAACGCGATTTCTTGTACATGTCCAGCAGATCCCGGCTGTCCAAGGCGCGGAATCCGTATTTGACGCCGTCGTAGCGAGCCAGGTTGGAACTCGCCTCGGCCGGGGCGACAATGTAATAAACGGCCAGACAGTACGCCGTATGGGGCAGAGATATCTCGATACATTTTGCCCCAAGCCCCTCGATGACCGCGATGGTTTTCCGGATGGCCGTCATGACTTCGGGATCGATCCCTTCAATAAAGTATTCCTTCGGAATCCCCACGGTCCAGCCGTCGATGCCGCGTGTCAGATATTGCCGGTAATCGGGGACCTCGGCGGGAACGGAAGTCGATTCGCGGGGATCGTAACCGGCGATAACGTTCATCAGGATGGCGCAATCTTCGACGTCCTTGGAGAAGGGTCCGATCTGATCCAGCGAGGAGGCAAACGCCACGAGTCCGTACCGGGAAACGCGCCCGTAAGTGGGTTTCAGGCCGACGACGCCGCAGAGGGCTGCCGGTTGCCGGATGGATCCGCCCGTGTCGGAACCGATGGCGGCGATACACTCGTCGGCCGCAACCGCCGCCGCCGAGCCGCCGCTGGAACCTCCGGGAATGCGTTCCAGATCCCAGGGATTGCGCGTAATGCCGAACCAGGAGGTTTCTGTGGAAGACCCCATGGCGAACTCGTCCATATTGGTCTTGCCCGTGAACACCGCGCCGGCATTACGGAGTTTTTCCACCACGGTGGCGTCGTAGGTCGGCGTGAAATTGTGGAGAATGCGGGAGGCGCAGGTCGTGTTGACGCCGCGCGTGCACAGGAGGTCTTTCAGGGCGATCGGAATGCCGGTCAAGGGCTTGATGTCGCCTTTTTTGATTGCCGTATCGGCCCGTACGGCTTCTTCCAGCGCGGCTTCCCTCATCAGCAGAATATATGCGTGAATGTCCTTTTCGACGGCGTCGATTCTTCTAAAAACCGACTGGACGATCGCTGTGGCGGTTGTTTCCTGCGACGTGATTTTTTCCTGCAATGCGTGAATGGTCAGTTGATTGAGTTCCATCATTCAATCACCTTGGGGACACGGAAGAATTCTCCACGGACGTCGGGGGCGTTGGCCAGTGCGAGACTCCGGTCGAGCGACGGCGTGAGGTTATCCTCCCGAAAGGCGTTCTTCTGGGCAATGGCATGCGTCATGGGGGCGATGCCGGTCGTATCAACCCGATTCAGCGTGTCCATGTACATGAGGATATTATTGATCTGAAAGGTAAATTTTTCAGCCTCGGCTTCCGTAAACTCCAGACGCGCCAGATGGGCTATGCGGGTGACTTCATCCTTTTTTATTTTCAATGATTACAGCTCCTTAAACAGGTTCACGTAAACGTCTGCCAGAGAAGCTTGATCCGATTGAGCACACTATTGATCAACGGCTCAACCGGGTTGAATCGCTCCTCGGCCTCACTTTCGATCCGGGACAGCTCCTCTTGGGACACTTTCGTCTCATCACGAAGCTCTTTCAGGACGGCCTTTACGGACGCCGTTTGCCCGTCTATATGATACCCCCCCTCCAGGGCCAGCACCAGGCGCCCTTGACAGCAAGCGTCGGCGATGTTCATGAGAATGCGCGTCAGATAGGCAAAGCCCCGGGACGTCACTTTCATGCCGCCCAGGGGATCCCGGGCGTAGATATCGAAGCCGGCCGAAACCATGACCAGTTCCGGTTTAAAGGCCAGCGCCACCGGTTCGAGCAGCTTCCGGAAAATCTTGACATACTGCGCATTACCCGCCCCGGGCCGAAGGGGCACGTTGATCGTATGACCGATTCCTTCCCCCCGGCCGATCTCTTCAAGGGCGCCCGTTCCGGGATAGGCCGGATACTGATGCGTGGAGAAGTATAAGACACGCTTATCATCGTAGAAGGTTCGGGCCGTTCCGTCACCGTGGTGGAGATCCCAGTCCGCAATCAGAATGCGGCTCAGGCCGTAACAATTCATCGCATGCATGGCGCCCAAGGCGACGTTATTGAACAGGCAAAACCCGGCGGATTCGTGCTTTCCGGCATGGTGCCCGGGCGGCCGGATCAGCGCAAAAACGTTGTCCACCCGGCCGGTCATGACTTGGTCGATGGCGTTGAACAGCCCTCCGACGGCCAGGCGGGCCGTTTCAAAGGATTCAGGGGTGGTCTCCGTGTCCGGATCCAGGTAAGTATGCGCCTTGCCTGCGGTGCCGGCCACGCGGTCGATATGGTCCGGATCATGAACCAGTGAGATCTCCCTGAGGCCGGCATGGCGCGGGGCGATTTCGATAAAATGCCCGTCCATATCCGGTTGTTCAAGCATGGCATAGATGGACTCCAGCCTGGCGGGACTCTCAGGCTGAACATACGCTGAACCATGATCCAGATAACGCCGGTCCTTGACGATGCCTGTTCTTCTCAGATCGTGCCTTTCATCTTTTACGCATTTGGGGGGGACAGGTCTATGTTTCAGGGAGCATATTTTATCAGTTCCCAAAAACATTTCCAGTCCCATCGGGAGCATGGCTTCTACCATACCCCCCCCTAAAAATCAAAAAATTTCATGTTTTCAACTTTTAAAAAACGACCGGATCATGCATGACCTATCTGAACATTGTACACAGACAGGCGCTGCCCGCATTGAAACCGAATTAACCGAATCACAGTAGAGCGGCTCCCCATCGCCAGTGCCGCGCATATCAACACCCACGCTGTATCTCGTGCATCCATAACAAATCTCCGCTTGAATAATATTTTCGTTCGATCTCGCCGTTTAAGGAAAAGCAATGCCCATGCCAGAGGAGAATAGTCTTCAAGTGATTGATATTTAAAATGAATCTAGTGATTGGGGCGGATCGCCTGCAATGAGTCATTGTACATTTTTGTCGGAATAGGCGAGTAAGGATACGGAATTGTAAAAATTGCTTCGTCCTATGTTGGGCGTTACCGAAAACGATTGACAAATGTTCGGGGGTGTATGTATATTCCGACAAAATGGAAGTGTGGGTGAAATCATGTTTGGCATTGGTATGCCCGAGCTTATTGTGATTGCAGTGGTTGCACTGCTTGTGGTCGGTCCAAAAAAGCTTCCCGATCTGGCGAAATCGCTGGGCAAGGGGTTGCAGGAATTTAAAAAGGCATCGGAGGGGGTCACAGAAAGCATCAAAGAAACCCTCAAGCCCGATGATCTCAAAGAGGATATGGATGATTTCAAGAATTCCCTGCTCTACGGCAAAAAGGACGATGATGAGGCCAAGGCAGCTTCGCCCCCCAAGGATGTCTCTTCCAAAACTTCAACTTAACCGATCGATTCAAAAATCGAAAGTCAGCATATAAAAGGAAATATCATCGCAAATGGGTGAACCCGCGGAAGACAAACTGCCGCTGACCGCACATCTGGAAGAATTGAAAAAACGGCTGGTCCGCAGCCTGATCGCCATCGGTATCGGCTTCGTCGTCTGTTATTATTTCAAGGACGGGTTGTTCAAGATCATCACAAAACCCCTCCTCGAAGTCATGCCGAAAAACAGCTACATGATTTACACGAGCCTGCCGGAGGCGTTTTTCACCTACATGAAAGTCGCTTTTTTTGCCTCGTTGTTTCTGACCGCCCCGTTTACCCTCTACCAGATCTGGAAATTCATCTCCCCCGGGCTTTATTCCCGGGAAAAGAAATATGTGATCCCTTTTGTGCTGACCTCCACACTTCTTTTTGTCGGCGGGATCCTGTTCGCCTATTTTCTGGCCTTGCCACCGGCTTTCGGTTTTTTTGTGGAATTCTCCACCGAGTCATTGCGGCCCATGTTCACTATGCGGGAATATCTCTCTTTTGCCCTCAAACTGTTGCTGGCTTTCGGCGTGTCTTTTCAGTTGCCGGTCTTTATTTTTTTCATGACCAAGCTGGGAATCGTCAATAGCCGGCTGCTTGTAAAACAGCGGCGCTATGCGATCCTGATCATTTTTATCGCGTCGGCCATCTTGACGCCTTCGCCCGATGCGTTTACCCAGTGCATCATGGCCGTCCCGCTGATTGTTCTCTATGAATTCAGCATTTTTATCGCAAAATTCGTGGAAAAAAAGAAAAAAGAAGCCCAGGCAGGTGAGCAAGCGGTATGAAGGCTCATCAACAAGATTTCAGAAACATTTTGACGAGAAAAGCCCTGGAAGAGGCGGGCCTGGGGACCGTCATGATCGTCCTGATCCTGTGCTTCATCTTTCTGGCGGTGGCCGCCAGCAGTTTTCTTTATTACGTCCTGCTGAAGGAACTGCCGAGCGTGGCCGCCCTCAAGGATTACCGCCCTATCATTGCGACCCGTGTCTATGACGACAACAATGAACTGATCGACGAGTTCTTTCTGGAGGACCGCAAGATCATCCGCTATGAGGATATTCCCAAGGTGGTCGTCCAGGCCTTTGTGTCGGCCGAGGATGCACGGTTCTTTCAGCACGGAGGCTTCGACATGCAGGGCATTACCCGGGCCTTTTATAAGAATCTTGCTGCAGGACGAATTGTCCAGGGGGGAAGCACCATCACGCAGCAGGTGGCCAAATCCATGTTTCTCTCGCCGGAGCGCAGCTATATCCGGAAAATTCGTGAAGCCGTTCTGGCCTACAAGATCGACCGGTACCTGACCAAGGAAGAAATTCTGACGCTTTATCTGAACCAGATCTATCTGGGGCACGGGACCTATGGCATCGAGGCGGCAGCCCAAGGTTATTTCGGCAAGAGCGCCCGACAGCTGACGCTGTCAGAGGCATCCCTGCTGGCAGGTCTGCCTAAGGCGCCCAGCACCTATTCTCCCTTCTTGTCTATGGAAAAAGCCCGCCAGCGACAGTCCTATGTTCTGGATCGCATGATAGAAGACGGCTACATTACCCGGCAGCAAAGGGAAAAAACCCTGGCGACGCCCGTTCGGCTGCGTTCCGTGCGGCCGAAAGAAAAGGTCGCTGCCTATTTTATCGAAAATGTCCGCCGCTATATCCAGGAAAAATACGGCAGCGATGTTCTATATAAAGAAGGTCTGGAGGTTTACACAACGCTGGATTTATCCATGCAGAAGTATGCCAAGGACGCCGTGGAACGCGGCCTGCAAGAGCTGGACACACGACAAGGATACACGTCCGGTCGGTCACAGGGGGCTTTGCTGTGCATGGACGTCAAGACTGGCGCTATTCGGGCGATGGTGGGCGGACGGGACTTCAGCAAGAGCGAATTCAACCGGGCCACCCAGTCCAAACGGCAGCCCGGTTCAGCCTTCAAACCTCTCATCTATACGGCAGCTTTTGACAAGGGCATGACGCCCGTGATGAAGCTTGTCGATGAACCCCTGGTCTTTCAGGACAGTGCGGGGAATGTCTGGAAACCGAGTAATTTTGACGAAAAATTTCTGGGCTCCACAACACTCCGGTACGCCCTTGCACATTCCAGAAATATCATTACAATCAAACTTTTACAGGAAATTGGGATTGATTACGCCATCGCCTATGCTTCCAATATGGGGATCACATCACTTCTGGGAAGGAACCTGTCGTTGGCCCTGGGAACGTCGGTTGTGACCCTCCAGGAAATGGTCCGGGCCTTCGGCGTGCTGGCCAACGAGGGGAAAAAAACAACCCCTTTCTTCATCAAGAAGATTGTAGACCGCACCGGCCACACCTTTGAGGAAAGCCAGGTGAGAGTGGAGCAGGTCATTGATCCGAGAATTGCTTTTATGACCACATACGTCATGCAGGATGTCGTTGAAGTGGGTACGGGCAGGGTAGTGAAGAGCATCGGCAGGCCTGTGGCGGGCAAAACCGGCACCACTGACGATGTGCGGGACGCCTGGTTCATCGGCTATACGCCGTCCCTGGTTACGGGGGTCTGGGTGGGCTTTGATCAGGAGCAGTCGCTGGGCAAACAGGAAGTGGGCGGCCGGGCGGCTGCGCCGATCTGGCTGTATTTTATGGAAAGGGCACTGCAGGGCAAACCGGTGGAGGTTTTTCCTGTTCCACCAGGCATTGTCTTCAGCCGGATTGATTCCGGAACGGGGCTCCCTGTGAAGAAATCCGCCAGGAATTCGATTTATGAATGTTTTTTGGAGGGAACGATTCCCGAAAACGGCGTACCGGTGAATGCCAGCGAGGTTCCGGGCGTCATCAGACCGGAGGGCGCGGATAACAACGACGACTAAAAAATCAGTTGGCAAAATTCAATTGGCACACAAGATCATTCTTCAGGTACGCCCACCGTGAAAAAAACCTTGCCCAAATGAAAAGACTAAACCGGCGGTTCGGCAACCCGGCGGGGAATGATCTCCCGCCGGGTTGCCCCCAGTGTTTATTGGAAACCTCCCCTTTTACATCAGATCCGGCAAGATTCCGGTCGGATCAGCAGCACAGGCACGTGGGAGTCATGCAACACCCTGAGAGCGACGCTGCCGAACATCAGCTTCTTCATCCCGGTATAACCGTGGGTGGCAATGACGATCAGGTTTGAAGCGTTTTCATTTGAGAATTCGACGATGATATGCGCGGCATCGCCTTCCAATACCTTTGTTTGGGCCTTGACGCCCGATGAACCAAGCTGAGACTGGATCTGTGCAAGATATTTCCGGTTTTCATCAAGCAAGGCGTTCTTCAGGGCATATACATCAATGTTTTCCGGCATCAACATTGATAGAGGCTCGACAACGCCCAGCAGGGTCACTTCCCCGATGCAGCCGGCCTTTGCCAGGTCTCGCACCTGGGACAATGCGCATTCCGCCAGTTCTGAGCCATCGAGTGGAACGAGCACTTTCTGATACATCTCAAACACCTCCTTCCATTTTAAATGAAATGCAGTTGTATTATACAGTAGACTTGTAAAATAATCAATCCAGATATTCTTTCAATGCGTTGCCGGCAGCACAAGAAACCCGTTCGATGACCCATGGTTACACAGCTCGTAAAATGCGTTGGGATGGCGGTCAGAACGCTCATACGATATTTTTTTGTTTACAAAAGCTTCTGACAAAAGATGATAATAGTATAGACAAAGTTACGTCAATCGACTATAAGTATTCATATATAGTTCAAGATTGACGCACAATCTTCAGGCTGGATAATCGTTTTGGAATGAGAAAGCGGGCCTATGCAATGGGTCATTTTTAGTGATCTTGATGGAAGTTTACTGAACTACGATGACTACTCCTTCGAAGAGGCGAGACCCGCTCTGGAGAAAATAAGGAGACGAGAGATTCCGTTGATCTTGACCACCAGCAAGACGAGAACGGAGGTCGAGATTGTCTTGGGCGAAATGGGATTGGAGGAACCCTTTATCATAGAGAACGGCGCTGCCCTGTTCTTTCCGACGGGATACCGGGGATGGGACATGGCAAACGGATTTGCCACGCAGCCATATCGCGTGATTCAACTTGGCATGCCCTATACCGAAATTAGAACATTTGTAAAGAGGATGACGCCCCGGTTCAAGATCAAGGGATTCGGGGACTGTTCGGTTCAGGAGATCGCGGATATGACCGGCCTGCCTTATGAAAAAGCGAGGCTGGCAAAGGAAAGAGAGTTTACGGAGCCTTTTCTGCTCGGCGACGAGAAAAATATCGACGAACTGAACTATCTGGCTTCAAAGGACAAGATCAAGATCGCCCGGGGAGGGATGTTTTATCATTTCATGGGGATCCGTCAGGATAAAGGGGAAGCGGTCAAGCTTATGAAAAGCATCTTCCGGCGGTCTATCGCAGGTGTGGTTCGGTTCGTCGGAATCGGGGACAGCGCCAACGATATCCCGATGCTTGAAAATGTCGACATTCCCGTTCTGATTCCGCATGCCGACGGAAGATTCGAGCAAGTGGATCTGCCGAATCTGACCAGAGCATGCTCATCCGGAAGCAAGGGCTGGAACGGGGTCGTGGAGGACATACTGGATGACTTTGAGAAACGCCGCGATTGAGATATACCGGGATGCCTTGCAGGCCGTCTCACCGGAGGCCCTCATCGAGGCATCCCTCAAGATCGAACCGGACCGGCTCCGGGTTCAGGAAACGGCGTATCCGCTTCGGCGTGGTCAGGGGATTCACGTCTTCGGAAGCGGGAAGGCGGCGATCGAATCGGCCAGTGCCGTCGAGAAAATCCTCGGCGACCGGATAGCGGGCGGCTTCGTCGTCTCCAGCTACGAAGGGAACGGATTGGAAAAGATAGAAACGTTCCAGGGCTCGCATCCTGTTCCAACGCAGAAGAGCGTTCAGGCCGCCGACCTTCTTATCCACAAGTTATCCGCCCTCTCGAACGATGATTTTTATATCTACCTTCTATCGGGAGGCAGTTCTTCTCTGGTGGAAAAGCCGGCTTATCCGGTGACGTTGAATGCCCTGCAGAAAACCATCCGGCTTCTCCTCAAAAATGCCGTGCCCATCGGGGAAATGAACGTGGTCCGAAAACACCTTTCGCTTGTGAAGGGGGGAAGGCTCGGAGGTTTGACCCGGGCGAAAGGGGTTATCCTCATCGTGTCCGATGTGATCGGGGACGGTCTGGATACCATCGGTTCCGGCCCCTTCTTCCGAGACCCGTCAAGCTACCAGGATGCCCAGGACATCCTGTTCAGACACGGCCTCTGGCAGCGGCTGCCCGCTTCGGTGAAGGCCCTGATCGCACAGGGGCTTGCCGGAGCAGTGCCGGAGACGCCGAAGGAACAGAACGCGAACATCGGGCACCATATCATCGGGAACAATATCCATCTGTTGAAAAAGGCGAAAAAAAAGGCGGAGGCCCTGGGACTTGCCGCCCACATCATGAGTTCCCGCCTGAGAGGAGAGGCCAAGGAGGTTGCCAAGGCGATTGTCTCCATGGGGGAAGAGATACTGGCGACGCGACAGCCCTTTGCGCCTCCGGTGTGCCTCGTTTTCGGCGGAGAGACAACCGTCACCATTCAAGGAAAAGGAAAAGGGGGAAGAAACCAGGAGATGTGTCTGGCGGCGTTGCGGGAAATTCGAGAGAAAAAGAATATTTTGTTTATGAGCGCCGGTTCCGATGGCATTGACGGGAATTCGGACGCTGCGGGAGCCATCGTAGACTGCGAGAGCTATGGAAGGGCTTGCATGCTCGGATTGAATATGGGAGATTATCTTTGTCGCAACGATTCATCTGCTTTTTTCCGTCAAACCGGAGACCTCATCATCACCGGCCCAACGGGAACGAACGTCATGGATATGACCATGTTACTCATCGGGAAGGAGGGTTCATGACTGCCAAACAGAGATTTTCCACAGCGCTCAGGGATCATATAAGGAAGGATATCGAACAGCTCGGATATGCGGATATCGTCATCGGCATTCCGAGCTATTCCAGCGGCCCCGCCATTCAGCACGTCGTGAAGACCATTCTGAAGGGCCTCGAAAAACATTACCGCGATTCCAAGGCGGTCATCCTGGTTTCCGACGGGGGCTCAACGGACGACACGCGGGAACTTGCCCGCGCCATTGAGACCCATTCTTATAACATCGAAAAGATCGTGACGGTCTATCGTGGACTTCCCGGAAAAGGGTCCGCGTTGCGTGCGGTCTTCGAAGTCGCGCAGTTTCTGAAGGCAAAGGCGACTGCCGTGTTTGACTCCGATCTCATCTCCATCACGCCGGAATGGATCAAGAACACGCTGCGACCGATCTTCGATGGATATGACTATGTTGCGCCCGATTACAGCCGCTATAAACTGGACGGCACCATCACCAATACCATTGCCTATAATCTGACCCGGGCCCTTTACGGGTATAAAATCAGACAGCCCATCGGTGGAGATTTCGGACTGTCCCTTCCCCTGATCAAGTATTACCTCGACCAGGACGTCTGGGAGTCTGATGTCGCAAAATTCGGAATCGATATCTGGATGACCACCACAGCCATCGTGGGGGGGTTCAAAATCTGCCAGGCAAAGTTGGGTGTGAAAATTCACGGAGAAAAAGATCCCTCGGGAGATCTGGGCCCCATGTTTCGCCAGGTTGTGGGCACCACGTTCCAGTTGATGGAACGCTATGAGGACTACTGGCATAAAGTTCGAGGATCCAAAGAAGTTCCCTCTCTTGGAACCTATATCGGGCAGGAACCTGTTCCATTTGAAATCGACCAGGATAATCTGATCGAATATTTCAAGATTGGATTCAAGAACTTCGGGGGTGTCTGGGAAAAATTCATTGAAAAGAAAGACTACACGGTCGTCAAACAACTGACCAGAAACGCCAACAGGGAAGAGTTCTATCTGCCCATCGAAAGCTGGGTGAGAATGGTCTACCGGTACGTTGGCGCGTTTCATGCCACTCCCCGGCAACGCTTCAAGATTCTGGACACCATGATCCCTCTATATTACGGTCGAGTGGCCTCCCTGGTCAATGAATTGAGAGATAAAAATCAAGAGCAGGCCGAAGATCACTTCGAAAAACAGGCACGGGAATTTGAAAGGAGAAAAGATTACCTGCTGAAAATCTGGAAGATGGGAGGATATCATGACTGATTTTTATCAGAACGGTGTGATCGGCACGTTGCAGAAATTGAGAGAAAGACCTCTTGATGAGATGGAGGCCGAGTTGAAGTCGATTTCGAAACGCAGGAGAATGGTTCTTCTGCTTCCCGCGCTCTTTTCCGAATTTGAAACGCCGTCCATGCCCAGGATCATTGAGGAACTCCGGGACGTAGACTACCTTCAGACCATTGTCCTTTCCCTTGACCGGGCCGATGAAAAACAGTTCAGGGAAGCCCGGGATAAGATGTCCGTTCTTCCGGCAGACGTGAAAATCGTCTGGCATGACGGACCGAGGATGCAGAAGCTTTATAAGGAGATAACAAGGAACGATTTCGATCTGAGAATGCCCGGTAAGGGAAGATCCGTCTGGATGACGATAGGTTACATTCTGTCTCTTAGAGACATTTATGCTATTGCCCTGCACGATTGCGACATCGTCAATTACAGGAGAGAAATCGTGTCGAGACTGTTTTATCCCGTCGTTCACCCGGCCATGGACTTTGAATTCAGCAAGGGATACTATGCGAGGGTGACCGACAAGATCTACGGGCGGGTCACCCGGCTCTTTTACACGCCCCTGATCAGGACCTTGAAACGCATTCTGGGATATAACCCGTTCTTGGAATTCCTGGACAGTTTCCGCTATGCCCTCTCGGGAGAGTTTGCCCTCATCAGCAGCTTGGCCCGGGGCATTCGGATCTCTCCCACCTGGGGTCTTGAGGTCTCCCTCCTGAGCGAGGTTTACCAGAATACGACTGTGAAGCGCGTCTGCCAGGTTGAAATCATCGAGACCTATGAACACAAGCACCAGATATTGGAGAAAGATAAGCCCAATGAGGGCTTGATCCGCATGGCAAACGATATCGCCAAGGCCCTCTTCCTGGTTTTGAGTCAGGACGGTATCGTCATGAGTCAAGCCTTCTTCAGGACCCTCTGTTCGACTTACGTTCAGGAATCCCGGGGGGCTATTGAAAAATACCACGCCTTATCGCTTTTAAACGGCCTGACCTATGACAGGCACGGGGAGATTGATGCGGTTGAAGCCTTTACGGAGTCTCTCGGAAGGGCAATGAAGGAGTTTGTGAAAAATCCCGTGGGCATTCCCATGATGCCCGCCTGGGTGCGGGTGGCAGCGGCCATTCCGGATTTTTCGGACAAGATTTTAGAGGCCGTTGAACTGGATAATCGTTAGATTAAAAATCAGCTTGACAAAAGATTATTTTCATCGTATTAAACAGCCAACATTTTAAGAGAGTCAGTCATGGATCATCAAAATAAAATCAGCAGCAGCATCCGGATCGTACAGAGCGTAGCTGTAATTATCGTACGCAGGGGGTTTGCTGCTCGGTTTCGATGATGACCAGACATAGAAACTGAAAGCCGCGGACCCCAGAGAAGTCCGCGGCTTTTTTCGTATAAAAAGCCGCATTTCCGGGAAATGGCGGTTTTTTTATTTTCTGGTCGAAAAAGAAATTAATTACCTGAAAGGATACAGGAGGGCAAATACAGTGAAACTAAAAGGAACGCAAATATTATTACAGATTCTCAAAGAAGAAAAGGTGGACACCATTTTTGGCTATCCCGGCGGTTCTGTCATCGATATCTACGACGAACTGTACCGCAGCGACATCAAACACATCCTGGTTCGCCATGAACAGGGGGCGGTGCACGCAGCGGACGGCTACGCCCGGGCGTCCGGCAAGGTGGGGGTGGCCTTGGTCACGTCCGGTCCCGGAGCGACAAATACCGTCACCGGCATCGCCACCGCCCATTCCGACTCGATTCCGATCGTCGTTTTCACGGGGCAGGTGCCGACAACGCTGATCGGCAACGACGCCTTCCAGGAAAGCGATATCACCGGAATCACGCGTCCCTGCACCAAGCATAATTTTCTGGTCCGGAACATTGAAGAACTGGCGCCGACGATCAAGGAAGCCTTCCAGATCGCCCGGACAGGGCGCCCGGGGCCGGTGCTCGTGGATTTGCCGAAAAACGTCATGGCCTCAACAACGGATTATGATTCGTCCACCATCGTCGTCAAGACCGAGGAGCCCCTGCATAAGGCTTCGTCGAAAAAATATCTCCAGGCGATGGAATTCCTCAATGAAGCCAGAAATCCGGTGGTCCTGATCGGCGGCGGGGTTCTGTTGGGCAAGGCCACAGAAGAACTGCGTACCTTTATCGAAAAAACACGCATTCCCGTCACCTCGACCCTCATGGGGCTGAGCGGTTTTCCCGGGACACACCCTCTATGGCTCGGGATGCTGGGCATGCACGGCACCTATTACGCCAATATGGCCATCAGTCACTGCGATTTGCTCATCACGCTGGGCGCTCGTTTTTCCGACCGCGTGACCGGCAAAATCGAAACCTTTGCAGAAAAGGCCAAGATCATTCAAATCGACGTGGATCCGTCGTCCATCAATAAAAACGTGGTTGTCGACCTGCCGATCGTCAGTGATATCAAAGCCGCCCTGCGGCAGATCAACCACCTGTTGGCGGAACAGCGGTCTATTTTCAACGAAGCCGAGCGTCAGACATGGCTCGATCAGATCGACGCCTGGAAAAAGGAAGTGCCCCTGACCTACTGCCAGAACGGCCAGATCATCAAACCACAGTTTGTCGTCGAAAAACTCTTTGAGCTGACGCGAGGCAAGGCCATCATCACGACGGAAGTCGGACAGAATCAGATGTGGGCGGCCCAGTTCTACCGGTATGAAAATCCCCATACCTTTATTTCATCGGGCGGCTTGGGCACCATGGGATATGGCTTTCCGGCAGCCATCGGCGTGCAGTGCGCCTTTCCGGACGCGCTGGTCGTGGATATCGCTGGCGACGGCAGCATTCAGATGAACATTCAGGAAATGGCCACGGCCGTTCAGTATAACCTGCCGGTAAAGATCGTGCTGCTGAACAACAACTACCTTGGGATGGTGCGCCAGTGGCAGGAGCTGTTCTATGAAAAGCGTTATTCGTTTACGGACATGATGGTTACCCCGGATTTTGTGAAAGTGGCGGAGGCTTACGGTTTTGTGGGACTGCGGGCGACCCGGCCCGAAGAGGTGGAACCGATGCTCAAAAAAGGTCTGTTCATGCACAAGCCGGTCCTGATGGAATTTCAGGTAGCCCGCGAAGAATGTGTCTATCCCATGGTCCGCCCGGGCGGCTCCATCAGCGAAATGACCCTGGGAACGAGGGAAATGATCAACTAATCTATCAATTTATCAAGAAAGGTACAACAGTTATGGAAAAAACGGACAAAAAGGAATACATTCTTTCCCTGCTGGTCAACAACAGGCCGGATGTGCTGGCCCGGATAGCCGGTACCCTCGGCGGGAAGGGCTACAACATCGACAGCCTGTGTGTGGATGTCACAATGAATCCGGATATTTCAAAAATCATTCTGACGACAAGGACCAGTAAAATCATGATCGGGAGGATTGTCAACGCCTTGAACAAGCTCGTGGATGTCGTCAAAGTCGAGAATCTCTCGGAAGTCGAGGCAATCAAACGGGAAATGATCCTGATCCGGATGAATCTGATGAAGGAGACCAAACCGGAACTCATGAAGATCATCGACAGACTGAACTGCAAGATCCTGACTTTCAACACAGACCACTGTGTCCTGCAGTTTACTGGCAGCCGGGAGGATGTCGACAAGGTGCTGGCTGCGCTCAAACCGCTGGGCATCGACGATGTTGCTCGAACCGGCGCGGCAGCGCTGGAGCGGAAAAATTGATTGATGAGTGAAAATTCACTTCATTTGAGCCGTCCATAGGTCTAAGGACGGCTATGAAGGTGGCCGTAAGTTTTCGCTTGCGTAGATGTGGCGCCTGTTTGCGTGTAACACACAGGCTGACCATGCAGCATCCGGGCTTATTACAAATTCGATAACATTGACGATTAATAATTTAGGAGGGGAAATCATGTCACAGATCAACATCGGCGGAGTCATGGAAGAGGTCATTACGTCCGAGGAATTTACGCTTGATAAGGCACGTGCGGTTTTGAAGGATGAAATCGTGGCCGTCATCGGCTACGGCGTCCAGGGTCGGGGACAGGCTCTGAACATGAAAGACAACGGCATCCATGTCATTGTGGGCGAAGGGGACTACAATTGGCAAAAGGCCATTGATGAGGGATTCATTCCCGGTGAAACGCTGTTTGGGCCCATCGAGGCGGCCCGGCGCGGAACGATCATCCAGTATCTCCAGTCCGATGCGGGCCAGAAGGCCATGTGGTCGGAGTTAAAACCCACCCTGACGAAGGGCAAGGCTCTCTATTTCTCCCACGGGTTTTCCATCGTCTACAAGGAACAAACGGGCGTGATCCCGCCGCCGGACATCGACGTGATCCTAGTCGCCCCCAAAGGTGCGGGTCGCACGGTGCGGGACAATTATTTGGCTGGCAGCGGCATCAATTCCAGCTACGCCGTTTTCCAGGATTATACCGGCAAAGCCTTGCAGCGGACGCTGGCCGTGGGCCTCGCCATCGGGTCGGGGTATCTGTTCCCCACTACGTTTGAGAAAGAAGTGTACAGCGATCTGACGGGCGAGCGCGGTGTGCTGATGGGATGCCTGGCCGGCGTCCTGGAGGCCCAGTATAATGAGCTGCGCAAACGGGGTCACAGCCCCAGCGAGGCGTTCAACGAAACTGTGGAAGAGCTGACCCAGAGCCTGATGCCCTTGGTTGCCCAGAACGGTATGGACTGGATGTACGCCAACTGCAGCACCACGGCACAGCGCGGCGCCCTAGACTGGAAAAACCGTTTCCGCGATGCCGTGGCCCCGGTCTTTACGGAACTCTATGACCGGGTCGCGAGCGGCAAGGAAACGGAAATTGTCCTGCGGGTCAACAGCGCGCCGGATTACCGCGAAAAGCTCCAGGCCGAACTGGATGCCGTCAAAAACAGCGAAATGTGGCTTGCCGGCTCCGCCGTTCGCGCCCTCAGACCGGAACGGCGCAAGAAATAAGAAGGAGGTTCATGATGAGAAGCGACTTGATGAAGAAAGGTTTTGAGCGGGCGCCCCATCGCTCCCTGTTCAAGGCTATGGGCTATACCGACCAGGAAATCGCCCAGCCCATAATCGGCGTGGTGAATTCCTACAATGAAATTATTCCCGGTCATATCCATTTGAATATCATCACCCAGGACGTCAAGGCCGGAATCCGCCTTGCCGGCGGCACGCCCGTCGAGTTCCCGGCGATCGGGATCTGCGACGGCATCGCCATGGGTCACACCGGCATGAAATATTCCCTGGCCAGCCGCGAGTTGATCGCCGATTCCGTCGAGGCGATGGTCATGGCACATCCTTTCGACGCACTCGTTATGATCCCCAACTGCGACAAGATCATTCCGGGTATGCTCATGGCGGCGTTGCGCCTGAACATTCCGACGATCTTTGTAAGCGGCGGCCCGATGCTGGCAGGAAAGATCGAGGGCAAGACGGTCGATCTGATCAGCGTCTTCGAAGGCGTCGGCAAAGTCAAGGTCGGCAAAATGTCCCTGAAAAAACTCAAAGCCCTCGAGGATTGCGCCTGTCCGGGCTGCGGTTCCTGCGCGGGCATGTTCACAGCCAATTCCATGAACTGTGTCACCGAGGCGCTGGGCCTCGGCCTGCCAGGCAACGGCACGATTCCTGCCGTGGAGGCGGCGCGGCGCCGCCTGGCCAAAGAGGCGGGGATGAAAATCATGCAGCTTTTGAAAAAAGCAGTCAAACCCAGGGATATCGCGACACTGGCGGCTTTCAAAAACGCCATTGCCGTGGACATGGCCCTGGGTTGCTCCACCAATACGGTCCTGCACATCCCGGCCATTGCCCATGAGGCGCAGATCAGGCTGGATCTCGACTTGTTCAACGAGATCAGCAAGAAAATCCCCAACCTCTGCAAGCTATCCCCGGCAGGTGCTCATCATCTCGAGGATCTCGACGCAGCAGGCGGCGTCCAGGCTGTCATGAAACGCATCAGTCCGTTGGGCGTCATTGATCAGAAGGTGTCGACCGTGACAGGCAAAACAGTGGGTGAAAATCTCAAATTGGCGAAGATCCTGGACGATGATGTCATCCGGCCCCTGACGAACCCCTATACACGAGAGGGCGGCATCGCGATTCTGCGCGGGAATCTGGCGCCGGACGGCGCGGTGGTCAAACAGTCTGCTGTTGCCGAAAACATGCTTGTCAACGAGGGAAAGGCCCGCGTCTTCGATTCTGAAGACGACGCTATTGCCGCGATTCTGGGCGGAAAAATCAAACCGGGCAATATCGTGGTCATCCGCTATGAAGGCCCGAAAGGCGGGCCGGGCATGCGTGAAATGCTGGCTCCGACATCGGTCATTGCCGGCATGGGACTGGACACCACGGTTTCCCTGCTGACGGACGGCCGCTTCAGCGGCGGCACGCGGGGCGCGGCCATCGGGCATATTTCGCCGGAGGCGGCCGAGGGCGGCCCGATCGGCCTTATCAAGGAAGGTGATAGGATCGCTATTGACATTCCGGGCAAGAAGATCACGCTAAAAATCAGCCCTGAAGAAATGAAAAAGCGCCGGAAGGCATTCAAGCCCAGACCGGCGGCAATCCAGAGCGGCTACCTGGCCCGTTACGCCAAGCTCGTCACCTCGGCCAGCACGGGAGCGGTCTTTAAAGACTGACAAACTCGAGAGAAATCCCAAACCCTGGCACTCCAACCCCCGCTTTCATGAGGGTAGCCTCCCGCGGGAGTCCAGAGCTAATCGCATTTACTTAATCCCCGCGCGAATCCCGGACAGCAGTCCGGGATTCGCGGGAATGAGATAAAGAGGAAGTCGAAGGAACGGAAAATTCCACCTTTTGCACATTCCTGGTGGCAATGATATTACAGGCAAGACCGGCAACTTTTTCTATTATCCTATCCCCTATTTTAACCGGCGCCCTCCGTCTGGCTGCCTTGATCTCCTTCATCACATCAAAGATATTTTTAAGGGAAATTGGAGCATCCGTTCTGACGCTTACCAAGGGGAAATCGCCCTGTTCTACCAATATATTGCTGGCTATGGTCCTCATGGGATTGACGATTTCCTGTCTGGCCCATTCGGTGCCTTTATCACACATGTTTCCGGTGATATCGGTTACAATAAGCTGTTCGCCCTCCCGGATATCGGCCTGCAACCGGCATCCGTTAGGACAAATAACACATGTCAATTCCTTCTTTATCATTCTACGCAGACCTCCAGTGACCGGGCGTTTTCCAGTTTTCCGGCCTTGACAGGTATCCGGATCATTTCTGCCGGATGGAGGCGAACCATCTTTTTCCGTCTCACTTTTTTTTCGCCATCACGCACGATGACGGCTTTATCCCTGTATGGTTCACTGACTCGCAGGGAAAGAACAAAGTCTCTCTTGCCGCTTACCATCTGAGGCAGGACATATCCGACGCCTTTTCCCGGTTTGATATTAATATATGACTCGGGTTGCTTCATCTCGCCCTTTAAATAGGCCGCCGCGTTTTTGCCCACCGTGGTCGCCTCTTCAGAGACAGAATCAACCAGGTCATGAACATGGAGCACATTGCCGCAGGAGAAAATGCCAGGTATGCTGGTCATGAATATATCATCCACATTGGCCCCATTGGTCTTTTCCTCCAACTGTATGTTGGCTCCTCTCGACAGTTCATTTTCAGGTATAAGCCCTACGGACAAAAGGAGCGTGTCGCATGCCACATGCCTTTCCGTGTCTGGTAGGGGCTTCCGGTCAGGTCCTACCTGGGCTACGGTGACACCTGTCAATCTCTCCTTGCCGTGGATGTCGATCACAGAGGTGCTCAGATAAAGGGGAATGCCATAGTCATTGAGGCATTGTTGAATATTCCTGGTCAGACCGCTTGCATAGGGAAGGATTTCGAAAACCGCCTCGACCTTGGCGCCCTCAAGCGTCAAGCGTCTGGCCATGATCATGCCTATATCGCCGGAACCCAGGATAACAATCCGTTTGCCCACCATGATATTTTGCAGGTTAATAAAATTCTGGGCCGCGCCTGCCGTATATATGCCCGCCGGCCGCGTGCCGGGGATGGAAATAGCGCCGGCAGTCCTTTCCCTGCACCCCATGGCGAGTATCACAGATCCTGCTTCTATCCGGCTGAACCCCTTTCTTGAGCTGACGTGAAGAAGACGTTTATTGTCCATGGAAAGGACAATGGTTCCCAGCATCGTGTCAATGTGCAAGGCATTTAACCTGTCTATGAAACGCTGGGCGTATTCAGGGCCGGTCAGGGCCTGGCCGAAGTGATGTAACCCGAATCCGTCATGGATGCACTGGTTCAAAATTCCGCCCAGCCGCTTGTCGCGTTCAATTAAAAGGACATCAGCGCATCCCGACTCCCTGGCTGCGATGGCCGCGGCCAAACCGGCCGGTCCGCCGCCGATAACCACCAGATCGTGTTTCAAAATCTCCATCATGACTCTGTTCTTTGAATAAAATTGCTTATCTCACCCTTCCCGTGAAGAGCGCGGATCCAGGTTTGTCGAGAATGAAATCCTCAGGCTTATACCCAAACTCCTTTTTCAGTATTTCCACAATCCTGGGCAGGCAGAATCCTCCTTGGCATCGCCCCATCATGGCCCTGGCGCGATACTTGATGCCGGCGATCGTCCTGTTGCCCAGGGGATTTTGGATGGCATCAAGGATTTCCCTTTTTGTGATGTGCTCACATCGGCACACGATCTCTCCGTAATCAGGATCGTCGGCAACAAAATCAGCCTTCTCTTCAGGGGACAACTCTGAGAACATCCCAATCCTGCCCTGACGTTGGGCTATGAAATTATCCTTCTCGACAAGAGGCGTTTTCTCTTCGACCATGTCTCTTACCATAAGGGCAATGGCCGGAGCGGAGGTGAGTCCCGGACTTTCTATCCCGATCAGATTGATGAATCCCGGGATGTCCTTGCGGCTCTCAATAACAAAATCCTTGAAGCCTCCTTCTTCAGGGGATGTCTGCTTTGGTCTGATGCCTGAAAAACTGCGGATAAAATCCGATGTGGAAAGGCCCGGCAACAGTTCCTGTCCCTCCTTTTTGAGCTGTTCCATTACGGCCGCCGTGGAGGCGTAGTCGTCACGGTCATTTATATATTCATTGCTTGGACCGACCAGGATATTGCCGTCCACCGTGTTGGTGAGATGTATGCCCAGACCCGCCCCGCCGTGACCCGGTACGGGATAGACAAGTACGGAAAGACGCCCTTGAAGCCGTTTATCAATGATAAGGTATTCGCCCCGGCATGGGTAGATTTTGTATTCATAAACCCCGAGCATGTTGCATACTTTGTCCGAAAAGAGGCCTGCCGCGTTAATCAGGAGCCTGGTTTTGAAAATGCTTCCCTTCGCTGTCCGGATCACAAAACCTTCGCCGTTCACTTGAATGGACGACACCTCATGACCGAGAAAGAATTGTACACCGTTAGCGGCAGCATTGTCGGCCAGAGCGATGGTTAGGCCATAGGGACAGATTATCCCTGTGGAAGGCGACCAGAGCGCCCTTATCCCTCCCACGTCGGGCTGTTTTCTCCTCATTTGAGCGGCGTCAAGGATATCCAGTCCGGGTACGCCGTTGGCATCGCCCTGTTCCTTAAGCCGGCCAAGTGTTTTTACGTCCGTTTGATCAAAGGCTACGGTCAACTTGCCGATATAATCGATCTTGACCTTAAGCTCCTGACACAGGCCTTTCATGAGGGAATTGCCCTGAACATTGAGGCGGGCTCTCAGGGTACCCGGCTTGTAATGAATGCCTGAGTGCAGTACGCCGCTGTTACGGGAGCTGGTACCCATTCCCACGTCCTGCTCTTTTTCAAGAACGCATATATTCAATCTGTGGCGCGACAGTTCCCTGGCGATCGCATTCCCGACTACGCCCGCACCAATAATGAGAATATCGTATTGATCTGACATTTTTTGTGCAAGCCCTTAACAAAAAAGAAGACCAGGATGCGATCCCTGGTCTTTTAGCATATCAGGTTAAGACTTTAAAACGGATGGCTGACCGCTGGGAACTTAATGAAAATAGTGGCAGAAGACATAATGCCCTTTCCCAAGCTTGATTAGAGTCTAACCATTTTCCCGGCCTCGTGTCTTTAATCTTTTATCCCTGCGAGCCGCTTGGCGGCCTTTTTCTTGCTCTCGGTATCACTCTCACGGAATATTGTTACCCTGTGGGCCTCAGGGGAGCCGCCGCCGTGGATATCCGAGATGGTGTCGGCGCTTTCGAGGGCAAGCTTTTCAGCCAGCCGGTACATCTTGATGCGGTTTTCGACGGGGACAGAGTCTACTCCCTTCAAGTATTTCTTAAGGAGATCGCCTATCTCAGGATTCTCGAAGTCTCTGTCGGAAGGCATATCCGCAACAAAACCGCCGCAGGCATCTATCATGAGCCTGGTGGCTTCTGCCATCTCTTTGCCCTCATGGATCTTGGAAGCATTGGCGAGAACCGTATCGATGAAGTAGTTGCCTGAAGGCTGTTTTTGACCTTCATAGGAAGAGGCAAGACAGCAGCCATAAAGCGTCTCGGCCCGGTGAATCATGTCGATGACCTTCTGTTTGAGATGACTCGTTTTGGCCGTTCCATTGTAATCCATCATGGTGAGAGCCGCCCCGATCATGCAGTCGATTTTACCGGACTTGCAGCCGCCGTGGCTTTGCCGGTGGAAGGAGGAGAATTTTATGACCAGATCAACGGCAAATTCGGTCTCTCCGCACATGAAGACGCGGTTCCACGGCACAAATACGTTATCAAAGATAAGGGTGGGGCAGTATTTGGAATAGTATATGTTTCCGATATCGCAGCCATCGAGTTCGCGCATGTCAAGTGTGGATCTGCCGACAACGTGGATGAGTCCCTTGGTATCGGAAGGGATGGCGAAGGCGATGGAATAGTCCACATCCGCCTTGCTCATCGCCCGTGTGGGGAGAACGATGATTTCGTGAGAGGAAAGCGATCCGGTCTGATGCGCCTTGGCCCCGCGTACAACAATGCCGTCATCGCGCTTTTCAACAACACGGAGGAACATGTCCTTGTCGACTTGCTCATTCGGATTGAGGGAGCGGTCGCCTTTCACATCGGTAACGCCGGCATTGCCGGTGAGGTCGTTCTTCTGCATGTGTTTCAGGAATTCTGTAAAATTCTTATTGTAATTTGTGCCGTACTTCTTATCGATGTCGTAGGTAACGATAGCGAGCGTGGAGAGGCAATCAAGCCCGGTGCAGCGCTGGTGGCAAGTTCCGACGTAATTGGCCATCTTCCTGTTCACCTTGACGCGTGCCACGAGGTCTTCGACACTCGCCGGCGGCAGGGTAAAACGGCTTACCGGCTCATTGATGAGAGGGCTTGTGGTGATAAAAAGGTCCTTGTTTTCTTCCTTCATGGCCATTTCATAGGTGGCCCCTGTTGCTTCAATACCTGCGCGGATGCGCGGATTATCGACTACATTGGTGATGCGTTTTCCGAACATATAGGCAGTAGGTTTGAGCGCCCTTATGGATTCGATATATTCTTCTTTTGTCTTAAGACCCATGTTATGAAACCCCCTTGTTCAAGATCTTTAATTTTTTTCAGAACTCAGTCCGTTCCTGTTCTGCAAGCACCTTTTTAATGCTCGTCATGACCTGAATTTTCACGTTGGTAAGATGGTTCTTGAGCACGGACTGCGCCCTTTCAAGACTGCGCAACGCGACGGCATCATATATCTCCTGATGAGCCTGATCGGTCGATGAGAGCGATGATATGGGAAAATAGTTGCCGCCGTATTTGAGAAACAGCATATCAAACACGTTTTGCAGGATACGCACCTGCGTAGCCTTGCCGGAAAGATAGGCAAGAGTCATATGGAATTCCCTGTTTTTGAAGAGCCTTTCCTTCAGATAAAATTCTCTTTCCGCAGAGAGATGCGCCTCCAGCGCCGCCTTGAGTTCGATGAGTCCCTTTTTATCGATTTTTTCGATAGCGGCCGAAATGAGAGACGGTTCAATAAGCTCCCTGAGCTCGTAAAGTTCCTCGATCTCTTTAAGGCTAAAGGGCGCCATGGAGTAGCCCCGGTTCGGTTCATGCCGGACGAACCCCTGCAATTCCAGCCATTTCAGGGCCTGAATGATCGGCGTGGGGCTCAACTTGAGCTTTTCCGCCAGATCTCTGTTGGCTATCCTTTGCCCCGGCACGAGTTCCTTGTTGTACAGCATGTGCCTGATGCCTTGGTAGGCGATCTGGATGCTGTCCTCCTTTTGTTCTTTATTGATTTTATTCCTGTCGTTTTCCATGTGATGATCTTATAAGAATTGAATTAAATGTGCAATTAAATTTTAATTTAATTATTAATAATAAATTTCATTAATAATACAATTAAATATATGATTATTTTTATTGACATGTCAAGCCTTAATTTTATACAATAATACATTATGAAAATTAAGAACGTATTTCCAGTCAAAAATTTATTTAAAGGAATAGGACTATTATGAGACTTCATGAATACGAGGCCTTGGATATTTTTGAGAAGAACGGCATCCCCGTTCCACGCCGCGGCGTCGTCTCTACCATGCACGAAGCCCTTCATGTGGCCGGTGAGATAGGGTACCCTGTCATGCTGAAGGCACAAGTGCTTGTCGGGGGACGTGGCCTTGCGGGCGGCATCAGGACCGCATCCTCGTCGGATGAATTAAAAGAGATAGCCGAGGGAATGCTCTCTTCTGATATCAAAGGATTGCCCGTCCTCAAGCTTCTTGTCTGCGAGAAGGTGGAGATTGCAAAGGAACTCTATCTCGGCATCACGATAGACGGATATTCAGGAAAGGCGGTTATTGTGGTGAGCACGGAAGGCGGCATGCTCATCGAGGAGACGGCGAGAAGCTCGCCGGAAAAGATCGCCTCAATGCATATCGACCCATCCTTCGGGTTTTACCCTTATCAGGCCCGCGTCCTCTTGAAAAGGCTTGGTATCAAACAGCAGCTCATCACTGCCTGGACAGATCTGCTCGGTCAATTGTACAATGTTGCGACGCGTTACGAGGCTCTGATCTGCGAGATCAATCCTCTTGTTGTCCTGCCCAAAGGCGGACTGATTGCCGTTGACGCCGTATTGGAGGTGGACGATTCGGCCATATCCAGGGTGCGTTTTCCGTTGCCTGATCGTGTCGAGCGGATCGAAAACCCCCTGGAACGCCGGGGCAGGGAGATAGGCGTCACGTACGTGGACCTCGATGGGGATATCGGGCTTATTTCCTCGGGCGCCGGGCTGGGCATGGCGTCCACGGACATCATCGGTGAAAGAATGAAACCTGCCAACTTTCTTGAAACGGGCGGAGGGATTACCGCCGATTTGCTCTATAAATGCATGGAACTCATCATGATGAAGCCGGGGCTGCGGGCCATATTTATAAACGTGTACGGCGGCATCAATCCTATTCACGAAGGCGCTAGAGGGGTGGTGCGTTATATAAAAGAACATAATGTAAAGATACCGATCGTGGCCAAGGCTCTCGGAAACCGCCAGGAGGAGACCTGGGAGATTTTCCGCTCCGGCGGTGTCCATGTGGTGACGGCAGCGGCTACGGAAAAGGCGATAGATCGCTTATATGAACTTGTAGGACGAGGTTGACAATGAGTATACTGATAAACGATTCAACGCGTGTCATTGTGCAGGGCATTACCGGTCGTGTCGGCAGCATGCAAGCCCACTGGATGATTGAATACGGCACAAAGGTTGTCGGCGGCGTTACGCCCGGCAAAGGGGGCGCCACCGTCGAGGGGGTGCCTGTTTTTGACAGCGTCCATGAGGCCATGAAGGAAACAGGGGCCAATGCCTCGGTATTCTTTGTTCCTGCCGCCTTTGTCCTCGACGCTTTCATGGAGACCATCGATGCGGGAATCAAGTTGATTGTCATCGTACCTGAACATATACCGGTCAGGGATGTTATCACGATGCGCAACTATGCGATTGAGAAGGGCGTGTTTGCCCTGGGACCCACAACCCCCGGCATCCTTGTTCCGGGCAAGGGAAAGATGGGCATCATGCCTGCGTCCATGTTCGCTCCGGGACGGGTGGGCGTTATTTCACGAAGCGGGACGCTGTCCTATGAATTTGCCGGCATCCTTTCGGAAAACAACGTGGGACAGAGCACCGTAGTGGGCATGGGCGCTGACCCGGTGGTGTTGAGAAACCTTGCCGATATCCTGGAATTATTTGAGGAGGATGAAGGCACCGATGCCGTGATTGTAGTCGGTGAGGTGGGCGGCGAGCAGGAAGAGAAAGCCGCCGGATTCATCGCCAGAAGGATGACCAAGCCGGTCGCGGTCTATATCGCGGGTCGTCACTCACCGCAGGGAAAACGGATGGGTCATGCGGGCGCCATCGTGCGCGGCGCTTCGGGAACGGTTGCCGGCAAACAGGAAGCCTTGCGGGCGGCAGGAGCCACAATCCTCGAAACGCCCATCCATGTTGCCGACTGGACGGTAAAAAACAAGCTGAGATAGATTCCGCCTGTAAAAGTCCAGGTCGATGAACCTTATATTTATCTTGGAAGGTCTCCTTTTACAATTCCGAAAGGCTCTGTGCAAACTTTTTGTTGCCATTTGCCTCTTTACCGCTGCAAAAAGAACGATTTTGAAACCCTTGTAGGGATTCATGGCGAACATTTCTTTTCTCATTGACATACAAGACTGCCTTGTCCTATGCTTCGTCCACGAAAAAGCAATATCTTATCAGAATCGGATCAGATTGAAGAAAGCGCCCCCATCGTACGGATGGGGCGAGCTGCCTTCGGGGAATGGAAATAATTCCCGGCTGCATAATACCCGCAAAATACTTGCACGGAGATTGATCGATGAAGGAGTTCACTGCCGCACAACTCGCCACACTTTCGTCACTGGTCGCACCGGACCGTTTTTCCGCCGGACAGTCCAACCGTGAGTTGCACCTGCACGACATATCTTCCCATCAGGGAATACTACCCGCCGGGATTATCTGGCCGGTGACGACCGAAGAGGTTTCGCGTATTCTGTCCTGGAGCTACGAAAACGATATCCCTGTCACTCCCTGGGGAGCCGGTACCAGTACAGAAGGCAATCCCGTGCCGACGCTGGGCGGGCTTGTGATGGATATGAGCCGCATGAACCGCATTCTGGATATACGGCCCCATGATCTCCAGGCCGATGTAGAACCAGGCGTAATGCGCAAAGAACTGAACCGAAGAGCCGGCGAGCTCGGCCTCTTCTTCCCGCCTGATCCCGGCGCAGATGCCACCATCGGCGGCATGATCGCCAATAACGCATCCGGTGTACAGACCGTTAAGTATGGCGCCACCAAAGACCACGTAATGCGCCTGATGGTAGTCCTGCCCAGCGGCCGGGTGATCCACACCGGCTGTAAAGCGCTCAAATCTTCTTCAGGCTATGATCTGACGCGTCTTTTCGTCGGTTCTGAAGGAACTCTCGGGGTCGTCACCGGAGCCACCCTGCGGCTGGCCGGGATACCCAGCCACTATCTGGCCGCCACGATCCGCTTTGCGGATTTGAAAGATGCCTCGGAAGCAGTAGCGTTGATGATCGGCTCAGGCCTTGATCCCGCTGCTCTCGAGCTTCTGTCGCCCGGCCTGATTGGCTTGATGAACCGTGAAAAGAATCTGGGATTGGCTGAAGTGCCCTCGCTCTTTTGTGAGTTCCATGCAGTCAGCGCAAGCACCCTCCAGGAAATTGCTGATCTCGCCAAAAATCTGTGCGAAGATTGCGGTGCCACGGGGTTCCGGTATGCGACCGCAGAGGCCGACCGCAGGGAATTGTGGCGTGCCCGTCATGATGCCTGGGAAACAATCCACCGCGCCCACCCGAAATACGAAACCATGATCGTGGATGCGGCCGTGCCCATTTCGCGTTACCCCGAAATGGTGGTATTCGCACAACAAGAAGTAGATGCTCACAGGGCCGTAGGCTACGTTTTCGGCCACGCCGGCGACGGCAACCTGCACGTCGTCATGGAGGGTGATCCTGCCGACCGGACGGAATGGGGAAAACTCGAAGCCATCAACTCGGCCATTGTAGAGAAAGCCATTCAGATAGGCGGAACCTGTACGGGCGAACATGGCATAGGTATCGGCAAGCGCAAGTTCATGCAGATGGAGCACGGCGAGAGCTTTGAAATAATGCAGCAGATCAAGAACATGATTGATCCCAAGGGGCTCATGAATCCCGGGAAGATTTTTTAACTGAAATGGCCTCAAAATTTTAAAGAAGAGTATCGCTGAAAGTATATTTATTGGCATACTGTTTCACGTCGCCAGCAGTCACAAATAGTGTAAATAAAAACCATATCTTATTTGTCCGGTTTAAACTGATTTTTTGCCGCCCAGAAGGGCGGGAGATGATCAAGTCTCTTCTCTGGTTCAATTGCCTTCGGCATAAAAGCGAAATTCAAACAATTCATCATGTATGAAACAGAAAGTTAGCGGCGTGTCGGCGACAAGGAGGGACCATCAGATTTTCTCCTTGTGGTAGTATGATATTCTCAAAGGAGAGAATGTCGTGCCCCATGCTGCCGCTGTTTTCTTATTGACATGCAAGACTGCCTTGTCTTATGCTTCCTCCAAGAAAAAACAATATCTTATCGAAAAAATAAGGTACATGCCGATGCCTTGGCAAAGGAACATAGTTATATTCAACCCGTAATCAACAATTCCAAGAAAGGAGCAAGCATGATGAAGGTCTTGGTCGTGTATTATTCGATGTATGGTCATCTCCACAAAATGGCGGAGGCCGTGGTTGAAGGCGTGCAGGCAGTTCCCGGCGCCACCGTCGAATTGCGGCGCGTCCCGGAGACGTTAACCCATGCTATCTTGGGGGCCATGGGGGCCGTAGAAGCGCAAAAAGCCTTTGCCCATGTTCCTGTATGCAAGATCGAAGAATTGGTGACGGCGGATGCGATTATTTTTGGCGCCCCGACCCGGTTTGGCAATATGTGCGGCCAGATGCGCCAGTTTCTCGACGCCACCGGCCAGCTGTGGGCCAAAGGCGCATTGGTGGGCAAGGTCGGCAGCGTATTTACCAGTTCCGCCACCCAGCATGGTGGACAAGAATCAACCATTCTCAGTTTCCATACAACCCTGCTCCATCACGGCATGGTGATCGTCGGACTCCCGTATGCCTTCCAGGAACAGATGGGAGTTGATGAAATCAAGGGCTGCTCACCATACGGCGCTTCGACTATTGCGGGCGGACAGGGCGAACGGCTGCCGTCTGCTACGGAACTGGCCGGCGCGCGCTTCCAGGGTAAACATGTCGCCTCGATTGCGGCCAAGCTTGCCCAATAGCCCCTTGATCTCTTTTCGAGATGGGGATCCCTTGCTTGCAGTGCGGTACACCTCCTTGAATCTGGAGGTGGTCCCACAGCATGATCCCATCCCCGGCGCCGTCTTCGCCGGGCAGACCTTCGGCGATTTCGCTGGCCTCAACCCCGCTGCCACATCCTCGTCACGGACGGCTGCTTTTATGGAAAAAGAGGATCGCTGGTTAAAATATCCCAGGACAGAAGTCACCGTAACACATCATTCCCCATTTTGCCGCTATTTTCTCATTGACACACAGGGCCATCTTGTCCTATGCTTCATTCTTGAGAAAATAATTTCTTATCAGGCTTTATTTGATAACACACAATGATATCAAAGACTTGAATGAGAATATCTGGAGACATAAAGGATTGTTCTGATTTGATCAAATAGATTTTGAATGGAGGTGTTGGATTATGATTACAGGGAAAACGATAGATCGAATAAAAGTAGGAGATACAGCGGAATTTGCCAAGACAGTAACGGAAACGGATATTTATTTATATGCCGGCATTACCGGAGATTTTAATCCTGCTCATGTTAATGAAGCTTATGCAAAAAACACTTTCTTTAAGTCAAGAATCGCTCACGGTATGCTGACTGCCGGGTTTATTTCGGCAATCTTGGCCAATCAATTACCCGGCCCAGGCACAATTTACTTGAAACAGGAACTAAGTTTTTTGGCTCCGGTACGCATTGGCGATACAATTACCGGCCGCGTGGAAGTTTTAGAATTGATCCCAGAGAAAAATCGTGTAAAATTAAAAACTTCTTGTATAAATCAAGATGGCGTTGTGGTGCTGGATGGTGCAGCGCTGGTGAGTCCGCCAAAAGTTCGATAGCCTGATCAACGACATACTGGGGGAATTTCCCCTCTCCCCCTCGGCGCAAATCGACAGAGATGCGAGAAATAGACCGGCGGCACAGCCGGTAACTCCGGGTACATGTAACCGTATCCGCCCAGACCAAACTCATTTACAATCATATGAAGTTCCATGGAATGACTTTAAGGGGGGCCAATGATACCCTTTTCCACATAAATCGGGCGGACAATGGACCTTAACAAAGAGAGTTTCCTTGAAAAGAGGATAGCGCCAACAACGCAACAGACACCTCCGATCATAATTGTATTTGTAATACCGATCAACCCCGCCAAAGTACCCGCCATTAAACTACCCAAGGGCGCCATCCCTATAAATGAGACTGCGAAGAAACTCATAATCCTCCCACGCTTATCGTCATCCACGATGGTCTGCAACAACGTGTTACTGGACGCGACCTGAACCATGACACCGAAGCCGATGACGAACATCAATAATAAAGAACACCAAACGATACGGGAAAGTGAAAAAAAGATCAAACCTACGCCGAATATGCCTGCAGCCAGCGGAATAATTCTGCCTAAACCGAGGACAGATTTTCGTGCTGCGAGATAGATGGCGCCCACCAGAGCTCCTGCACCCGCTGCCGACATCAAGAAGCCGAGTGTGCGGGAACCTCCATGGAGAATGTCTCGGGCGAAAGCAGGCATTAGGACCGCATAAGGCACCCCCATGAAACTCGTCAAGGCAAGCAATAATAGGATAAATCGGATTGGCTTGGAACCATAGGCATAATGAAATCCTTCTTGAAGATCATGGAGAAGATTAGTTTTCTTTTTTTCGGGAGTAACCTGTAAAATGTTTATCGACAGCAAAGCAGCAATTACTGCCACATAGCTCATTGCGTTGAGAAGAAAGCAAACCCCTTCTCCAACAAGAGCGATCAAAATGCCCGCTAATGAGGGGCCAAGGAATCTTGCAGCGTTGAACATGGCGGAGTTTAAGGCGATAGCGTTACCTAAATCTTTCTGGTCATCGATCATATATCTTACAAAAGACTGCCGCGTGGGGATATCGAGGGCATTTACACAGCCAATTAACAGACTTAACGAGAGGATATGCCAAACGTCAATGACGCCTGTCAGGACAAGAATTGCTAGGGTAAAGGCCTGCAACATGGATAGGGATTGGGTCAGAACCAAGATTCGCTGACGGTTCCATCTGTCTGATAACACCCCTGCAAAAGGGGAAAAAAGAAAGGTGGGAAATTGACCCGCAAAACCGACGACTCCAAGCAAAAAGACCGAGTGCGTCAAACGATACACAAGCCAACTCACAGCGATCTGCTGCATCCAGGTACCAATCAGGGAAATACATTGACCAGCAAAGAATAGACGATAGTTCCGATAACGCAATGTCCGAAAGACCAAGCCAAGGGTCTCAACATATTTTGATGCCATTTCAGACAGCGCCATTTAAGTATAACGATCCTTCTGCTTGGCTGGATTCATATCGAGCCTTCAGCTTTTACCATTTCCTGCGTCGTTTTTCTACAACTGTGAATGTTCAGCCCTTCCTGTAGTGCTGATTCTGCTGCCCGGCCTTTCCATATTGCATTTCAAGCGGAAATAAATGAATCTTGCATTATAATTTCCATGTTCTGTATGGACTGATTGTCATTTATTTATCATTGGCTCCGATTTCTGTAGCAATGGAGGATTGAAATGGCCATTCACCGAACGCTTCGGGGAATGAATATTGCCTGTGCTGAATCAGAAAAGAAAATGCCGGCCCTTTTTATAGGGCACGGTAGTTCGATGAATGCAATTGAAGATAACGAATTCAATCGTTCCCGGGCGGAAATAGGCAGATCCTTCAAGCGGCTTTGATGCCGTTTTTAAAAAAGCGCCGGGTTGGAGGAAGGTTCCCTGTCAACCCGGCGCTGAAACGTTTTGTCTTACTTGGGCGCTAAAGCGACAAACATGGCGTGCTGACCTCTCTGGACAAGAAGCAATAGACTCCCGCCGCCCTTGGCTTTCTCGACGATCTTCACGAAATCATCCACGTTCTTGACAGCCTTCCGGTTGACCGACTGAATGACATCGCCGACTTGGATGTTGGCTTCCGCCGCCGGGCTGTCGGGCTCAACTTTGGTCACGACCACGCCGGCGCTTTTCTTCAGGCCGAGTTCCCGTGCAATCTGCGGCGTCAGATTCTGCACCGTAACCCCCAGGGAGGGGTGGATGGGGCTTTTCGCCGCCGCGGATGCGTTCTCCTCCTCCATTTCGCCGACATTTGTCCGGAACTCGACTTCTTTTCCGTCCCGGAGCAGTTTCACCGTGACGGTTTTTCCCACCGGCGTCGAGGCGACAATCCGGGACAGATCTTTCGAATCGCCGACCGGCTGTCCGTCGAAGTTCACGATGACGTCCCCCTGTTCGATCCCCACCTTATCTGCCGGTCCGTCCGGAACCACCTGAGAGACGAGGGCGCCTTTGTTTTCCTTGAGGCCGAGCGACTTGGCCAGTTCCGGGGTCACATCCTGAATGGCGACGCCCAGCAACCCCCGGGTGACGCGTCCCCGCTTCTGAAGCTGGGGGGTGATCTCCTTGGCCATGTTGATCGGAATCGCGAACCCGATCCCCTGGCCGGAAGCGATGATGGCCGTGTTGATGCCCACGACCTCCCCCTGCAGGTTGATCAGAGGGCCGCCGCTGTTGCCGGGGTTGATGGAGGCGTCGGTCTGAATGAAATTGTCATAGGGGCCGGAGCCGATCACCCTGCCTTTGGCGCTG
>JAZDIK010000064.1:0-35569 GCA_043805145.1 Pseudomonadota bacterium | reverse complement strand
TTATTAAATAATTGGGCGTGGTCGTTTATTTTTTTTTTTGGGGTTTCAATTTTAAAAATTGTTTTGGGTATCCAATTTTTTTTGGGGGTTTTTTATTTTTAAACTACCCCCCCCCCCCCCCCCTATAAAGACCAATCCTGATGGCCCAACAGCAGGATTTATTTTGACGCGGTATTTGAAAGGATAAGGATATTGAGTATGTTAAAATCATCATATATTTCTCGATCACCGATCGCTGTCATTGACGGTGTCAGTGAATGGACGGGAAAGATAATAAGCTATATTTTGCTGATTACCGTTGCTGCGACTGTTATAGAAGTCGTTGCGCGGTATTTCTTCAACGCTCCGACGATGTGGTCTTATGAAGTCGAGACATTTACCTGTGGCGCTCTGTATGTTCTTGTCGGTGCATATTGTCTTCTCCATAAATCGCACGTGAAGGTAGATGTATTGAGTCAGCGATTTAGCCGACAGACTTCAAGAATAATCGATCTGGCCATTACATTTCCGCTCATATTGATCATGGCGGGCGCCTTGACCTATATGGGAGTCGGATTTGCCTGGACATCAATACAGATGAGCGAGAGAACCTATTCATCATGGGCCCCAATTTTATGGCCTTTAAAGATCACTCTCCCGATAGGAAGTGCGCTGGTAGTTGTCCAGGCAATTGCGGACTTTCTCAAGGGACTTCACAATCAGGGAGGTGATTCACAATGAGTTCACTAATGCTTAACGTCACGATGTTTGGAGTAATGATAGCTTTGCTGCTGACCGGCGCTCCTCTTTTTGCGGTCATTGGTGCTGTTGGGATCGTGTTCGGTTTAATGGTCGGCGGCTTCGACATCTTTCCCATGTTTGCCATGCGAGTTTATGCGATGATGACGAGTTACTCCCTGGTATCCGTACCACTGTTCATCCTCATGGCTAATTTGCTGCAACGAAGCGGTATTGTTGAGGAAATGTTCGAAGCTCTATTTCAATGGGCCGGTAAAATAAGGGGTTCTATTGCCATCGCCACGATCATTACCGGAGTCATCCTGGCCGCCATGATCGGCGTTGTCGGCGCTTCGGTCATTGCGCTGGGCCTTCTCGCAATACCAGCCATGACGAAGCGCATGTATAACAAACATCTGCTTGTTGGTACCGTCTGCGCTGCCGGGACTCTCGGAATTTTGATCCCTCCCAGCATTATGCCTATTTTTTATTCTGCAGCAACCCAGGTTTCGGTTATCGATTTATTCGCTGGCAGCATCCTGCCAGGGCTATTGCTCGGAGGCGTGTTTTGCGTTTATATACTGATGACGGTCTGGAGAAAGCCCGAGTATGCCCCTGCAATCACAGATGAAGAGCGTGTCGTAGGATTCTGGAAAAAACTTGTATTGGGAAAACACATGATAGCACCCGTTATTATCATAGCCTGCGTGATGGGTACCATATTGGCCGGCATAGCATCTCCGACAGAAGCGGCGGGTGTTGGAGTATTCGCAGTAATAATCCTAATGGCCTTGCGAAGAAAACTCAGTTGGACGACCATGAGTGAGTCGCTCAACTCAACAATATCTGCTACGGGTATGGCATTGTGGATAACATTTGCATCGACAATTTTTGTAGGTGTTTATGCGATGGGCGATGGCCAGGAATTTATAAATAAATTGGTTCTGAGCCTGCCGGGTGGTAAATGGGGCGCATTAATATTCACCCAAATCATCTACATTGTCCTTGGGATGTTCATCGACTGGATAGGAATCTGTCTTCTTATTGTTCCGATTTTCAGTCCCATTTTGGTGGACCTGGGGTTCGATCCGGTCCATGTGGGAATTATCTTTATGGTGAACATGCAAATTAGTTTCTTATCTCCTCCCTTCGGATATGCCCTGTTTTTTGTCAAAGGCATTGCTCCACCCTCAATTACGATGGAGGATATATGGCGGGGCGCAACGCCCTTTTTGGTGCTGCAAGTGCTTGTTCTGGTTTTGTGTTCACTCTTTCCTTCAATCAGCATGCTTTTGCCCAATATGTTGAAATAATACTTGGGGAACACGCTATAAACGTCCTTAACATGATTATAGCGCGCAACATATTGCGGGATTGATGGAAAGAAAGCGATAAAAATGGGATTATGGTAATTGTCCCTTGCAATAAACTGTTTGGAAATGAGGTCGGTCCTTACAGATAACCAACTTCAAATAGAAGGAGAAAGCAAACCATGCAAACCATTGGTGAAATGTTACAGAGTGTTGGCCGTTATATGCCTGATAAGACGGCTGTCATTTATAAAAGTGACAAGATTACGTACAGGGAGTTAAATACCAAAGTTAACCAACTCGCAAATAGTCTTCTGAAGCTCGGGCTGAAACGCGGAGATTTCATTATGCTTCTTATGCCAAACTCCGTTGAGTTTCTCATAGCCCACCATGCCATTATCAGGATCGGTGCCACGTCGATTCCGTTAAATGTTATGTATAAAGTCCATGAAATAAGCTACATCGGCGAGGAATCAGGCGCAAAAGCAATAATCGCCGACGCTAAGCTGTGGGCTGACCAGGCGTCAGTCAAAGCAAGCCTCCCGAATCTTAAATATGTCATCGTAAATAATAACACAGCAGATAGCGATACCATACAGCTTGAAGCGTTGATTAAAGGCAATGACAAATATCCGCTCGTCGAGTCAAAACTCAATGATATTACCTGTGTTATTTACACGTCGGGTACTACAGGAAGACCCAAGGGGGCCACACAAACACATCATTCTGTGCTTGCCAATGTTCGGGGGTGCTGCACCCGTAACAAGTTTATCGAGGATGATCGTCTCCTGTTGGCTCTTCCCATCTACAACAATTTTGCCCTCAGCGTGGTGATGATGTCGGCGTTTTACTGTGGTGCGACGGTTGTTCTGCTTGATCGCTTTGATGCGCGCAAGGTATTAGATGCGATTAAGGAACACCGGTGTACGTATTTTGCCGGAACACCGACAATGTATTCCTATCTACTGAGTGAATTTAAGGAAGGCCATGATGATGCGTCATCACTCAAGATTGTAAATTCCGGTGGTGCAAACTTACCCATTGAAGTTTTGAAAAAGTTCGAGGAGAAATTCGGTTGTATCGTTATGGACGGTTTTGGACATACTGAAGCATGCGGGTTCACGACGCTTCAGCCAAGGGTGGGCATTCGAAAGGAAAATTCTATCGGTACGCCTATTAGCAATATTTTTGTCAAGATTGTCGATAACGAAGGAAATGAAGTTCCTGCCGGGGAAGTGGGAGAAATCATTGAATATGGTGATGTCTTCTCTATTCACGGATACCTCAATGCACCGGAGAAGAATGCCGAAGTTTATCGTGATGGATGGTTTTATTCGGGTGATTTAGGATATCTTGATAGCGATGGCTATCTTTATATGACCGATCGTAAACAGGATTTAATCGTTACGGGAGGGCAGAACATCTATCCGGTTGAAGTTGAAGAAGTATTATATACAAATCCCAAGGTGAAGCTCGCTGCGGTTATTGGCATCCCTGATGCCGTAAAAGGTGAACTGGCAAAGGCCTATATTGTTCTTAAAGAGGGTGAAACGGCTGAAGAACGAGAGGTCATTGATTATGTGCGAGAAAGAATGGCCAAATTCAAAGCTCCCAGGATGGTCGAATTTGTTGATTCTTTGCCACAAGGACCTACGGGGAAGATTCTAAAGAAAGAATTGAGAGAAAAAGTTTTTAAGAAAAAGGGGTAATACAAATTTACATCCTGGCGGTGGATGTTTCCACCACCTATGGATGTCGCTTTTGCATCCGGATGCTGGATGTGGGCGCTGAGGATTTTCATCTCCGAGATTTTTAATTCTGATCAGGGCGTTCCGTTCACCACTGACGATTGTACGAAAATCCTCGAAAGAGAAAGCGTCCGCATCAGCATGGATGGCCGGGGCCGGGTGTGCGTCATCATTGTGGAATCCTTCCGGCGAACAGTCAAACACGGAGAGGTTTATGTGCATCAGTATTTAACGGTTGCTGATGTCCGCGGAAGCTTGGAGAGATACTTCCATTTCAACAACACGGAGGATGATTCATGCATTACGGGGTTATAAAATCTTGTATCGAAGTTTATTCCTCCGGCAATTAAACCTTCCAAAGATTGTCATACCGGACGTGATCCGGTATCCAGTTTGTTCAATCGTATCCGGCATTCGCTGGACTGACGGGATTTTAGTTATTTTGTTGCCGGAGTAATATTTCAGAAAGCCCTTAAACCAACAAACAAAACAAGCTGCCTAATTATGCCACAAATCCAACCCATTTTTTTGTCTTGATACTGGGGAGGGCCTAGAAAGGCTGCACATTCTGGGGGTAATATGTCAGGAAAGACGGTTGATGTTCAAGAAGCATTAAAATTAATAAAAGATGGGGATACGGTTGTTATCGGCGGATTCGTTGGAATGGGTCATCCCGAAGATTTAACCTCTGCATTGGAGAAAAAGTTTATAGAGACAGGCGCTCCTGTCAACCTTACGGTTGTTGGCGCAGCAGGGCAAGGCGACGGAAAGGATAGAGGCTTCAATCACCTGGCTCATGAGGGGCTTGTCAGGAGGGTTATTGCGGGACATTGGGGCATGGCCCCCAAGCTGGGTAAGTTAGCATTAGAGAACAAGATAGAGGCCTACAATCTTCCTCAAGGGTGCCTCTGCGGCCTGTTTAGAGAAATAGCGGGTGGCAGGCCGGGTTTTATTACCCATACAGGCCTCAAGACGTTTGTCGACCCACGTGAAACCGGTGGAAAAGTGAATGAAAAAACAAAAGAAGACCTTGTGACGCTGATGGAGATCTCGGGACAAGAGAAACTGTTTTACAAGGCATTTCCAATTGATGTAGCCTTTTTGAGAGGAACCACGGCAGACTTGAATGGTAATATTACGATGGAAAGAGAAGGGGCTACACTTGACATGATATCTATGGCCCAGGCAGCTAAAAACTCAGGTGGTGTCGTTATCGTACAGGTTGAACGGATTTCACAGAACGCAAGATTCCATCCTTTTAATGTAAAATTACCTGGAATCTATGTCGATGCCGTTGTTGTGGCTAAGCCGGAAAATCACTGGCAGACCTATCTCGAACAATACAATCCTTCGTATTCAGGGGAGGTATTTATTCCTATCGGAAGAATAGAACCACTTCCATTTGACGTAAGAAAGCTTATGGCTCGCAGAGCTGCAAAAGAGCTGAGGCCGGGTGTTATTGTCAATCTTGGCTTCGGGGTGCCAACAGGGGTTTCAATCGTAGCGGCCGAAGAAGGGATAAGTGATTTGATAACGCTTACAGTCGAATCCGGACCCGTAGGTGGCGTCCCTGCAGGTGGTCTGAGTTTTGGTGCATCTTCGAATCCTGATGCTATTATTGATCAATCCTACCAATTCGATTTTTATGATGGCGGCGGCTTGGATATAGCATTTTTAGGCGCGGCTGAAATAGATCAATCCGGAAATGTAAATGTCAGCCGTTTTGGAACGAAATTAGCGGGTTGCGGCGGGTTTATCAATATTACACAGAATGCGAAAACGGTAGTGTTTATTGGGGAATTAACCGTGGGAGCTGAAGTCGAAATTCGTGATGGAAAACTGCGCATCACAAGGGAAGGGAAGAAAAAGAAGTACATCAATAATGTCGAACAAATTACATTTAGTGGCGAGTACGCAAAAGAAACGGGGCAAAGGGTTGTCTTCGTAACGGAGAGAGCTGTATTTGAACTAAGGAAGGAGGGCATGACCCTCATTGAAGTTGCTCCAGGCATAGATTTGGCTGGGGGAATTCTTGACCAAATGGAATTTAAGCCTTTGATATCAGATAACCTTCAAGAAATGGATGCCCGGATATTTAGGGAAGCAAAAATGCAAATACGGGATGAAATCTTAGGGAAAAAGTAGAAACAGGCTGTCTGTCGCGTGAAGTTATCTACAAGCTTGCGCAAGGTAAATGTATATAAGGATGGGAACAGATTACTGCTGTTCCAAGGTTGATTTTTTATCATGCTGTAACTTCATAAGTTTAATCTGGGAGGCATGGAAATTCCGCTAAATATTATTGTTTGTATTAAGCAAGTCCCGGATCCGGAATTTTTCGATAAGATCACGCTTGATCCCTCAACGGGAACCATTCGAAGAACCGGGGTTCCGGTGATCACGAACCCACTTGACCGCCATGCCCTGGAAGAAGCCATACGCATCAGGGAAAAATTCGGCGGTTCCATCACGGCCCTTACCATGGGTCCCCCCCAGTCCCGCAAAAGCATCGATGATGCCCTTGCCATGGGTGCGGATCGGGGTGTGCTTCTCTGCGATCAGGTCTTCGTCGGCGCGGATACACTGGCAACGGCGTGTGTTTTGTCGGCAAGCATTCGTTTCCTCGGGCCGTTTGATCTGATCTTATGCGGAAATGAAACCGCCGACGGAGCAACAGCGCAGGTTCCGGCCCAACTTGCAGAGATGCTCGGAATCCCCCATGTGACCTATGCGCGAAAAATTGACGTGATGGAGGACGGCAGGGCGCTTGTTGAGAGAACGGTTGAAGGCGGTTTTCTAAAGGTCGAGGTAGGCCTGCCTGCGGTGATTGCGGTTCTTAAGACGATCAACAACTACCACCTCCCCACCGTCTTGGGAATCATGGAAGCTGCAGGAAAAGAAGTTCTCGAATTGGACTGTTTCTCGTGTGAATCCATGGGCGTTGATTCCGGTGAAATGGGATCGCGGGGATCGCCTACGCGCTTTGCGGGTATCACTGAGTCCGCGCAGTTTCGCAAGGCGGAGATGATCACGGGAGAGCCGAGAGAAATAGCGGCCAAGCTAATAAAAGAACTAAATCATATTGCTGCGCTGTAAACGAAGGAATTGTTATGGGAGATGTGATCGTGTGGGCCGAACACCGGGACGGCAAGCTCGTTCCCGTATCGCTGGAATTGATGGGCAAGGCTCAGGAACTCGCCGGCCGGATTGAGGGTTCCGTTGCGGCCATCCTTATAGGCCATCGATGCGGCCATCTGGCCGAGACGTTGATCCATTATGGTGCATCCAGGGTTTTCCTCTTGGAGGATGCCAGCTTGGCCTTATACCAGAGTGATATTTATCCCAGGCTCGTAGCCCAAGTGCTGGAGGACTTCTCACCGGAGATCATGCTCATAGGCGGTACATCGATCGGAGCGGATATTGCCCCAAGGGTCGCGGCAAAATTGAAGACAGGACTCACGGCCCACTGTGTCAATCTTTATATCGAAAATATCGATGGTAGAAACCAGCTCATCCAGGTGGTGCCGGGATGGAGTGGGAACATGCTCATAAAGATCATCTGTCCCGAGAGACGGCCCCAGATGGCCACCGTGCGTCCAGGCGTTCTGGACATGGGAACAACGGATCCATCGCGTACCGGCGAGATCGTTTCCATCAAGCCGAAATTTACAGACCGGGACATTAGAGCGAAAACAGTCGAATTCGTTCGCGAAAGTGCCGAAAGCGGCGCCATTACTGACGCCGAAATTATCGTATCGGGCGGTTTCGGGCTCGAATCGACCGGCGGATTCGCACTTATCGAGAAATTGGCGAGCGCTGTTCATGGAGAAGTGGCTGGAACCCGTCCTGCATTTGACCGGGGCTGGATACCGGAATCGAGGATGATCGGCCAGAGCGGAAAGACCGTCAAGCCCAGGCTTTTTATCAGCATCGGCGCATCGGGGGCGACCCACTATACAACAGGATTTCTCAAATCGAAAACCATCGTAGCCATCGACCGCAATCCTCGGGCGCCGATCTTCGGTATGTCGGATATTGGAATCGTGGGAGATTTGAGAGAAATTATTCCCTGCCTGATCGAAGAATTGAACAAGGACTTCGATAATATAACCACTTGAAAAGGAGATCATCCATGTTTGAACTCACAAAAGAGCAAGAGATGTTGAAGTCTATGGTTCGCGAATTTGCAAATACCGAACTGGCGCCCAAGGTGCTCGAATTGGACAGGAAAGGTGAATTTCCATTCGATATTGTCAAAAAGCTTGGCTCTCTCGGAATGCTTGGCATATGCACTTCCAAAGAGCTTGGCGGCTCAGGCATGGGCCATCTGGCGAGCCTCATTGCCATTGAAGAGCTGGCCCGCGTGTATCCGTCGGTGGCTTTCTTCATGGAGACGTTTACAGGTCCCTTGTACACCATAACGCATTTTGGGTCGGAGGAGCAGAAGAAAAAATATGTTCCCTCGATCCTCAAGGGAGAGAAGATCATGTGCATTGCCGGCACAGAGCCCAGCGGCGGATCCGAGCTGTCGAACCTTGGAACGGAAGCGGTGCCCACCGATGACGGCTATGTCATCAACGGCAGGAAAGTATATATTACGGGTGGGGGGATCGCAGACTATTGTGTCCTGCTTGCGAAAACCGGGGATCGGGCAAGCATTTTCATTGTGGAACGGGGAACCCCCGGGTTCACCGTTGGCAGAAGGCAGGAGCAGATCGGGCTGAAAGCGTTAGACGTGAGCGAGCTTGCCTTCAATGACTGCAAGATACCAAAGACAAGCCTTGTTGGAAAGGAGGGAGCAGGCTTTCCCATTGCTATGACGGTCTTCACCGTCGCAAGACCTGCCGTCGGGGCTGTTGGGCTCGGCATTGCTCGCGGCGCCTTTGAGATCGCGCTCAAATACTCCAAAGAACGCATCATGTATGGGAAGCCGATTGCGAAGCTGCAGGCCATCCAGTTTCTTCTGGCGGATATGGATACGGAAATCGATGCAGCCCGGTGGCTTGTCTATGCACCCGGAGCCGCCTTAGACAGAGGTGCAAATCCGAGGGATATTGTAAAACAATCCTCACGCGCCAAGGCCGTGGGAGCGGAAGTTGGGTTCAGCGTCACCCGAAAGGCAATCGAGATCCTTGGGGGCAACGGTGTCAGCCCGGAATATCACCTCGGCCGACTCTTAAATGACGCGGTGGAACTCATCCCCGCCACCGGGACGCAACAGATCATGAAGATCATCCAGGCGGGAGAAATTTTGAAATAGTTAAAAAATAGAAAGATGTACGGAATACTCCAAAACTGCTCTGTAATATGAAGGGGAGCACGATGATAACATCATTTGAAGATGCGTCCAGCGTAGCGAAGGAAAAAGGGCCGAAAAAGCTCGCGGTACTTGCTCCCGAAGATAAAGAGTTCATGCTGGCGGTCATGCAGAGCTGGCAGATGGGGTATATAGAACCGGTCCTTATTGGCCATTCAGAAATAATGGAACAAATGGCAGAAATGATTGGATTCGACATCAGCGGGTTCGAAAAGATCATTGAGAAGGATCGACAGGCCATTGCTGATCTCGGAACCAATATGCTCTTTTTGGGAAAAGTGGACGTCGTGAGCAAGGGCCAGATTCCCACCTCCTATATCTACCGTTCGATCATCAGAGCAGAAGCGAGGGCAGGCTCCGGCATGACGGTGAGTGTAATGTCCCTCTGGGATATCCCAAGGCTTGACCATCTGGTTGCTTTTACAGACTCCGGCGTCAATATCAGCCCTGATTACAAAAAGAAAGCGGAGATTCTCAAGAACGCCATCTTCTTGTGCAGACTGCTTGGATACGCGAAACCGAGGATTGCCGTTCTCTCCGGTCAGAGAGAACTCGGAGGGACACTCGACTCTTTCAGGGATCATGAGGTGCTTAAACAAGCGGCAGAGGCCGGGGATTTCGGCGAATGTGAGATTATCGATGCAACATCCTTCACAGAGATATTTCTGGGTTCGAAAGACCGCTTAGTGGATTACAACAACGTCGACATAACAAGGATGCCGCATATTCTCCTGGTTCCCAACCTCGATACAGGAAACATCCTCTGCAAGCTCGATTTCTTGATAGAGGTTGCCCGATGCTCCCTGGCTGTAACGACGGCAGGGGCGGTATGCGTCCCCGCCCGATCGGATTTCAGCAATTCCATTGTAGGACAGATCGCAATGGGAGTCGTAGTGGCTGACAGAATGAAAAATTCCTGATGAGTCCAAAGCAGACGGATCCTTCACGCATATGGAATGGGCAGATAAATTATTAATAAGGTCCACCAGAAGGCTCTGTCCTTTGGCTTGATCGGCTGGAGGAATATTTTCGTTCCGTTCCACAGGATGATCCATTCCTTAATATTCTCTCTTGGAGATTTACCATGTGTGCTGTTGATCAGCCCGGTAGAATCCGTTTGCTAAATTATCCACAAGACATTCTCATAGCATGAACTGCTTACTTAAGATGCTTACTATTACAAGATTCGGAGGAAACGGTTTAGCTCAACTTGTCGAGTCAATTCTGATTGCCAAGGGATATTTAACTTATCATGGTCCTGAAGGTTCCGATGGAGATGTAGATAGTATTAATATTGGCTGGCGTACGCTCGGAAGCGGTTCCCGATTGTATGTAAAGGGGTCCTCGTGAGTTGAGGCATGTCGAGAGCAGGGGGTGGATTCTTCAATGGATCCTGATGGAAAGATCGTAAATTCATGCGAAAAAGATAGACAACTCGTCACACACCAGGGACAATAGTCATGGAAAAGTGGAAGCTGCAGAAAATCAAGGAAGCTCTCTATCCAATAAGTGTCGCCGTCCTCGGCATCTCTGAAGCAGCAAACAATCTCGGCGCGCAGGTCGTGGATGTTCTAATGGTGGAAGGATTTCCCGGTGCAATATACCCTGTCCATCCGCGATTGAAAAGCCTTTTTGGCCTCAAGGTATATTCCAGCCTTGAAGAGATCGGTCGGCCTGTCGACCTCGTCATCAGCGGCTTAAATGCGAAACTGACGGCGGAAGTTGTAATCGAGAGCTGCGCAAGGATCGGCGTTAAAGGAATCGTCTGTCTTGCCGGGGGATTCAAGGAGGTCGGCAATGAAGGTTTACAATATGAAAAGAAATTGAAAGAGGTAGCAGACAAGAATCAGATTATCATTTTCGGGCCGAACATTCTCGGGGTGATCAACAACGACAGACGACTCTACGCGACCTTCTGGTCTTTCAAGAAGGGAAACCCTCTGGGTCCCGTATCTGTCGTAAGCCAGAGCGGCGGTACGGCGTGCACCATGTTGAATGATTTTATCGACCGGAATGTGGGCGTGAATAAATGGGTCTGCCTGGGGAACCGCACCAACCTTGAGTTTAGTGATATGTTTCATTACCTCGCAGATGACGATGATACCCGGGTGGTTGCGGCGTTTGTAGAAGGAATCGAAAACGGCCGCGAGTTCATGGAGGCCGCAAGAACCCTGTCGCAGAAGAAACCCCTCGTCCTCCTCAAGGGAGCGAGGTCTGAATCGATGAGCGCCGTCGCCTCAAGCCACACCGGCACCATGGGAGGGACATACCGGGTATTCAAAGACGCCTGCCGGCAATACAAGATCCTCGAAGCGAGAACATCGAAAGATCTGGCAATAGTCTGCAAGGCCTTGGCCATAGCCCCCCGTCCAGAGGGAAGCCGGGTGGCCGTTGTAACGCACACCGCAGGCCCGAGTATTCTCGCATTGGATACTCTGATTGAAAACGGTTGCCCCATGGCGCAGACTTCGGAACAAACGCTTCATCGGATAAAGAAAATCATTGGAGAACATGTTCCGATCGTTCTTTCTCCGAATCCGGTTGACCTTACCGGCTCCGGCCTTTTCGTCGATATTTATCCAAAATGTGTGGAAGCAGTATTAGAGGATGAGGGTGTCGATATGGTCATTCCTATTTACGCTGTTCACCGGAACTTCGAGACCCCGGCAAGAGCCTTGGCGGAATTGAAACGACGGACATCGAAGCCGATTATCGTTTCTATCTTAGCATCCCGGGAGGAGATCCGTGAGGATGAGAGAATTATGCAGGAGGCGGGAATCCCCGTATTTCAGGCACCCGAGGATGCAGCTCTGGCCGCAAGCTTCCTCGCGAGATATAATTATTATCTGCTGCAGGGAGAAAACGATGGACGTGATTGAACAGGCACGAAAAGAAGGGCGTACAACCTTGACCGAGTACGAAGCCAAGATGATTCTGAGTCATCGCGGCATTCCTGTTGTGAGAGAACGATTGGTTTACAATCAAGATCAATGCCTTGCCGCCATCCGTGAAATAGGCTTCCCCCTGGCCATGAAAGGATGTGCCCCAGAGGTTTCTCACAAGTCGGAACTCGGCATTGTCATGCTGGATATCAAGAGTGAAGGTGAAGCCGAGGCGGCTTTTGAAAAGATCGTGAAGGCCATGCCCGCAAAGACACCGGCTGTGCTCATCCAAGAGATGGTGAAGGGAAAGCGTGAACTGGTTGTGGGACTTACGCGGGACGCTCAATTCGGTTCGACAGTCATGTTCGGGCTTGGCGGTATCTTCACAGAAATCCTGTCAGACGTCGTCTTCAGGCTGGCGCCGTTTGACAAGCGAGAGGCCTTCAGCATGATCGAGGAGATCAAGGGCCGCGAGGTTCTGAATGCCGTTCGGGGGATGGAACCCGTAGATCGCAATCTCCTCGCGCATGTCCTTGTCAGTGTGAGTGAGATCGCTGTGGAATATCCGGACATCATGGAAATTGACATCAATCCCTTTGTCATTTCCGAACGAATCCCAATCGCAGTTGATGCCTTGGTTATTCTTTCTTGAATCATCTTTTTCGTTTTACACAAAACTTAAGCATCCCTGCCAAGGATGCCCAATTAAAGATCGAGGAGCACTCTATGTTTAAAACGAAGATGGATGAGTTATTTGAAATAGAATATCCGATCATGCTGGCGGGAATGGGCGGGAATGAACTGGATTACCGAACCTGATCTGGTGTTTGCCGTCAGCAATGCCGACGGACGGGGTTTCCTGGCGACGACCCGTTTCACGCCGAAAGAAACGCGCCACAACATCATAAAGATCAAGAAACTTACTGATAAACCATTTGGAATCAATCAACGCCTTGTGGGAACGGAGGCAAAAGAGAATATAGAGACAGTCATGGAAGAAAAGGTCACCTTCAAGAGTCTTGGTCTGGCTGCAACCGAGCAGGGCGCGTTGTATAGTGGAATGCCCGGCAGAGTATGAAACGTTTATGTATCGAGCGAAAGAAAAAAACAGGAGAATCACGGACCGTGTCAAGCAAGAAAAAGGCTTTCGCGTCGCCTGAAATCATCGATCAGAAACTTTCTTCAGCAAGAGGTTTTCAAGAAAAGGAACAGATATACAGGACGATATGGGAAAATTCCGTTGTCGGCCTCTACATTGTTCAAAACGGTGTATTCAGGACTCTTAACGGAAATGCTACGGCTTACACCGGCTATAATATCGAAGAGCTGATCGGGAAAAAATCCGACAGCATCGTTCACCCTGCCGATAGAATACAGGTCAAACGATATGCCCGTGAAATGCTGCGAGGAGAGCGAACCTCGCCTCATCTTTTCAGAATTATAGCTAAGCAGGGTGATATCCGCTGGGTCATGGAAACGGTAACCACCATTTCTTATGAGGGAAGCCCCGCCATTCTCGGGAATTCCATGGATATTACGGAACGTGTGCTGGCTGAAGAATCACTGCGGGAATCCGAGCGTCGGCTTGCAGATATCATTGATTTTTTGCCGGACCCAACCTATGCGATTGATCTTGATGGGAAGCTCATTGCCTGGAACCGTGCCATGGAGGAAATGACGGACGTCAAGGCAAAGGATATCCTGGGAAAGGGAAATTATGAGCATGCCCTTCATTTTTACGGCGACAGAAGGCCCATGCTGCTCGACCTGGTTCTGGATACCGGCAGTATAAAGGAAGAAGATTATTCTTTATTTAAAAGGCAGGGGGAACTCCTCATTGCGGAGAGGTATATACCGCATATCAAGTCCTTTCTGTGGGGGAAGGCCAGCCCTCTTTATGACAGAAACAGTAAGGTCGTTGGCGCCATACAGAGCCTTCGTGATATCACGGAGCAAAAAAGGGCGGAGGCAGCGCTAAGGGAATCCGAACGCCGGCTGGCCGATATCATTGATTTTTTGCCGGACCCAACCTACGTAATCGATCTTGAGGGGAAGCTCATTGCCTGGAACCGCGCCATGGAAGAAATGACCGGCGTCAAGGCAAAGGACATCCTGGGAAAGGGGAATTATGAGCACGCCCTTCATTTTTACGGCGACAGAAGACCCATGATGGCCGACCTTGTTCTGGATCCTGACAGTATCAAGGAGGAAAATTATTCACGCTTTGAACGGCAGGGCAAACTCCTCATTGCGGAGAGGTACATACCCTATAAAAAGATATTCCTTTGGGGTAAGGCCAGTCCCCTCTATGACAGAAACAATAAGGTCGTTGGCGCCATACAGAGCCTTCGTGATATCACGGAGCAAAAAAGGGCGGAGGATATTTTGAGGGAGTCTGAAAATCGATATCGCACGATCTTCGAGAATACGGGCAGCGCCATGTTGATTGTCGAGGAGAATGCCACGATCACTCTTGCTAACGCCGAGTTTGAAAATATTTATGGTTACAGTAAGGAAGAGATAGAAAAAAAAGCAAGCTGGACTAAATTCATCGTCAAGGAAGATTTAAAGAGGCAGAGGAGGTATCATTACTCAAAAAAAATCGACCCAGCTGCGGCTCCACGTCAATATGAATCACGGATTATCAATAAAAATAATGAGGTGAAAGATGTATGGATCAATACTGCATTAATTCCGGGAACATCGAACAGTATTGTATCCTTGTTTGATATAACCGATCGTAAAAAGGCCGAACAGGCCGTTCTTAAAAGAGAGCAGGAATTAAAGGCCAAGGCCAGCGAACTCGAAGAGCTGAATGCCGCCCTGAGGGTTTTGTTGAAATGCAGGGAAGAAGACAAAAACGAATTGGAAGAAAAGGTGCTGTCCAATATCAAGCAACTGGTTTTGCCCTATCTTGATAAATTGAAAAAGACGATATCTGATCACAAAGACATCACAAATCTCAATATCATCGAATCCAATCTGAAGGGTATTGTTTCACCCTTTGCGCAGAAGTTGTCCTCTAAACATTTAAATCTCACCCCAAAAGAGATCCAGGTCGCCAATCTTATCAAGGAAGGGAAAACGACAAAAGAAATCGCGAACTACATGGACATTTCAAAGAGCGCCATCGACACCCACAGATATCATATCCGGCAGAAACTTGGCTTGCTCAACAATAAAGCAAACCTTCAATCCTATCTGTCGTCAATTTTTTTATATTGATATAACATAAATACTATATCATTATTCTTTCAATATTGATTTTCTCCACCAGTATCCTTAAGAAAAGCGACCATACGAAAGCATTTTCTATAGCAGTTGCGTAAAAAAGTTGAACAAAGTGCGAAAAGATCGATATTTCATTAAGGAGGATGAACATCATGTCAACACCCATTCAACAGAAGATTCGCGACAAGAAAAGAACAGCCAAACAAATTTTGGATATGGTGAAATCCGGCGACTGGATCCAACCGGGTACCGCAGGAGGAGACGCGACCGAGTGCATGGTCGAGTGCGCCAGTCGCTTGGGGCCCAATCTTAAGGACATTGAATTCTGGTTGTACGGCAACATCTATCCCCACCCCTATTTTCAAAAGGCGGACCCCAAACAGAAATATCACTGCATGAACGATTACTTTTTCTTTCCTTGGAACCGCAAGGCACGGGATACGAACGGCGTCAGCAGTTGGGCGCAATGGGGATGGGCCATGGGCCAGTATTTTCATCACTACCGTTTCGTCAACGCCGTAAAGGAGAAAAGAGGGATCGATTGGTTTTGGAACGCGGCAACGGCGCCGGATGAGCACGGATTCTTCAACTGGTCTTACGGCACAAACAACTGCAACATATACTGTCAGACGGCAAAGAAGATCGTTGTCGAGGTCCGCTCTGATTTTCCCTGGGCGGAGGGAGGGCGCTTTAACACCATTCATATCGACGATATTGATTATTGGGTGGAAGTGGATTGCGAGAAGAACAAATGGCCGCAGATGAATGAAAAGGCCATCAAACCCTCTCCGGAAGAGGCCAAAATCGCCGAACACATCCTGACCATCATGCGGGATCGCGATATCGTGCAGCTCGGAATCGGAACCCTGCCCTCGGCCGTGGCAACGGCGCTTGCTGGTGGGGGCCTGAAAGACCTGGGAATTCATACCGAAATGCTGAATTATGGCCTGATTAATCTTATCGAATCGGGGCAGGTCACAAACCGCTATAAAACGCTTCCAGCCGACAGGGGCAAAAGCGTCTGGACGCTCGCATTTCCTTTTGATACGAAGTGGTATTACGATACGGTCCATCGCAATCAGAACCTTGCCGTGTATGATATCGGCTATACGAATAACCTCCACAATTTGACCCGGCTCGACAACATGATCGCCATCAACAACGCCGTGGCCGTCGATTTGCTTGGTCAGGTCTGTTGCGGTTTTTATGATAAACGCGTCATTTCAAGCACGGGCGGATTCCTGCAGTTTATCGGATTCTGCTCGCAATCAAGAGGGGGCAGAGGCGTCGTGTCGCTGACATCAAGAAGCAAACACGGAACGTCGAGAATTGTTCCCTTCTTCCCGGCTGGAACCACCGTCGATCTGGCGGCGCAGTTGACGTCGCATGTCTGCACGGAACACGGCATCGTCAATCTGAGAGGGTTGAATGGTTACGAGAGAACGGAAGCCATCATCTCGATCGCTCACCCCGACGACCGCGCCTCTCTTGAAAAAGAAGCCAAGGAGCACGGTCTGCTCCCACCGGAGTTTTCTGTTTCCATGCTTCCGAAAGAAGGCGGCGCCAGGAGGTACCCCTCCTATGACGAAAGACGAACATACAAGTCTCCGTTCAACAGCGACATGTGGGGTTTCGATTGGGATCCCTACCAAACGGGCAAATAAGTGAAGTCCGGTTTGAGAAAAGGGCGGCCTGCCCTTGCTTTTGTTTCCAGCCCCTGGGCCGTATATCCCGATCCAGGGGCTCTTGAGCGAGTGGAGAGAACGATCTCTCCACCGTGAGCAAGGTGCTGGATCATCTGCCGGATCAGGCATCGAAAGCTAGAAAGATATGAAACATCATTGATCAGCTAGGATCCTTTCTTTCCTGACCGTGTTGGGAAAGATTGATCGTAACTGGAAAAGCAATCGATAAATCGAAAAAAGGAGTAGACAAAATGCAATTTAAAAACATCGTTTTTGAGAGAAGGGATGGCGTGGCGGTCATTAAACTCAACCGGCCCAAGGAATTTAATGCCTTCAATTATGAACTCTTTGACGATTTTATAAAGGCTTTGGAATTTTGCGCGGACGATCATGAAACGAAGGTTGTCGTCATTGGGGCAGAAGGAAGGGCTTTTTCGGGGGGCGGTGATGTCCTGCTGTTCAAAAGCACGCCGGATGCGGGGGACACCCTGCGGCAGCTCATCAAGCTCATGAACACGACGATTATCACCATCCGCCGGATGCCGAAACCCGTCATCGCCATGATCAACGGGATTACGGCAGGTGGCGGCATGAGCCTGGCCGCCGCTTGCGACCTCAGAGTATGCGCCGCTTCCGCAAAATTCAGGCAGGCCTACCTCGGTTCAGGGTTGGTTCCTGACGGGGGTTGGACACTCCTTGTACCTTTGCTTGTAGGTTTCGGAAAAGCAGCCGAACTTGTCTTCCTTGATCCCGTTATTAATGCCAAGGAGGCACTGGATATGGGTCTCGTTACGAAAGTTGTTGAAGACGGAGATCTGGAGAAGGCCACAATGGAGATTGCCCTGCAACTTGCGAAGGGTCCAAGCATTTCCTACGCGCTTGTCAAAAAGAATCTCAATCATGCATTCTTCGGGCTTCTGGAAAGCCAGCTCGAATTGGAACGGGAAAGCATGACGTATGCCGGACGAACGGAGGATGTCAAGGAAGGCCTGGCAGCGTTCGCAGAAAAACGGAAGCCGAACTTTACTGGTCGATAATATTCTTGTTGGATATGGGTGCAAGGTACGTTTTATGCCGGGTGCGTACGGCCGGGCTTCTTTTTATCATTTGAGCCTGTTCGATACTTGTTTATGCTAATGAATATAACTACTTTCAAACATGCAAAATCAAAGATAACCCACTTTTATTGGATTTCCGGAGGATCGGCCTTCAGAAGTCCAATTTTTTGAAAAAAGATGGCATCGGCCGTTCATGCCCGGCTCACATGGGAAGGCCTTCCTTAATCTTCAAAGCATTGGCGGTTTCCTGAGAAGCCGGGCTTCGTCTCTCTTTGTCATTCCGGGGTGGGCTGGAACCTATTTAATATATTAGTATTCTCCCCATGACTTCAGCCGAAAGGGGCGGCACGGGCGATTTTTTGCAAAACCGTCAGGAAATGGTCTGCGAATGGCGCACACAAAAAACTTGACAGTGCAATTCTCACCATGTTAGGACACAATCGCGCGAGAAGGGCATTTTAAGCAAAGAAAAGTCAAAATAGGGTATTCAGAGTTAATACGCGGGCAGAGGCAGTTTATCGTGCTAATTTGAATTTCAATAAAGGGGGTGGTGCGAGAAGGCAAATGATTGAATAAGTTACAGGTTTGTTAACTTTTAACCGGGCTGCCGGAAGTACCGGTCAGTCGAAAAATCTGATTATTTAAGGAGGGAGGAATAATTATGTTTAAAGCTATGCCGAAATCGTTTTGGATCGGAATGCTCATCCTGTACGGTTATTCCTACGTGCTCATCGGGTGGGAATGGATCACTCCAGGGATACAGCTTACTAAATTCCTGGGTATTCCCGCATGCTGGATTTATAACATGTTTATAGGTGTCTTCGCTCTGAATAGCATTGTTGCATGGTATTTTGCTCACTCGGAAGAACAGAGAGAGGCCAAATTAGAGAAAAAATAATATAAGGAGGTATTTCAAATGGGAGCAGATCCAATTGTCATTATCGGAACGATCTTATATTTTGCAGTTGTCATATATATCGGCTTTTATACGAGAAAAGCCGCTTTGAATGCCTCTGATTACTATGTTGCCGGCAGGAGGGTCGGGCCATTTATCAATGGTTCGGCGCTTGCGGCCACTTACTTCAGTCCTGCCACCTTTCTGGGGATGCCCGCCTTCATCTTTTTGATGGCATATCCTTTCTGGTGGGCATTGACCGGAATCATTGCGGGCATGCCGGTTGCAGCGCTGCTGACGGCGGCGCCCCTGCGCAAATACGCGCCCACGTCGTTCACCGATTATTACGCCGACCGGTATGACACGAAGTGGATGAGGCTGATGGCGGCCATACCGACTGTTATCTGCGGGTTTGCCTATGTCGCCCTTTCAATCGTCGGGACGGCGCTGTGCATGGTTGCCATCCTGAAAATCAATTATATTTGGGCCGTGCTGATCGCTGCTGGCGCTGTCTTTATCTACATCTACTGGGGCGGCATGGTGGCGACGACCTTTTCGACGGCTTTCCAGGGCGTCCTGATGACCGTGTCGGTGGTGATTGCCGCCCTCGTTATTGTTTGGCATTTCGGCGGCTTCAACGGGCTGACCGATGCGATTGTGACCAATAACCCCATCTTCTTCAATGTAGCATATTCCTATCCGAAAACGGCGAATCCGATAATGGGAATGTGGACGGGCATGGTCGGCTTCTACTTTATCTGGCATTTCGGCTTCGCGGCCATGCCTTACACCGTCGTGCGCTTCTTCACGTCGCAAGATATCAAATCCGCCCGCAGAAGCGTGACGTGGGCCGTTTTCATGGGCGGGATCATGTACATGGGGCTGGTCGTCATCGGTTCGGCCGCGAAAGTGATGCTTGAGACCATGCACCCGCTTTTGGGGACGGAGGGCATCAAGAGCGCCGTGAGCATCCTTGTGTACATGCAGAAGAATTACGCCATCGGCGCCGCATCGATCACGGACTACTCCATGTTCGCGATTATTGAATCGCTCAAGATGCCGTGGCTCATGGCAATCATTATCGCAGGCGGCCTGGCCATCTCGATGGCGACGGCAGCCGGCTGGGTCATGGTTCTGAACATCACGATGGGACGCGACATGATCGGGAAAGTGTTCGGAAGCAAATGGCCCGAAGAGAAGCCCGTTACCGTAACACGGCTGATGACAACGATTGTTATGGTGGTCTGTACGGTGCTGGCGTTCAACCCGCCTGCTCTCGTCCTCGATATCTCGGGTGCGGCATTTCTTATCATTCTGTGCTCCGTCGGCCCGCCCATGATTATGGGCATCTGGTGGGACAAATCCACGACCGCGGCGTCCTACATCACCATCGTTGTCATGACGATCTGTTCGGGCGGCGCGTGGCTCTATGCCAATAGCGTTCTTAAAAGCGCGCACTGGTTTTTCCTGAGCGATCCGGCCCACAAGATCTCCACGCCGCACCAGTACTACTGGATTCCGATCGGGTTTATTTTCTTCATCATCGTGAGCCTGATGACGAAACCTCCGCGTAAAGAGGTCATCCAGAAGTACTGCTATGACATCCAGCCCGAGTTTCCTAAATAGACATTAATTCAACCCCGGCGGGTATCTCTCCCCGCCGGGTAGCAACTTCTAACCGTCAAAAGGGACAGATTCATCTGTCCCTTTTTTCTTACAGAGCCGCCTTCTCAAAGGTCAAACGACCCACCGGAAACATAAAAGGATTGACGCACCTGTCTGTTTTGTGTATCTTTATAATGGTATCCGGTTGCTCATAAGATGCAGCGGCTGTTCCATAATGCGCCAAACCGCACAGGAGAACTTGAAAGAAACCAATCGAACGCCGCCTTGCCTCTCATGTTACGGGTTGTCTCCACCTTCATGCTTGACGAGGAGGTTCGCTATGAAAGATCAGGCCTTTCAATTTCTGTCAAAACTGCCCCCCTTTACCTTTCTGCCCGAAGAGGAAATCAAAATAATTGCTGCGGAAGTATCGTCCGTACACCATGCAAAAGATACGGAACTGTTCATTCAGGGCAAATCGAAAATCGATCATCTCTTTATCATCCGCAAAGGCGCTGCGGAACGGTATTACAGAGAAAACAACAAGGAGGATATCCTGCATGAGGTCTTAAGCGAGGGGGATATGTTCGGAGGGGTTTCCATGCTTCTGCACGATGGGATCGCCGCGCGCATGCTGAAAACGACAGAGGATACGGATTTTTACGTCCTGCCGAAACGAAGATTCATGGAAATCTGCTTGCGCTATGAGGCCTTTTCAAAGTATTTTTCCGACATTTTTGGGAAACTCATGCTTGATAAATCCTTTGCCGCGATCATCTGCCAGGATATGCAGCCGGGAGAAGACGAGATTCCGAAATTTTTTAACCAGTCCGTTGAAAACGTTTGCAACCGGGACCTCGTTTTTTGTGATGCGGATGTACCGATCCAGGAAGCTGCCGTCATGATGAACCGGCGCCGATGCAGTTCCATTTTTATCAGGAACCCCGACGGAGATTTTATCGGTATCGTGACGGACAATGATCTCAGGAAGAAAGTGATCGGTGCTGGATGTGACATTAAAAGGCCCGTTGCGGAAATTATGTCTTCTCCGTTAGGCGCCATCTCAGTCCGGGCGCCCATTTTTGAAGCATTGATGTCCATGATGCAGAAGAACATCAAGCACCTCGCGGTTACGGACGCCAGCGGAAAAGTTGTCGGTGTGGTGACCGTCAGCGACCTGATTACGGCCCAGGGACAGTCGGCCTTCTTTCTGCTTCGCGAGATTGAAACGGCTGGACGCATCGAGCATGTCACGGACAAACAAAGCCGCCTGCCCCGTCTGATCCAGAATCTTATCAACAGCGGCGTCAAGGCCGACAATGTGGCCAGGCTCATCTCAACGATGTCGGATGCCATTCTAAATAAACTGATCAAGTTTGCGATGGATGACTTGGGCCCGCCACCGGCTAAATTTGTCTTCCTGATCCTCGGAAGCGAGGGCAGAAGAGAGCAGACACTGAAAACGGACCAAGACAATGCAATCCTATTCGAAGATCAGCCCAGTGAATTTTCGGAATACGTTAGAGATTACTTTTTGAAGTTTGGGGAAAAGGTCTGCGCATGGCTCGATCAGGCAGGATATACCTTCTGCAACGGTGATGTCATGGCAAAGAATCCCCAGTGGTGTCAACCGTTATCCGTGTGGAAAGAATACTTTACAAAATGGATTTCCACTGTGGAGCCGGAAGCCCTGATGCAATCGAGCATTTTTTTCGATTTTCGTGGCGGCTATGGAAATATGGATCTGGCCGTGCAGTTACGAAATCATCTTTTTACTTCTTTTGCCGCTCGGCCGAACTTTTTCCGTTACCTTACGGAAAACTCTTTATACCCGAAGCCCCCCCTTGGCTTTTTCGGGAATTTTATCGTTGAATCAAAGGGTGAGCATCGAGACGCCTTTGATATAAAGAGTTCCATGACGATGATCGTTAATTTTGCAAGGGTCTATGCCTTGCGTAACGGGATTGAGGAAACCAATACCCAGGAAAGACTGCACCAGCTCTTTCTGAAAAATGTTTTATCATGGCAAGACTATCATGAGCTTGAACAGTCCTACAGTTATCTGATGCAGTTGCGATTTGTCCGGCAGGTTACAGCCGTTATGAAAGAAAATGGAAAGCCGGATAATTATATTAAACCAAAGACGCTCTCGCGCATGGAACAAACCATGCTCAGAGAAATATTCAAAAGTATCGAAAAGTTTCAGGCAAAAATGAGCTTTGATTTCATCGGGGTATCACGGTAATAGAAATGGAGGCGTTGTTTACAAAAACTTCACCTCTGCAAACCGGGCGTGGTATTTCAGCGCAATTTCTAATCCTAACAGGGTTTTGATGGAATGTCTTTTTAATTCCGCCATCAGGCGCATAAAAATTTCGGCCGTCATCAACGCATCCCCGAGGGCGGTGTGCCGTCCGACGGGTTCCATGCCGTAAAAGGCAAGCAGGTCATCCAGAGAGAACCCCTGCGAGCGAATGCCAAGGAACTGGGCCAGCGTGATCGTATCGATGGTGTGATTATTTATTGTTGCGTGACAATATTTTTTCAATTTGTGATTAATGAATCCCAGATCAAACTCAACATTGTGACCGACGATCACGTTGCCGTCGATAAATCTCAGGAACGGTTGCATGACTCCGAAAAAGCTCGGGCAGCCGGCGAGCATCTCCGGTTGAATCCCCGTCAGGGCTTGAACCTCATCGGGCACATGGCAATGGGGGTCAACCAGTTCATGAAAGGTCTCGTCTTTCTTTATCTGACCGTCTTCAATAATCACGGCGCCGATGGAAATGATCTCATCTCCCATATGGTGGTGAAAGCCCGTTGTTTCCAGATCCGTGACCACGAATCGCATCTCGTCAAAAGGGACAGACGAGGAAACCGGTCTGTTATTTTGCCGGATGATGTCTTTGATTTCTTTGACCAGATAGTTGGGCAGGCGGTCCTTGTCTTCCCGCACGACGAGATTGTCGCGCAACTTGCTACCCGTTGCTACCGTCATCGTTTATACCCTTTCAGTAAGATCCCTGCGGATGCCATCCGTGAAGGATTCGGCGTTATTTTCTAGGGCCGCCCTATAACAGAAAGAGCCGCTTTCAGCAAGGATTGTTTCGCTAATAGGAGCATTTCGCTTAGCTTAACAAGGTGGGGATGCAGAAGGCTATCAGCCTTAATGGCCGCTCTGAACGGAGCACGTGAACAAATCCCGCTCAAACATAGCTGGTCTGCCGGATATGGACGTCAGAACGCCTTAAGCCCGGAATCCGCTTTCGGATGATGAGAGATAGTCGCGCCGATATGTGTTCTAGATGATCGCCGCGTGAAAAACGCTCCAGAGCGATTCGAATTTCTCGGTCAGGTCGAAACCGTAATGTCCAAGCGCCCAGACATTGACCATTCCCTGGATCATGCCGAACAGGAGCATGGCACAAGCATCGAGATCGACGTCCTCCCTGATAAAACCGCCTTTGACGCCTGCACTAATGAGGTCTTTGAGCTTCTCGATATAGATGTTGATGCTCTCGTACACCTGCCGGTTAAGACTCCGGTCGCCGAAGCTGATGACCTCCGCGATGATCTGGAAGGACATCCCGCGGCTCTGTTCGATTCTCGACAGGTGATTTTTGAGAATGGCATGCACCGTCTCCAGTGAAGGGGGGATATCCGATGATGTCCGGTCAATTTCGTCCATCATGGATGTCATGATGTGGCTCATCAGGAAAGACAGGATCTCTCTTTTATTCTTGTAATGGCGGTAGATGGCCGCCTCGGAAAGGCCCACCTCTTTTGCGATGGATCGGATCGTCAGGTGCTCACTGCCTTTTTGAACGATGAGTTTCCTGGCAGCGTCAATAATCTGTTTTTTCCGTATGGCTGTGCTGATGCGCTTTTGTGCCATTCCCAAAAACCGTCCGTAAAGATCTCAAGCCCCCGTTCCATAATGTCTTAGCTTAAGTTAGCATGAATCGCAACAGCTGTAAAGATAAATATTATGTAAGTTCTCGTTTACTTATACATCCTGATGGTATGCCTGTCAAAAGATTTTACGACTTCCAATATTTTTTAATAATCTGCAATAATATTTATGATTATATTAGAAAACCAAATAAATATAGAGTTTCCAATTAACAAAAGTCTTGACATTTTGAAAACGTTTCACTATGTTAGTACACGCTTACTAATTTAAAGTTGTCGCCACAGAAGGTAACTTGCGGGCGCGATGGACAATGGAAAACAGAGCTTCTTGAAAAATAACAGGATAACGGCCAAAACGGTAGTCTCACGATATAATTCTTTTTGTAATAAAGGAGGTGGCTATGGGATTCTTATCAGGAATATTTGGTCCGGCGCATAAGCAGAAAAATCCGGAGATCCGGAAAGAAGCTGCCGGGCGTTTGACGGACACAGCCATTCTTACCGAAATGGCAGAGAATGATCCTGTTCCGGACGTCCGTGAGGCGGCAAAAAAGAGGCTGGAATCTTTAAAAAAATGACCGGGGTCGAAAGGCAACGGCGAATTAACTCCAAGGGTAGAATCGACCTAAACGTTCAAAAAAGCAGGGCCAAAAAGCCCTGCTTTTTTTTGAACGCTGCTATCAGAAATCAGATGTCCTGAAGAAAATTATTTTGGCTAACGAGGCTCAGCGCTGCGTGTGCCTGAGATTTTGGGGCTGTGCCGGATTCTGTTGTTTTGCCTTCTCGCAGTCAACCACTGCAAATGAAATTGTTACGAGGAAAAGCAGGGACAAGGCGATTGCGAGGACCTTTTCGCCGATTTGGATTTGTCAACTCCATTCATGAATTTATTCGCACATCTGGACAAGTTTCTATGACCCAACGTGACGCTTGGAACATACCTTATTTTATCTTGTCAAGACAAATTCACAGGCTAATTTAGCAGGAGAAATGATTTTCAATATCTTCTGGAAACCTGTCTAAAAATGATCCGAAAGCAATAATAATCGAGAGAAAACCCGCCACGTACATCCGGAAGCCGAGCAGGCCTGACGTGAAAAGCATGAAATCAATGAATATGTCCTACTCCACTACGGTTACGCCAAAACCGGACGGTTCTGGGAAACGGGTTTTGACCGGCTTGTCCGTTAAAACCTCCCGGAGTTCCATGGACTCTTCCCTGATCTGACCCGAACTGGTTTTAGCAGAAGCCGTGCCGACGCCTGCCGTATAGCGGCCTTCAACACTGATAATACTCTTTACAGGGTAACCTTTTACATCCTTTATGGATTTGCGGATGGGATCCAGAGAACCATCCCAGTAACGTAGCATGCCGCTCAAACATCCGAGACGGACGGAATCAACTCCCAGTCTCTTGGCCAGCTTGTTGTGAAAAGCACGATACTGAGTATAGCCGGGAACAGCCTCTGATACCCAGATCTTCTGTCTTGCAAGCGTTACGCTCGAAGAATTTTTTTTCACATCAACCGTTTCAAGGCGCAATTCCGCCTCCACAAGATGGCATAAATAGCCGTTCATCTTTTCTTTTTGAGGGAGAATTTTTACCGACAACACAGGCTCAGAAATCCGGTACCGTTCCTTGATTATTTGCTGTGCAGCCTCCTCAGAAATTTCTTGCTTCTGCTTAATCCAGCTGATGTCAGACAGTCTCTCAAATGGGAAAACGATAATCCTTCCCTTGTGATAGTCGACTTCACGAATCTGATCCTTATCCAGTAAAAAATGTGTGGTCTCTCTCCCTTCCTTGACTTTGCCAAAAATGGTTGTCATCATTTCTCCCGAGTACCGGATCTTCTTGTCAATGAACATCGCCTGATCGGTATAGCCGATCAGCAACTCGGCGTCCTGTTTGCCCATTACAAATTCCGTCGCCTTGAAGTCATGGATAAAGAGTACATCCGCCCGGCAAGGAGACGCGAACAGGAGAATCACCGCTGCAGCGGTGATATAACACATTGAGATATTATATTTATTTTTCATGGCACGATCATCTATCTCGGCATTCCGGTCCGATATTTCTATCTTCTCCTCCCGTGAAGAGACCTCCAAGATGACTTTTTTGCTGGTATTTAAGTGGCCCGCACGATACATAATATGGATTAACCTGTCAATCTGTATTAACAGACAAATTTACAGGCCAATTACCGGGAGAGATGATTTGCAATATCTTCTGGAAACACGGTTTACATCCATACTTTGCGGCCTTCGATCATCCCAGCTATTCCTGTGAGATCCATTAAATATTATTCGTATATTTTTGCCAGCGATGAAGGAGGAGACCGGCTGTGTGAAGATGTTGGAGGTCGTGACGATGCTCAAGGATTCATGATTCAGAGAATCGGTCAGCGGCGATCGAGAAGGCGGAGGCCGTCGGTGTCAAACTTGAAGGGTTAAAGCTCAGGGAGGCGGCCAAGAAGATCCGTCAATCCATCGTGGAGACGTATACATACTATGAATTTCCCCGTGAGCATCGGATCCGGATCAGGACGAACAATGCTTTGGAGCGGATCGTGCGGGAAATCCGGCGCCGCACGAGAGTTGTGGGCGCTTTCCCCGATGGTCATTCGGCGCTGATGCTGTGCGCGGCCCGGCTCCGTCATGTGGCCGGAACCCGGTGGGGTGCGAAAAGATATCTGAACCTAGCTAGATCTACTTCGGAAATAGAAGCTTCGATAAGATGCCGGAGTCAGCAGACGCGATATAAACCAAATAGAAAGGGCACTGTCGAAAAAAGCGAAAAGCTATTGGCACTACCCTGGGCCTGGCATAGACGGGATCACGACGGTCAGGAATGTGGCGCTTGCTATCATTTTTTAAAAATTAAACTTCCGAAAGAAGGCCGATCCGCCGGAAATCCAGTAAAAGGGGGTTATCTTCGATTTTGCATATTTGAAACTAATAATATTCATTAGCATAAATTAAGAATTGATCATGCTCAAATTATAAAAGGCAATTGACCCTATTCTGGCACCTTGGATAAGGGTGCCAGATGGATCTAACATCTTAATATCCAATAAGAGCAAAGCTAGAAGAAAAATGCTTCAAAAACCATCAACGGTTTTGCCCCCGCTGCAGCAGGAGAAAGCTATATAAATTATGCAATGGAATGTATCGTTGCTCCAGTTGTGATTATACCTTCCATGATTTTTTCGGGTCGCTGGATCAACCATGGGCGCCTGACCTGTTCGGATTGCTTTATTTCATGATGAAGGTCATAACGAGCGCGAACACCGCATAGGTCTCGGGCATGGCGCCCGACACGAGGGCGTTGGCCAGCGTGTTTCTACCCTCTAACACGCTCCTGATTCCCGCGGCGCAGACGATCCCCTGGTACCAGGCGCTGAAGAACATCGCCAGTCCGGCAATGGCGCCCTTTCCGGCCACGGTGTACGGATCGCTGTCGAATTTATCCAGATTCGTGAACAGAACCACGATGGCGTAGATCCCCTGTGAGGATGGCATCAAGGCCACGGGGATGATTTTAAAAAAGTTTTCCGCGCCACCGCCCAGCAAGGCTGAGAAGGCAATCGACAGACCCACGGCCGAGCCTGCCAGACCCAGGGATACACCCAGGCCCATAAAGATCTTCGCGACCATCGGTCCCGAGCCCCCGGCCGCCGCCGCTGTCTCTGCAAAGGCCGGAGAAACAAAACCCGCCAGCAGCATCGCGGTAACCGTTCCGACAATCCATGTACCCTTGTTACTCATAAAGAACCCCTTTCGATTTTGAATGGTTTGTATTCAACCCCTCCCCCCTCGAAGAAGCTCTTGAAGGCTTCCACAAAATGAAGACGGGCGGAATGGACCGTGCTTCCCAGCAGGGAAAGCGCCAGGTTAAAGGTATGCCCCAAGACGACAATGAGTGTCGCCAGGAAGACGCCGAGGATCGGCCCGGCGCCTGCCAGTGCCATATTTGCGAGCTGGTTCATAACGGACGCGATGGCGGACGTGGCGATCCCGAGGCCGAAAAGACGGGCGTAAGACAGGAGGTCGCCGATGAGGCCCGTGAGGCCGTAGACGTTCCAGAGCCCCAGGCCCAGCCTCGCCGCCCAGTTTTTACTGATGCTGGCAAACAGCAGTGTCAGCAGCAGACCGGTGGCTAGAGCCCCCACGCCGCCGTAGTACAGAGGCATGTGCAGCGCCGAGGTCGGCGCGGCAAACCAGATATTCTGCGCGATCAGCAGGGTGCCGCCCCACAGCACACAAATCAAGCCCAGTTTCTGCATTTTTTCATGGAAGTAAATGGCCTGGATTATTCCCATGAGATAGGAAAGGCTCAGGTGGATCACTCCCAGACCGAGGGACAGATAGAACAGAATCATCGGATTGCCGGCGTTCACGTCCAGATCGATGAGAATCCAGCTCCGATTCTCGAAACCGTAGCCGAACAGCGATCCGGTCATGATTCCGACGATCACGGAAGCGACGGCAAAGGCCTTGCAGAGCTTGACAACCAGCGGCAAGCCCTCCACCTTGTCACCCCACTTTTTCCCAATGGCATGGGCCACCAGATAGAAAACGAGGCCATAGCCGGCGTCGCTCAGGCAGATCCCGAAAAACAGAACCATAAAGGGGGCAAAGAAATAGGACGGATCCAGGTGGCGGTATTGGGGGTTGCCGTAGAGTTTCAGCAGCGGCTCGATGCGCTGAACGAACCAGTTGTTCCTGATCAGAATCGGCGGTTCTTCGTCCTCCAAGGGTTTGCGCGTCACGACACGCAACGGAAGTTTGCTGGCGGTTGTTTTCTCAAGGAATTCCGCTTCCTGATCTGCCGGGATCCATCCCTGCAGACCAAATAAATAGGGTTCCTGGTGGAGAGTCGCCATATTGCCCGAGAAGGCCACTTCGTTGAGTGTAACGATCAGTTGTTTCTTCATGATCTCTGCGCGTTCGGCCACGCCTGTCAGATCGATCGTCAACGCTCCCATTTGCGCCGTGAGCCTGCGGACCTCCGCCTCCACTTCGTTCAGGCTAAGGTCGGGCCAGACAAGCATCGAGGCTTGGGGAATGTCCGGTGGATTTCCGACGGACAACGTATAGAACAAAACCCCTTGCTTTTCGTGAACCACTTCAAGGTAAAGACCGTCGGGCGGCTGAAACGCCTCCCACTTTTTCACCTCCATGCGGTAGCGGCGGACGCAAATGCCCGCCTCTTCAAGCGCGCGGATCTGTGCAAGATCAAAGTTCCCCCACAACGAGAGGTCGGCCTTCAGACGCTCGAGCGATGAAACCCGCGACTCCATTTCCTGCAGTGCGGAGAGCCTCTCTTCGGCATAGGGGGCCATTTCCTCGTCCGCCATCGTAAGCGGAGCCACCGTTTTGCAGCCCCCGAAACGCTGGACCCCCTTGATTACCTGGTCCAGCTTCTTGACCCGGACCAGCAGGGCGGCATTCTTCTTCTCGAACTCGCCGGCCATCTCAGCGGCCGGCTCCACGTGCACCATACCGAACTCCTGGAGAAAACGCATCGTTTCCTCCTGGTTGTCGGCAGGCCCGGCAATGAATACCCTTGTCATTTTGGCTATGGCCAAAGCAATACTCCTTATAAGATTCTGCTATGAGCTCAATCTCTCTGATCTGCTCAGTCCTGCGCTACGCAGCGGCATCCTGAAGCGCCGCCGCCTCGGTCATGCGCTTGGCCACCTTCGCCACACCGACGGAGGCCGCCTGCTGATCCTGGAGATAGACGGAAACTTTACGGATCGCTTCCCGGCAGCCGGGAATCAGTCGCTGTTCATACAGATTGATGCGCTGGCTCGTCTTGCGGAACCCTTCAAAAAGGACTCTTTCCTGTTCGCGCAGCATCCTGACCGCCTCGCGACACGCAATCGCGTCGCGGCTCTGCCGCATCGCCTCTTCAAAGCTGAAGGGCGTAGCAAAGAAACTGTACGGCGGATCACTGAAGTCGACGCCGTGGAACTGCGGCACCTTGAGTCCCGCCACGTTCCGGATGGAGGTTTTTATCTCCCTGATCTCAATAAAATATCGAAGCAGCGGCCCCATGTCGGCATAGAGGGCGGACCAGCCTGTGATCTCCTGCAGAATTTCCTGTATCCGGGCCTCCTGCACCGCAATCTCCTTGCGCACAATGGCCAGATGCATGAGGAATTGCTGCTTCCTCGCCTCCAACGCAGGTAGAAAACGCTGGTACATGGCCAGCTTCTGCTTCTGTGTGCGCAGGGATACCTTGTTTAGCTTGATTCGTTCCGCCATTGTCTTACACCATCGGCCCGGTCATTTACGCCGGCCAGAATTTATCGATAAACTCCTGTTTGATTTCCACTTCGTCGGGCCGGAAACACTCGGAGAGCGTCTTCCATCCCAGATCCAGCGCTTCATTTATACCCATATCCACGCGCAGATCCATGAAGCGGTCATAGAAGAGACGTCCGTATTTCAGGTAACGCTCGTCATCGGCCGTCCTGTCGAACCCCATGGCCAGTTTCTGCTCCACCTCGCGGCTGCGTGCAAACAGGCGGATCATGCTGTTCATGATATACCCGTGATCCGAACGCGTGACCTTGCCGATTACAAGCTGTTTGAGACGCGAAAGGGATCCGAACGGCTCGATGGCGCCCTTGCGCAGATAGAACTGGCCCTCCGTGATATACCCCGTGTTGTCGGGAACGGGATGAGTCACGTCGTCACCCGGCATGGATGTCACGGCCAGGATGGTGATGCTGCCCGCCCCGTCGAAGTCGACGGCCTTCTCGTAGCGCGAGGCCAGATCGCTGTACAGGGAGCCCGGATAACCGAGGTTCGAGGGAACCTGGTCCATGGAGATGGCGATCTCCTTGAGGGCGTCGGAAAAGGCGGTCATGTCCGTCAGTAGTACCAGCACGCGCTTGCCCTGAACGCCGAACTGCTCCGCCACGGAGAGCGCCATATCGGGTACCAGTAGCCTCTCTACCACGGGATCGGAGGCGGTATGGATGAACATGATCGTCCGGGAAAGCACGCCGGCCTCCTCGAAGGCGATCCGGAATTTCAGATACTCGTCGTATTTGAGGCCGATGCCGCCCAGGATAACCACGTCGGCATTGGCTCGCATGCCGATACGGGCGAGGAGTTCATTATACGGCTCACCGGCTGCGGCAAAGATGGGGAGCTTCTGGCTCTCCACCAGGGGGTTGAAAACGTCCACCATGGGCACACGCGTTTCGATGAACCCCCGCGGGATGACGCGCATGACGGGATTGACCGACGGGCCGCCGATGCTGATGCGTGGCAGCGCCTGCAAGCCGGGCCCCTTGTCGATGGGATCGCCCGAACCGTTGAAGATCCGGCCCAGCAGCGCGTCGCCGAAGCCAACCTGCATGGGATGGCCGAGGAACCGCACCGTATCGCCTGTTGAAACGCCCCGGGAACCGGCAAAAACCTGCAAAAATACGTCATCCCCACGCAGGCGGATGACCTGCGCCAGGGATGTCCCGCTCCGGCTCTTCACGGTCGCCAATTCGCCGTTCTTGATCCCGGTGGCCGGCACCGAGATGATATCTCCCTGAATCCGGTTGATGCGAGAATGTTCTATAATCATCAGTCCGCCGCTCCTTTCCCTTCAAGAATGGCCTCTATCTCCGAGCGATACCGTTGATAGGCTTCCCCTTTGAAAGGACAATATTTTAACTGGAAAAAAAGATTCTGCATATGGATCATCTGACCTTTTGCCTGTTCCTTGGATTCGAACTGGAAGGGATGATCCACCATGTCCATGAGCAGCAGAAAATCGGATATCTGGCGCTCCCGCGAGGTCGCCTGGTCAACAGGATCGAAGGAATCCTGCTGCAGGCAGACGGCGTCGATGATTTCCGACTTCAGATAAACGACGAGGTCGTCCAGACCAATCCCCTCCTCGCCCACGACAAGCATCATCTGGTGGATTTCACTGCCTTTGAAGATCAGGTTATGGGCCTTCTGCACGAAATCGACCCACTTTTCATGACGCGTATTGAGAGAGGCATTCATCTGTCCCAGATAGAGGCTCCAGGAAATCAACGGGTCGATGGCCGGGTAGCGGCGCTGATCGGACCGGGAACGCGACAGGCCGTGGAAGGCGCCGACCACCTTGAGGGTGTTCTGGGTTACGGGTTCCTCGAAATTTCCTCCCGCCGGAGACACGGTGCCGATCATCGTCAGCGAACCAGTGCCGTCGTTGTAGAGTTTTACCAGACCGGCCCGCTCATAAACAGAGGCGATACGGCTCTCCAGGTAGGCCGGGAACGCTTCCTCGCCGGGGATCTCCTCCATTCTGGCCGAGGATTCCCGAAGCGCCTGCGCCCAGCGGGACGTGCTGTCCGCGAGCAGCAGTACCTTGAGCCCTAACTGTCGGTAATATTCGCCCAGCGTGACGCCGGTGTAAATCGAGGCCTCGCGGGCCGCCACGGGCATGGACGATGTGTTGCAGATGATGACCGTGCGGTCCATCAGGGACTTGCCCGTTTTGGGATCTTCGAGTTCGGGGAACTCCCGGATCGTTTCGACCACCTCCCCGGCGCGCTCGCCGCAGGCCACGATGATCACGATATCCGTCTGGGCGTAACGCGAGATGATCTGCTGCAGAACGGTCTTACCGGCCCCGAAGGGACCGGGAATGCAAGCCGTTCCGCCTTCGGCCATCGGGAAGAAGATATCGATGAGCCGGCATTGCGTCAGCAGTTGCGTGTCGGGAAGCAGTCGCTCCTCGTACTTGCGCATCGGCATCTTGACCGGCCACTCCTGCTTCATGGTCACAGTCACTTCCTGGATAGACTGTGAAGAATCTGTGCTTTTCAGGATCGCGATGGTATCGTTGACCGTGTACTGGCCCCGGGGCTTGATTTCCTTTACTTCCCAGGTCCCTAGGAGCCGAAGCGGCGCCATGATCGGATGCGGAAAGAGACCCTCCGTCACCTGGCCGAGATAGTGTCCCGGCCGGACCTGCGCCCCCGCTTCAAGCATCGGCTCGAAATCCCAGAGCTTTTTTCCGTCAAGCGCCGGAAGATACTGTCCGCGCCTCAGAAAGAAACCCTGATTGTTCACCAGTTCCTTGAGTGGATTCTGCAGGCCGTCGTAGATCATGCCGAGCATTCCTGGACCCAGCGTCAACGAGAGCAACTCGCCGGAAAACTCGGCCGCCTCGCCGATATTCAAACCCATTGTGCTCTCGAAAACCTGGAGGTCAATCTGCCGGCCGCGGACCCGGATGACCTCGGACTTCAACGGCACCCCGCCGCACATCACATATGCAACCTCATTCTGCAGAACCTCCCTGCCCTCGTCCACTTCGCAGGTGACGAGAGGACCATTTACCGCAACAACCCGACCACGTGTGGGATCGTTCACATTTAACCTCCATGCCATAAATAAGTATCTATATCGAAATGCTCGTTAATCTTTTCCCAGCGGCAATAAATCGCCGAACGCGACAGGTAGGCCAGCAGGGCATCAAGAGAGAAGCTTGAACTTCCCTCAAAGCGGTAGATCTGCCGCAGGCGCTCTTCATCCAGATAACGCTCTGTCTGAAGCGGATTTTTCTGACTCTTTAGCTGTGCAATCAAATTGGAGTAATCGCGGGGACTGAAGGAGCTTAGAATGGCGTGCTCGTCCAAATTGCTGCCTTTTTCTCTGACCCGCAACGCCGCCAGGCTCGACCGCAGTTCGATTTCCCAGGAGAGGTAATCGATCAGAAACCGGCAGCCGAAACGCTCGGCCACGGCATAGGCGGAGCTGTAATACATCTCCCAGAGCCGGTCATATATATAGACGCGGTGAATGCCCCGTTCCTTTTCTTCACGGAAGGCCCTGATGAAATCGGGCAGAGCCCTGCCGCCGGCCATATCCTCCTGGGACATAAGGCCGCCTTCGAGGAAGAGATCGCGTCCCTGATCTTTCTGCTCCCAGTTGAACGCATCCACGCTCTGAAGATGGGCGTGGACAATCTCAAGATGCTCGGGATGGGCATTTCTTTTCATCGCGCCGGCGATTTCGCCGAACCCGAGCGGCACTTTCTCTCCCAGTGCTGCAGGCATAGGCGGGAGCAGACACATGAGAAAATAGTAGTTGCTCATGTTCTCCTATGACTCCTCACGGGCAAAGAAATGTTTGCGGAAGCGCGGCGAGCAGAAGTTAGAGAAGGCTTCCACGAGACCAGAACTGAAGTTGAAATGAGCACCCTTGCCCTTCACGCCGATTTGGAACCCATAGGTAATCTTATCGGTAAACTGCACGGTGATATCTCCGGCTGCCTTATCGCGGAATTTCTCACGGAACCAGGCTTCAAGCTCGGACTGATTCTGTTTGGGCAGCAGGATTTCCAGAGGTTGTTCTCTGTTCTGACTTTTAGAAAATTCAGTCAGAAGAATCTCGATCATGCGCTTGAGAAACCCGGCGTCGCTGAGAGCGGCCCTGATCTCTCCTTCCACGACAGGGACCACCACGGCCGCTTCAAGTTTTTCCTGGACCATGATGATGAAGTTTCGGGCAGCCGTATCCATGTCTACCTGAAGTTGCTTCCGGATATTGTCCGCATCAGTTTTAGCGGCGGTCCTGACTTTTTCCGCTGCGGCTTTCGCCTCTGCCATGATGGCAGCCGCCTTTTCCTTTGCGTTAGTGACGATTTCGGCCGCTTCGGTCCTTGCCGGCGTCAATACCTTCTCGTTCAGTTCCTGTGTGATATCTCCCAACGTTTTTGCCATGTTCATCCCCTCATGTCACGATCTATGCTCATTTCCGGCATTGGAAATCCATTTATCCCTGCATTTTCACGGCGGACGGACATCGCTACCCTGCAAACCGTAACATCCAAAAATCAAAGTCCGAAACTGCAGCGAAAAATGGGTGGGAAGTGTAACAATGCTGCGCAGTTTATAAACAAAGTGAATACTTTTTGCAAGTATTTTTTATTACATATGAACCAAACAAGAGCCCCTTGTCCGACACGATCGAATCAAGGGGCTTTCGGCAGATCATGAAAAGATCCGGTGTCCATGCCTGGGGGTTGGGCATGATTTAAACCTTTTTCCTTTTGTGCCAGGCCTCCTGATACAGTCTTGCAATGGAGGTCACGAGTGCCAGGAAGAACAGCCCGAACATGAAATTAGGCGCTGTTCCGAGCCACTCGTCCAGAAGATGCCCGAGATACAAAAACAGCAGCGACGCAAAGACGATT
>JAZDIK010000063.1:0-4479 GCA_043805145.1 Pseudomonadota bacterium | reverse complement strand
TATACGGCAGCTTTCATCGATCATATCGAAAAGCTTCTTCCCCGGCAGTTCAATAAGGCTGAATGGGGTCTGGATGATCCATTTATTAATCTTGCCGCGGGACACCACAAACCGGAGACACCGATGCAATGGGTGATCGCCATGGCCGATCGGGTGAGCAGCGGATGGGACAGAAACAATTTTGATTCGGAGTATAATCAGGCCATCGCCTGGCAGGATTACCGGAAGACCCGCCTGCTGCCCGTCTTAGAGCGTTTGTTGCAAGATGATAAAAAAGATCGCAACGATTACGGATACCGCTATCCCCTGAAGGAGATCACGCCGCAGAACATCTTTCCGCAAAAGCAATGCGAAGCGGAGCCGGTTAGTGATGAAGAAGCCGCAAAAGAATACAAAAATCTTTTTCTCGAATTTTCCGATGCCCTGGGGCGGTTGTATCACAAGGATGAAAACATCGACTTGTGGTTCGAACATCTGGACAGCCTGCTTCTGATTTACACCTCCATGATTCCGGCGGCAAGGGCGGGCAAGGTCCTTCCTGATGTCTCCCTTTACGATCACTCCCGCGCCGTTTCCGCGCTGGCGTCTGCGCTCTATCTCTACCACCGCGACACAGACACGATGACCATCGATGCCGTCCGCGATTATGACGTCAGGAAATTTCTTCTGATCGGAGGCGACTTCTACGGGATACAGGATTTTATTTTCAGTGACAGCGGTGAAGCCGGCAAACATCGCGCCAAGATCCTGCGCGGCCGGTCCTTCGCCGTTTCTCTGTATTCGGAACTGGCGGCGGACATGCTCTGCCGGGAGATCGGACTGCCGCCCACGGCCCTGCTTTTGAACGCCGCGGGCAAGTTTACCCTTATCGCCCCCAATACGAAGTCAGCACAGGAAGCGGTGAAAACAGCAGAAGGCAGAGTCAACCGGTGGCTGATGGAAATTGCCTACGGGGAAAGCTCCATCGGGTTTTCGACGGTAGATGCCGCCCCGTCGGATTTTGTCTCCGCCCCCGGCAGATTCATCGACCTTTGGGATCGGCTTCAAGATAAAATGGCGGCGCGGAAGAGCAAGAAATTCGATCTGGAGCAGTACGGCGGGCCGGTTACCGGTTATCTTGACGGCTTCAAAAATGATCTTAACCCACCCCTTTGTCCGTATTGCGGGAAGAGGCCGTCCAGCCCCGCAATACGATTGACCGCCGCATCATGACGACGGGCGAAGGGATGTTCGCCCCTTATTCCATGCCTTCGGTTTTCTTTTACCCGGAAATGGAACTGGCTGTTTTTGTCCTTATCGACGAGGAAGCGACAGATATCGGGCAGGTGCGGGCCGCCCTGGAGCGTATCGGCAGTCGTGGCTTCGGTCGGGACGCCTCCACAGGTCTCGGACGATTTGACCTGGGAGAGGAAGACGAAAAGACCCTGCCGGACGTGCCGGGTGCGAATGCCTATTACACGCTGGCCCCTGCTGTTCCCGAAATAGGCGCATTTAAAGATTATTATTTCAAGCCATTTACCCGCTTCGGCAGACATGGAGACGCCTTGGCCACATCGGACAACCCGTTTAAAAACCCCATCCTCATGGCCGATGAAGGGGCCGTCTTTGTCCCTGCCGGAAAGGACGCTTTCGGAAAACCCTGGATGGGCAAGGCTGTCCGCAACCTGTCGAAAAGCGAACCCAGGACTGTCGCCCAGGGTTATGCCCCGTATCTGCCATTTAAACTGGAGATGTAAATATGAAAACTGAAAACCGTTTCTATATCCGCATCCTGTCGCCCGTTCATGTCGGCTGCGATGAGGTGTATGAGCCGATGGGTTTTATCGTGGACGAGAATTCCTGCACGTTAACTGCGTTCGATCCCCTCGATTTTTTCCGGTTGCTCAACCCGCAGGATAAGGATCGATACGCCGCCGTCAGCCGCAAGGGAACCATCGTCTCTCTTCTCGAGTTTTATGGGCTCATGAAAGGTAAACGTTTTCAAGGCCATGATGTCAAGATGTCACAAGGGCTGGTCGATCACTACCGTCAGACCCTTTCCATGAAACCCAGCGAGGGAAATTCAAGGAAAGTTCAACAGGAGTTGAACAATTTCTCCATCGCCCGAACGGCCTTTAACGAGCACGACAACCTGCCTTACATCCCCGGTTCGGCGATCAAAGGTTCACTGCGGACTGCATATCTGAACCACCTGGCAGCCGGGAAATCAGTCAATTATGACCCCAGGGACAGGAGTGCGTCGCAAACACTGGAAAAACAACTTCTGCAATACGACAAACTGGAAAAGGACCCTTTCCGCCTCCTCAAGGTCTCCGATTTCATGCCCGTCCAAGCGACGACGAGGATCGTCTATGCCGTGAATGAAAAGAAGAATATATCAAATAAGCCTGCCCGTGGCCCGTACCAGATCCTCGAAGTCATTGAACCCGGTGCCGTTTTTACCGGAACCATTACGGTGGAAGAGCGGTATGCAAAAGAAACGAGGATTGCGCAGCCTCTCACTTCGGCGGTTCTTTTCAAGAGCGCCGGTGATTTTTACACCCCGGAAATGAAACGGGAAAAGGATGAATTGCGGGCTGCCGAATTGCCCGTTCCGGAGACGATTGATCCTGACGGTGGATGGCCGCTTCGCATCGGCCGCCACGCCGGCGCGGAGTCCGTGACTATCGAGGGCCACAGGAATATCAAAATCATGCAGGGCAGGGACAAGCCGGCGATATTCTCCAAAACCGGCGCCACGACCTTCTGGCTAGCTTCAGAATCACGGAACAATGATGAAAGGGAACGATTGCAGCCCTTCGGTTGGGCAGCCCTCGGAAGAATGACGGAGGCAATGAACGCCGCCTTCGAAAAAACACAAACGGAGGAACACCGATCGTCGAACCACGATAAGCCTGAACCTGTGGTTGAGCCCGCGTCCGAAGAAATCCTCGCAGTGAAGGAAACGCCACCAGCAAATGAAACAAGCGACGATGCCTTTGTCAGCTTTGACGCGGGAGGCGGGGGTATCCTCAGAGCGATGCTACAGGACGGAAAAAAAGTTGAGTTGCGCGGGCGTGAAAGGGCGTATGCGATTGTTGCCGAGTCCTTGCACAAAAAACTCTTCGAGAAGCCGAGAAACATACCCAAAGCACGTGTGACCATTCGCAAAGTCGGTAATCATTACGAGATCATCCAAGTGGAAGCGATAAATCAATGAAGGCCAAGGTTATATGTGCAATCTGACAGCCGGAAACGATCTTTTATCCGTTTATGCTAAGCAAAGACTATGAAAAACTTAAGATTGCATTGCCCCCTCCAACAAGGGCTGCACACAAAAGAATTGCTATGGTGTTCACGTTAGTGTATAGTTCTATCTACACATACCACGCACATTTTTCGTTTCCGCCGCCTTGCATCCGATAGCGGGGGGATGAAAATGGCGCCGGAAGGAAAGGAAGGAAGGACCATGAAAAATGTAAACGCATTGAAGGTTCGAAATCACTTGGGGGAGATCCTGGATGGCCTTGAAGAAACGGGAGAGCCCGTCCTGATCAGTAAGGGACGGAGGGTGCGGGCCGTGTTGATCACGCCCGAGCAGTTTGAAAGGCGTTTTCTCGATTATCAGGTGGAAGAAAAAAAGCAAAAACTCATGGAGAGGATCGCATCCCTAAGGGACCGGCGCATCGGTGAAAAGGAGAGCATGGAGGTTCTGAGAGATTTAAGAGGGTACGACACATGATCTGGATCGTCGACGCCTCCGTTGCTGTAAAGTGGTTTCTGGAAGACGAGCTTCATGAGAGGGCGGATGCCGTTCTGGAACGGTGGATAGATCAACCGGAATGTTTTGCGGTTCCGGAGCTTTTCTGCTTTGAGGTCTTTTCCGTTCTCTGCCGTGTGCATCCGCGCGGGCGAGATGTTTTTGTCGGAGGCGTGCTGCCCCTGATCCAAGGCGGAGTGGTCCGGCAGCCCATGACGGAGGAACTGGCCGGCGATGCAGCGCGGTTTGTGGCGATGGGTCTGACGGGTTACGACGCCTGTTACGCCGCACTTGCCCGGCAGATGAAAGGATTGTGGCTGACGTTCGACGGACGGGCCCACCGCCGGATCGCCGGGGAGGGGGTCTCGTACGACCTGGGCGAGGGGATGCCCGACGGGTGGCCTTAGGCGGCGTGCTGGATTGCGGCGGCGTCTCAGCGCCGGTTCGACCGGTGTTCGTTAGCGGTCCAGCGTGATGTGCAATCCGCAAATGGCTTGGATCGGAGAAAACTGAACCGCTTGGCGAAACTCTACCCGTTGACCACGATGAAATTATTGATGGGCGAACTTTAGAATGGAGGGATGAAAAGCAATGATCGCTGAGAGTCGCACCATGTCGAAATTGATGATCATGTCCCTGGGCGGTTCGCCCGAACCGCTGAAGAAGAGCATCAACGCCCATCGCCCGGAACGTATCATTTTTCTGGCGTCGCACGATTCCGTTGCGCTGGCCGGGGAGAT
>JAZDIK010000062.1:0-3293 GCA_043805145.1 Pseudomonadota bacterium | reverse complement strand
AGGAGGCAACTTCCGTTCTGCTTCAGGGCCGGCCGTGGAGAGCACCGGTTCCGACATTCGATCTGGCAGGCCGTGATTTTTAAGAATATGGTGTGAATCACGTATGGTTTGCACATCGTCACCGTCCTTTCAGTATCGAATTTTAAATGGCCCTGTCGTTGTTCGAGGCGCCCCCGTCGTCAGATGTTCCTCAAGGCCCGGCAGGCGAAGGCACCGAATCCCTTTGGATTCCAGGGCAATCATGATTTCCTTCCTTTCCGCTTCAATATCCTTGAAACGCTGATCAATATGCTGCACCCTGTCCAAGGCGCTCTGTTTCTCCTTCCCCCGGCGGAACTTTTCCATCTCGAGGATGCTCAGCTTCATATAGGCCTTGTAAGGCATCGCGCCTTCATCCGCACGGCCGGAAAACGTCCTGATATCCTGTACGCCTCTCAAAACCCTCTTTGTCATGGACGATCCTCCTTGACTTTCTCCTTGGCTGGTTTTACGGACCCGCAGAACTTGCGGATCACCTCTTCCACCTTCTCCATCATAACCGGTTGGCCGCCCCGGGTGATTTTGGCGGTGTCCGTGGCCAAGACATCCCGGCAGATCATCTGAAAAAAAACATCATCCCCGCGTGCGCGTCGGTTCTGAGACGCAAGGATCCGGCCGATTGCGATCCCCGCCCGGATGGTCGGGCGGTTATTGTTCACCCCGAAACTCCTCAACTCCCTCACAATATCCACGATCCGCTCGGAATCGATCCGGGGAAGTCCCGATTTTTTTTTAACGATCATGATTTCCGTATCCCGGTCATAATGCTCCAAATGGATGGTAATCAGGCGGTCAATCAGGGCGTCTTGGGTCTTGTGGACCCCGGCGTATTCTTCGGGGTTGGAGGTAAAGATCGCCCGAAACTCGGGATGCACGGCCATGTAGCCTTCCCCGGAGCGGCGCAGCTTCGGCAGGTTCAGAATCCCCTCAGATAGGACGCTGAGGAGCGCGTTGTTCGCCTCCGGCCGGGAGCGGTTGAACTCGTCATAAATGAGGATTTCCCCTCTCTCACAGGCCGTGGTCAACCGGTTGTCCACCCAGAGGCTTTTCATCTCTTCCTCCGTCTTCAGGACCGAGTGGATGTAATTGTCGACCAGTTTGTTTTTCCTATAGCCGGAGTCTTTTCCCACAAGATCGGAACTGCCGAATTCATCGTCCCCGTGAACCAGGGTGACGGGCCGTCCCAGTTTGGATGCCACGTGAAAGGCCATGGTTGTCTTGCCCGTTCCCGCCACGCCGGAGAAATGGACCGGATAACCGGCCACCAGGTAGGCTAAAGCCCGCTCCGTGATCTGTTCCACATAATGAGATGAAACAAAGGCGTCGCCGGCTTCGGGTTGAACACTGTCTTCACCGACCGATTCGCGCACGGTGGATGTGCTGACAATTCTTACGGCATTCTTATTCATGAACTCCGTTCTCCTTCCTGAATCCGCCCGCGATCACATTCTCCGCGGCTTCCCGCGGGGGATGCAATCAAAAACGGCAAGGTTTGTTCCTCTTTAGGATCGAAGATTCTCCTCGGCTTGCCGTGGGGATCTTCAATTATTCCATCATCCATCCGGTTCCTCGGCATTTCAGACAGGCCATTGCCGGGGCCGAGGCATCATCGCCCGAACCTTTACATAGAGAACATGAAACAGTCGGCGACACGGGGTGGGGGATGAAACCCCTGCCGCCGCAGGTGGTACAGGTAAGGGTTTTAACGGCCCCCGTTCCCCGGCAATGAGCACAAGCGACTGCCGGCGCCTGGACCCGAACTTTGCCGCTTCCCCCACAGACACAACAGGTGGAAAGGGAAGACATGACATCGAAAGGATCTCTGCCCCGGCCACCGCAAAAGGCGCAAGTCAGTTCCTCAAATACCACCGGGTCGTGGCTCAGACATGCTCGCCCCATGCAAACCTCCTCCCAACTATTTTCCGACTTAGGAGTTGGGGGCATTAAATTTTCTGCCCCGTTTCGCCTTGGTCATCGTTTTGGTGGGTTTTTCATCCAACCAACTCTTTTCTTTTCGTTTCGGTGCCTCCGGAGCAGCGAAGACAGGAAGCGGTTTTTTGACCTTGGGGGGTTCGACCGCCGGAGGTGCCGGCACCGTTGCCACTGCCGCCTTTTTATCTTCTTTTTTCGGTGATTCCATGAATGTTGCCGCGGGCTTTTTCGCCTTGATCTCAGACGCCGCGGCGATCGTCTTCTTCCGTGCTGCTTTCACCGGGGGCGGTAGGGGTTTTACGACCACTTCCTTTTTTAGTGGTTTCTTGAGTTCGACAGGTGGCTTTTCTGTCTTGAACTCAGGCGCTGCCATCGCCGTCTTCAGCGCTGCTTCCATCGGGGGCGGTGCGCGTTTTACGAATACCGGTTTCTTCTTCATCGGTACCGGCCGGGACTTTCCGGGACTCTCGCCGCGCCAGGCAAGCCGGGCGCCCATCATGTCGTCCGCTGTCTCTTTGCACAGGTCCGTGACCTGCCTTCTCATGTCTGAAAGGAAGGTCTTACGGTCATGTCTTCCCTTTCGGGCCTTATCATTCCGGTTTCTGGAAAATCCACCCAGCAGGGAGTTGACCTCATCGATCACGGCGGCCACAAAAGTCTCCCGCTCTTTGCCGGTCTTTTTTGCCATAGTGGTATGGGCGGCGCTAAAATCGGCCCGCATGGCCGCCACAGCCGTGGTCAGATCCCTGGCCCCGCGCGTTAAACCATTTATCAACGCACCCCGGGCGCCCCGGAGGGCGTCAACCTCCCCGCGCAAGCGCGTCATGTCATCGGTCAAATTGCCCATGATGATTCTCCCTCACCTTCTCCAAACGCGTAAAAACCTGTGCAAGGCGGAGGCTAAAATGCCCCCGCCCCACAGGCGTCATTACCTTACTCTCAGGCCGGAGCTGCAGCGCTGGCGGTCAGGCCAATCGCCTCAGCGTACTTGAGGTAGGTCTCAACCGATGCAATCACCACTCTCGCTTCGATGGAAAGCAGCTCAATGCCGACCAGAGATACCTTCACCCAGGCATCGATCACGATTCCTTTGTCCAGAATCCGATCGACCACTTCCGCCAAACTTGAAGAATCTGTTGATTTCTGTACTTTAGCCATCGCTATTTCCTCCCTTTCGTTATGTTATAGATTTTCGTTTATTTTGCTTTACCGAACCAAATCTGATGTGCGCCCGCGAGATCGGCGGCGGTCTCTTTTCTCATTCGGCCGACCTGCCTCTTGATCCTTGATACGTACGCAGCCCGCGCTTTCCCGGTTTTTCT
>JAZDIK010000061.1:0-5161 GCA_043805145.1 Pseudomonadota bacterium | reverse complement strand
AGGAAGTATGTGAAGTGGCAAGAGACGAAAGAGAAGGAACTCGAACGGAATCAATTAGGTTTGTTTGAGTAAACATGACGTAAGCTATGGTACCTTTCAGAACTTAAATTCAAGCCACCACCTCAGGTGGTGGTAGTTGACTTTATAAATTTTCTATTTATATATTTGTTCTATGGTTAATCGAAGATCGGAAGGATTTTCTGAGAAGAAACGAACCGGGGGCACTTCTGGAATGTATCTAGAGCTGGTCTGGGAAAAAAATAGTCTCTGAATCTTTGCGGGAAGGATTGAAGGGTGTGATGAAAGAGAATTAACGCGGCCCATTGAGGAGAAAGGAGGGTATTAATTGCTTCCTTGAAAGCAAGCATCCGATAATTTTGAAAGACATGCATCCTTACAATTTGAAATGAATGACGATCGCCTTTATCAGGACCCTGAATATTCCTGGTATGCCTATAGTTAGTCATGACGTCTCAAGCACCACGGGTACACAGGACAGATCTGCCTGAATTATGCCCGAAAAGGCCAACGTGACGGTTGAAACGGCCGAAAAGCTGATTCCTCGACCGGAAGATTTTCATCTACCGATACATCCCCTCCATGATCATCGCCACCACACCCCATATTTTGTGGCCAAAATCCTCTAGACACACAAGACCGTTCTTCATATATTCCCGCCGTGAAAAAGCAATGCCTTATCAATATCAAACATATACTCCCGCTGTGAAAAAGCAATGCCTTATCAATTATCAATAGGAGATGACGGATGTATCGAAAAGTGGATTCCCGAGTGATTGTGGCGCTGCGCCAGATCGTTGGTGAGCACGACGTCCTCATCAGCAATGAGAAAATGGAGCCTTACTCTCACGATGAAGTATCGGGACTGTGCGCAGACCCCGAGGTCGTCGTTAAAGTCACGAGCGCGGAACAGGTTTCCGAAATACTGAAACTGGCCCAAATGGAACGCGTCTCGGTTACACCGAGAGGAGCAGGAACAGGTCTGAGCGGCGGAGCGGTTCCTGTCTGCGGCGGAATCGTCTTGTCGCTCGAAAAAATGAACCGCATCCTGGAAATTGACCAGGAGAACCTCATGATCACCGTCGAACCGGGTGTCATCACGGGCGATATCCACAACGCCGTGGAAGCCGAGGGATTATTCTATCCTCCCGATCCGGCCAGTCTTGATTCCTGCTCCATCGGGGGAAACATTGCCGAGGGTTCGGGTGGTTCCCGCGCCGTTAAATACGGGGTCACCAAAGATTACGTCTGCAGTCTCGAGGCCGTGCTTCCCTCAGGAGAGATCATGACCTGCGGCAGAAAGCTGGTTAAAGATGTCACGGGCTATAATCTAACCCAGCTGTTGATCGGGTCGGAAGGAACCTTGGCGGTGGTGACAAAGATCATTCTGCGTCTAATTCCTCTGCCTAAGCTCAGAGTGGATCTCCTAGTGCCATACGATGATTACCAAGCCGCTGCGGATACGGTATCGGACATCATCGGCCAACATATCGTACCGACCGCCATTGAGTTCATGGAACGCGATGCCGTGCTGGCCTCGGAGCAGCTACTGCAGAAAGAGATTCCCTATCGCGACGCGGAAGCCCAGATATTGATCCAGCTCGACGGCGATCATCAGCAGGCGATTGATGTAGATCTGGAAATTGTTGGCGAAATCTGCCTGAAGCACGGCGCGCGGGATGTGCTGGTGGCAAAGGATCGCCCGACACGTGATCGAATGTGGGAAGCCCGCCGCAAAATCATTGAAGCGCTCAAGTATCAGAGCCCGATTAACCACATGCAGGATTTAACTGTCCCGCGGGCCAAGATTCACTTCCTGCTCAAGGGGCTCAAAGAGATTGCCCGGCGGCATTCAGTACGCATCATCTGCTTCGGGCATGCGGGTGACGGAAATGTGCATGTGAATATTCTTAAGGACAGTCTGTCGGATGATCGTTGGCAATCCCTTATCCCGGCTGCGTTGGATGAAGAGATCTATCGCCTCACACTATCGCTGGGGGGAATGCTCACAGGCGAGCATGGGATCGGCGTCACGCGCCGCCGTTATCTTCCGATGGCTTTGGATGAGGCACAGATCGCAATCATGCGCGGTATCAAAGCTGTTTTCGATCCCAACGGAATTCTGAACCCAGGCAAGATTTTTCCGTAATGAAAACAAGAAGGGCATTACGCTGATAGATTGGATTGAAGAGGCAGTCAGGAAAGGAAAGTCAGCACTAAACGAGTATGAAGCAAAGAGCTTTCTTGAGGGTTTTGGGATTCCGGTCAACCGGGAAACGTTCGTGCCTGACATCGAGATGGCAGTCAAAGCAGCCCTCGAGTTGGGTTACCCTGTGGTGTTGAAGGCAACGGGTGAGCGTCTTCAGCACAAAACGGAATTGGGGGCCGTTGCACTCCATCTGAAGTCGGAGGGGGAAGTCCGAGCAGAAGGTCAGCGTCTGCTCGCCATTGCCGGTACTGAAGGCCTCCTGGTTCAAGAGATGGTCATAGGAGATCGGGAACTGGTTTGCGGACTCACAAGGGATGCCCAGTTCGGCCCCTGTGTCATGTTTGGCGTCGGAGGGATTTTCACGGAGCTCATCGACGATGTGGTCTTCCGTGTGGCTCCGATCACAATGGCTGATGCCGCATGCATGATGCATGACATCAGGATGGCCAAGATCCTGGAGGCCTTCCGCGGCCAGTCGACCGCCGACCGGGAGGCCCTGGCTCGAATCCTTGTGGCCGTGGGAGAAATCCGGTCCCGGTTCGAGGCCATCCGGGAAATCGACATCAACCCTATCAAAATCCGTCCCGACGGTTCACCTGTGGCTGTGGATGCCCTCGTGGCGATCCGGGAGAAATCCTTTCGTCCGTAAACCTGTGATCCCGCCCTAGATACCTTTGGAGAAAAATGATGAAAAATAAGATGGCGCCTTTCTTTGAACCTCGCAGTGTTGCGGTGATCGGTGCATCGGTCGTTCCCGGAAAACCGGGCTATGAAGTGATCCGGAATATTTTTGAAAACGGTTACGCGGGAAAACTCTACCTGGTCAATCCCAAAGGCGGTAACATCCTGGGATTTAATGTCCTGCCTGCCGTTGCGAACTTGCCTCGGGATATCGATTTGGCGGTGATCATCCTGCCTGCGGGAGCGACGTCTGAGGCCCTGAGTGCATGCACTGACCAAGGGATCCGTCATTTTGTTCTCTCCGCCGGGGGGTTTGCCGAGGTCGATGAAGCTGGCGCCCGCATTCAGGGCGAGTTGGTCCGCATCATCGGGGAGAAGGGGCTCCATGTCTTGGGTCCCAACACGTCAGGCCACATATCGACCCCACATGGATTCACGTCGACCTTCTTCCCCCAGGGAAAGATCCGGCGCGGCTGCGTCTCCTACATCGCACAAACGGGTAATTTCGGCACACACACCCTGCGCTACATTCTGACCGGAGAGCATTTCGGTGTGGCCCGCGTTGTAGGCCTCGGGAACAAAGTCGGGCTCGACGAGGCGGATGCCCTTGAATATCTGAGGGATGATCCCGAGACATCCGCCATTCTGATCTATATCGAGAATTTCAAGCGACCGTTGCGTTTTTTGGAGGTGGCCAGGGAGGTCACATGCAGAAAGCCGATCGTCCTGCTCAAGAGCGGAACGACGGAAGCGGGCCGACAGGCGGCAATGGCACATACGGCTGCCATGGCATCGCCGGATCGCATCGTGGAAGGTATGTTGCGTCAGGCCGGGGTTGTCCGTGTCTTGGATTACACCGATCTGATCCTGGCGGGCAAGGCCCTCTCCTTGCTGCCCCTGCCGGCGGGAAACGGCGTCAGCTTCCTTGCCCCGTCCGGCGCGATGTTGACCACCCTTTCCGATTTCTGCATCCGTTTGGGGCTCCATATTCCGCCCATGGAAGACGAAACGGTCAGAAGCCTTCAGAAAATCAGCCCCTCGTATATCCGCATGCGCAATCCCGTGGATATCTGGCCGGCGGCCACTTCCCGGGGGATCGAATTCGCTTACCGGGAGGGAATGGAGATTGTCCTTCATGACCCCGCCGTGAACGCCGTGGTGTCAGTGATCATGCTAACCCGTGAGACGGGGGTGCCGGATCCTGGCTTTATTGTCGGCCTGGTAAAAAATATCCTCAGAAACCGATCCTGATCACCTTTAGCGGCGACAAGGAATGCATGGACGAATACAAGGCGGCCTTGGAGTCCCGCGGAGTTCCAACCTTTCCGGAAATCTAATAACCTTTTAAAATGCTCTCCCTTTTGGTGCGGTGTCAAGAGGCAATGAAATATCCTTGACACTAAAATAAGATGCTCTCGTCAAAAGTCAGAATTCGCCATTTTGCTGTTCGTAAGTACATGAATTTATAGACTGCAAATTTTCAAAAAGGGCCATTTGGCGACTTTTGACGAGTGCATCAAATAAGACTCTTGTGGAATATTCCTTTAGGCAATAAATTTAATATTTTTCTCTCTCTGAAAAATCGTGCGCTTCACTTACCAAAAGGGTCTGCGCCTGGTGGGATGTCTTCTTTTTTACTCTGGAGGGGAAGGGAAGGTATGGTTTCTCCCGAAGAACCATACTCTTTCAATCATTTGTGACTAAGGCGGTTAAAGGCAAGACCGAAGCCACTGGCATATACACGACCCCTCACATACCCAACGGCTGATTCCTCTGACTCTCCAGCGCCCAGTGATTCCTTCTATTCCGCCCCAGACTACTCGTAGGATGTCTAGATTCATGCATAACGCCTCATCAAAAAAGGCGTGGAGGAAAGGTTTGCCTGAATTGTGCCCAAAATGCTTTCTTGACGGGTGACTCGACCAAAATGTGAGCTGATTTCTAAAAAAGACAGCGGACGCGATACATCCCTCACACAATGATTGGCAACGCATCCCATATTTTATGGTAATAATCCTCTTGACACACAAGATTCTTCTTGATATACTCCTACCGTCAAAAAGGACGTCCTTATCAATCCTAAAATTCTTAAAATTACCTCATTTAGAGGTGTAAGAATGACCAAAGGTCATGAATCATCCTCCGTGAAAATGACAGATAGACTGGCAGAGTTTGTAGCTTCTGCTAGGTATGAGCAACTTCCAGCCGCGGTGATAATTGCCGGCAAACGTGGATTCATGGACAACCTGGGAG
>JAZDIK010000060.1:0-2013 GCA_043805145.1 Pseudomonadota bacterium | reverse complement strand
ATCTCTTTAGTGCGATATTTAAATAGACTATTAGCTTGTTTATGTGGAAACTCCCGTCAGCCTTTCGGCCCTGTGACTTGCTAAGCTTGTAACTCTATGGTAAATTAACATACAGTCAATAATCCTTAATAGTCTAAATATGCTTGGGCACTTGACTCCTACGGCTCGCCGTGCCTGCCTCAGGCATTTTCAGCACAACATGAGACTGAATAATTGCGCAACATGAGCCCGAAACAACCGGTATCTTGCATAAAACGTAGTATCCGGCCATAATTTATGGTTCAAAAAACCGTGCCCCTTGTTCAAATACGATCGTAGGAGTCAAGTGTCCAAGCATTCCACCCGATTTCCTTCCCGGAACCGGGATAGACCCGGGCGCCCAGCACATGGGCAAGCATCTGTGCACCGAGGCACACGCCCATGGTGTGTTTGTTCGCGTCGATCGCGGCGCGGATCAGCTCGGCCTCGACGACGAGGTGGGGAAAAAGGTGCATCTCATAGACTGCCATGGGACCGCCTAGGATGACGAGATGGGTAAAGGCGTTAAGCCGCGGGGCAGGGTCGCCTCTTTTGAGGTCAATGACCGAATAGGGAATCCGCTCTTTGCGCAGATGATCCTCGATCGTGCCCGGTCCTTCACCGGAAACGTTCTTCACAATCAGCACCTTCATGCCGGCCTCCCTCATCGATGAATCCTGACAGAAATTCTGTTCAAGACCTTTTCATCCTGCTTTGGATGATGCCGCAAATGCGAATATCCGAATCGCCTCGTCTCTCAGAGAATGCCCTCTTCACGGATCCCATAGCGCTCTTCCATCGATCTCACATATTCCTGATCCAGTATTGTATCTGTGGTCTTCCTGAACGGAGAGGCCGGAGAACCGGCCGTCCCGCTGCCTGAAAGTTGCTCTGGAGATTCATCGGGCTCAATACTTGCGTAACCTGTTCTGTTGATTTTTTCTCCGTCGATGCTGCTCTCTTGCATGATCCTGCTCATAATCCCTTCCTCCTTCTGTCCCAAAATGGCGCCAACCTGTAACAGGGCTGAGGGGCGAGGATTCGAACCTCAATATACAGCTCCAGAGCCTGTCGTCTTGCCGTTAGACGACCCCTCAGTGCACAAAAAAAAGCCCCGGCGAACGCTTGATTCGCCGGGGCCGGATACATTATATTTTACAGAGCAATATTAGAGATATTCCCTCCCAGGCGAATTATTGATTCGCTGACGCTGCTGCCTCTGCTGCTGGAATTGGACATCTCTGAATATCGATTTCATGATTGCCTTATATCCTAAATAAAAATTTTGTCAATAAACAATTCCACAAAAATCGCAGCCATTGACTTGCTTGTCGTTGTTCCCTATACTGGCGGCGAGTGCTGCGGATCATGCCCGGCGCCTTCTCGATGATCTTCCACGTACAGGGCGGCGGGTTCGACGGAAACGGAACCACCTTTTCCCCTGTCGGAGGTCCGGATGACTGAAATCTTGATCTTGACGGCGGCGGCGCCCCTGCTGGCGGGACTCCTGTTTTTCGAAAAGCGGGAATCGACCCGGGGGCTGCTGCTGACGAAGCCCTTTCTCTCCGCCCTGTTCGTCCTGACGGCCCTGACCGGGCCGCAGACGGATCCGGGATACTTCCGCTGGATCCTGGCCGGCCTGCTCCTCTGCCTGGCGGGCGACGTCTTTTTGATTTTCTTTTTCTCACGGATCCCCTTCCTGGCGGGGCTGGTTTCGTTCCTGGCCGGGCACATCCTCTACGCGATTGCCTTTTTCTCCCTGGCCGGGCCGGGGTCGGCCAACGGGATCGCGATTGTCTTCATTGTGGCAATCAGCGGCGCCGTGTTCATGTGGCTTCGGCCCCACCTGGAAAAGATGCTCGCCCCGGTGATCGCCTACATTGCGATCATCACGGTCATGGTGATCGGCGCCGCATCGCTGGCGGGGACCGAAACGGTCCGCTTTTCGGGCCGGGCGCTCGCCTTGGCGGGGGCGATTCTCTTCTACCTCTCGGA
>JAZDIK010000059.1:0-2389 GCA_043805145.1 Pseudomonadota bacterium | reverse complement strand
CTGAAATGAACGACAACTTAGAACTACTCCGCGGCAGCGGTAATGTATTTTCCGACTTTGGCCGTACAGATGCCGGTTTAGAGCAGGCTCGCGCTATTCTTGCGGCAGAGATTATCCGTACGCTTGACTCACGTGGCCTCTCAACACGCGATGCCGAAAAGCTGACGGGCGTAGGACATTCGGAGTTTTCGCGCATCCGTAACGCGAAACTTGACCGCTTCACCCTTGACAGAATGATAGCGATTCTTGGAAAGCTCGATGAGAATGTTGAGGTAAGTATCACCTTCCATCCTCGTTGTTACGAAACTCACGATAGGCCGAACATCCGATAACATGAAAGAGAGTAAGGATTTGCTGGCTGACCGACCGGTGCTCATCATTTGCCATTTCTCTGCGGCATCGACGGCAAGCACGGCAAATTCGTCTCCCCCTATGCGGGCCATGATATCCGACTCACGGAAGGTTTGTTTTAAAACAGTTGCCGCACTTACGAGCGCCAGGTCCCCTTCCTCGTGACCCAAGGTATCATTGATCCGTTTCAGGCCATCGATGTCGGTGAACAACAGCGACATCATTTTTTATCTTGATGTCTTTGCGAGCAGCCTTCATAAAAATCTCTCCGTTTTGTTTAGGATGTGTCTCTTCTTTTGAAAGAGCTTCACGCAGGCGTCCACGGCTTCAGGGTCATAGAGGATACCCCTTTCTTTTGAAATCTCCTCGATCGCCGCCTCGATCCCCAATGCCGCACGATAAGACCGGTGGGAGGCCATGGATTCCACTATGTCGGCTACAGCGAGGATGCGCGCCTCGATCAGAATGTCATCCCCCTTTTTAGATGTCGCGGATAACCCGAACCGTCCATCCGTTCATGGTGCTGGTAAACCGTCTCCGCCAGCGGCCAGGGTGATTCCACGTCTTTCAGCATCTCGAATCCACTGCGGGCATGCTCCTTAATCAGGGAAAACTCGATTTCCGACAGCTTGGTAGGCTTCGACAATATCTCCGCAAGGATCGATAGTTTTCCGATGTCATGGATGGAACCGGCGACACGAATGCCTTCGATCTTTTCATGAGGAAGTTCCATCTCCGTGGCAATGGTACGGGCAAGATCCGCTGATCGGATCTGGTGACCGGCGGTATAGGGATCTCTGAGCTCCACGGCGGACGCCATAACCTGTATGGTCACGCCAACTGCCTTCCTGAGACTTTCGAGGGTCCGCTGAAGTTCCTCCTCAGCCCTCTTGCGCTCTGTGATATCACGGGCAATGCCACGAAGCCTGGTAGGTTTCTCCCCCGGCTTAACTATAAGAGATACCGATACCTCGATACACTTTTTGGTCCCGTCCTTTCTAATCGCCTCCCACTCAAAGCCCTTTGAGGGAATCCCGGTTACATAGATTTCGTTAAAAGCCTGAAAGACAATCTTTACGTTTTCGGCGTCCGTTAATACCTTGTAGTTCATGCCCGACATTTCTTCTCTGGGGTACCAAGGATACGGCAAAGAGAAGGGTTGAAGAATGTGAAATCGCTGGCCCGATCGACTTCAAAGTAGCCGTCTTCGATGTTCTCAAGGATGTTCCGATATTTTTCCTCTGATTCGCGAAGTTTTTCCTCCGCCTGCTTGCGCTCGGTGATGTCATGGTTCGAACCATAAAAACCCGTCAATCTTCCCTCGCTGTCGCGGATACCCCGAATGTAAGTTACAAGATGCTTTATGGAACCGTCCTTGTGATAATACTCCAACTCCAGGGTCTGAGACCGGTCCGGATCCGCGCACTTCTCTTTTTCTTGGTCTAATTCCGCCACCAGTGCCTCGAAAGCCAATTTCTGGGAATTGAGGGTCAACTGTTGATCTACCTTTTGAGCTATCCTTTCTTCCGGAGTAAACCCCAGCATTCTTTCAATGGAAGGACTGACATAGGTGGTCACCAAGTTGATATCCAATATGAATACCACATCAGCCGCGCTCTCTGCGAGAAACTAGTTTTTCGATTCGGAATCTCTCAGCGCCTTCTCCGTCCGCTTATGCTCTGATTCAGATTGTTCCAATTCCTTGATTCTCTGTTTTAAGGAGGATATTTCTTCGATCAGATCCGTATTTGTTTTGGATGGATATTTCATCTGATGCCCTTCCTTAATGACAAGCAGTGCCGACTAAAAAGGCGAGTAGTGTCAACGATAATAAGCTGTACTAGACACGTCATTCTTCCATCTTATAGCCCTTTTCCTTGAAAAGCCGCAGGCAGGCATCCGCGACAGCTTCGTCGTAAAGCGTCCCTCGATTCTTCTCGATCTCCTCCAGGGCGGCATCGATTCCCAGGCCGGCGCGGTAGGGCCGGTGGGACGCCATGGATTCTACGACATCGGCGACGGCCAGGATGCGGGCCTC
>JAZDIK010000058.1:0-7804 GCA_043805145.1 Pseudomonadota bacterium | reverse complement strand
GTCCAAGAATAAACTGGAAACGAAATTCTTCGGTTCGGACGTGATTCCAACCATGGAACAGTTTCAGCCTCTTCAGTCGGGCGTATTCGATCTACTCTATACAATTCCGGCTTACCACATGGCGGCAACGGCCGTTGGCACTGCGGTCGATGCCATTAATCCGGATCCCAGGCAGATTCGTAAGACAGGCATCTTTGATTATATGGACAAACTGTATCAAAAATTTGGTGTAAAACTTATCGCCATTATTCCCATTACGGACCTGCACATTTTGACACGTGAGCCGATTGATCAGAATATACCCAGTTTTAATGGTTTGAAAATCCGCACCACGCCGACTATCGCCCCGCTGGTCGAGAAACTTGGCGGAGCCCCGGTTAATTTGCCAAGTGGAGAAGTATACACTTCCCTGCAAAAGGGGGTGATTGATGGGGCAACTATCATTACCTTCGGAGCTGTGGAATATAAATGGTATGAAGTGACCAAGTACATGGTACGACCCACCTTTGGCTACATCTCGACACTTATCCTGATGAACCTCAATAAATACGAACAGCTTTCACCAGCAGAACGGGAGATACTAACCAAGGTTGGCGAAAAAACAGAATTGGACGCCCAAAGATTTTTCGAGGAAAAGAAGGCGGCCGAGGAGACCCAACTCAAGAAACTTGGTATGAAAGAAACCTACATGCAGAAGTCGGATGCCGAAAAGGCCAACCGTCTTTACACGGAAACCATCTGGGAAATATCAGAAAAGAAATCTGGTGAAGATATAAAGCGCCTTCACGAATTGGCAAAATCTAAAGGTATGACCCAATGAAAATGAATGTTCCGTCTTCCGGGCGTTTCTCAAGGCTCTGGCCATGCCTGGCCGCTTTCCTGGATGAACTGACTAAGCTGAGCCTTTATTTAAGTTGTCTGACCCTACTCCTGATTCTGGCTGCCTATGTTTACGAAGTCGTGGCCCGTTACTTTTTAAACATGCCGACTTCCTGGACCTATGATCTCAGCACTTGGTTTTTAGGCGCTTCAGTCATGCTGGCTCTGCCGGAAATCACTCGCAGAGAAAGCAATATAGTCATTTCCTTCATCTTGGATAAGCTGCCGCTCGGATACCGGCAGGCCGCCAAACGGGTGATTCCAATGGTAGCCTTTATATTTTGCCTGTTGGCGGCCCTGATATGCTTTCAGGAAACTGTAAGGCAGATTACTCATGGTATTGAAACTTACTGGAGTAATCCGGTGCCCAAGTGGTGGGTTTCCATCGTGATTCCTTTTGGCTTTGCCCTTTCCGGTTTCCAGTTTCTACGATCAGGCCTGAAGCCGGTTACTCAGGAAACCTGAGAGGGGGTTCCTATGGATTGGTCGATATCTCTAAGCATCGCCATCATCTTGATGCTACTGCTGTTCTTGGCCGGTGTTCCCGTCTTCGTCACGTTTATAATAATCAACAGCCTGGGTGTGCTATGGCTTCTGGGCAGCTCTGGGTTCGGCCTGTTTGCTAATAGCATCTATCAAACGGTTACCAACGGATCTCTGGCTGCGGTGCCTCTTTTTGTACTCATGGGAGAAATCCTCTTTCGTTCTGGCACGATTGAGACCTTGATTGATTCCGTGGACAAACTGGTGGGCAAGTTCCGAGGCCGGGATTATGTTCTGGTCATTTCTCTTTCGACTATTTTTGGCGCACTCTGCGGTTCAACCACGGCTGTGGCCGCGCTATTGGGTAAGACTATGACTCGGACCATGAATGATCGAGGTTATGATACCAAACTCACTACAGGCATCATGATAGGCGGGGCTTCCCTGGCCGCCATCATCCCGCCCAGTGCCCTGGTGGTCATTCTCGGGTCGCTGGTTGACGTTTCGATTGCGTCTTTGCTCATTGCCGGAATCCTGCCGGGCATCGTTCTGGCAATCCTCATGGTGGGCTATCTGTACATTCGCATTCTGCTAAATCCAAGGCTTGAACCCGACCTGTCCAGCCACGCTCGTGTCAAGTTCAGCCTGTCCGAGAAGCTCCTGGCTGTGATTAGAATCATGCCTTTCAGTTTGGTTATTTTTAGCGTAGTTGGTTTGATTATGCTGGGCATAGCCACTCCTTCGGAGTCAGCTGCCACAGGGGTCGTCGGGGCAATCATAGCCGCTGCCATTTATAAGAAGATTTCTTTGCGAATGCTGGTTGAATCCTTTTTATCCACGGTCTGCATATCGGCCATGATTCTCATCATAATGGTCAGCGCTCAGCTCTTCGGACAGCTTTTATCATTCGTAGGAGCTTCCAGTGGCATGATGAAGAGCTTGAGCCAGCTTAACTTTTCGAACGGATGGATGTTTCTGATTTTAATGGCTGTCCCTTTCGTTGCGTGCATGTTCATCGACATATTCGCGGTTATGTTTGTGAGCATCCCAGTTTACATGCCTTTAATTGCGCATTATAAATTTGATCCGATCTGGTTTTGGATGCTGTTTATTATTAACTTGACCCTGGGCAGCATGACTCCGCCTTTCGGTTATACGCTCTTTGCCCTTAAAGGCGCAACGGATACTGATTTAAATGATATTTTTATCTCAGCTTGGCCGATGGTTTTTATTTATGTGCTGGGGATGATTTTTATGTATTACACCCCAACCATTATTACTATCCTTCCACGCTTATTTTAAACGAGATCAACAATGTGTAGAGGGAGATCATTAGAGGCACTATAACTATTGGAACATCCATAGAGGTTACGACCAGTGTTGCAGGAGAAAATCTTTTCGGTTTTTGCACGAAAATGAAGAGAAAGATGAGGAAAAGACCATTTACATGGCCAATTACGTTGCAAGGTAGCTTTAAGGCAATGTTTTATAGCTGAAAACGCAAAGAATGCGGAGAAGAAATTCTGATTAGCTCTGCGATCGTTAGCTTCTCAGCGGTGAAATTTGCCGATGCAAGAGAACAAGGAATCATATGGAGATTTTGCAGTATTCTGAGGGGCACCATCGGTTTCGAAAACGGCTTCGGGAATTCTGTCAGAAGGAAATCATCCCGAATATCGATAGCTGGGAAAAAGACCATCTGGTTCCCAAAGAAATCTGGGAGAAGATGGGGAAAGAAGGATTTCTGTGTACCTGGGTATCTACCCGGTATGGCGGATTGGGCTTAGACTTTCTCTATTCGGTTATCGTTGCTGAGGAGATGACCAAGACCAACCATTACGGGCTGGATTCCTTTCTTCACAGTGACATCGTGGTCCCCTACATCGGCTCCTTCGGTACCGAGGAGCAGAAGCATAGGTATCTGCCCGACTGCGTCTCTGGCAAAACGGTGACCGCCATCGCGATGACCGAGCCGGATGCGGGAAGTGATCTCGCTGCCATGATAAGCACAGCCAAGGAAACGGCAGACGGAATCGTTTTGAACGGAAGCAAGACTTTTATCTCCAATGCCGTAAACTGTGATCTGGTCATCGTTGCGGCAAAAGACCCTGAAATTGCAAATCCTCACCAGGCCATTTCCCTGTATTTGGTGGAGGCGGAAACGCCGGGTTTTAAAAAAGGTGCGCCTCTTGATAAGCTTGGCCTTCACAGCCAGGATACGGCCGAGCTATTCTTCACTAACTGCAGGATTCCGAAAGAAAACCGGCTCGGCCGTTCCGGCACCGGCTTCAAGATCATAATGGAAAAACTCCAGCAGGAGAGGCTGATGGTGTCTATCGTAGCCTTAAATATGGCCGAATTCATCCTGGAATGGACCATCGGTTATCTTAAGAAGGAAAGCCTGGCCGGCTGCTTGGAAAACCGGCAGGCGGCGAAGTTTTCCCTGGTGGAGATGAAAACCGAAGCTACCTTGGGAAGGACCTTTGTGGAGAAGCTTATCGCCGATCACATAGAGAAAAAAGATGTTGTTACGGAGACCAGTATGGCCAAATATTGGATGACGCAGACGGCCAACCAGGTAGCTGATCGGTGTCTGGATCTTATAGGAAATTTCGGAATGGTCGAGGCATGCCCTATTGCTCGGACCTTCCGGGATGTGCGAGTCACCCCGATTTTTGCAGGAACCAACGAGATTATGAAGACCATTGTGGCAAAATCCCTGAAGTTCTGACACGCGGTCTGAAAAAATCACAGCGCAAGGAGGAAAAATGCAGATCAAGGCATCAACCGCAATCGTCACCGGAGGTGCATCCGGGCTTGGAGAGGCCACCGCCCGAATGTTGGTAGCGGAAGGGGCAAACGTGGCCATTCTGGATTTCAATGAGGAGCGTGGCAATTTGATCGCTTTCGAGTTTGAAGGCCGGGTGATCTTTTGTAAAACCGACGTCACGGATGAAGAAAGCGTCCAAAAGGCAATTCGAAGCACAATGGGAAAATTCGGAAGCCTTCACTTCTTACTCAACTGTGCCGGAATCGGAAAATCGTGCAAGGTCATAGGAAAATCCGGTCTAATGGACATGGCTGGCTTCCGCAGCACCATCGAAGTAAACTTGATGGGCACCGTCAACGTGATCCGGCTTGCGGCCGAGGCCATGATCCAGAACAGACCAAACGAAGACGGCGAAAGGGGAGTTATCGTAAACACGGCCTCCATTGCCGCCTTCGAGGGGCAGATCGGGCAGGCGGCCTACAGCGCATCCAAGGCGGGAATCGTCGGGATAACACTCCCCATTGCCCGAGAGTTTGCCAGTTATGGAATCCGGGTGGCCACCATAGCCCCTGGGCTGTTCGAGACACCTATGCTTGCGGGTATCCCCGAAAAGGCAAGGGCAGCCCTGATCGAAAGTATTCCATTTCCAAGGCGGCTTGGAAAGCCTTCGGAATATGCCCTTCTGGCCAAACAGATCATCGAGAATCCAGCGATCAACGGCGAGACCATCCGCCTGGACTGCGCCATCCGTATGGCTCCGCGATAGGAGGAAAGAGTATGAGACAAGTTGCCATCTTGGGGGCTTCCATGACCCGGTTCGGTGTTTCCGAAGAAACCAACCTGGAGATGTTTTCCCGGGCTGCCCTGGAAGCCATAGAGCAATCGAATCTTGCACCTGCCGATATGCAGGCTCTTTTTTTCGGAAACTGTCTAGGGGGTTTCGAAGAAGGCCAGCTACACATGGCGCCCTTTGCCCATTCAGCTATCGGATTGCCCATGTCTGCGCCGGCTGTCCGTTTTGAATGCGCGTGTGCCACAGCCACCGTGGCGATTCGACATGCTGCACTTTTGGTGGGCTCTGGTGTTTACGATGTGGTTCTTGCCGGCGGTACGGAAAAGCCGACTGTCATGGGAACCCCTCTTGCCACCCGGACGTTTGCCATGGCTTCCCATGCGCAATACGAAACCCCGACCGGTCTTACCTTTCCTGGTGTCTTTGCCATGGCCGCGCACATGTACGCACACAAATACGGCATTCCCTTAGCCGATCTCAAGCGGCACATGGCCGAGGTTTCCGTCAAGAACCATTTCCACGGAAGCAAAAACCCGAAGGCCCATTTCCAGAAAGAGATTAGCGTGGACAAAGTGCTCGGCGGCATGATGGTGGCAGACCCCCTGCAGTTGCTGGACTGCTGTCCCTTTTCGGACGGAGCCTCAGCCGTTGTGATCGCCAGTGCGAAAAAAGCTGGCGAGCTTGTCAAAAAGCCAGTTTACATCGCTGGAATGGGACAGGCAGCTGCAGGCCCTCTACATCTTCAACAGGATCTCACCAGGATCCTGAGCCGGGAGGCATCCGTGAAACAGGCTTATCGGGAAGCAGGCATAGGGCCGCAAGACATCGATATCTGCGAGCTTCACGACTGCTTTACAATCGCCGAAATCCTGGCCATCGAAGCGCTGGGATTCTATGCACCTGGAAAAGGCTATGATGCGGCCACCCGGGGAGAAACCCGTCTTGGAAGCAAGCTCGTTGTGAACCCCTCCGGCGGGCTCAAGGCCAAGGGGCATCCCATCGGTGCCACCGGCGCGGCCCAGGTAACGGAAATCGTAGAGCAGCTTCGAGAAGAGGCCGGTGCCCGGCAGGTGAAAGGCGCCAAGATCGGCCTGGTGGACACCCTTGGAGGAGATTTCGGAACGGTCTGCAACATCATTTTAAGGAGCCAGCCATGAAAACCGGACTGAGTTATGAAGCGTATCAGAAAGGCCTCGAGGAAGGCTCTCTGCTCGGCCTTTTGTGTGAGAATTGCGGTACAGTTACGATTCCTCCCAAGCCCACCTGCCGTAAATGCGGCAGTGCTCGGCTTGCGACTTTTACCGTAGAACCGAAGGGGACGATCCGAACCTTTACTGTCATTCGGGTAGCCCCGGAGGGGATGACTGCGCCCTACGTCGTCGCTCTTGTGGAAACATCTTGCGGGGCGTGGGTGTTGGGAAGTCTTACGGGAATCGATTCGAACCAAGCCGGAATGGATTTAATCGGCAAAAGCGTTGCCATCGGAAGCCGGGTAGTCGTAGCAGATCCCTATACCCACAAAAATATTCGTTCGCCCCAATTCATCTTGGAATGAATTCTACCGATTTATTGGACTGCATAGGTATCGTAATAACTGAATGATAAGAAATTACGATAAACTATTGGAGCATAAGATAAGCGATTTTCTGTCTCAAACGGCTTTTTCTTGCTAAAATATGACTTTCTGACTCCGCTCCGGGGATTTCCCACGAGCAATCTGACAGCATAAAAGTATCTGCACGAATTTGTTGTCGAGAATTATGGTGTTGATCCTTTAGGACGTGAGAATCCTGCGTGGTGATTCACTTCTGGATGCTTCCGAGCAGCTCGTCGGCGATGCCCGGGTTTTCGAGCCGCATGATGCTTTCTTCCGCGCGGCCGAAGCTCAAGAGGTTAATACTTCCATACCAGATGATAAGTTGATCAAAGACGGCAAATTTTTGATGGATGCTGGATTTATACACCAAATTTATTCCAGCCTTTTGTAGTATATTCAAAATCTCTTCCAACGCCTGATTGTCCTTAAAATCGGTTGCCGGCCTTGTTACGACGACCACTTTGACGGCCTTTTCTAATGCGGCGCGCATGGCAGGCAGCATTTGCAGCATGCGCCTTTTTGTAATGAACGGGCTTACAATAATCACCTCCCTACGGGCATTCATGAGATCATTTTGATAAACGGGAAGGAAATTATGATTATCGTAAATGACATTGATCGACTCGTCTGCAAAACTCCCTGCCTTTGCCTTGTATCCGATGGACGCATATCCGGCAAGCCTTTTATTGTACATTTTTCCCAGCATTTTTACATGGATATCAATATAATCATAAATCTGGACTTCGCGTTTACTTTCATACAGCCGATGGAGTCTTCCTGAGTATTGCTGTAGTGTCCCTTTCCATGATATCGGCATCGCCAGAAAGAGTGTATCAAGCCTGGCCTCGTCGAACCCTTCCCCAATGTATTTCCCTGTGGCGATCAAAGTCAATTGCTGATCAGATGCAGTGTCGGATACCCTTAACAATGCTTCCTTCTTCGCTTTTGCAGCCGTACCGCCTATCAGTGTGATAACATCAGGTATTTTTTCGTTTAACTTGTTTGCCAATAATACAACATGAGAGGTTCTTTCGCTCAACACAAGGGAATTTCTGCCTTCTTGATAACTCTTGATCACATCGTCCGCAATTAACTGGTTTCTTAATTCACTTGCGGCGATTTCGGAATACAGTTCCTGGATTGAAATATTATTTTCATCAGTTTCCAAAGGAACCCGAAAATCTGTAAATCTCGGTATGACATAATGTTCAAATGGTCTTTTTTCTGCTTGCTTCCTGGCGTCCACCCTGTATCTAATCGGACCGCAGTGCATGAAAATAAT
>JAZDIK010000057.1:0-2087 GCA_043805145.1 Pseudomonadota bacterium | reverse complement strand
GTATTAACACCTGCTCAAATTGATTAAGATGAACTATTTTTTCATTTAACAAAACCTGGCCGCCTTAGGACAGATAATGTCCATAATTTTCCGTAAAATTGGTAAAAGCTGAAAGGTGAGCCGATATTACCATCTCTGATTCAACACGCAAATGATGAAAGGAGATGGAACATGGCTCACCCTGAGAAGCAAAATAGCAGACTGATTGATATATTTCAAGCGTGTTCTGGTGAGGGAACAGATCCTTTTCGGGATCTGCTCCGGCATACGATTCAACAGGTTCTTGAGGAAGAGCTGACGGCATTTTTGAATGCGGGGCCGTACACCCGCACGGAAGAACGGCTGGGATATCGGAACGGGTATAAACCACGAACGCTGAAGACGCGGGTGGGCGGCTGGAACTGATGGTGCCGAAGGACCGGGACGGGCGATTCCAGACGGAACTGTTCGAGAAGTATCAGCGGAGCGAGAAGGCGTTGATGCTTGCCGTTGCTGAGATGTACGTACAGGGAGTCTCGACCCGGAAGGTGAAAAAGATCACGGAGGAGTTATGCGGGCTTGAGATATCGAAGAGCCAGGTATCGAGCATTGCGAAGCGTCTGGATGAGGAGATACGGGCGTGGCGGATGCGGGCGTTGGGGGGAAAGCGGTATCCATACCTGGTGATGGATGCGCGGTATGAGTGGATACGCCGCGATGGAGCGGTGATCCATCAGGGCGTGCTGATCGTGGTGGGTGTCAATGAGGACGGATACCGGGAGGCGCTCGGGGTCTGGTGCGCCGATCTGGAGAGCGAGGCGACATGGTCGGGGGTTTTTCGGGAATTGAAGGAGCGTGGGCTCGCGGATGTGGGCTATGTGGTATCGGATGATCACGAGGGGTTGAAAAATGCAATTACCCGTCATTTTCAAGGCGTAATCTGGCAGCGGTGCCAGGTACACTTTATCCGGAACATTCTGGGGATGGCGTCGAAAGCAGATCGTGGCCGGATCGTGGCTCTGCTGAAGGAGATCACGGGGGCGCAGACAATGGAATCGGCGCGGAACCGGCTGGATGAAACGGTCGAGGCGCTGTCGGCCACCCACCCGAAGATAGCCGATCACCTCGATACCCACGGTGAGGAAATGCTGGCGGTGTATGCCTTGCCCGCCCTTCACCGGAAGCGAATGCGGACAACTAACATGCTGGAACGCTTCAACGAAGAGATCAAGCGCCGGACTAGAGTCGTTCGCATCTTCCCGAATGAACAATCATGCATTCGTCTGGTATCGGCGCTGGCTATCGAAACCAACGAAGAGTGGATGGCACGGAAGTACCTGGATATGGGACAGGACGAAAACAGAACAGAGTCGAGGACTCGGAAGGACCTGATACAGACTCTGGTATTACGTAAGGACTCTGTGCTTTCACTCTAATTCCACAAGGGTGCCCCTCCGGGGCATATAAAGAGATGGGAATTTACAGAACTTTTGGGACTTGACTCAAAAACAGATAGAGAGAAACCTGTTCAGAGCCTTCAAAAAGGAGAGAGAGATGGCGAGCACAATTCCAGGGTATCATGGCGTTTTGCTGGAAGTTGATCTGAGCAACCGAAAGGTCAATCAGGTTGATTTGAACCCGGCGAATGCGGCAAATTTTGTTGGTGGGCGGGGATTCGGGATGAGAATCCTCTGGGGCCATCTGAAACCGGGCGTCGACGCCCTTTCGCCGGAAAATCCCTTTATGATCACGGTCGGGCCATTCCAGGGATTTCCTATTCCGTATTCAGGGCGATTCACCACGGTCTGCAAACACCCGCAGACCTCCCCGATCGAATCGAAATATCCCAAGGCTTCTACCATCAGTTTTTCCTCGTGCGGCGGCTTCTTTGGGTCGACGCTCAAATTGGCCGGATACGATAGCCTTATTGTGATCGGCAAATCGGAAGACCCGGCCGTCATCGTTATCGACGACGGCAAGGTAGAAATCAGGGACGGACGCAAGTATTGGGGAATGATGACCTCTGCCTGCGAAAAGCAGCTCGTGCAGGACCTGGGCGGCAGGTTTGATGTCTGCACTGTCGGCCCGGCGGCTGAAAACGGTTGTAC
>JAZDIK010000056.1:0-2524 GCA_043805145.1 Pseudomonadota bacterium | reverse complement strand
TTGTCGAGCAGGAGAAACCGGATCAGATCGTGGATTGGAATTCTGATCCTGAGCACAAGCGTGCATGGAAAGAAATCAGCTCACTCTATCGCTGGTGGACGCAGACACGTCTATCTCGTAGAAGTCCTTTGGACGAGAAGGGGCTGAAAAAGCCTCCTATGAAATGGAAGAAAATACCGGGAAGCGAGAATTACCAACTCGTAGATTTTGACAAGAGCAAGTACGCTGCATACGACGCCGCTATGAAAAAGCATTGGCGGTTGGAAAAGAAGTGGGACGAGGAAGACCAGAGAAACCTTCATCGCTTGATCGAGATTAGACATTTCCTCTGGACATAGGACTACCGACATCACCCTTGAGGTTATTCGGTTGCTAACTCGCTAAAAGCCTCAAGGAGGGTGTTAACTAAAACAATGTGTTCCTATTGCCAGACTTCATCCGTTACGGTGAGCTAACCAAACCAAGGGAGTTAATTTCGAGTAATGGCTAACTCCTTTTGTTTCGTTGTGCACCACTAAGGCGGGGTCAAACAGCCGACTTCTTTCTTCGGCAGCAGAAAGCTCCGGGTGCCTGGTTTGGATGTTCACTCTAAAAGGCCGGATGGCGCTGGCTTCGCCGAGTCAGGGAGGAATAAACATGACCGGATTAAAATCATTAAAAATAATTTTTGTCCTTGCCTTCCTTATTCTTCTTTTATTAATCCCATACTGGATCTTCAATGAAGAAACAAAGACCTTGGACGACAAAATGCGCCGGGGTCTTCCCGGTCAATTTATCAAGCTTTCCGATGGCTATGTCCATTACGAATTATCAGGCCCTGATGACGGCCCGGTGGCGGTTCTGATACATGGCATTTCAACTCCTTATTTTGTATGGGACGATACTCAGCCAGCCCTTGCAAAGGCGGGATTTAGGGTGTTGCGGTATGATCTCTATGGACGTGGGTTTTCGGACAGACCGGATGTGACCTACGACGAACAGCTATTCGACCGGCAGCTGTTTGAGCTTCTTTCCGCTCTGAAGATCAGGAAACCTGTCGATCTGGTAGGATCATCCATGGGAGGAGCCATTGCCGTCATCTTTGCCGCGCGGCATCCGGAAAATGTAAGAAAGCTGGTACTGATCTCACCTGCGGGATACCCTGTAAAAATTCCCGTTGCAGGACAGATAGGGCGTCTGCCTGTTGTCGGAGATTACATGATGTATGCCTTCGGCAATCCCATTATGAGAGGTCTATTCAAGAATAATTTTTCAAAATCGGATAAACTGTCCGCATTTTCAGAGAAGTTTCGTCAACAAACGCAATATGCAGGCTTCAAAAGGGCCTTGCAGAGTACACTTAGAAATTTCAATTTGGATAATCAGAAAACGGCTTTTGAGGCAGTGGGGAAACAGGGCCGTCAGGTCATGCTTATCTGGGGCAGGGAAGACAAAATTGTTACTTTCAGCAACAATGAAATGGTCCGGGCGGCGATACATGATGTTGACTTTCACGCCCTGGATGCTGCAGGCCATATACCCCATTATGAGACGCCGGAGAGGGTGAATCCTCTGATGGTTGACTTTATGAAACGATAAAGTACTTTTACCCGTTTTAACCGAAACAGATAGCGCCTTCCCCGCTGCTTGCGGCAGGGTCAAACGGCCAACTCCTCCATCGGCAGCAGAAAGCTCCGGACGCCGGCGCGGGGATGTTCCTGCTTGAGCTCCCGGATCCTCGCGTCGAGAAGGGAGATTGCATCATCGGGCACAGCCATCAAAATGACATTATTCTTCCCGGGCCAGATGTGCGTACCAAGCTTCGGTTCCGTTTCAGTACCTTCTCCGCAGGCTTCCATCAATTTCGTGTATCCCCGGACCCCGGCTTCTTTCAGGGTGGCAATCACGGCCTCATCAGCGGCATCACAGTAGATAAGCAGAAACATTTTCATCGTTACACACCTCCCGATTTAAAAATGAAGAATGTCACGCGTTACTCCTCACGCATAGTGATGGTTACCTTCCGGCGGCGCTCCTTGAAGCGCTCCTGCCAGTCGTCGAATAGATCGTATGCCGCCGGGACGACAACGAGTGTCAGGAAAAGCGAGGTCAGGAGTCCGCCAATGACCGCTATTCCCATCGGAGAGCGGGTTTCAGATCCTTCTCCGACACCGAAGGCAACAGGCATCATTCCGAAAACCATCGCGAAGGTCGTCATCAGGATCGGCCGGAGCCGGACCGGTCCGGCCTGGAGAATCGCCTCCCGCCGGGGAATGCCCCTTTCCCGGAGGACATTAGTATAGTCGACGAGCAGAATCGCGTTTTTCTTTACAAGTCCCATCAGCAGGATAAGACCGATGAGGCTGAATATATTCAGCGTATTTCCGGTCAACAGCAGTGCGCCGAATGCCCCGATAAATGAGAGGGGCATCGAGAGAAGAACCGTAAAAGGGTGGACGAAGCTCTCGAACTGGGCGGCAAGGACCATGTAGGCCATGATGACCCCGAGTATCAGAGCGTAAATCAGATACCGGAATGATTCGGC
>JAZDIK010000055.1:0-29138 GCA_043805145.1 Pseudomonadota bacterium | reverse complement strand
CCCATCGGTTTCACCGCTTCCTCATAGGGGAAATAGTGCTTTGCATCCCATTCGTCGGCAAAGGGCGCGATTTTCCCCGCCGCAAACGCCCTGACCATGTCCTGCAACATCACCAACTCTTCCGATAATCCGAAATCCATGACAAACCTCCTTTGAAGATATTGACTGGCGGACTTAAGCTGGACATTGCTCCGTCCGGTCCTCTTTGATCGTGATGGCATAATTCAGACAGACAGAGAAGCATTTCAGGTACCCCACGCAACGGTCCGAACTCGTAATGATGGATGGTTTGCGGCCGCCGGTGTTGAAGTTGTCGGAGGTTGCGAAGATGCTCACATGGCAAACCTCCTGACAATATCCGCACTCCCTGAAAACGCCCAGGATCATTTTCACCGCGCGGTGCCGTGCGCTTCATGCCAAGTGTCTTCTTTTCATGTATCATCAGTGGCCTTTTCCTTGCTGCAACCGGACTCGATGTGAACAAGTTCCTCGTTCCTGTATTTCAAGGGGCTCCGCATTTATAGAATAAGGTGTTGAGGATCGCATTTATCCCTGAGAATTTTCAACTCTTCGACTGTCGGTGGTGGCACCTCCGCCGCTCGGGAGACATCCACCGAAAATTCCATGTTTTCAAGGATTTTCTGTATCGCGATCCCGGGATAGTACCCGGAGAGATACATCTCTTTGGTGATCTCGTCAAACCGGAAGACCGCCATGTTCGTGATCACTACCGTCGGTCCCCCTTCGCGCAGCCCAGCCTTCCGGCGCCCGTTGCCCCCGTTCAGATGGCCCGGACTCGTCAGATAATCCAGTTTGTTGGTGAACCGTTTCTTCTCCTGCTGCATGAACAGGATGCATCGCGGGACGAACGAGGCCACGTCGCAGCCGCCGCCGCTCCCGGGAAAGCGGATCTTGGGTTTTACATAATTGCCGATCACGGTCGTATTGATGTTGCCGTGGATGTCGATCTGCGCAGCCCCCAGGATCCCGATGACGTGGCCGCCGGTGATGGGGTTCTGCATCGTCGTGAAGGCGTCGAAGAGCCCCCCGTTGATAGACGCCAGGTACATGACACGCGAGTCGGCCACCGCCAAGGGAATTTCTTCCAGCTTAGAGTCAATCGCTCCGGTTTCAAAGAACATGACGCTCTCGGGGGCGTTGATGTTTTTTGCGGCCATGGCTGCAAGCATCGATATCCCCGTGCCGCCGAACACGATGTCGCCGTTCTTGATCTCCCGGGCGGCAACAATCGTCATCATCTCCCGCAAGGTATACTCCACCATGGTTGCATCCTCATCCCCTGTCCAGGTTGACTGCATATCCCTTTTCCGGGTCGGCCTTGATCTGCTCCAGTCTCTCCGGTCCTCCGTTCAACGCGATGAACTCCGCATGATTTTTTACGCCATGGATCATCTTCTGGAGATACTCCCCATAACGCCGGTCGTCCTTGGCACATTCGGCATAGGCCCAAAGACAGGTTGGATCATAATCGTAATACCGATAGCAAGCCGTCGGATAGGCACCGTACGGCACGGGGGCAACCGCATCCACATGGATAAATGGGATGTTGTTCTGATCGGGATTCTTCCTCAGTTCTTGCGTATCGACCAGTTCCTCGCAGGTCAGGATGAGGTGCCTGGCGGACTTCGCCTGCTCCACATCGGCAAAGGTCAACCCCAGAATCCTGCCCGTCCCCTGTTTGTCCGCCTTCTGGACATGGATAATCGTTACATCGGTCTGGATGGCGGGAACCAAAACCAACTTCGGGGTATCCAGCCAACCGTCAAAGGGATTGTCCATCACGACCAGCTTCCGGAGCGGCAGCTTGGGATCCAGCTTCCGCATCTCCTCGGGAAATCCCCAGACGTTCACCAGGTCGGTTCCCAGAGAGGATAACGTCGGAAGAAAGGGCACCCCCATGGCGCCTGCCATGAACCGCAGGGTCATCTGGAAGTTCGAATAATCCTCAACCTGAAGCGTGCCATCCTGAACGGCTTTCCGGAAACGGATGCAGGTGGCCATGTACTTTCCGTTGCCCCCGTAGGCGATATCCAGCCGCGACACACACCCGCCGCCGATCAGCTCATCGGCGCCCTGGCCGTTGGAATGGGCGTAGAGGTGCAGACCCCGGACCCCCTGCCGGATGATTTCGTGAACCGCCGCCATTGGATTCCGATTGGCCGTGAACCCACCGATGGAAATATGGCTGCCGTCCTTCACGTATTCGCGGATCGCCTCGCTGAGCGTCATCACTTTGTCCTGCTTGGTATTCATCTCTCCGGTTTCTCCTTCAATCTCTCATCCACCTTCCAGCGGGGGAAAGAGTTGGACATCGTCCCGATCCCGAAGGGTATAGTCCATCTTTGTTAGGGTGCCGTTCACGGAGATCACACCGATGGCTTTCAGCGGTATATCCTGGGCCTCCAAAAGGGTGTGAACGGACGTCCCTTCCTGTAGAAACAGCTCGATCTCCCCGGCGAGAAGATCCGATCCAGATCCGGGCAGCCCCCATGGAAAACGGACTCTAACGTTTATCATTGTCCCTCACCGTCAGTCTGCAAGACGGCAAAAACCTGATCGATCTCTTGATCGGAAACATCGAAAACCAACTCATTCGGGGAAAGCTTCTCCACCCGGAAGAATTCCGGTAACCGGTCCGAGGACCGGTCCATTCCCGCCGCCCAGTTGAATGCCAATTCATTCCTTAGAACTCCCCGCCCGATCTCCAAAACCTCCTCAACGCCGAAAGGTCTTCCCAGCACTTTCGCCATTAGTCGGGAGATCATCTCCATCTCAGGGGGAAGGGGCCCCACAAACAGGCATAAACCCATGACGTCAAGAACGGTGCTCATGATCTGCAGGTCTTTCGAAGCCTTGATCTGTCCCTCAGGTGAATGGCAGTCGACACCAGCGCGCCCGGGAAGGAGGTTTCCCGCCGTATGATCGGCCCCCATTGGCGATGTGGCGTAGGTGACGCCCGTGCCTTTTAGTGCCCTGGGATCGTACCCAGCCATCCCTTGCCCCTTCACCGCCGCAACGTGGGACACACCCAGCACCCGGCCGGTCGTCGTCGCTCCCTGACCAAGCACAAGCCCCAACTCCGTTCCTGCTGCCACTTCATCCAACAGCTTAACGGCGACATTCCCATCTCCGAACGACGCAATTCCCGCTTCCATCGCCACACCGATCGCATTGCCCATCTCCATAGTATCCAGACCGTAGTCGTCACAACGGCGATCAAGTGCTGCAATCACATCCAGCGAATCGATCTCCAGGTTCGATCCCATCAGGGCGATGGTCTCAAACTCAAGACCCGCCGTCAGATAGTTTCCCTCTTTGTCGTTGTAGATGTTCGAACAGCGGATCACGCACCCAGGTGAACATGCATGGCCTGTTTTCCCTCCTCGCGCCTTGGCGATTTCAGCCAGCGCTGACCCATCGATCTTGTTCGCGCCTTCGAAATTTCCGGAGCTGTAATTGCGGGTAGCCAGCCCTCCCGCCGCGCTGACCGGTCCGACCAAAGCCGCCGTTCCAAATTGACGCAACCCTGTCTTCGCGTCAAACAACGCTTTTGCCCAGGCCTGGGAAACGTCTTTGAATCCCTTGGGATCCGTGATGTTCATAAGCTGCTCATTGGCCCCCCTGTCATCGATCACAATCGCCTTGATGCCTTTCGATCCCATAACGGCACCCAGACCCCCACGGCCGCAGTGTCGACAAGGTCTGCCGTCAGTATCGGTGACGGCGATGGTTGCCGCGCGCATCATTTTTTCACCACCCGGACCTATGGATAGAATTCCAACCTTCGGTCCGTGGACAGTTTGCAATCGGTAAACTGATTCGTAGTTACCCAAACCCGTAATATCGTTCGCCGGAAGGATCATAACAGAAGCCATAGCAATCTTCAGGATATACCAGGACGAATCCTCCGGCTTTCCCTCCAGGACAATCGCCTTGATCCCGAGATTTGCCAATTTTCTCGCTACTGTTCCACCTGCATTGCTTTCCTTGATTCCACTGGTCAGCGGACTCTTCGCACCGATAGACAGCCGTGAAGAGCATGGGGCTGCAGTCCCGGTCAGTAGACCAGGAGCAATGATCAATTTGTTGTTTTCGCCCAAGGCATCACAAGTCGGATCAACCTCATCAAAAATAATCCGTGAGGTTAACCCCCTACCGCCCAGCTGTGAATACCGTTCGGAAATCGGTTCAGAATGAATCGTTTTTTGGGTCAGGCTCACTCGAATAATCTTTGCCATGCTTTCACTCTTCCGTTTTGTTGTTTTGTAGAAAACTTGATATTATTCATGAACGTGAACCTCCGGCGGCTACGCCGGCAATGGCCGCAGCCTCCCACGGATCCGATGGACGCCCTTCAAATCATCCTTGCACCATGCCGATTTCCGGATCGAACAGGGTCGACCTCCCAATGGGCAAGGAACAGCCAGAGGTACTTATGGTCTTCTAAAAGTTATAATTCCACTATATTTATAGTAAAAATTTGTGAATATGTCAATAAATAAATTTATTTTGTTGTTAACATAAAATAATTATGGTATTAATAAACTACAATAGTTGTTAGCGTTCCGTGTAACCGGATTAAGGTTTTTGGAGGGTAAAGCAATGACTACCAGGGATAAGGTTTGGCGAAATGGCGAGTTCATAGCATGGGATCAAGCCACTGTTCATGTTTTGTCTCATGCCTTTAGCAGAGCTTCGGCTATTTTCGATTTCTTTAAGATTTATGAAACCGATGATGGACCAGCCGCCTTCCGGATAGATGATCATATAGATCGGCTCTTTTATTCGGCCAAACTCTTAGGAATGAACTTGGCCTATAACAAAGAGAGAATCAAACAGGCCGCCTTGGAAACGATCAAAGAAAACAAAGTCAGGCAGGGCTTTGTTAAAATAATCGCTTATTGGTCTGAAGAAGCAATTCTCAAGTTGGTTCCCGATGCTGATTTGGATATTGATATTTTTGCGATTTCCGAAAAGGAAAGAGAACCTTTTCCTCATAGGAATCCGATAAAAGCTTGCATCAGCAAATGGCGGAAGATTCCGCCGGAATGTCTGCCGGTGAAGGCCAAGGCCTGCGCCCATTACCTCAATGGAATGCTGGCCCGCGCTGACGCCCAGCGTGAAGGATTCGATGTCGGTATTTTGTTGGATACTCGAGGGTTCGTTGCGGAATGCAGTATCGAGACGTTGTTTATGATCCAAAACACCGTCCTGGTAACTCCGAATTTAGGCTGGATTTTGAAGGGTATTAGCCGACAGACGATCTTAGAGATTGCTCTTGATGATGGAATTGAGGTTGATGAGCGACCGATTGCTGAGAAAGAACTTTTCACGGCAGACGAAATTTTCACTTCTACTACCCCATCAAGGGTCCAAGCGGTTAGCCAGATCGACGGTCATATTTTTAATAACGCTCCAGGTCCATTGTCGGTCAGGATATCGAAATTGTGTGCGGAAGTCGTGCAAGGAAAGATTCCGAAATATAATAAATGGTTGACGTATGTCTAGCCCAAAGGAAAAACGCCGTTTCGTGTTTATCCATGAATGAACCGATCCTTGCGGGAGACGGCCGCATCCTTGAGACGCAACCGCAAAACTTTCTAACCCCACAGACCGTCGTTGCATCTCCAGGGACTGTGATTTCGCTTCGCTGAATCGACGTCTTATCTTTGAATTTAAAAAATATGGTTCTATGAAATGTGATAATCTGAACTGGTCAATAGGGGCAAAGATGTGCATGTATCGAGCATGGATGGAAATAGACATCAGTGCACTCATTCATAATATTCGTGAGACAAAACGAGTGATCTCGTCTGAAACGCAAATTATGGCCATTGTCAAGGCAGACGGATACGGCCACGGAGCTCTAGCAGTCGGCCGCATTTTTGTAGAAAATGGAGCATCCTGCTTGGGAGTGGCTACGATAGAAGAAGGTTGCCAATTAAGAAAGTCCGGCATCAAGGTTCCAATCCTGATTTTAGGTCATACCGAACCCGGACAGGTAGATGCCGTCATTGCAGACTCCATCAGCCAAACAATTTCAACATGGGAGCAGGCTGTTATTTTATCCGGAAGGGCTGTCGCTTTATCACGTCCTGTAACTATTCATATAAAAATTGATACAGGAATGGGCCGATTGGGTTTTCTCCCTGATGGGGAAAGCATGGCGGCCATTGCAAGAATTATGTCCTTGCCAGGTCTGTCCGTCGAGGGAATATTCACACATTTTGCGACTTCCGATTCCGCGGATAAAACCTATACGCAAAAACAATGGCATCAGTTTTCATCCTTCCTGAATCATTTGGAGCAAAATAAAATCCACGTCCCGCTTAAACACGCCGCGAATAGTGCGGCCATTATCAACCATCCCCAAACGCACATCGATATGGTGAGAGCGGGAATTATGTTGTATGGACTTTATCCTTCTCCCGACACGAATGACGGAAGGGTTAACTTGCGACCTGCGATGACTTTGAAAGCACGTGTTTCCCATGTAAAAGAAGTGGAACCCGGTACCGGTCTGAGTTACGGCATAACATACATCACCTCTAACAGACAACGAATAGCAACTCTCCCTATCGGGTATGCAGACGGTTTCAGTAGCGTGTTTTCGAACAATGCGGATGCTATTATTCATGGCCAGAAGGTTCCTGTCGTTGGCCGAATCTGCATGGATCAGTGTCTACTCGATGTCACCGGGATAAAAACGGACGTTTTAATGGGAGATGAAGTGGTCCTTTTGGGGAAACAAGGAGAGCATCAAATCTCGGCCGATCAATGGGCAAACCGGTTAGGAACAATCAATTATGAGGTGGTAACAAGATTTGGGCCACGGATTTCCAAAAAGTACATTGCCGATTTTCGCGAAAGCGATTTGACATGAAATATGTTGGTACTTTTAAGAAAAACATCTTAACCGAAGAGAAGACTGACTGCCATTTTTCTCTCTAACTGTAGGGCGAGTCCCTAACTTTTACAGGTTATACAAATGATGTTTTTATGTTTTTATCCCTGTTGAATCTTTCAATTGCATATTGAATAAGACGATCAATAAGATCATCCGTGTGAATTCCGCTCACATTCCATAGTTTGGGAAACATGCTGATTGATGTGAAACCCGGGATCGTGTTGATTTCATTGAAGACATATTCGTTATTTTCTGTGAGAAAACCGTCAACCCTCGCCATTCCTTCACAATTCAGTAATTTATATGTCTTTATACAATCCGCCTGTATGGTTCCTATCAATTTGTTTGCGAGTCTGACGGGAATTTTAAACTTGGCGCCATCCTCAATCACATATTTCGCCTCATACGAATAAAACTCATGATTCGGGATAACCTCCCCCGGCAGTGAGGCGATTGGATTATCATTACCCAGAATCGAGCACTCAATTTCACGGCCAGCGATAGCTTCTTCAAAAAGGACTTTGCTACTGAACCTGAATGCATCATTTACCTTTTCGGAGAAATTCTTTTCGTCTTTGATTTTGTAAATGCCAACAGATGACCCTGCCTTCGCCGGCTTAACAAAAAAGGGCAATCCCAACTGCGAGGCTAACTTAGAGAAGGAGATTAATTCTTGTTCGTAAATATTGAAAACTGAAAATTTTGCGATGTTCACTCCGGATTTTTCAAGAATTCTTTTTGCTATTTCTTTATCTATGCCGATGGCTGACCCACTGACACCGGCGCCAACATAAGGGATATTTGCTATCTCAAAAAGTCCCTGGATTGTGCCGTCTTCACCATACGTACCGTGTAAAACCGGGAAGACGACATCCAGTTTAAATTTAAAATTTTTATCTACAATCCCAATCAGTTCTCGGCTTTGCCCAAAAGAGAAAGTTACCGGTACACCATTTGTATTTAATCTAACTTTTGTTACATCTTTACAATCCAGGATATAATCTTTCCCCAAATAGGCCAAAAACTCTCCTTTTTTATTGATGCCTATTGGATAAATATTGTATTTTTTTTTATTTGCGGCATTGATGATGTTCTTCGCCGAGATAAGGGATATTTCATGTTCTGCTGATCTACCCCCAAAAATTACGCCAAGGTTTAACCTACTCATGATACCTCCTAATGGGTTTTACAACTATAAATTCAGAGTCAAGTATCTTTTGATGTTGTTCGTCAATAGTTGCGAAACAATTTTCGTCTATACAGCTAACTTTTCTACATATTTCGGGTCTTTTATCATACTGTATGCATTTTCCGGTTGATTTATCAAAATATATACAATCATAAGTTTTCAACCTAACTTTATCAATATAACTTTTTGGTATGAACGTTTCTTCCCGTTCTTTCCAAATTTTTTTACCCTCCTCATCAGTAGGAATCTTATCGTCCGGGAAAAATCTAAAAACTTTTACAGGATTGCAGCAATAGGCGCAATTTTTTTCAATACATGGGCCAAATTTGGTTTCCACTTTTTTAAACATGTCTACCATCTCGTACTTTCTTGTATCTTCAACGATTCTGTCATTCGAAACAAGATAAATTTTGCGCAGGCCATCGCCAGTCCCTATCGGGAGATGCCAAATTTTATTGTATGCATTTAGGATAAATGTACTAAAGTCTTTCTGTAAACGCAATGGCTCATTTTCTGGCTGGTTCCCGGCCATGAATATCACATCGATGGAGTCCCTGAATACTTCTGGTATGGTTATTTTGAGGTATTACACCTTGGAAACATGAGGTTTGTTTGAGAGATTAGTTTGATATAAGCCGATTATGGACTTGATTTTTAAACAACTTCTCGATTAAGGTAAAATACAAAATTCACACAGGTAAAGGAGTGTTCTGGGTGTTTTGAGCAATATCCATCTTAACGAAATATGAGTGCACTTGATTCATTTGTCAGCCTGACGAGCGAGATACGACTTCAAGAACTCTTTTGCATCAAGGGAAAAGTCGTTGTGATCACCGGGGCGAGCAGAGGTGTGGGGGAGACCCTTGCCTTGGCATTTTCTGCCTTAGGGGCAGAAGTTATAATGGCTTCACGCAATAAGGAACAGATGGATCTCATTATTTCGCGGAATAGCATGCGAAATGGGCGTCTATCTTCTGTTCAGGTGGACGTGACAAAAAGGAAAGATGTCCAAAACCTATTCGAGAGAACCATGGAGCAATATGGCCGGATCGATGTTCTGATCAACAACGCGGGGATTTTTATTCCTTCAGGCCCGGAAGAGATAACGGAACGGGTATGGGATCGTGTCATGGATACGAACCTGAAAGGGGCATTTCTTTGCTCTCAAACGGCCGGGAAGATGATGAAAGCGCAGGGCGGGGGCAAGATCATCAATATCTCTTCCGTTTCTGGGTCCCGGGCCTCGCCCATTCCGCTGAGCGCATGCTATGACGCATCGAAAGGAGGATTAGAAAATTTAACAAGAGCGCTGGCCGTTGCATGGGCCGGATACCGCATTAATGTAAACGCAATCGCTCCCTGTGCCCTTGAAAGCCCCATGAAGATCCCTCTTCCAGAGTCAGAGGAGTTCAGAAAAGTACAATGGATTCCCATGAAGAGAAGAGGAACTCCCGCAGACCTTATCGGGGCGGCTGTTTTCCTTTCATCTCCCGCGTCGGATTTCATAACGGGTCATGTGCTCGCCGTAGATGGTGGACGGCTGGCCTGGTAAAATCGAGAGGGATTTCATGTACGGCCGAATCGATCCTGTACATCCATATCTGGAGATGGCGGCCACTTTTCAGGAACCCTGAAGGCCACCATAGATGACAACAAAACGGTTCATCTCAAAGCAAAACTTTTGAGGTGGATTCTGTCCGGGAGGGATTCATGGCTATGAGTTGTTCGAGCTGCCCCCGGTCAATGGCCCATTCTTGAAATGGAGTGGTGCTTATCAACCGGAGGCAGGTCCATCGATCAACTGCTTCAAATTCCCTTACACTTTGTATTTTTCATACACCTTTTTCAAAAGTGTATTTAGCTCCTTGGCCCTCTCCTCGCTCTCTTCGAGCTTGAGCTGCTTACATTCGTATCCCACCACCTGACGCATATTCTCAACATTTTGATCGCAGTAAACGACCGTACCATCATCCTTGATCTCTTCGATCCCGTCAATCCGCCCACCAGCCTTATTGATCTCTATCGCCTCCTCACGGCTGATTCCGGGCAGGACAACCTGCACACCTTCGGCTGTCATTCGAGCCGGATAAGCGCCCGGCAGTCCTTCCGGACCAGGCACCGATTCATGGATTTTGTGAGTGTCGTAGTATATACCGAGAACATTATTCAGGAAACTGGCCGCTGTCTTCATCTGGTCCACCAATGCACCAGCAAATTGAACTGTTGCGGCATACCCTGCATCCCGGTAGATCTGGGCCAATTTTTCGTTCGGGTATTCAGAGGTCACATCCATGCCTTCAACGATAATCTTAACCCAGAAGGGACCGTTATAACGTGCGGTATAGAATGTACCGTGATGGCCAACGCCATAGATGGTTACATTGCTGAAGGGAACTTTTCTTTCCCTGGCAATAATTCTTTTGTACCTTTGTAATCCGATGTCCATGTTCCCGCCCCCGCAAGTCGGTGCTAACCCGACTTTGGACAGAACCACGTTGGTCGCATCAGGGAAAGCTCCGTTCACGACTTTGATATCGAGGCCAGTCATCTTGACGGCTTTCATCAATTTGTAGGCTAGAGTCAGATGGTTCGGCAACCACGGACCGATCGGACCGATTTTCTTGTACTCGCTATCCGGCAGAAGACGCGTTATCCACCATGATCCCAAGCTGGCAAGGTTACAGATGACCTTCGGCTTTATATCGTTCATCAATTCAGCCGTCTGCTCGATATTGAAAAGGTCAATTTTTCTGAAGCTGAAATCGGGATACAATCCTAGGTTGTGTGCAATATGAAGACTTTCCTCGACTTCATAAGTGCCCTTAGCAGCGTCGAAATCCGCTGCCACCACTTTCATGGGACGGCCCATTGAAGCCATGAGATAAAGCATGTCGTGTGCCACACTACCAGCAGAACCAATCAACATTATTGAATCCATCGGTAAAACCCTCCCATTTCTTTTAACTACTTAAAAGACTCGATAGTTACGCTGTCACGCTGCACTCAGCCCTCATATTTGGGACCGGCATATTTCCCCCGGGCGACCATTTCGGTTAAGATGCTTCTCACCTCAATGAGCTAATAACGGGCTCAACAATGATGGTCTCGCGCTGCTTTCGTGCAGCCCTCCTTCTAAAAAAGCTTATGCTGAAATGACGGCAGGTAAACCGCTCCCTCGGACTGAAGCTCAACCACATTGTGGCCAAAACCGGCCCATACGATACGTCCCTTGACCAACTCCATATCCAGAAAAGACTTCCTCGCCCCGTATGGATCCTGCGTCAGGTGCTGGCTACCCCACTCAAAAACGACCCGTCCCCGCGCTCCGGTGAAGGGAAGCTCCCCCTTTTCCGCCATGGCTATGCCGACGGCTATCGTCCCCGTACCGCACTGGGCCTCCAGTGGGGTCGACTGCGGCACCCCTTTGCCCTTGAAAAAACGGGTAAATATCCGGGCGTTTCCACCATCTTCCGGATGAAGATCGTAGATCATGCTGTACAACGTGGAAGCTTCTATGTGCCTCTCGTGCAGATATTCCTGCTGTATGGCTCCCAGAAGCTCCAGAGGAGGCCCCGGGCGACGATGGCCGAATTCCATTTCCGGATATGCACGTTTCAGGTCGTCCATCTTGAAGACAAGGAAATATCCGATTTTCATGGCTGGGATACCCCTGACGGTCACGGGATGGACGCCGTCCTGATAGAGGAATCGAGCATAATCTGCCATGTGGGTGGTCACGCTGCCGACACGGTCCCCATCGAAGGTCACTTCAATCGGAACGAGACCTGAGTCAGTCAGCACATCTATACGGGAGGACGGAAGACGCTTTGCTATATTAAACTTATCTTGCAGAGAAGTGTTGAAAGCCGCCAACCCGATCACCTGGCTCATACCGCCGCACATCGGAAGCCAGGTGCGGGTCGTGGAATCGATGATCCGCAGCCGGACATTCTCCTCCCCTTTCGGGGGATACAGGAATCCGATTTCCACGCCGCCGCTGCAAGGCGGTTCGAACAAGGTGTGAGCGATCCGGTGCTCTTCTCCCTCGGGAATCTCTTCACCATAGAGCAACGTAACCGAGTCCCATCCACAATGCCCCTTAACATATCGATAACATTCCTGCTGCATTTTCAACTCCGGGAAAAACGTCAAAGACTCAGCGGTTGGTATTTTACGTTTGTGGGTCTCTAACCAATATCCCCTTGGCTTGCTATTACTTTGCCAGTTCCGAGAACCAAGGAACGGTACGGTACACCAGGAGGAGCCATTCAGGCCACCCGCTGGTGCACCGTAACACGCTGATTAAATAAAAACGTTACTTTTTCTGGACACCAATATCTTTCAGCAACTTACCCAGAGCGACATGATCGGTTTGCATGGATTCCAAGAACGTCTTACCGTCCAGCTTCACGGTCGGCATCATCAGCCTTTCTGTCACTTTCTTGAATTCAGGCGAATCGGCTGCCTTGATAAAGGCTGCTTCGAGCAATTTCAACCTATCCTTCGGAATGCCGGTAGGTCCGCAGAATCCGATGCCGGAGTTGATAGCAAAGTCGTAACCCAATTCTTTTAGAGTCGGCACATCGGGCAGCGCCGGGGATCTTGATCCCATGTAGGCCGCCAACACCCTCAGCTTGCCTGCTTTGACTTCGGCCATGTGGGTTTCCGCGCCGCCTGCATCCGACCATGCATCAACATGTTTGCCGAACAGGGCAACCATCCCTTCTGCTGATCCGGGGAAAGGGACCATATTCCACTGTACTTTTTCGATCTTGCCGACATAGTAAAGAGCCAGGGCTCCAGCTTCCATGGCTCCCGGTGTTGCGTAGGAAACCTTGCCTGGGTTCTTTCTGGCATATTCGACAAAATCTTTGAATGTTTTGTAGGGGCTGTCTCCGTTTACGACACAAAACATGGTATAGAGACCATATTTCATGATGTAATCGAAATCCTTAAAGGAATATTCGACGTTCAGTATATGGGGCGTCCTGGTCAGTGCGGAGTCCGGAAGCACGCCAATCGTATACCCGTCGGGCTTTTGATTTTTCAAAAGGCTCAACATCACGGTGCCGCCGCCACCGGTTTTGTTAACACAGGTAATAGGCTGGCCCAGAATTTTTTCTGCCGCGGATGCCAGAACCCGTGCGGAGGTATCGGTCGATCCGCCTGCAGAGTAAGGAATATACAGTGTAATTGCCTTCTGGGGGAAATCAGCGGCGGATAAATTCGTGCCGATGAGCATCCCACAGCATAAAACTGCCATGAATACCAGAATCCCTTTTTTCATCATGTTTTTTCCTCCTTTTGATTGTTTGTGAAGCGGTTGTTTCATTTTTTGGATGGTTTGACCTCCGATTCCGAACAGCGTTTTGACTTATTACTCCGATGTGCCGCCTTTAAAACGTTAAATCGTTTGCGTCATTGCCGTACCGCGTAGACGCTGCCTGATTGCAACAAATACCGTGACAATGGTGAGGACGAAAAAAATGTCGGCGATCGGGTGGGTGAAGATACTGAGAAAATCGCCGCGGGTCATTAGCATATACTGCCGGAGGGAACGCTCGCAAAACGGTTCGAGAATCATCGCGATCATAAACGGAGCAGCGCCAAATTTATATTTCCGCATCAGGTATCCCAAAATGCCGAAAACAAGAGCGATTTTTATGTCGAGCATGTTCTGATACAAAGCGTAGGCTCCTATGTAACAGAAGCTGATAATAGTCGGGAACAAGATCACCTTGGGCACTCTGGTAAAATAAAGTGCCATATACTTGATGATCAGAAGGCCGAGGACCAAGAGTAGAATATTGGACATGAACAGGCTGGTGAAAATACCATAGACGACAACCGGCGCCTCCTTAAAGATCATGGGTCCGGGCATAAGACCCTGAATCAGAAAGGCACTCATCAGGATGGCGACCGGAACGCTGCCGGGCACCCCCAGTGTTAACATGGGAATGAGCGCTCCTCCGACAACCGCGTTGTTGCCGGCTTCCGGGGCGGCCACCCCCTCTACGATGCCCGTTCCCCACTTTTCAGGATTCTTGGATTGATTGCGAGAGGTTGTGTAGGCTAGCCAGCAGGAGACCGACGAGCCGATTCCCGGAATAGCTCCGATGGCGATGCCGATACCACTGCCGATCAGCAAGCTTTTAATAGACCGTTTAAAGTCCTCCCAAGTCACGCGAGAGTCATCCCGGTGCTTTGGTGCCACCACGGAGGCAGTCATTCGGGATAGGGGGTTCTCAAGCTGTTCGATCACCTCGGGAAGGGCGAACAGGCCAATCAGCATGGGCATGAGTTCTATCCCGCTGTCCAGGGGGGTGAACCCGAAAGTAAGGCGGCGGACTCCGAACACCGGATCCAGCCCGATCGTGGCCACAAGCATCCCGAAGGCCGCTGAAATCAGACCTTTGACGACTGACTCTCCGCTCATGCTGGCGATGATGGTCAGAGAGAAGATGATTAGCGCGAAAAAATCCCCTGGGCCGATTTTGATGGTAACGAGAGCCAGCATCGGGGCCAGAAAAATCAATGCCAAAGTGCTGGTCATATCACCAAAAAGGGAGGCGTAAAGGGCCATCTTGAGCGCCTTGCCGGCCATTCCTTTTTTGGTCATCGCAAACCCATCCATGATCGTGGCCACGGCGGAGTCGTGTCCCGGCGTGCCGATCAGAATCGCGGAGATGGACCCGCCATACATTCCACCCTTGTATGCGCCGATCAGCATGCCGATCGAGAGCACGGGATCCATGTAAAATGTAAAGGGGATAACGATCGCGATGCCCATGGTCGCCGTAAGCCCGGGAATAGCCCCCAGGATGATCCCGATACCGACGCCAGTCGCAATGGCGATTATTACCTTAAAATGCAGTACGGAGGCGATCCCCTCCATCAGTCCGGGCACCATAATGCTTATGACCTCCTTTTCATTCGAATAAATAGCCTCTTGGTAGAACGAGATTGAGCATCTTTTCGAAAAACAAGTAATTAACCGCTAAGAATATTACAATAATAACAAGATATTTCCCCCAATTCTCTCTGCTGAGGTAAAGCATCAGTGCAAAGAGAAATATGCCGGTTGCCGCAAGGTAGCCGATGATTTCAATACCGATGGCGTACCCGATTAAAAAGAGAATGATGCTGAGAGCTTTGGGGCCAAAGCTTAATGACTGCTGTCCCTGACGGTTATAGACGAAGCCCTCCACAATCAGTAAAATGGATAAAACTCCGATGATGCCGATGGCCACCTTCGGAAAAAACGATGGAAGCAAACTGCCGGCACCATACTCTACATTCGCTATTTGATTTGGGATTATGATGAAGTACATTATGACACTTAAAATGAACAGTCCGATTCCAATGATTCCGTCAGTGGGTTTGTTTTTTGTCATTGGTCAATTCCTCTATTTTTCAATGGTTTTCGACTTCAATCCATGTTGCACCTGACACCATTTTATATAATTCTGCGTCATCTTCGCACGGCATTGTTTTTGCTGGATGATATTCGATGTATTCGGGAACCGAAACAGTATGACGGCCAGCAACCCGGCCCGCGTATCTGAACTTTTTAGAAAGGGGGGGAGTGGTCTCTGTGTTGAAACTTCGCTCTTCAGGGTGCTTGATGGACTGGCCATTCTGGCCGTGATCCTGTCCAAAGCATCCGATTGTTCCTCCGGAGGGACGAGACAACAGGGAGAAATCGGCAACTTCCCGAAGAATTCTCAATCGGTGGGCGGTATCCCGTTGTTCAAAACGGACCTTACCCGCAGCCCGGGCATCGTATTGAGCGTCTTGCGGTGGTGCATGGACCCGATGAATGCCTGCGGACAGTGCTTTCCGAGTCATGCGGCTTCGCAGCCCTTCAAGTTGCCCTCGTGCGAAGATCATCAAAGTCAAAGACCCTCCTTGCACACGGTCCATAATCATAGTCGGACTTGATGTGTTCCAGCATCAATATTGAGAATTGTGATACTTGCTCGGGGAATAGAAAGTGATCGTCAATAGTCCAAATCTTCTCCGAACTTGATCTTCCTTCCTCTTGCAAAAATTCATATCGGACATTGCGTTATTTGTCAATATTTTTTTTTATTTTTTCGTTTACATAAAAATAGTATGATGTTAATGTGTAATATCGAATCTTATCTATCGACATATGGGGGAGGGGACTTTCATGCCGGAGGCATTTGATATCCTGGTGATCGGGGCGGGGCCGGGCGGCCATGCGGCGGCGGTTCGGGCGGCGAGGCTCGGGGCGCGGGCGGCGATCGTCGAGCGGCAGGGATGGGGCGGGACCTGTACCCACCGAGGATGCATTCCCACCAAGGCGCTCCTGGCGTGCAGCCGGCGTTACGCGGAGCTGAAGAAACTCGGCCGGATGGGCGTGCGCGTGGCAGAGACCTCCTTCGACTATGCCGCCATGAAACGGCACCAGGAGCAGATCGTGAAAATCTCCGCGCTGGGTGTTCAGAAATCCCTGACGGAGAGCGGCGTGGAGATGAAAAGCGGGGAGGGGCGGATCGTCGCCCCGGGAGAGGTCGAATGGAGATCCCCGGACGGCCGCCGCGAACGCATCTCTGCCCGGAACCTCGTGATCGCCTGGGGATCGGAACCGGCCCTGCCGCCGTTTGTGCAGCCGGGGGAGCGGATACTGACCTCCGACGGCCTCCTGTCGCTGCAGACCTTGCCCGGAAACCTTCTCATCGTCGGAGGAAACGTGATCGGCGTCGAATTCGCGACGCTATTCGCCGAACTGGGCGTCCGGGTGACGCTGATCGAAATGATGGAACGGATTCTTCCCGGCGAGGAGGGTGAGGCGGCGGCGCTGCTGACGCGGGAGTTGAAAAAACTGGGGGTTGCCGTCCACACGGGCATGCGGATGGAGACGATCCGGGAGAGCGGTTCGGGGGTGCAACTGCATGCCGTTCCGGATGCGCTCATTGCGGAGACTCGTCAGGCGCAGGAACCTCCGGGCGGACATCCGCCGGGCCAGGATGGCGAAGGTTCCCACGGAATCCAGCCGGCCGGAACCCTGGATTTCTCCGCGGACTACGCGCTGGTCTGTACGGGAAGAAGGCCCCGGCTTTGCGGGGAGGAACTGGACGCGCTGGGGATCCGCTACGACAGGCGGGGAGTGGCCGTCGATGAGCGGCAGATGACGAACGTTCCCGGGATCTTTGCCGTCGGCGACGTCACCGGCGGGATGATGCTCGCCCATCGGGCGATGCGGCAGGGGAAAGTCCTGGCCGAGAATCTCTGCGGCGGTCATGAGATTGGCTATTCGGAAGACGCGGTTCCCTCCGTCGTCTACACCCATCCCCAGATTGCCCGGGTCGGGCTGACCGAGGAGGAGGCCCGGCGAAAAGGGATCGCCGTCGAGGTCCACCGGACGGATTTCGCCGCCAATATCACCGCCCGGACCGCACTGCTGGGCCCCGGGTTCGTTAAAATCCTCTTTGATCGGGATAGACTGGCAGGGGCGACCATCGCCGGCGATCAGGCCGGCGAACTCGTCGCATCCCTGAGCCTGGCGATGGCCGCGGGCCTCGATCGCCGGCAGCTCGAAGAGTGGATCATCCCCCACCCGACGCTGAGCGAAGTGCTGGTTATTTAGAAGAGATGTTCGCCGGCGGCGAAAAATTTCCCGAACCCGTCCCGATCCACCGCCGCCGCCGCGAAACGGACAGAATGAGTCACAAATGTATGAAAACCCATCCATCCAAAAGTTGGTGGTGGATTATGGTCCCCTTGTGCTGTGGTCCCCTTGTGCCGTTGATTTCAGATGATTACCATGCTAATATTAGCGGGCCGAGTCGTGACACAATAAAATGACCCTAACTCGGATGACTGTGAATAAGACAACGGAGGCAAGGCATGCATCATCCCAAGAATGGGACGTCTCAAAAGGAATAACGCTACGGCAAAAAGAAGGGCCCTGCAATGTGTGATCAGAAGTTTTCCTCTTCTTATAAAGACTATTTCTTTTCCATACCCTACGGTGTTCTTAAGGAAAAGATCCGAAAATCGCATGAACGCTCAAGACAATATGGCATCGACCCAAATTCAAGTATCGCTCCAAGCCATGTTTCTTTAACCGAGAAACAAATTAAAATTCGAAAGAATAGGATCCGATCATTCTATGACATTACCGTACGGAATCTAAACAATTTATACAAGATTATAAGCGGCGGCGGTTTTGCATTAATTCTAGCTGATCATGAAGGTTATATTTTACACATGGTCGGAGATCCGGCTATTCAGAAACAACTGGCAAGGGTCAATTGTGCTATCGGCTTCCGGTGGTCAGAGCAGGATGTCGGTACCACGGCGATCGCTCTTTCCGTAGCAAGACATATACCCGTTCAAATTACTGAGAAAGAAATCTTCTGCAAACGAGGCTATCCTTTTACCAACTCCGCTGCACCTATTTTTGATGATAACAAGAACATGCTTGGCGTCATTGTAACGACAGGGAATGCAACACTTATGCATTCTCACACTTTAGGAATGATGATTACGGCGGCACGATCCATTGAAAATGAATTAGGAATTTTAAAAAAATCCAATGAGCTCCGAATTCAAAATCAATCTATGAAAGCAGTACTTCAATCAATGAAAAGCGGAATCATTGTTTTGGACCACAAAGGAATCGTGACCGAGATGAACGATCATGGTCAGGAAATCCTAAAAGGAAGCAACATCATCGGTTCTTCCATCCGAGATCTTACAGGAGAGGGCGTCGCTGGGGATGACCCGTTGCATGACGGGACCGAGTACATTGACCGTGAGTTCTTTTTCAAGATACCCGGCAAGGGGTCCATCCAGATAATGGCCACGATCCGTTCCATTCAAGAGCCGTATGGGGAATGCCGAGGCTATGTTATTGAGTTCAATGAAATAAACCGGATTCACAAGCTGGTGAACGAAATGGCTGGCTCACGGGCCATGTTTTCATTCCAGGATATCATCGGCGTAAGCTTAGCGATTCAACAAGTTCGGAAGCTTGCCATAAAAGCCACTAGGAGTCGCTCAACGGTTCTAATCACTGGCGAGACAGGCACCGGCAAGGAACTCTTTGCGCAAGGGATTCACAATCACAGTGAATTTTCGAATTGTCCCTTTGTGACGATCAATTGCGGGGCAATTCCCCGGGAACTTCTTGAAAGTGAACTTTTTGGTTATGTAGGAGGGGCATTCACCGGGGCTGCTAAGAGTGGACGTCCAGGAAAATTCGAGCTTGCTCGGGGTGGAACCGTATTCCTAGACGAGATCGGAGATATGCCCATGGATATGCAGGTCAAGCTATTAAGGGTATTGCAGTCCGGTGAGGTTGTCCGTATCGGTGAGCACAGACCTCTTAAGGTAGATGTGAGGATCATCGCGGCTACAAACATCGATATCAGGGAAGCCTGTCATCAAGGCGGCTTTCGCAAAGATCTTTTTTATCGGTTGAATGTTTTTCCGATTCATATACCGCCATTACGTGATCGGAAAGAAGACATCCTCCAACTGGCACGTCACTTTATGAACCGTCGGCGACTCATCCTTTCAAGCCCTGTTGTTTCATTATCTCACGAAGCTGAAGAGGTTTTATTAAAATATCGCTGGCCGGGAAACGTACGAGAGTTAGAAAACGTTATCGAGCGATTATTAAATGTTGTCGATGAAGAAATCATTACACAGGAACACTTGGCATTCCTGAAACAGCCAATGCTGAGGATCGCATCTAATGAAACCCCTGAGGCACTACTGACACTTACAGAGAAAAAGGCTATCAATGATACCCTGAAGGATTTAGATTATAATATTGCACAGGCGTCGCAAGCATTGGGGATAAGTCGACCCACCCTGTACAGGAAAATGAAGAAATACGGCCTTCTTCGGTCCCTAACGGTGTCGTGACATTTCTGTCTTTAAATTCAGATCGTAATTAATCTTTACATGTAACATATGTTTACGCATATAAAATTAATAGTGTATTAAAAATGTTATCACTACTCCGCACTTGCTATTGTAAATTATTATTACAATATAATTGAGCCCTCCTAACTGTCCTCCTCATTTAATAACTCACGCAAACAGACATTTTCATCATAATATTGAATAATTATAACAATATGCGAAGGCATATACTGTGCGTTGGCATAATTATTGATGGTACTTGGCTATGCGATTCGCTGGCTCATTATAAATGACAATCTGTGATTATTTATCATCTCACTCAAGTGCTAATTTAGCTGTAATATAAGGCACTTGACTTGTTCTCGGCAAGGAAGGAGTGCCATTAGATGAACATAAAAAGAGTAGCGATACTGGGTGCGGGTAATGGTGGAATCACGGCAGCCGCAGACCTAACAATACGGGGATTTGATGTGCGTTTATTCGAATTGCCGAAATTCCCGCGCAATATCGAATTGCTGAAAACGCGCAACGGTGAGATTGTCTTGAAGGAGGCTAATGGAGAGAAAAAAGCCAAAATTGACGTGTTGACAACCGATATCCAAGAGGCGTTGGATGGTGCGCAGCTCTTGCTGGTAACGATTCCCGCCACCTGGGTGGAGGAGTTCGCCATGGTGTGTGCGCCCCATATCGGTGAAGAACAGATCATTGTGATGCACAATGCAGCCTGCATGACCTCGGTGCGCTTTGTCAAAACCGCTCGGGACATGGGTATTCATAAGGATTTTCGGATCGGGGAGTTCAGCACGCTAGCCTACGGGACCAGGGCCTTCCCGGAGCTGGGGGAGGTTGAATTGTCGCTTCGCGTCAAGGAGTTTTATTTTTCGGCATATCCGGGCCATCGGACTTCTTCGCTCATCGATCCCTGCCAGCAGATATACGATACAGTGCTGCCCATCGACAACGTATGGGGGACAACCCTGATCAACGGCAATCCCGAAGTGCATGCGGGGCTGAGCCTTCTCAATGCCGGACGCATCGAGTACTCCAAAGGCGAGTTCTGGCTGTATGTTGAGGGGATCACGGAACATACGGTGAATGTGCTGCTCCAGGTCGATCAAGAGCGCTTGGCCCTGGGCCGTGCTTTCGGGTATCAGCTCGATGAAAGTACGACAGCCCGTATCAAGCGCGGCTACCTGCTGCCCGGACCGGAACCGATTCACATCAAATACAACACAAGTCCGGTCTTTTCGAAAATCAAGGGACCAATGAGCCTGGACTCACGATATTTCACTGAAGACATCTCCAACGGATTGGTTCTGTATTCGAGTCTTGGCAAGGCTTTGGGAGTCCCCACGCCCGCAGCGGACGCCATCATCGCCCTGTCCGGCTTTCTGCTCAAGCGCGATTTCATGAACGAAGGGGTCACGTTGGGAAGACTCGGTTTTGCCGGAATGACACGCGATCAACTGCTGGAAGCGGTGAGGTGATTCGCCCAATGAACATAACAACCAACAAAGGAGGATAAAAAATGAAGAAAATCTGTATGTATGTCGTTATTGGAATGATCCTGTCGGTCATTGTGGTCGTGCCGGCTGCGGCACAGAAATTCACCTGTAAGATCTCCCTCATTCACGCGGAAGACCTGTATAAGGATTCCGGCTACCCGGCTGCCGTTGTGTTCAAAAATATCGTCGAAGCAAACACCGGCGGGGACATCAAGGTTTCCATCTATCCGAACAGCCAGTTGGGAAACGAGACCGAGGCCATGGAAGGACTGCAGACGGGTGCTATTCAAATTGCATGTCCATCCATAGGCGCCACTACCAAATTTGTCCCTGATTTTTTTGCCTTGAACATCCCTTTCATGTTCTTTAGCCACCGCGAAGCCTGGGACTTCTATGACAGCGACTTTGTGGCCAACGTCATGAAAGGCACGATCAAATCCAAAGGGATTCGCTTCATCGGTCAGACGGATGATGGCGGTGGATTCGTGGTGTTGACCAACAGCAAAAAGACGATCAAGACCCCGGCCGATCTTAAGGGGATCAAAATGCGGGATATTGAACAGGAAGGTCGTCTGATGTTCTGGCGCGCCCTTGGTGTGAGCGCTACTCCAATACCTTGGGAGGAATTGTACTCAGCCCTTCAAACAGGTGTTGTGGATGGTCAGTCCAACGGTGTGGGTATTATTAGTTGGGCGAAGTTATGGGAAGTCCAAAAATATGCCACAGCCCTGGGCCACTACTATGGCTCCCTGCAATGGTTCGTCAGTGAAAAGTGGTTTCAGAGTTTGCCGGAGAAGTACAGAAAGGTTGTTCTGAATGCCATGGAGGAAGCCAAGTGGGCCGGCCGTGGTATCGTTCGTGTGAAAAACATCGTTGGTTATGAAGAACTTACCAAGGCGGGAATGCAGGTGTACTTTCCGACGAATGATGAAAAAGAGTCATTCCGCAAGATCGGTCAGCCGGCCTATATCCAGTGGGTGAAAAAGAAACTGAACAACGACTTGGTGGACAAGGCCCTGGCCGAGGTTCAGAAGATCAGAAACCAGTAGTATTCGCAGTCACTATCCCGGGTATGGGGCATCCGTATGAACCGATACGACGGGTGCCCCACACTCAGGAATGCAACCGTTACTGAAAGGACGGGATGATCATGCAAGAGGTTGCGCGCTACGCAAAGCAGGTGGATCGGATCCTGCAGAAACTGGTGGGATACGGGGTGATTTTTTTCGGTTCCATGATGGTTCTTGTCACCCTCTTGGGGATCTTTTCCCGATTGCTAACGTCAAGCCCCCCCTTCTGGACCGAGGAGTTGGGTCGCGATACTATGATCTATTCAGGTTGTCTGGGAATTGGGCTGGCACTGCCACGAGGCCTCCATATCGGCATCACTTTTTTCTTGGTGAAAATGCGGAAGGGCGGACGGATTTTCTCCGATATCCTATGCCGTGTCCTCATGGCGGGGTTCCTTTTGGTGATGATCGTCAAGGGGATCGAGGTCTGCGAGCTGGTGAGCATGCAGGAGTCGCCCACCATGGGTTTCAACATGGCCTGGCTCTTCATCATCACACCTATCACTTGCTTGTTACAATTGATCTTTCTGATCCTGATGACCATTGAGGACGCCGCCGCCGGGTTTGTGGACAAGAACATCGCCCTCCGCATGGAAGGCGCAGAATCTGATTAGCATATCAGGAGGAATCATATGGGCATACTATTGATCCTAGCATTTTTTGTTCTTGTCGGTCTCGCAATTCCGATCGGTTATGTCCTTGGAATCGTTGCCGTAGGTGGCGTCTATCTGTTCTGGGAGCCGCATCACCTGCTGGTTCTCGCAAGAAAGATGGTGTCAGGTTGCGACAGCTTCACCATCATGGCCATGCCTCTGTTCATGCTGTCGGGAGCCTTGATGAACAAAACCGGCATCACCGACGCCCTCGTGGAATTTTCCAAGACCCTCGTGGGACACATTCAAGGTGGGCTTGCCCACGTGACCATTGTGGCCAGCATGCTCTTTGCCGGATTGACCGGGGTAGCTATGGCGGATGTGGCGGCCATCGGTTCCATCATGATCCCCGCCATGGAAAAAAACGGATATTCGAGACCGTTTGCGTGTGCTGTGGTCACTTCGGCGGCTGTCCTCGGCCCCATCATTCCGCCTAGTCTCGTGATGCTCATCTATGCCCATATCATGGGTCAGTCAGTTGCTGCCCTGTTCCTGGGCGGTATCGTTCCCGGCGTCATCATGGCCGGCGGACTGATGATCTATACGTATTTCATTGCCAGAAAGCGGAACTACCCAAAATTCCGCGAGCGTCCTACCCTCTTCGAACTGGGTAAATCGTTTACCAGGAGTCTGCCGGCGCTCATGGCCCCTCTCATCATCCTCGGAGGCATCATTTTCGGTATCGCAACACCCACCGAAGCCGCGGCCCTGGTTGTACTCTATGCATTCATCCTCGGATTTTTCATCACGCGCACTGTGAAGATCAAAGATCTCGCCCCCATGATACTCGAGAGTATGGTGGTTACAGCGGTGATTTTCCTTATCATTGGTACGGCTTCCCAGGTGGGATTCCTGATTACCGATATCCATCTGCCTCAAAATCTGGCAAAATTTTTCATTTCTATTACCGAAAACAAGTACATCATGTTGGCCTTGATCAATGTCTTCCTGATTTTCATGGGTATGATCCTGGAGATCATCCCCAATGTCGTCCTTCTTAGCCCCATTCTCGCCCCCCTCGCACTGAAGCTCGGTGTGGACCCAACCCACTTTGCCCTGGTCATGCTGATCAATCTGAATATCGGCATGAACACCCCGCCTATGGCTGGGCTCATGTTCATCACCTCGGCCTTGGCAAAGGTGAAGTTCTAAGAGGTTATTAAGGAAAACTGGGGATATCTCGTAACACAGTTGGTGACGCTGCTCATCATCACCTACATTCCCGATACGGTGCTCATTGTCCCAAGATTCTTTGGGTTTGTGAAATAGCCGCGCATGGCATCGGTCTGAAATCAATTCTTTGAAGGAGTATGAGATGAGTCCAATCAGACGTTTGAAGTACTGTGTAAACAACGAATGGAAGGAGTCGAAGACGCAGAAATACATGTCCGTGACGGACAGCAGCACGGGAAAGGTGATGGCCGAGGCGCCCTGCTGCACCGTCGAAGAGGTGGAGAGCGCGATCGCGGCGGCGAAGGCGGCCTTTCCGGGCTGGTCGTCGACGCCGGTCCAGAACCGGACCGCAGTGATGTTCCGGTTTCGGAGCCTGCTGGAGGCTCACCTGGAGGAGCTGACCCTGTCGGTTTCCACGGAGCTGGGGAAAAACCTGGACGAGGCCCGGGGCGACATCATCAAGTCCATGGAGGTGGTGGAGCTGGCCTGCGGGGCGCCCATCCTAATGCAGGGCGATTCCCTGATGAACGTCTCCACGGGCCATGACACCGTCATGTACCGGGAGCCCGTCGGTGTCTTCGCCGGGATCGTGCCCTTCAATTTTCCCTCCATGGTGCCCTTCGGCTGGATGATTCCCCTGTGCATCACGATGGGGAACACCTGTGTCTTGAAGGCGTCGAGTTTACCGCCGGGGACGGGGATGCGGGTTCTGGAGCTGCTCATCGAGGCGGGCATGCCTCCGGGGGTGGTGAATCTGCTCACGTGCAGCCGCAACGAGGCGGAGATCTTCTTGAGGCATCCAGATGTTCGGGGCATTTCCTACGTGGGATCCACCTCGGTGGGCCTGCACATTTACTCCACGGCGGCGGCGCATGGCAAGCGCGTCCAAGCTCTGTGCGAGGCTAAGAACCACGGTCTGGTTTTACGGGACGCGGCGCTGGAGCGATCGGCTTTGGGGATCATCAACTCAACCTTCGGGTGCGCGGGCATGCGCTGCATGGCCCTGCCGTCCTTGTGCGTCGAGGAGGCCTGCGCCGACGAGTTCATGTCTTATCTGGTGAAATTTGCGAAGGCCCGGAAAGTGGGTTGTGCGTACCATCCGGCGACGGAGCTCGGCCCTGTCGTCTCGGCGGAACACAGGAAATTCATCATGGACTGGATCGCCAAGGGCGTCGAGGAGGGGGCTGATCTGGTTTTGGATGGCCGCGACACCGTGGTGACCGGATTCGAGAACGGCCATTTCCTCGGTCCCAGCATTTTTGATCGGGTGAAACCCGAGATGTCCGTGGGCAACTGCGAGATTTTCGGCCCCGTGACCACCGTCAAGCGGGTGGCCGATTTCGAGGAGGGACTGGCGATCATGAACGGCAACCGCTTTGCCAACGGATCGGCCATTTTTACTCAGAACGGCTACTATGCCCGGGAGTTCGCCCGTCGGACCCACGGCGGTATGGTGGGCGTGAACGTCGGCATCCCGGTGCCCATCTCCTACTTCCCTTTCTCGGGGCACAAGGATTCCTTCTTCGGCGATCTGCACGTGATGGGGAAGGACGGCGTGGCCTTCTACACGGAGGCGAAGTGCGTCACCACCCGCTGGTTCAGCGAGGAGGACAAGCAGGAAAAGAAGATCAGCACCTGGGAGGGGACCATCACCCGCAAATAAGCGGTCCGCATCCCTGCCGGGGTGGGGATGATCCGCGAGAACGCCGCGGATCGAACGCCCCGGCGGAACACGCAGACCGACGGACCGGATTCATTTTCTCTCTCCCCTCTCCTCGCTCCGCCCATCCATCCTCCGCACGTGGGGGGCGGATGGGTGGAGAAGGATGAGCAGGGCGTGGGGAACAAACCGATAGAAAAGAAGCGACAGGAAAGAAAGGAGTTGCCATGAAAGCACCGGAATTGCCCCCCTGTGACCATCAGCCAAAGCCCTATGCGGGACCTTCTCTCGATGATGTGTTGTCCATGCGGCGCCGCTATCTGACGCCGGCTTTGGTGACTTATTACAAGAAGCCCGTCATGATCGTGGCCGGATCCATGCAATACCTGTTCGATGAGCAGGGGAAGCGGTATCTCGACGGTTTCGCCGGCATCGTGACGGTGAGCGTGGGCCACTGCCATCCCTATGTGACGCAGAAGGGCCGGGAACAACTCGAGACGCTCCAGCACACGACCACCATCTACCTTCATCCGGTCATAGCGGAGTATGGACGGATGCTGGCGGAGCGGATGCCGGGCGACCTGAAGGTCTGCTATTTTGTCAATTCCGGTTCGGAAGCGAACGACCTGGCGATTCTGATGGCGCGGCTGTACACGGGGAACCATGACATCATTGCCCTGCGAAATGCCTATCACGGCGGCAGTGCATCCACCATGGGTCTGACGGCGCACAGCACCTGGAAATACAACTATCCGCACAATGTCGGCATCCACCATGCCTTGAACGCGAATCCTTTCCGGGGTCCCTGGGGTTATGATGATCCGAAGGCGGGCGAGAAATATGCCGCCGATGTGAAGGACCTGATCGATCATGCCACGCCGGGCCAGGTTGCCTGTTATTTTGCCGAATCCATTCAAGGGGTCGGCGGCACCGTCGTGTATCCCGAAGACTACCTGAAGCGGACCTATGAATTGGTCAGAGCCGCTGGCGGTCTTTGCATCGCCGACGAGGTGCAGACCGGTTTCGGGCGAACGGGAACCCGGTACTGGGGATTCGAGAACTATGGGGTCGTTCCCGATATCGTGACCATGGCCAAGGGGATCGGCAATGGGGCGCCGCTGGCGGCGGTGGTGACGACGCCGGAGATTGCCCAGTCCATGACGAGCCGGATTCATTTCAATACCTTTGGCGGCAATCCGGTTTCCTGCGCCATGGGCAAGGCGGTCCTGGAAGTGATCGATCGGGAGAAGATTCGAGAGAACGCCCATGTGGTGGGAAGCTACATGCTGGAAGGCTTTCGCGGTCTCATGGGCAAGTACGATCTCATCGGGGATGTTCGCGGCCGGGGTCTCATGACGGGCATCGAGTTGGTCAAGGATCGGAAGACGAAGGAGCCGGCAACCCAGGAATGCGCCCAGGTGTTCGAGCGGGCGAAGGATCTGGGGCTTCTGGTCGGCAAGGGAGGCTTGCGCGGGAATACGCTGCGGATCAAGCCGCCGATGTGCATCACGAAGGCCGACGTGGATTTCCTGATCGAAGTTCTCGACATCGCCTTGGGCGAGCTGTAGGGAAACGCAAACGCGTCGTCGAAACGCGATGCCGAGGGGATAAAGACCCCACAGGAGGAACAGCCATGCTAGTAGGGATATTGAAGGAGATCAAGACGTTGGAGAACAGGGTATGCATGACGCCGTCGGGAGTGGAGGAGATGGTGGGCCATGGCCACACAGTGCTGGTGGAGAAGAACGCCGGAGTGGGGAGCGGCTTTGAGGACAAGGCCTACGAGGCGGCGGGCGGGAAGCTGGTGAAGACGGCGAAGGAGATCTACGCACGTGCGGAGATGGTGATGCACGTGAAGGAGCCGCTGGCGGTGGAATACCCGTTGATCCGGAAGGACCAGATCGTGTTCACGTACCTGCATCTGGCGGCGGACGAGAAGCAGACCAAGGCGCTCATGAAGAGCAAGTGCATCGCGATCGCCTATGAGACGGTGCAGCGGCCGGACCGGTCGCTGCCGCTTCTGGTGCCGATGAGCGAGGTGGCCGGCCGGATGGCGGTCCATGAAGGGGCGAAGTATTTGGAGAGTCCCACCGGGGGATCGGGGATATTGTTGGGCGGCGTACCGGGGGTTGAGCCGGCGACGGTGCTGGTGATCGGGGCCGGGACGGTGGGGACACATGCGGCGAAGATGGCCTGCGGTTTGGGGGCGAAGGTGTACGTGGTGGATTCATATTTGCCGAGGTTGCGGTACCTGAGTGATGTGATGCCGGCGAACTGTTTTCTGTTGATGTCGTCTGCGGCGACGATCCGCCGGTTGGTTCAGGAGGCGGATCTGGTGATCGGATCCGTGCTGGTTCCGGGGGCGAAGGCGCCGAAAATGGTGACCCGCGAAATGATCAAGACGATGAAGAAGGGGTCGGTGCTGGTGGATGTGGCGATCGACCAGGGGGGCTGCTTCGAGACCTCGAAGGCAACCACCCACGCGGATCCGGTCTATACGGTGGACGGGGTCATCCATTATTGCGTTGCGAACATGCCGGGCGCGGTGGCACAGACGTCAACCTTGGCTTTGACGAACGCGACGTTGCCTTATGCACTGGAGATCGCAGACAAAGGCTGGGTGAAGGCGATGCGGGAGAATTCTGAGATCCGTGCTGGTGCCAACGTGATCCGGGGGAAACTAACGTACAGGGGCGTCGCCGATGCCTTCGGCCTCCCGTACGTCCCTGTCGAACAGGCGCTGTAACCCGTCTATAGGGGACTTCTTAATGGAAAAGCTTGCCGAGACGTTGCGGATCCTGCTGAATTTATTTTATGCCCCGTTGAAAAAAGATTGATCCCTGCTGCAGATGTGTTCGACAATTGTAACATAGGCGTGCCTCCTGCGATTCCTAGCAATCCCGACCGGATTTCTTAATTGTTGAGTGCCAAGACATCGTGGACATATTTTCGTGCCAGGACATCGTGGACACCCGGTTATTCAGCGTAGCTTGTAGTTAAATTCATCGACCTGGATTTTGTCCAGGAACAGTTTCAGTTTTTGCTCTTTGACATTGATC